>CAYSOT010000001.1:0-49528 GCA_964432765.1 uncultured Candidatus Saccharibacteria bacterium
TTCTTTGGGTGGCTGATGGGATTCGAACCCACGACATCCAGCTCCACAAACTGGCGCTCTAACCAACTGAGCTACAGCCACCGTGCCGTACCGCACACTATTATGCCTGAATTCCGATTAGCAGTGAACGTTTCTACATTGACTCGAAACAATATTTAGCCTATACTAAGCTAATTTTTGTAAACACAATGACACTCGAAGTGCTAGCAATGGTAAGTGGAATCGCGGCATCGTATGCCTACTTTCCTGAGCTTCGAAAAATCTACAAGACCAAATCGGCACGCGACGTGTCGCTAACTACATTTGGGATCTGGGTTGCCTGCAGCGGCGTCTGGCTTTCCTACGGTATTTCAATTCACAACTGGGTCGTCGTGGCAAACTATACCGCGGGACTCGCCGGATCGTTATCCGTGCTACTGCTTTCGATGTACTACGACTTCCGGCACAAGGAATATGCCGTGGCGTCACTAGCCGTTGCCTTCGCACTCATTCTCTCGCCCAATTCGTATGCCGCAAGCAGAGAACAGACGCTTCGCGTCGGAGAATCTGTCAGTCGGAACGGCTACACGATTACGTGTGAGAAGGCCGGTCAATCACTCAAGTTGGCCGACACCCGCTACCGCTGTGTGGCTCGCGAAACTTCCCGTACGACAATGCCGTAGTACACATTTCCATGAGGCACGTAGTCATCCCTGCCGGCCGACTTCTCAATTTCTTCTAGTGGCGCCCACTGTATGGAGCCAACTTCTGATTGCTGAAGACTAAACGTTGCTTCGGCCCTCATCTCGACTAGATAGAGCCATTGGTATTCGTTCTCAATGTCGCCACTCTCAGCTATTTCATATGCCCGGTAAACACCCATCAACCGGACTTCGTCTGCGGATACAACCAACCCAACTTCTTCTTTTGTTTCACGAATCGCAGCCGCCAGAGGCGTTTCACCCAGGTCAATGTGGCCAGCCGCCGAAATATCGTACCGATTCGGCCAGGTACGCTTTGCCGCAGAACGCTTCTGGAGCATGATCTCTGGCCCGGTTGATCCGCGGCGCCAGATCCAAACATGTGAAGCACCATGCAACAGCCCCTGCGAAAAGACATCGTTGGGGCTGGCGCCTTCTCTAGGAAGCGCTTCACCATGCTGATTAAACAGTTGCCACACTTCTGCCATGGCTCAAGTGTACGTGTCTACGAGACACAGCGACAGTTTTCGGCACAACTAACAGCCCTCACGTTCAAATCGTTAAATTGCGGCTTGGGAATTATGTGAAATATGCTCACCAGTGCAAGCTTAGGTGACACGCCTGGATTCGAGCAATAAATCGCTGTATGAAGACGCAATAAGATCCTCTCTACGGATTTCTAGGGATTTCAAGTGGGCCTGGCATTGCTTGAGCAAGTCATCTTTTCCGATCGATCCATCTATATCTATAGCCTCGATCTCAACAAAACTTCCAAGACCCCTCACTACGTCAACATGAAACTTCACGTTGTCTAAGTAATAGATATCTCTTTGTTTGTCTACAACGGTGAGAACCCCTAGCGATTTGCTCAATACCTCCTTAAGTGATGACTTTGGCTGCACCTTGCAGAGTGTCACGTTTGATTGTTTTGGGCCTGGTTGATCTGCGCGGTCGTAATATATCAATGCGTTTTCAATTGCACCCTCTCGTAGCTTCAAGCGACCTTTTTTAACAACAAAATACGTATCGACTTGATGGTCAGTTCCCTTATGCTCAGCTTTTTGCAGATACTGCCGTACATGCTCAGGATGTTCGCATCGAGCCTTTATTTCTATGTTCAAGAATTTCATACACTAAATAGTTCCACTGCGCCCCGGGTAGGATTCGAACCTACGACCTGTGGGATAGAAGCCCATTGCTCTGAATCCACTGAGCTACCGGGGCGTGTTGTTATTTTACTACGCGCTACCGTGCGTTTGGGTCAATGATGCTGATCACACCACCGAATCCGATATGTGAAACGACAACACCTATACAGACTAGCCCCAAGGCTGCAAATACATAAGGCCAGCGCCTCTTATAAAGGCGTCGCCACCAGGTAAAGAGCAAGATCGTGAAATTGGGGACCATCAGAATTGCGGCAATGTATGAAGGGATGAGCAGCCAGCTAGGAAAATCGACAAAAAAGAGTATTCCCGGTCGTGCACGATGCGCTTCACCTTCCTGGATAAAGAAGAGTGCCAAGATAAAAATCAGCACACTTACCAAGAGCAGCAAGGCGGTTGCTGCAGGGTGTTGGATCACCTCATCTAATGCTGTCGGGTTCGGTCGCCAAGAAGGCGACAATTGCTTTGTCGGGTTCCGCGAGATTGTCGTACGTGTACTGGGCGCAGGCTTCGATGTCTTTTTCATCCCATTCAGGATAGCATCCGTGAAGCGTTTCATGGAGCAGCGTAATCGCGCGTTCCGCAGGAGAAAGGTTCCGCCTGATAATGATGCGATCCGTTACCGGATCGATATAGCCCTTTACACTACAACCGGAAAAAGTCGGGAGACGATCGCGAAACGTTACATCGTACGTCGTTTCAAAGACTCCCTGGTAAACACTTGCGATCATTTTTGTTTGTTGCTCGAACCAAAATTGACCAATAGTACCACAAAAACGACCGCTGGTCAAGCAGCGGGAGTAGCGAGAATTCGCTATGAAGTGTTGAAGCTCGGGACTGGAGTGAGCGGGTGAGGGGAATCGAACCCCTATCGCCAGCTTGGAAGGCTGGAGTAATAGCCTTTATACGACACCCGCTTATGGATGTTTTGAAATTGTATCGATCAGGTCAACGAAGTCTGCTAACAGCTCATCAGCGTGTTCCGTTGGTTTTACCTTTTCGTACACCTTCACAATTATACCGTCTGGATCGATTAAGAACGATGTTCGTTTTGGGAACAGCACACCGTTCGCGCCATAGCGACTGATAACATCATGTTTTGGATCTGCCAGAAGGGTAAATGGAAGACCGTGTTTAGCCACGAACGCCGCATGGCTTTTCACAGAATCAGCACTGATTCCAATGACGGTGACGAATTTCTTGAGCGCCTCGAAATTATCGCGAAGCGAGCAGGCCTCGGCCGTGCAGCCCGGAGTGTTGTCGCGAGGATAGAAGTAAAGAAGTACCCAAGTGCCGCGAAATTCCTCGAGACGCCTCGCTCGACCATCTTGATCTTCTGCGACAAAGTGCGGCGCCGGATCGCCAGGCTTTAAAACCGTCATAAGCGTCTACTTATCACCAACTTTTTGCTTGGCACTGGCTGGTCGAGTATGGGCAGTCAAGCGGTTATAATCATCTATTTTTGCGTTTATCTGCTCGACCAGGGAGTTGTATGGATAAACGTATGTATTATAAAGCGCGATGTTTCCATTTGCCTTGGCCCGCTCCGCATCTGCGCCAATGCGGTCGAGGCGTGACTTGAGGTTGGTAATTTCGTTTTCTAGCGAATCTATCTTGGATTGATAAAGCGCGTGCTTTGCTACAACGACAGACCTATTCTTGAAGTACTGAGCATAGTGGCGTTCTAGATCTGCAGAAAGGTTTGGGTACTCCGTGCCCAGCACTGAATGAAGTTCATTCGGTCGCTCTTTTTCGTCGTAGCCCTCTAAGTATTTCTGCAGTTTTGGATCGTTGATACGCTTCGCCTCTGCAACAACCAATTTATCGACCGAGGAGCGTTCGGCAGATGACAGAGTCTGATACGCGGCATGCAGCATCTCGTGTGCCGCTGTGACATACATCTCACTGGCAATTTCCGGTTCTGTGTAATTCATGACGTAAATCGTGCCGTTGTAGCATCCAGCAAGCTGGGAGTCACCATGAACCGAGCCGGCACATTTTGTTTGAATATCTGCTTGTGGCAGAACCGTCGGATTTGCACGGTACCACGCCCTTGCAGCTTCGTCCGTAAAACTATTGATAGTTACAAACCGCGAAAGCTCTGGTTTTATGCGTTCATTACAGGCAGCGCGATCCGCCAAGAAGGCACCATCGGGATTAACAAAATAAGCATTCTTCTTTCGTTCCAATTGATAGCACGCCAGATAATACTTTCCATCTGACGTCGACGCATAGTACGCGCTATCTTTAGGCTTTATGAGACCGCCCGAACCAAGGCTTTCCGGGAAAGTCGCCCCGAGTCGCTCTGTCTTCACGGGATATATCCCCTTTGTCGCTGACTTTGCCAGGGACTCGCGCAGTGTAGTCATTTGAGCCATTCGCTGGTTGTCGCTGCGCAGCAAATTTTCCTGCCAACGATTCACCAAGTAAACGCTACCAAGGGCGATAAGTGCTACCGCCAAAGTACTTGCTAAGACTATTTTCGTTTGTCGTGTCATGATCGGTGTCGGGGCGGCGAGATTCGAACTCACGACCTCCTGCTCCCAAAGCAGGCGCGCTACCAGGCTGCGCCACGCCCCGTTATCATCACGTTTACTATTCTACCTCGGCGAAAGAAAAACTGCGCCTGCTTTGGTTCGCCAGCCCAAGTAATTTGACGCTCGTTACACTCACGAACAGGCGCGCTACCAGGCTGCGCCACGCCCCGTTATCATCACGTTTACTATTCTACCCTGCTGAGAAGAAAATCGCGCCTCATAAGCAGCAAGGCCAGAAAGTTTGTACTAAAAAACCCCCGCGAGCGGGGGTTTTCAAGTGTCTAAATGTAATTAGCGCTTGCGGACAGCTTCTTTGAGATTCTTGCCGGGAATAAACTTGGCAACGGTCGTCTCAGGAATCTGAATTCGCTCAGAGATCTTCTGTGGGTTTACGCCCATGCGAGCTGCGCGCTTGTTTGGATACCAAGCACCAAAACCACTAATTGAAACTTTGCCACCCTGTTGCAGGGTCTTTGTGATTGAATCGGTCAGGCTCTCAAGAGCGGTCAGAGCAGCCTTCTTGGAAATATTGGCTTCCTCAGAGATGTGCTCGACGAGATCCTGCTTGTTCATGGTTGCACCAGCCATGTGCATCCTCCTCGTAATTACTTCGTAGTAATTACAGTATGGCCTGCTTAAAAAATATGTCAACCAGGTCTTTGTGGGGCACTTTACGGTCTGGTCGTAAGTCGCTCGATACTACTCGCCCGACCGTCTGAGTCCGTCTCAATGAAGACCGCGTCAGCAAAGAACGGTCGCTCTTTAGCGATAAGGTCGCCGGAGGGCTTAATTTGCTCTCCCATCTCCCGGCGCAGCCAGGCATGAGAATTTGGCGTACTGAAACCTAGTACAGATTCCAGCGCCCCGCACATCCCGACGTCCGCCTGAAAAGCAGTCTTGCCCGGTAGTATTCGCGTATCTGCCGTCGGAACGTGTGTATGCGTCCCGACTACTGCGCTGACCCGCCCGTCTAAATAATGCCCAAAGGCGAGCTTTTCGCTCGTTGCCTCAGCGTGGAAATCAACAAGGATGTGCTTTGTTGAAACTGTTTCAAGAATTCTATCAGCGGCGGAAAAGTACGATGTCGCGCGACGTTTCAAGAATGCATATCCAAGCAGATTAATCACCGTAATTGTTTCACCAGAGGGTGCGGTAAATTCAAGCGTTCCGCTTCCGCTTATTGGTTCTATAAGGTTTGCCGGTCGGACAATTGGGAATGATTCAAGCGCAGAGAACGGCTGATCAAAAACATGATCCCCCATTGTAAAGCAGTCGACCCCGGCAGCTTGCAGCTCGCTGAGCGTCTTCGGTGTGGCACCTTGGCCACCGGCAGAGTTTTCAGCATTCGCGATCACAACATCCGGCTGATACGCATCGCGCCAGTGAGACAACGCCTCAGCCACAGCGATGCGGCCGGCTTTGCCGACCACATCACCGATAAAAATTATTCTCATTTCGCTAGTTCGGTCGCCCGTGTTTCACGAATGACATTGACCTTGATCTGACCAGGGTAAGTAAGGTCCTTTTCGATCTTTGAAGCCACGTCTTTGGCGAGTTTTGCCGTCGTAAGGTCATCGAGTTCCTCGGGTCGAACAAGAATACGCACCTCGCGGCCGGCTTGGATCGCATACGCCTTATCAACACCGTCGAAAGATGTGGCTACGTTTTCAAGATCCTTCATACGCTTAACGTATTGTTCGAAGCTTTCGCGACGTGCGCCAGGGCGTGCGCCGGAAATCGCGTCGGCAACCTGCGTGATGATATCAAGCGTTGACTCAATTGGTAGATCTTCATGGTGAGCTCCAACGGCGTGGCACACTTCTTCCGGGAGGCCATATTTCTTACAGATGTCATAGCCGATTAAGGCATGGGGGCCTTCAACTTCGTGAGAAACCGCCTTACCGATGTCATGGAAGAGACCCGACATCTTGGCGAGTTTTGGATCTACTCCGAGTTCACCTGCCAACATTTCAGCTACAAACGCCACTTCGACGGAATGCTTCAAGATGTTCTGGCCATAGCTTGTCCGGAACTTCATGGTGCCAAGCAGTTTGACGAGGTCTGGGTTAAGGCCGCTAATTCCAAGCTCGAACAGCGCATCTTCACCAGCCTTCTTAGCTACTTGGTTTACTTCCTTCTCGGCCTTTTGAACGACTTCTTCGATCCGACTAGGGTTTATCCGACCATCCGCGACAAGTTTTTCCAGTGCGATCCTGGCTACTTGTCTACGAACGGGGTTATAACCCGAGATCACAACTGTGTCGGGCGAATCATCGACGATGATGTCGACTCCGGTTGCCTTTTCAAAAGACTGGATATTACGCCCTTCTTTTCCAATAATGCGACCTTTAACTTCTTCATTTGGGATATGCACAGAAGTAACGGTCATTTCGGCAGACTGATCAGCTGCGTATCGCTGAATAACGGTCGCAATGATTGCCTTCGCCTTACGCTCGCCCTCTTCTTTTGCAGTTTCCTCCATTTGCCTAACCTTCTTTGAGAGCGAGTCTGAAAATTCTTTCTCAACCATTTGCAAAAGAACATCTTTAGCCTTGTCCTGCTTCAGCTTCGCAACCTTTTCTAGGTTTGCGAGCTGACGTGTCTTGATCTCTCGAATTTCTTCTTTGGCAGTGTCTAGCTCTGCCTTATCCTTATCGAGTCGCTCACTGCGCTCTTCAAGTGTTTTCTCTTTGCGATCGAGACTTTGCTCCCGAGCCGCCAAACGAGACTCCGAAGCTTCCAGCTGCTTGCGCCGCTGTTTTTCCTCTTCTTTGCCCGACTCTTTGGTCTTTAGGGCTTCGTCTTGTGCCGCGAGTAGTAGTTCCTTAGCCTTCGATTCGGCATCGCTAACAAGCTTGTCAGCCTTTTTGGCTGCATGCTCGTCGCGCCTGCTATTTCGTGACTGGAATACTGCATATCCTATGATGATCCCGACCGCGGCTGCCAGGATCCCAACAATGACACTTGCCATGGGTACTCCTTACAGTGGTCAATTAGTAATCTTCTCCACTATAGAAGTCGGCGGAGTACAGCGTCAATTAATAATGCTGCTTGCTACGCATAAGTTTGTCTGGCTGCTTTATACTAGAGCGGTATGTTAGGACTTCTACTCTTGATTAGCGCTATGACGTTCGGCAGTGCCGTAACCTATTTTGTTCCTACAAAACTTCTGCTTGAGCAGCGCCTCACATTCGGGAGTATCTTCGGTCTGGCTTTCATGTCGGTGTCCTTGTTCTTAGTGTCGCTTGTAGCAGGCTTTTCGATGATTACTGTGTTCGTTATGACCCTGCTCCTACTGTGTCTTAGCGCCGTTCTCCTTGCACGCTTTAGTACGCATATTAAGCGCGATTGGAAGAATCTAAAGAAACGGAGCAAAGCACTTTCCTGGCGCGCAACCGCGGGTGTCTTTTTACTCTTCATGCTGCTGCTTGGCGTTATTTTCAATCGCTCAATCTACGAGCAAAACGGAAGTGTTTACGCTGGTTTTTCAAACGTCTGGGGAGACTGGAACCAGCACTTAATGCAAACAACAGCGTTCGCCTACGGAGATAACCTACCGCCTGAATTAACTTCGATGAGCGGACAAAGGCTAACGTACCCTTTCACCACGAACTTTCTCTCCGCGTCTTTGGTCAAAGGAGGCATGCCTCTTCTTCCAGCGATGCGAATCCCTGTTATGCTGCTGGCCATACTTGGCCTCGCTGCCTTAATGTCGCTTGCCGGAATTGCGTTTGGTTGGCGCGCCTCTATCATCGCACCATTCCTTTTCTACCTTTCCGGTGGGCTCGGATTTGTGAACTTTTTCGACGACCTTCTTCATATCAAGACGTCCCTACCAGACTTTTTTACAAATCTCCCCCACTCCTACACGATCACCTGGGGCGATGTGCCGCTTCCAAACATCAATTTCATTAACGTGATTTATGCCTACCTCGTACCTCAACGTGCATTCGTTTTTGGATTACCAATCGTACTAACAACCATCTCTTTGCTTTGGCTAGGAATAAAGGAACGCAAGCGTTGGGTATTGTTTGCAGCTGGATGCGTAGCAGCATTATTGCCTCTAATTCATACACACGGACTCGTTTTCTTAGGCTTTATGACCCCTGTACTAATGATGCTCTCAGCACGCCATTTTACTAAAGGGCGCGCCTTTACGTGGCGATCACAAATCCCCTGGCTTTATTTCTTAGCACCGATCGCAGTAGTTGGTCTGCCATTTTTTCTATGGCTTACGGCAGGTGTGAACACCGCGAAGTTTATTCGACCGCAATTTGGCTGGACGAAACACGAAGATTCGCTCGTTTGGTTCTGGCTGAAAAACCTTGGATTATTCCTGCCGCTGTGGCTTACATCGCTCTACTGGCTAAAGCGCTCGAGAGATTTGTATGGATACTTCATGGTTGCCGCAGCCGCTGTCTTTTTGATTGCCAATCTGGTCGTTTTTCAGCCGTGGGACTGGGACAACACGAAGCTGTTTGCTTACTGGTATGTTGTCAGCACCGTCGGTGTAGCAGCATTGCTGGGTCTCCTTGCTACACGGTCAAGAAAATGGACGCTTGCGGTTGTGGGTATTGTAGTTCTCACATGTTTATCGGGTGCCCTCGACGTTTCCCGAACAATCCAAGGGTCCTACAAAGCAGAGTTATTTAACTCCGAGGCGCAGCAGCTTGGAGCGATAGCACGAGACGAGACCTCACGAGATTCAGTGTTTCTTACCGCACAATATGCGAATAATCCGTACGCTGCGCTGGCTGGCCGGAGAATCGTTCTTGGCTACACTGGCTGGCTCTGGAGTTACGGTATTTCGTATTCAGAGCGAGAGGCTGATGTTGTGAAAATGTTCGAGGGAACTTCTGACACCCAGGACCTGCTACGAAAGTACAATATTTCCTACGTAGTCATCAGTAACGCAGAACGAAGCGATCCAGGCTATAAGGTCAACGAGTCGTATTTCAGGGCAAATTATCCGATTTGGAAAACCCTCGGCGATACAACTATTTACCAAATTACGAAGTCTTAGGTAGCGGGGTGATTGATGGAGGGGTTCCGTATATTGGAGTTGCCGATTTCGAGAATTGCTCTTTAAGACAGGCTTCTTTGACGAATGCTTCGAATGTTTCTGGGCGTCTTGCGGAGCTTTCGTCGACTTCCACCACCGGAATTGAATGGGTCCATGCGAGAGCATTCGCTGCGGCGATACCGATGCGCAATGAAGTAAATGATCCAGGACCAACGGCAACTGCGATTGCCTCTACATCATCCAGTTGAGTCTTACTCCTTTGAAGCAGCTCTTCAATCTCGCGAAGCAAACGCGCTGATATGGTGTGCCTGCTGCCTATTTGTCGATATTTCCCTGCGAAACCTATAAAGGCTGGATCGCTGGCCGTATTGATCAGCAGTACTGCCTGTTGATTAACTTTCATCGTTTGCGTGGGGGATATAGCAGTCTTTTGGGAATATCAATCTGCCGACTAGTAACATCGAGTTCCTTGATTTTGACTTTGTAAGTTGCCTTATTTTGATACTTATCAAGTTTTTCGGCCCATTCAATGCATACAATGACATCATCGTTGGTAAGTCGCTCAAAAAGCTCAATCGAATCAAGTTCATGCAGCGTTGGTGAATCTGAAAGCCGGTAAAGATCGTAGTGTGCAAACTTAGTCGAGCGCATTGGGATGTCGTACTCTCGCAAGTATGTGAAAGTTGGGCTCTTAACCGCTTCGGTAATCATGAGACCCTGGGCCAATCCTTGAGTAAATGCTGTCTTTCCAGCACCCAGTTCGCCAAACAAAAAGATGTTTTCACCGCCGTCGAGGTTCTGAGCAACTTGAACTGCAAGTTGCCTCGTTTCCTCAAGATCGGAAGTCAGGATCTTCTTCGTTTCCATGCCAGATACAGTGTAACAAGCGCGAGTGGGAGAACGTAGCCGATTAAACCTGGTCCGGTCTTTGGCAGCGATGCTTTCTTAGTGGCTTTTGTAGATTTTGTCTTGCTAGCAGCAGTCTTTGCCTTGCTAGCTGACTTAGTAGTGGCATTTGGCACGGTGGTTGCCAAAGCTACAGCCTGATCGGTCTCTTCCGCCACTGCGGTGTGAGGCAGATTGGGTGCATTTTGGGTTGGATGATCTGACCACTCGCCCTCAGCATCTGACACCCTAATCCAAGACTCGCCGTCAGGTGCATTGGAGTAACTTACTTCATCAAGCAGGGCTCCATTAAACAATAACTGTAGCGTGTCTCCGCCGTTCAGTAGACTGCCGGATATCTGATAGGCTACATATTCCCCTGGCTCAACCATGCTAGCGTCGCTGATCGAGAGAACCGTTGCTCCTGATGCGCGTACAATTCGTAGGCCCGTAAGAAGAAGGGTTGTATCTGTTACGTTCTTAAGCTCAACCCACTCATTATCAGAGTCTGTCCCCTCTGGATTTGGCATAAGCTCTGAAATAATGATGCCCCCTGGTTCGGGCGTTCGGTACAGCATCGGACTTGGTGACGAAGTCGGGGCCACAGCAGCTGAAGGCGAGACTGCGGGTGTGGGTAATACTGCGTCTAGGTTCGGTGTCGGAAGCGCCGTGGCAAGGACTGGCGTTGGGGACAGTGTTGGCGAGGGTACTGGCGTCTGGTTCAGGGCCGGGCTGGGGGAAGGTTCAACAGAGGGCTCTGGAGATGGAGAGGGGTGTAGAGTTTGTTGTAAAACACTGATCCCCGGGGTTGGCGCCGCGCTCCAGGTACCTTCGCCCAGGGCCAGTCTCACCCAAGACTGACCCTCCAAACCAGTGGCATCATAGGTGATCGAATCAAGCAGGGTTGTGGCTTGCAGGAGGTTAACGGTGTCGCCAGTGTTAAGGAGTGCTCCAGTCGTAATGTATGCATGCGCTTCAGCCGGCTGCAATATAGTTCCATTTGGCAGTGTTAGGACCGAAACACCGGAGGCGCGAACTACCTTGAGACCGCTTGCATCGAGAAAATTCATCGTTTGATTTTGTAGCTCCACCCATTCAAATCCAGCGTCAGTACCAAGTGGATTAGGCAGAACTTCCGTGATCAGAATATCTCCCACCGAGACAGCTTGGGCCGTTTGAATAGAAACAGACACAAAGGCTGCCATAAAACCAATACTGATAATTAGACGTTTCATACGAAGTGAAACCCGTATCCCAGATGCCCTCCACCCTCCGGCTCCCTTATGGTCGCTCGCTTACCACTATACTCGCTTGATATAAAAAAGCAAGCTTGCATAAAATAGCCTTTCATAAGCTAAATTCCTTGCGTATAGCGGCGGGATTTCGTTACAATTTACGTATGGATTCTTTCTTTTCTGCGCCGCAGGTTCCAAACCCAATAGACGCGACTAATTTTAGTCAGCTTTTTACTTCGCTGATTAGTACACTTTTGCTTTGGGCCGGAGCGATTACGCTACTCTTCATAATCATTGGCGGGTTCCGCTATATTTTTTCTATGGGTAATCAAGAAAGCGTAGAAAAAGCTCGAAATACTGTTTTGTACGCAATTCTCGGTGCGGTTATCATCTACCTCTCCTACTTGTTTGTTTCGTATCTACTGAACTCGTTCCTCGGCGTCTTGCCGGCATACCAAATCAGTCCGCAGTAAGCAGACAGACGCGGTCGAATTTTCTTAGCGCAGACTGCGCTATTCTTTTGACTCTGCGGGGCTCTCGTCAGATCCCTGAGCAGCTTCGTCGCCTGACTCTTCGCCACCCTCTTCAGCCAATGCTGATGTATCAACTTCAGCTTCCTCATCGAGCTCTTCAAGCTCTTCCTGGGTGCGCGGTGGCGTTACCAGGGCGATATTAGTTTCAGGCTCTGTCAGCACTTCTACACCGCTTGGCACATTTAAGTCCTTCACGGATAGTGTGTCGTCGAATGTTTTTAACACATCGACGGAAACCTTAATCTCGTGGGGCAAATCTCCTGGCAGACATTCAACCTCAATTTCATTCAAATTCGTTACCAAAACTCCGTCCAGCTCGCGGACTGCGGGAGACGTACCTTCGAACTCAAGCGGAACCTCTGCCTTAATTTTTTCATCCATGCGCACCTGATAAAGATCAACATGGAGGAGCTTTCCGGTCGTCGGATGATGTTGTACGTCCTGAATGAGCGCGTTGTGCTTTGCGTCGCCAAGTTTTACGACAACAACACTTGAACTACCTGCATGTCGATAGACTTTTTCCAGTTCTCCACGAACCACTTGTAGCTTCTGGGGCTCAAAACCGTGACCATAAATCACAGCCGGAACAACTCCTTCCTGCCGGAGGCGTTTAGCAGCCTTGCCGGTTTCAGTGCGACTCGAAGCATTGAGGACGTAGGTATCCATACAGTGTCTGAGTATACCAGCTAAAGCTGCCTGCGGCCAGGCACAAGCCTAGGAGAAAAGCTGCTCAAAGTCTCCGTCAAAACCTTTTAGGAAGGTATGAACGTTAACGACATGATCTGAATTGACTGGATCCCTGGAAGGCTCGGCTAAGTCGTCTGCCGACATGTCCGACAATAGTCGCGTTTTTTGCTCTCCTTTGTCGGAAACAATAATCGTCGCCATCACTGGCAGACTGCAAGACTCGCAATCGAGTTGGATCAGCGCGGCCGTATCGAGTTGGCCCAGAAAATGAATGTGATCTGCTTCGTATTTTGCACCACAACTCGGGCAACGCATCATTGCCTGAATATTCCTAATAAGCTCTTGTAATTGGTAGGAGTTCATTGATTCTGGTTCCTCTGATTCGCGCATTGTAGCGTGATTGGGTTTAATCGTCAAGATGTAGCACTGACTCGGACTTATCGTACGTCTCGAAATGAGGCACTGCAAGGAGGCTGGCGTGTCAGTTAAACGCTCGCCGCGGCAGCGGCAATCTCGGCAATCTCAGTTGTAATGACCGCTTGGCGAGCTTGGTTATAGCTGAACGTGAGAGCATCGAGTAATTCAGATGCGTTATCTGTCGCATTGCGCATTGCCATCATGCGTGACGAATGTTCTGACGCTTTCAGCTCAAGCAGAGCCTGGTAGAGACGGGTCTCCACCAGACGAGGCACCAGGGTTTCCAGTACTGCTTCCGGGCTTGGTTCAAAGAGGGTCTGTGCTGACTGGGTTACGGTTTCGTCTGATTCTTCAACGATCGCTGGGAGTAGCTGCTCAACTACGGGCTCATTCCTAAGCGTCGAGATAAACTTCGGGTAGACCAACACCACTCGATCAACGTTTCCAGCGGCGAATTCTTCGGTAGCAATCCGAGCAATTGGGAGCACATCGACATATTGTGGTGAATCCGAAAGTCCATCAAACGAGCCTGTTAACTCCCCGTTACGTCGCAGCGGTAGGGACTTTCGACCAATGGCGATAAAGGAGGCTTTTCCAGCACTGGCATGTGTTTCGACTGCGGCACGAAGAACATTGGTGTTCATTGCCCCGGCTAGGCCGCGATCAGAGGCCATCACGAGAATCGCCGTATGCTTCACAGGGCGTGCTGTAAGCAACGGATGACCAAGCGTATCTGCATTGCTCCCAACCGCACGTAACATTCGCTCAGCAGCCTCGGCGTACGCTCGTGAAGCCATTACCGACGTTTGTGCTCGCCGCATCTTGGTTGCAGCCACCATTTCCATGGCTTTAGTGATCTGCCTCGTATTCTCGATCGAGCGGATCCGGCGCTTGATGTCGCGTGAGTTGGGCATGGTTGCCTCTTAGTAGGTTCCGGTCTTCTTGAACGACGTGAGCGCTGTATCAATATCAGCCTTCACAGCGTCAGTGAGTTCGGGTTTCTTTTCTAGCGCACTCAGAATTTTCTCGTGCTTGCCCTCAATAAACCGATAGAAGGCCTCTTCGAAAGAGCTAATTTTATCTGGCTCAATGTCGTCAAGCTGACCGCTCGTGACCGCATACAAAATCACTGCCTGATGGGGCACATCGAGCGGCTTGTAGAGCCCTTGCTTGAGAACTTCAGTAACTCGCCTACCTCGCTCTAAACGTGATTGTGTTTCGCTGTCGAGGTCACTTCCAAATTGTGCAAATGCAGCGAGCTCACGATACTGAGCGAGATCGAGCCGCAATGTCGAAGCAACAGATTTGACCGCTTTGGTCTGGGCTGCGCTACCAACACGAGATACGGAAATACCGACATTAATAGCCGGACGTATGCCTTGGTAAAAGAGGTCGGTTTCAAGATATATCTGACCGTCGGTGATTGAGATGACGTTCGTCGGAATATAAGCAGAAACATCACCCGCCTGTGTTTCGATAACTGGAAGGGCGGTTAATGAACCGCCGCCGTTCTTTTCATCAAGACGCGCTGCTCTCTCCAAAAGTCGCGAGTGTAGGTAGAAGACGTCACCTGGATAGGCCTCTCGCCCAGAAGGACGTCTCAGCAACAGTGAAAGCTGACGATAGGCTGCCGCATGTTTTGAAAGATCGTCGTAGGCAATGAGCGCATCCTGTCCGTTATCGCGGAAATACTCACCCATCGCACAGCCGGCATATGGCGCAAGATACTGCTGCGCGGCAGGAGCTGTGGCCCCGGCAACCACGACGATGCTTCGCTCTAGAGCGCCGTGCTCTTCGAGAGTTGCTACCAAACGGGCAACCTTTGATTCCTTCTGGCCGATTGCCACGTAAATTGAAACGACATCACTACCTTGATTGATAATCGTGTCGACAATAATTGCCGTCTTCCCAGATTGGCGGTCGCCAATAATCAGCTCTCGCTGCCCTCGGCCAATTGGGATCATTGCATCGATTGCTTTAATACCGGTCTGCAGCGGCGTATCGACGGACTTTCTCGTAATTACACCAGGCGCAACCTTATCAACTGGAGACGTCTCCTTGGCTTTGATTGGCCCCTTACCATCAATTGGTTCACCCAGCGCATTTACTACTCGGCCTACAAGCGCTTCACCGACGGGTACGCTCATGACTTCACCCGTCGTGCGCACCTCATCGCCCTCTTTCAATTCAGGAGCGTCAGAAAGTAGCACTGCACCAACAAGGTTCTCCTCGAGATTAAGAGCCATGCCACTTACTCCGCCGGGGAACTCGAGTTTTTCGAGCGCTTGCGCACCGGTTAATCCCGAGATAATCGCGATTCCGTCACCAACCGTTAAAACCGTTCCCCGACTGCGCAAGGCAGTGTCTAGCTTTGCATTGGAAACGTTCTGGCGTAATTGCTCTACCAGTTGTTCTGTTGTTTTCATACTCCTCCGTGAATTAGCTGGTTCTCGAGTTGATTGAGGCTGCCCCCAAGACTGAGATCGTGTTCGGTGTCATTAATAACGATACGTACCCCACCAAGTAGCGACGACTTCGTTGATACAGTCAGCAAAACTTTTTTGGCATCCAGTCCGTGAGCACCAAGGATATTTTCAATCTCGTCCCGATCAAGTTGATGCGCTGATTCTATCCGAACATCGGAAATACCTGCATTCTGGCGGAGCAGCTGCACGTAACGTCGGCTAATTTCGCCGATCATATCAAGATTGCCTTCTGCTACTACCGTTGAGACAAGCCTGATAAGAAGTGGCGACACCCCATGAAGCGCGGATTCAATGATCGCTAGGCGCTCTTTCTCTGGTTTTGCGCTGGCATCTCTTAGTACCACGCCAAGTGCAGGTACGCGGTGAATCGACTCTGCAAGCGCTCGTAGCTCCTCGGCAATCTCTAATTGATCGCCCCCAGTTGCATATAAAGCCATGGCATAATCGGTGGTCACGCTCATTTTGCTGCCTTCATCTTATCCGTGGCACTCGCCACCATCTTTCTCCTATCTTCGTCAGTCACAACGTCGGTAAGCACTTTACGCGTAGTCTCAACTGTTAGCTGAGCAACCTCTTGCTTGAGTTCAGAGAGCGCCGCTGCCTGTTCGGTATCAATTTGTTTGCGAGCCTTGGAGAGGATTCTTTCGGCGTCCTTCTTTGCTTGGGCTGTGAGCGTCGCGCCCTGTGCTTTAGCGTCCTCTCGAGCCTGCTTCAAGATTTCGGCGGCCTCTTTCTTTGAGCGCGCCTCGGCGGCCGCTCGAGCATCCGCAGCATCGGCTGCATCCCTCCGCGCGGTCTCGGCCGCCTTGAGGGCTTCATCGATCTGCTGCTTTCGGTCCCCAAGCATGCTATCTATTCGTGGGTAGATAAACTTTACAAAAATAACCAAAAAGATAATAAAGTTAACCAGCTGCGTTAATAACAGCTTCCACTCAATACCAAACTGTTGCAGAATCGACATCTCGTTTTTAGATTACGAAGGTCATCATGATTGCATAGAAGGCAATCGTTTCGGTTAGCGCCGCGCCGAGGAACATATAAATAATGATCTTGCCGGATGCGTCGGGGTTGCGACCAATTGCTTCGACGGCCTTACCAGTGACATATCCAACGCCGATACCTGGTCCTAGTAGGGCAATCAGGGTTAGGCCTTTGGCTAGTGCTTTCGCTGCTTCTGTCTCCATGGGACTCCTTATTACTTACTTATTAGTTAATTACTTGCTTAATCTCAGTGCTCGGGATCGAGCGCTGCAATCCTGATAAACACAATAGTTAGCATAGCAAACACGAAGGCCTGAATCAGTCCCACAAACACTTCGAGGATATAAAACGGACTCGATAGTGGTATGAAGAGCGGCAATAGGATCCCAAAGACAACCAGTAGCACTTCTCCTGCAAGTACGTTTCCAAAAAGCCTAAAGGATAGCGATACGAGCTTGGCAAGCTCCGAGATTAACTCGATCAAACCGAGCAAGAAATTGGGCACGAACAAGAATACGTTTTTGATGTGGAACGGCTTCTTGAACAACGTGTGAAAATTGATAAATTTGCCGCCGTACTTAAACACCCCAATGGTTAAAATCCCAACCACCTGGGCAACCAGAAAGGATACAGCCGCTAGGGCGAGAGTAAGATTTAAATCGCTTGAACCGGCTCTGAGCAGAGGCACAAACTCACCATTTTCATACCCCCCAACTGTGCCGACACCTGGTATTAACGACACCCAGTTCACAACGAGAACAAAAAAGAAAATGGCGAGCACAAGTGGCAGAAAACGGTCAGTGCGCTTTTCATCTTCCATCACACCGAGCACTAATCCACGAAATCCCTCAAAAACCATTTCAACTGCGTTTTGTGCTCCACTTGGCACGAGCTTTGGCCGTCTTACCGCAAGGTAGAGAAGCGCAAACAAAATCATCATTGCTACCCATGTCAGCAGAATTGAATTAGTAACCGTAAACCCACCGAGATGGATTACCGGTTCTGCCTGAAGTGGTGGTACGTGAAGTTCAGCCATTATTTAAGTTCTTTTACGACTCGTAGTAGAACGACTACCGTGGCAACGATGACACCCACAATGATGCAAATCGCCAAGGCAATTGGACCAAGTCCGAGTGTCCGTTGGAGTAGCAGACCAACGACGGTCGTAAGCAACAGGACGCTAGTGACCGTTCCAAGGAGGACGAGACCAACACGCAATCCTTCGCTTGTAGTTATCTCCTTGCGAGGTGTCACCCCTCTAGGGTAGCGAATTATACGCCCAACGTTAAGGCTTATTACGCGTAGGGCGTGTGACGTCTGGGGTCCGCGCCAACCAAATCAGCACCGCTGCCATCACTACTAGGAGCAACAAGAAGGCGAGTGCTTTTTGGCTCGTAGTTCCAGCTAGTAGCGCAAGTCCACCGAAAATAGCCGTCAGGAGATAGATCGTTACGACGGTGCGTCGTACACCAAAACCTTTTGCCAAGAAAAGGTGGTGCAAATGATCGGTTCCAGGAACCCAAGCGCGTCCGCCCCGCCGGAATCGTCGGAAAATCACAATAATCGCATCAAGCACAGGAACACCTAATACCAATAAGGCTGTGGCTATCTTGCCGCCCGATATAATTGCTAGAGTCGCAATCATAAATCCTATGAAGGTAGATCCGACTGTGCCGAGAAAGATTTTAGCTGGTTGAAAATTAAATAGCAGAAAGCCCCCTAGCGACCCGGCAAAGATCATGGCAATCAGCGCAACGTGCGGTTGGTCTACAACCGTTGAAAGACTTAGCAGCGCAATCGCGATTGCGGAAATCATGCCTACACCGGTTGCTAAGCCGTCTAGGCCATCGAGCCAGTTTAGCGAATTAATCACCAGCACTACCCAGAGGACTGTAATTACGTCTGCTGGCAGGGTTAGAAAATGCTCGACACCACCGATAGGTATACCGTATTGCCACAGGTTGAGATCTATTTTGCCGCCGAGCGGGTTTGTTACTTGCTCTATTCCCATTCCAACAACAACCAGGGTAAGAGCCACGATAATGTGGGACACGAGTTGGACGCTCGCCGGAAGAGAGAATTTGTCATCCAGCACCCCAATGATTAAAAGGATTGCACAGGCTATGGTAAAGCCAATTAACTGCTTTGGCTTGAAGTGCGGATCAATCTTGGCGTACTCAAGCCAAAAGATCGCAAAAAAGCTTGCCATGACAGCAACGCCGCCGAGCCTAGGTGTTACAAGTGAGTGAATACGGCGCCCGCCTGGCTGGTCAACCACCCCACTTCGACGTGCTAGAGCAATGACAAGCGGGGTCAGGACAATGCAGACCAAGGCGGCAAAGAGGGCAGGCAACAGAACGGCAGACATGTATGCATTCTAGCAACACAAAAAACGCTCTTGACAGACGTAAGAAAATTACTTTTTGGTAGTACCTCGTAACTCCGGGCGTGCACTTGTGGATAACTTTTTTTAGAGATATTTTTTCTTTCCTTAACCAAGCCTTTTTTAAATTACCCCCATCTGTGCATAAGACTAGCCGCGAAACACCAGGGTCGGTACACTAAGTATGAAAATCAAAAATCCAACGAGCTCGTTGGTTTGAATTTATAAAAAGTCTGTCCGCGGCAGGCACAAAAACGCCCCACTCAAAGGGGCGTTTTTGTAGTCCATATGAATTCAAGGTTGAAAAATCGCTTGGTTGCCGCTTTTAATCTTGACATTTTGTCAATTTTGCGCTATGATTGGGCAATTTTCGGACTGCCCAAACATACATGAAACACCACCTGACAACCCGTCGATTTCTCTTGCTGTGCGCGCTGCTTCTCTGTAGTCTCGCGCTCGTTGTCGGCGGTGGGGTAAAGACTCGGGCTGCCACCACATACGGATTCCCCTGTGCTGGGTACAGTGTCGTTGGCTATGGGTATGGTCAATATGTTTCAGGTACTGGCTACCATGTCGGTGAAGACGTCTGTGGCCGTGCCGGTGTACCTGTCTACTCAGTCGCAGACGGGGTGGTTGTCTATTCTGCAAAAACACCGGACTCTTATCGCTGGGGCAACTTAATCATGATTCAATATGCCAATCCCGATGGTAGTCAGGTCACGGGGGTTTACGGGCACCTCTCAGCTGATAGACGTGTTTCGCCGGGTCAGAACGTGAGTCGTGGTCAGCTGATTGGCTTTACTGGTCCTGCGTTCACGGCTGAAAACGGCAACTGGGATGCTCATCTTCACTTCGAGTTTCACCTAGGTCAATACGGTGCGGCGTGGGGTACCTATGCTCCAAGCATCGTTGGTTATGCACCTGCTAATCGTCTTGGCGAATTCGCCAATCCTACAAATTACATCAATGCCAGGCAGACAGAGCCGACAAAGTATGATTATGAAATCGTATCGGTAGCTGGTCAGGGGAACCACGGAAAAAATGCTCAGTACGACGTGACGTTCACATTACGCAATACAGGCAATACTGCCTGGCGCGCTGGAGGCGCTACACCGATGCGTCTTGGTACCAATGCGCCACGAGATCGCGGATCAAGCTTTTCTGCAGGAATGGGCGGACAAGGCTGGCTTTACCCGAATCGGATTGCGCTGCCTAGCGATGTCTCGCCAGGTGGAACTGTCTCAATCACAGCAAAATTCAATAATGCTGGAACTGCACCTGGGGTTTATGTAGAACAATTCACACCGGTAATCGAAGGTGTTGGTTGGTTAAATGACAAGGGATTAGCCGCATGGGTAGGCGTTAATCAACCGTCAAATATTGCACAGTGGGTTTCACAGTCGACCCAAACAACGATCTCCCCGACTGACCTAGGAACACCGTTTGATACACGATATGCGGTGCCGGGCGAAAAAATTAACGCGAAAATCTTTATTCGTAACGCCGGAGATGAAACATGGAATGGCGGAGGTAATAATCCACTGCGGCTGGGAACGAGTAACTCTCGGGACCGGGCAAGTAGTTTTTCTACAAATGGACTCTTTCCGGCATCAGAAAACTGGCTGGCACCGCATCGAGCAAGCGGACTTGATGGACGGTATGAGAATGGAACCGTCGTTCCGGCAAACACGATTGAACCAGGACAAGTTGCAGTATTCTCCTTCACGCTTACTATCCCCGACATAGCACCGGGAACTTATAACGAATATTTCACGCCTCTTATTGAAGGAAAGACTTGGTTGAATGATATGGGTATCTATATCCCAATCAGAGTCCTTCCGAAGGGATACCATTATGAATACAGCTCTCAAGAAAATCCTGCGGCAGTGGTATTTGCTAAAGGATCGGCTAGCACAAGCGTATTAATTAAAAACGCCGGACAAACGGCCTGGCCAGTCGGTGGCAATGTTCGTCTCGGTACTGATCGAACCCGCGATCGAACCAGCGGATTCGCAACCTCCGATTGGGTGAACCCGTGGCGCCCAAGTACGATTGATGTCAATGCGACGCATCCAGGAAAACAGTCTGTTGATCCAGGCGAGGTAGCAAAGTTTTCCTTCACCGTGGCAAGCCCCTCAACACCTGATGGAACGTATCTGGAATATGTCAGGCCGGTCGTCGAAGGAGTGACCTGGATGCCGGAGGACTACGGCATCAGTCTGCCCGTTGTCGTGAAATCACCTGCTCTTGATTACCAATTTGTCGACCAACGCTTCTCAACCAACGTTCGAGACCTCCACTATGGGGAAAAATTCACGACTACACTGGTGCTCCGAAATGTCGGCAGCACCACCTGGAAATCAAACGGTGACACACCTGTGCGGCTTGGCACGTCACGACCACTAGACCGTGGCTCTGGATTCAACCTCATCGGCGTGCAAGACGGCTGGATATATCCCAACCGTGTTACGGCGGTTGACGGAAAATATAATGGTGTTTCGATTCAAGGTGTAGGCGATGCACAACTAGAATTGAAGCAAGGTGAAATAGGTGTATTTACAGCAGAAATGTCGACACCGACGGTCAATCCCGGACCCTACAATGAGTATTTCAATCTGGTTCAAGAAAATGTCTCTTGGTTCCCTGACTACGGCATTTACTTCCCGTTCTGGGTAGTCGGACCATAGAAAGTGGCGGAGGAGCCAAGAATACTTTCATCACAAGCGCTGGTATGCTGTTTTCGCCTGTGAAATTAAAACGGATTAGCCTGTCTGTCTTTGCTGCCATCGCCTTGGCAGGATTCTGCTTATTGCCCCGGCAGGCCTCTGCCGTGGCAAATAATTACCAGGTGCCGTGTTTCCCTCAAGACGGGCCTGATTTTGCATACGGCCAATACATAAGTGGCTGGGGTTACCACATAGGAGCAGATATTTGCCATGCAGCTGGCACTCCCGTCTATGCAGTTGCTGATGGAATCGTCGTTTACTCAGCGAAAACTCCTGACTCGTATCGCTGGGGTAACTTAATTATCATTCAGCACCAGAACCCAGATGGCGCTTATATCACCAGTCTGTATGGGCACCTTGCCAGTAACCGGGCGGTCAGTGTTGGACAAAACGTAGGCCGTGGGCAGTACCTGGGTATGGTTGGCCCGGGATGGACGGCGGATAACGGCAATTGGGATCCTCACCTGCATTTCGGATTAGCTCCACGGGCATACGGTGCGCCAGCCGGGACATATGCGACCTGGGTGAAAGGATATGTCAGCAGTATGCCAAGTGGTTGGGAAAATCCACTCGATTTCGTGAATATACGAAGACTTAGCCTGGAACAACAGCCGGCTGGTGTGTGGGGTAATGGCCCGATGTATCAAACAGGCTCAAACCAGGTCGTATTCTTCGTGGATAACGCCGGTTCGGAGACTTGGTACAAAGAGGGTGAGTCCCTCAATCCGATACGCATGGGCAGTGTTGGACCGAGAGACCGCTCGAGTGGCTTCTACACGGCAGGGCAAGGGTGGCTTAATCCATCGCGTATCGAACTAAGTGCCTCCACACAACCGGGGCAGAGAGCCGCGTTTATTGCGACGTTTACATCCCCTGGTACACCTGGTCGATACAATGAATGTTTCTCTGTCCTGAAAGAAGGGGTGGCTTGGCTGCCTGAAAAACCGTTGTGCGTGACTATTGATGTCCTTCCACCTAGCTACCGAGGACAAGTTACGCAAACGGTTATCACCCCACACTCAGACCCTACTGACTTTACCGACCCCACAGATGGCGAAGCCTTTTTACCAGGCACCAAGCGCAATGTGAAATTTGTCATTAAAAACATCGGCGAGTTGCCTTGGGCGACAAGCGGGCCAAACGCCGTAAATCTAGGCACCGCTGCTCCAAATGATCGACGCTCCTCTCTTGCAGTAACCGCCGATGGCGCTATCCCGGTAAGTGAAAATTGGGCATATCCATGGCGCGCATCCGGAATCGACGGAAAGTACGATACACAAAACGGGAGCGTTTCGGCTGCCAGCCAGATCCTCCCGGGTGAGTCAGGTGTCTTCTCCTTTACCGTAGCCGGACCACAAGCAGCCGGGCTCTACCAGGAGCGTTTCAACTTGGTGGCCGAGGGGCAGACTTGGTTCCCAGACGTCGCTGCCGCTGCAGCCTTCCGTGTACCCGACCCGGGATATCACTTTAGCTATGTTTCACAGTCAAGTACGCCTACTGCTGGAGGCTATGATCTTACTCTAAATATACGGAACATTGGCCAAACCGCGTGGCCCGTCGGTGGAATGCTAAGGCTTGGAACTGACGCTCCCAGGGACAATGCTTCGCCGTTTTATGCAAGCACTGGAGCTGGTTCATGGCTCTCCGCAGAGCGACCGGCGGCTATTTCGGGAAACGTGACGTCACCCGGTAAATCGACAGTCGACGTCGGCGAAACAGCCTCCTTTAGTTTTCGCGCGACTATTCCATCGTGGGTCGGTGTCGGAACATATCGACTTTACGTTGCGCCTGTAGCAGAAGGGGTAACGTGGTTACCCGAATACTACGGCATCTACTTTCCACTAAACGTCACCGCGCCGGCCTGGGATTATCAGGTGGTCGCCCAGCGCTTTTCCGGTGATCGGACTAATTTTACGAGTGGAACACAGATGACTGTTTCGTTGGCCGTCAAAAATACCGGCAGACAGGTCTGGCAAGTGAGTGGTCAAAATGCCGTCAAACTCGGGACAAGCCGTCCACGTGATAGGGCCTCCGCTTTTTATACAGCCGGTGGATCTGATCCCTGGAGCACACCTTGGCGCGCCAGCAGTATAGAAGGCCGCGTAACTAATCTCTCGACTCTTGCAACTACTTCAGCAACCCAGATAAATCCAGGCGAAACCGCGCTCTTTACGATCCCTGTCACGGCACCATCTCCCGGTACATACAACGAATATTTCAACCTCGTTGCCGAAGGGCAATCGTGGTTTCCTGACTACGGAATCTACTTCCCGTTCACCGTTCGCTAATTGCGACTACGCGTTTTCTGATCTAGCGGCATTCCGACTGAGCGGTTTGACCGCCTTTTCGGTAACGCGAAACTCTAAGTATTTCCCAAACATTAAACGAGTCTGGCTTTCGATCGCTGGCAGCGATGAAAAGAAGATAGTTGTAATCGGCATGAGTCCCCATTGCAACAGCATAAGTACTCGATGTCTTGCTTTGTATCCTGGTGGTTTTGGCGGCAGGAGCAGCAATGAAATGAAAATTGTAATAACAATACCGACAAGCGCTGTTGTCAGAATAAGACTCGCAGTTGGAGCAAAGTTTTGCCCAAAGAGTGAGTCATGAAACTCTTTTGATAGCAGGGCCGGGAGCAATCCGACAAACGTGAGCAGTATGGGCGCGACTGCCCACATAATATGACCCTCGAGAAACCGTGATATCTGCGTAACTTTATTGCCAAACGAAATCTGTTTATCCCGCCAAGCGTTGATCACGATATAAGGAAAATCAGATGCTCCCCAGGCCCACCGGCGCAACTGAATATACTGCCCACTCAATGTCTTGCTGTATGTTTCACCAAGAACAGCGTCTTGATAGACAGGAACATAAATTGGAACAACAAAGTGGTTACCTCTAAAAGCGAAGTACGTACGCCAGAACTGCTGACCATCTTCAACAATGGTATCGACCGACCACCAATCAGTAGCCAAAACGGCTTCCAGACCCTGAGAATGCGCGGCGAAGTTTCGCAAGCGGTAGGCACGTGTCGACTCGACCATGTGCCAAAACGATGACCCCGTCGCTATAACCCGGTTAATCGCTGCTGTGTACCAGAGGTTATTGTGGAAGAGAGGTGTTGGCTGAAAGGAGAGGTGCTTTCGATCGGGTTCCAGCGCGTATCGGTACGCCACGGCAGCGAAATATTGTGGGTGTGGTCGATGATCAGCATCGAGCGAGGTAACGATAATCCGGTCGTGAGCGATTCCCAGTTGATCAATCTCTTTGATTGCTTGCCTTCCTGCCCAGGAGATATTTGCCCCTTTACCCTTCGTCTCGCCGATAATGTCAGACGGATGCTCAGTCACTATGAAATGTCCGAACTTCTTCCCGAATTCAGCCACTAACACTCTGGCATTCGCCTGCGCACGAACATGATCACGCTGCTCTGTGGCAAGCACGACGATCATTTTTGAATGGTCATACTGAGCATCGACAAGCGCCTGAAAACTGGGTCTCAAAATGTCGAGTTCTTCGGTATAGGTTGCAACAACGATGAGGTGGTAAATTTCTCCAACCGGAATAGATCTGTCGGTTGAATCTGCCGAACGTGCCACGAGGGCTCGTTCAGCTTGAAGTTCGCGGTATTCCCGATAATCACTGCGTCGTACTAATGCTGTTTTGGCTTTCCACCCCGAGAGTGCCAAACCGCGCTTCCCACCAGTCAATGCGGAAATGTTGCGATCAACCTTTTGAAGATGCCACTCAACGCTCCTCCCGAGGGAATCGACGGAGCGCTGCCAGTCTATGGCCATGTCTCGTTTAAGAAGTCGATAGGCCCTAATCAGGCCATGTGACATACTGACTGACTTTACCAACCAATAGACGTCAAAGATTAGAATTGCATACGCCACATAGACTGGTGCGAAATACGAGAAAAGCACTGAACCGATCAAGATTGACCAGGTAATGATTCCTGGAACCATCTCAAGTGATCGCCAGATGTCATCCGGCACGCTCTGCCTGGTGGCACGTGCGGAAATAGCCGGATCGCGAAATGCCGGTTGGCTAGTATATTCCCGGACCTCTTGCTCGGATAGCGTTTCCATGCCGAGTCAGTATAGCGCTTCGGTGAAATTCGAACACATATCAAGACGTCTCCAGGCAGCCATTAAAACTAAGATATTATTGACTGTTGTCATGTTTTTTAGTATTGTTTGGAGCTACGGACATTCTGTGGCATGCCCATTCAAATCGAGAGAAAGGTGGTCGGATGCGCACCGCATTTCTGACCCGCACCCTCGTCGAAGGCCTTGTGCCCGAAGCGACTGAGATCATCGAGCGCGTCATCGCTAGCGGTGTGACGGAACATCGCGAAGGCCTCGCCGTCATCATCGGCGAGACCCGCGGGAGTATCAGCATCATCAACGGAAGCGTCCAGGGTGATGGTGTGCTCGCGATGTTCTTCGTCGGCGAAAGCGATCGTCGGGACTTCTTCCTCCAGGTCGCCTCGAGCAAGTTCGCGATCTCCCACGAGACGGGCCTCAGCACGTCGCAAGTTCCGCTCCACCGACGCACCTACGGCGACACGCGCTACTACGGCAGCGTCGTGCTCGAGAACATCGTCGTCGCAGCCAGTGGCTTCCAGGCCTACTACGACGAGATGGTCTGCGGCATGATCGCCCACCTCATCCTGGCCGCTCAGAAGGCCGCTGCGGCCGCCTTCGAGGAGGACAAGGACAGCCTCTGGCTGTAACCCACTTCCGGGCACCTCACGAAAGAACTGCCCGGTGCCCCCGGAATGATCATTGACGATACATTCCGGGGGCTTTTTTATTCCTGCTGGAAGCAGGTTAATTTACTCTATGAAAAATTTTTAGACAGGCTACATCTTTTGAGCCAGGCTTAATGCCAGTATAAGCATTGCAATTATGAACAGCGCGAGAATGACGATGGTAACCTTTTCGGCTGTCGTTAATCGACGAGCAGCAACTTGTTTACGAATTAGGGCTCGTCGTTTTAACTTCGTTGGATGTGTACTTGTGTGGTGTCTTTTCGCTTGTTTTATGTCTCCTCTCTGCTCTCCGAAGTAATCCAATATGTACTTCCACTTGCTACTACTAGCTAGATAGCCGATCATCACTTGGAGTTCATCTTCCTCGATTGAAGCCAACGCCTGTTCCTCCTGCCTTGTGAGATCCCTCTTCGATTCCCTTGACTTCTGATTCATATAGCGCACTAATCCTTCATCACCATCCGCATAAAAAAGCACCGCTTTACTTTTCTTACCATCTCGACCAGCACGGCCTATTTGTTGATAATAATCTTCCATGCTTGCCGGTAGTGACCAATGAACTATTTGGCGGATATTTGGAATATTCAAACCCATCCCAAAAGCCGAGGTTGCAATAAGAATATCGAGCCGGGGTTGAGTCTGGCCGGTGAAGCGGTTTTGTATTCTTATTCTTTCGTCTTTATGAAGTCGACTGTGATAAAACGCTGCCTCAAGACCTATTCTCTCTAAGCTTTCCAGAACATTTTTACCTTGAGCCACCGTCGAAACAAAAACTATCACTTTACCAACGCGAGGCCTTCCCTTGCGTCGCTTGAAAACCGTCAAACGTTGACCAAGATCATCTTCCTTTTTGTTTTCCCCTATCAACTCTTGCTTTAGCCAGCCAAGTTTTATCTGAAATATGCCCTCTTTACTACGAGGCAAACCATATGGAGATTCACCAACTTTGCGCACTGACAGATCAATTTCTGGACGATAAAATCCTGTGACTATTCTTTTAGCATGCGGAATGCCTAAAGAATTGAGTATTCTATCTTGAACATTGGCGGACGCAGATGCAGTAAGCGCCAACGTTTGTGGAAACTTTAAGTTCGTTCTCAACGTCCCCAGCTGACTATACGCGGGGCGAAAGTGCCTCCCCCACTTGTCGACACAATGCGCCTCGTCGATAGTAAGCAAACCGTAATTAATAAGAAGGGGGTTGTCGGTTTTGAGTGACGGCCAGAAGAAGCGTTCCGGTGTTAGAAAAACAAAGCGAAATAAGCCCGCCCTAATCATCTTGATACGGTTTGCCTTGTCATTAGACCCTACATCGCTATCAATATATGTCGTAGGGATCTTTTTATTTGCCAAAAACATAGCCTGATCCCGCATAAGTGCTTTTAGTGGAGTAATTACTAAAGATGGTTTTTCATTTTGAAGACCTGCTATCTGATAACAGAGCGACTTCCCTGAACCAGTTGGCGTAACAAATAAAACGTCTTCACCGCCAGCAAGACTACGGATTACCCCCTCTTGTCCTGTCCTAAAAGTGTCCTGTCCGGTAAGAAAAGTGAGTAAGGCCTTCAGCTGGCGGTCATAATCGCCGTTGGATCCTAGGCGTATTTTCTGAAGGAATTGAACAGTTATAGCTGCCATTTTCGCAAGAACAGAAGAGCTAGAAGGGTAATAAGCTTGAAACTCAATATGTCGCACACTGTGGTGAATGTCGCATAGGGTAACAAGATTGTTCGGTTCTTCCGTTCCACCTATTTTTTCCGGGATAACATGATGAAGATGTAGGACTGCGCCACTTTCCTTAGTGGCTCCACACTCCTGGCATGCATATCTATCCCGATCAAGTACCAGCTGTCGTATATTGGCAGGAATTGTGCGCTTAACAGTACTTCTCATAAGACTGGGCACTTGAACAGTTATAGAAAGTGCAATTACATCTTAATATCATTCTGGTTTTCAGTTCTGAGAACTAGCTTCAAGACACTGCCTAGTGCAAACATTTAGCACCGTGCTTTTTCTTGAGGTGTCGCTGGCGCTTATATGAATTTCCAACTGGAATTGTGCGGGTAAGGAGAATCGAACTCCTCTTTCATGCTTGGGAAGCACGCGTAATGCCACTATACGATACCCGCGCGATACCATTGTATCGCGCAACGTAGCCCTCCGCAGTCCAGATCAATCCTCTGGATAAGCAAGATGGTGCAAATGCCTAGACGCCTCGACAAACGCTGCCTGAATCACTCGGTCCCGTTTGCGATCTTTTTTAGAAGCTGTCGAGTTTTGATGATATCGTGGCGGCCTGCTGCCGCGTTCAAGAACTGCGGCGAGAAACTCTGGGCCAGCAGCCTTGTGAACGCTCTTTAGTCCTGCAATAAGCGGATTACGTGGTGAGCGAAGATTGGGCGTGTCGCCGACCGTTCGCAGCAGAACCGTAACGTCGTAAACGTTATAAGTATCCCGGGCAAAGAAGCCGACCTGCTCTGCAAATGCAAGCCTTACTCGATCATCCGTATCATTGAGGCCTGCACCTGCCAATTCGAAAGCATTGCTAAAGCTCGATTCGACCATTGGAGGGATGAGCCTAGCTATTCTCTTTCTTTCGGCCACATCAAGCCTCCCAAGAAGCTCAACTGCTCGCTCGCGCACTTGCGCGGGGTGGTCTTCAAGATAATGTCCAAGCAGGCTTCCCTCGGCCCACTCACCATGTGTATCAATTTCTAATCGTTCCACTTCTAAGGACCTTTCGTAACGGTTCAGTATGCAGAAGCGGCCGGATTGCCGCAAGAGAAGGATGTACTTGAGCCGATGGGCGGATTCGAACCGCCGACCTCTGCTTTACGAAAGCATTGCTCTGGCCAACTGAGCTACATCGGCACTGCTCTAGTATACAGTCGCTCTCACTGACGACACAGATTATTACGCCTATCAGCTTGACGCAGGCAGTATACTTGGAGTTACAAGCGACTAATTATAAGGGGCTCCATGAATAAGAAAGTGATTGGAATTATTGTGGCGGTACTAGTGATCGGCATCGGCGGATGGCTTTTATTTGGTAACTCGTCTGGGAAGAGTGAATCAAAACAGACAAACAAGGCCGATGATTCTCAGGTAGATGGATCGCTGCTCACAGTTGCTGACGCAGGAAAAGCGCGCGAATGCACCTTCACAGTCACTTCCGCTAATGGAAGCTCCACCGCCACCTTCGTTACTGACGGCAAAGGCCGCGGCCTCATGACGATGGAGTCAACTTCCGCGAAGGGTAGCACTGTCACTACTAATACGCTCGTTTCTGCGGACAAGGTGTATGGTTGGTCAAACACCGGCGGAAAAACGATCGGTTTCATTTACGACAAGGCGCAGCTTACCGCCAGTAGCACTCCGGTTTCGCCATCTGCAGGCTCCGATACTGGTTCAGGTGCTAAGCAAGACTATAAAATGCAGTGCAAGGCTTGGACTGTCGACGAGAGCAAGCTTCAGGTGCCTACAAACGTTACGTTTACCTCTCTGCAGGGAGCGCTTAAGCGATAGCTTGGAAGGGCCTGAATGTCGGTAAACATTGTATGCTAAACGTATGCCAAATATTAACGTGACAGAGCGAACAGTCCGCCCGCGCTATGACGCTGGCTTGATCAACGGGTTGATTGTCGGTGCGGTAATGTATGTCTGGATATTTTTCATTGGACTTCTCTCCAGTGAACCGCTCCGTATCTGGAAAGCTAATGCCGCCTTTATGATTGGCGACGACGCATTCTCAAAAGCAAGCAATGTATCGGTGTGGTTACTCGGAAGTGTTGTGCACTTCATTGGAGCGGCATTGGTCGGTTTGCTCTTTGCGGCGCTTTGGCCCACTCTTCGCAAAAAGGGAACCTGGGCACCATCAATACTCTTTGCCCTCGCTCTCTATCTCTTGATTTACATTGTCATTGGCAATTTTGTTTTCCCACGCAGTGCTGGGATCAATCAGTTCGCCCTGTTGAGTGCATACTTTATCGGCGGTGTAACCCTCGCCTGGCGATATCGCCGTTCGTAACATGAAAGTTGTCGGCCACCGCGGCAGCGGTAAAGGGCAGACAGAAAACACCCTAATTAGCTGCCGTAGGGCAGTTCAATTCGGAGCCAGCAGGGTTGAGGTTGACGTGCAGCGGATTAATGGACGCTTTGTACTGGCACACCCTCCACGCAATGACGGAGAAACGCTCGCGAGTTTCTTGGAAAAGGTGCCGTGTGCTGTCTTGCTTCATATAAAACGTAGAAGATTCAATCCGTGGCACGATCGGGCCGTCGTCGACGAAATTGCCAAACTTCAAAAAGGCGCTGATATAACGATTGAATCATTTTGGCCCGGCACGCTCGCGTATGCAAAGCGTCGGTATCCAAATCTAAAGAGGGCCTACGCTACAGCCTGGGCCTGGTATGACGTGCGATTTAGTAGGCGCCTCGGTTTCGCAGAATGCATTTGCAGGGACTGGATCATTGGCCCACGTGCCACGGCTGCAGCGAAGCGACGCGGCGTTACGATAACCGTCTACACACCGCGAAACACGCCGCGCAGCAAGATGCGTTTGAAGCGTGCGCAAGTTGACGCCGTTATGACTGATAATGTTTCTTATTGGGTCGAACGCAGGCGCTGAAGATCACGTTCGTTCAATTGTCTGGAGTCGCCCACGGCGAGTTTTCCGAGGTGAACATCTCCGATTGCCGTTCGCTTGAGGCTACGCACCGGGTGCCCCACCGCGGAACACATACGACGGACCTGCCTATTACGACCTTCACGAATGCGAATCTCGAGAACAGTCATCTCTTTCAGTTTTCGGACAATTCGTACTTTTGCGGGTGCGGTTAAGCCATCCGACAATCGTAGGCCGTCACGAAGTTGTTTGATCGCTTCGTCGCCCACCTCGCCTCTGGCGGTTACAAGATATGTCTTTAGGACCCCATGCGACGGGTGGGCCAGTTCTTTTGCTAGATCACCATCGTTTGTCAGCAATATGAGTCCAGTAGTGTCTACATCAAGTCGTCCAACTGGATAGAGCCTGCGACGATCTTTGATTAACGATGCGACTACGGGTCTTCCTTGTGGGTCGCTTACCGTACTGACTACCCCGAGTGGTTTGTTGAGGGCGTAGACAGCCGGTGACTCCGGTTTGATTAACTTGCCGAGGTACTTCACAGAGTCATCATCTTTGACGATATACGCTGGGTGATTCACTACCTCATCATTCACCAACACGTCTCCTGATCGGATCAGTGCTTCCGCCTTTCGGCGCGATGAGACTCCACTTCGCGCAAGATACTGAATTAAGCGCATGCTGCTTTTTGATAATGTCGCATAGGTTCACTTTACAACCTTCTCGACAAAGCCTGTTGCACAGGGATACTCTGGACTGGTGAAAGGGTTTATTCGATGAAAAAGCGAATCAAGGCCGCACGTGAAGCGCGGGCGGAGAAACCGTACTACAAATGGATCGTACTAGGTACGGTCGTCTTGTCGCTGCTGGTTATCTTACTGGACGTTACGGTTGTAAATGTCAGCATTCCGAAAATCCTGACTGAATTCAAAACTGACCTTTCAAACGTACAGTGGGTTTTTAACGCCTACACTCTCGCCTTTGCAGCGCTATTGATTACTTTTGGGCGCTTCGGCGATATGTTTGGGCACAAGCGAATGTTTATGTTCGGCTTGGTGCTCTTTGGGATCGCTTCGGCACTCTCCGGGGCTGCGCCGAGTATTGAATGGTTGATTGGCTTCCGAGTCCTTCAAGGAGTCGCCGGTGCGATGATGATGCCGGCTACGCTTTCATTGATGCTCCAGGCATTTCCTCCGCACCAGCGCGGTATTGCGCTCGGATTCTGGGGAGCTATGGCGGGTGTTGCCTTTGCGATTGGTCCCGTACTTGGGGGTTTCATTACAGACAACTTTTCCTGGCGCTGGATTTTCTACATTAATATTCCGGTCGTGCTTTTCGCACTTCTTATGACGAGCATATTCATTCACCAAAATCGCGATTCACTAGTAAGTCACAAAATCGATTTGCCAGGTTTCATAACCGTAACAGGCGGCCTTCTCGCCTTAACGTTTGCTCTGATTGAGGGCCAGAAGTATGGGTGGGGATCTCCGTTAATTGTCGGGCTGCTGGCTGCGGCTGCCATCTTGCTGGTTCTCTTCGTCGTAATTGAGCGTCGTATCGCCGAACCGATGATTGATATAAAACTATTTAAAGACCGGAATTTCTCAATCGGTTCAGGGATTGCTGCCCTAATCTCCTTTGCCATGCTTGGGACATTCTTCTTAGTTCCGATCTTTCTTCAACAAGTGCTTGGCTTCAGCGCAACCAAGACCGGCCTTGCGCTTACACCTATGGCTTTGGCAATGCTGCTTCTTGCGCCAAATGTTGGCAAACTCTCTGATCGCCACGGGACGAGGTGGTTTTTGGTCGCTGGACTAACAACCATCACTGGTGCGATGTTCTGGTTAAGCCATCTTACGCTTGAAACCACATCCTCTTCGCTGATTCTTCCGTTTATCGTGTTCGGTATTGGAGCTGCGATGGTAATGCCCGTAATGGTTAACGCGGCGATGCAAAACGTCCCAGAAAACCAGTACGGGGCGGGATCTGGTGTCTTAAATACAGCTCGCCAGGTTGGTGGAGTCTTTGGAATCGCAATCATTGGCGCAATCTTTTCAGCACAACTCGCGCATCATGTCCCACCAGCGCTCGAGGCTAACAAGAACCTCCCACCACAAGTTTCAAAGGCAGTGGCTGAGCAATTCGACGGCGGTGAAATCAAAATTGCGCAGCAAGCGCCGACTCAGGCTGTGGCTGACCCCGTCGCAGCCAAGCGCATTGGAGAAGAACTCCAGAAGACGATTGACCCGGAGGTGGTCGACTCCGTTAATGGTACGTTCCGGTTCGCCATGATCTTTGCCTTTATTGGTGCTCTGCTGGCGCTCTTTATCAGGCAGCCAAAGCATCTTTCTTCGAAGTAAAAAGCGGGGCAGAATCAGTGGTCCGTGGTGGATTGATTCTGCCCCGCGGGTCAGCTAAGCGACGAAGCGCTGAGCGGACGGGTTGAACGGGAACTGCTGAGCTTGGCGACGATGATTCCGAGCGGTGTGAGCACGTAGGCGTTAGAGCCATCGAGCTGGAGGCTGATCACGAGAGTGCGCAGTCGTAGTCGCTCGAGTGCGGCTCGGATCTCCCCTGCATCGCGAAAGTGTGCGAGAGCGTCCTCAGAGAGGAGCCCCCGAGCCGATCGCAATCGCAGCAGAGTTCGACGATCGACGTCACCCAGATCCGCCTGAATCGTCCGTGCCGCAAGTCCCAGCTCGAGCGGTTGCTCTTCCTGGTAGCCGGTCATATTTCACCTCCTCGGTGGGCCGACGACTTAGTCTACCAAAAACAGGGAGTCGCTGACTAGCCTAGCGGCGTCGGTACTTTGAACGATAATAGCGTTTCGTGTAGACCGGATATTGCTGTGGTGCAAATACCGGAACTCCCCCAAAGACGTATGGATTTGCGTTGAGTCCGTCGAGGTCTTTCGGAAAGACCGATGCCTCACCGGCACGAACGCGTCTAAGCTGGCTTGTATCGCCAGAGAAATCGGCGACTCCGAGTTGCGTGGTCACACTATACGTAACCCCGCTACCTCGCATTACCTGAAGGGTGTCATCGTTATACTTTCCGGAAGGGTATGCAAACGTTGCAACACTGACTCCTGTATTTTCTTTGATTGCCGTTATGCTTTCATCAATCTCCATTGTTTGCTGGTCGGAAGGCAGCGTCGCAAGATCACGATGATCGGTCGTGTGCGCTCCGAGTTCCATACCAGCAGCCTGCATGGCGCGGAGCTGTTCCCAAGTTGCATATCCAGGCTGCCCGACAAAACTTGTCACAATATAAAAGACGCCTTTCATGCCTCGCTTCTGTAGCTCTGGAAGGGCATTCGTAAACGCGTCATCATAGCCATCGTCGAATGTTAGAATCACCGACTTTTCAGGTACCTTGCCAGATGCGACATCGGCAAACGACACTGTTGTCCATCCGTCGTTTTTGAGCGCATCAAGTTGCTTACCAAACGTCTCTGGCTTGACCGAGAGATTCATGCCAACAGTATCTGCCGTATTCGAATAATCGCGGATATAGTGATACATCACTATCGGCAGTTTGCCGTGGTATGGCTCGGCTTGTACGGTCGTCGAAGCAGAAGGGCGTGGCGCAGAAAGGTTTAATGCCTCAGCAGCTTTGGTAGTAGAACTCCACGTAGTGGCACAGTAGTAAATCAACGAGGAGCCAGCCAGAATTATCGCCACGCCAAACGCTAAAATAGCCCCGTCGCGGCGGCGAACTTCTTTGGAGGAAGACTTCTTGTTGGACTTTTTGGTTGGTTTTCGCTTTGTGGCCATTACCTAAAATGTACCATGACCACGCTCGTCATTGCTTGCTTCGTTCTACGTCTGACCGTTCAAAGTGCATACTAAGTACTTTTGGGCTTGAAGATGGTACTAGTACCACGAAGTGTCCCTGTGTTCTTTTTCCTCCGAAGGGAGATTTCTAATATGTTCAATAATCGCGCTCGTTGAGGGACCGTCATCCCCCGGTGGGAGTTTCCTAATTTCCATCGTTGGAAGCGCCTTAGACAGTTCATGAAGATGCTCGTCGTGCTTACCTGTTTTTCTGTCCTGGTAATCCCCAATCGCCAACGCATCTGGTTGCAGTTTACTAAGGTACTCCAGATCGAAGCGAATACCCTCATCGACAATTACGACATAATCAACGACACACAGAGCAGTAAGTAGACGCGCTCTGTCGTTTTCATTAATGACTGGCCGTGTCGGACCCTTCCACCGTTTGGCGTTTGCATCGCTATTGAGAAAGACACAGAGAATTTCGCTCTCATTCTTGGCGCGCTCTAAAAAACTAAGGTGACTGACGTGGAGCAAGTCGTAGTAGCCGCCAGCCACGACGAGTCTTTTGGAAAGGCCGCTTCGCAGCTTGAGGAGTTCTTCCTTGGTGATAATCCGATTTGGCATATACGAAAGGTCCTTCTGATCGGCCTCAGTGTAGCACGCTGTCTGGGTATCTGGCCCTATAGCCTGACGTGAGAATAAATAAACGCCTCACACTTTTCTCGATCTCCTTGCGGAGGGAGCTGTTGACCAAACAGGTGTGAGGCGTTGGTGGTCTACTTCTCAGTGCGAGAAGTGGTGGGAGAGCGTCTCCCAGAGGTTGAATCGTCCGCGTCTGGTGAAGAAGCGTGGCCGGCCGCCGAGGTTCTGAACGACAACGGTTGCCACGTCGTGACGACGAGAACGAAGCATCTCGGTTCGATCCCCATCGAACAGCAGTCGTCCTTCCTGGGCCTGACGAGCGCTGATGATGGATCCTGACCGGGTAATGGTGTAGAAGTAGGTCCCGGCGGCGCGGTCGTAATGCTGCTCCAGAAGCAGAGCACCATCGGGAACCTGAGTTTGGGTAGCCGCCATGTCACCGTCTCCGATGCTGCGGACGGCGCGACCCGATCGCGTAGATCACGCCAGCCACGACCGCGACCAGCAGCGCCAGCTGGATGGGCGTACTCAGTACCGACGCAAGTCCGACGATGATGAGAATGCCAGCACCCAGCATCAGCACCCCGCGCGCCGGCGCGCCGGCATACGCGAAGATGAGCGACAGAGCCAGCAGTCCCCCCGCGAACCCGATTGCAATATGGGAAACATCCCCAGAAACAGCAGCGGCGATGAACAGTGCCACCAGCGCGATGCCAACATAGCGTCTCATAAACGAGACCTCCCGGATTTGAAAGAACAGGCTACTTTCAGCCTATGACGTATTTTCCGCTATGTAAAGCTATTATTATGATCAAAGAACGCGCAGAAAAAGAAAAGAGGACCCCCGGTTGTTGGGTTGGTTGCAGGGTGTTGACCGGGGATCCTCGATGCCGAGCATGGCAGTTTTTGGTAATTTGCTGCGGCATTTGAATTATACTTCCCAAAGCTCTAGTCACCACGTAGTGGCAACGTGTCTTATTCTTCTGAGTGTGCGAGTGTGTTGAGCGACTACTTCTTGTCGCTGCCGGAGCTACCACCGCTCGGCGGCAGGTACTCGCGCATCTGATCGCGCTGCGCCTCCGCCTCAGCGGCGTTGCGCGGCGGCTCGCTGATGTCGACACCGTGGAACAAGCGGACGCGATATCCGCCCTGATCCTTGTCGCTGTCAGGCTTCTTGTTACCCATGATTTCACCTCCTCTCGAGGCTCGAATTCTGCATCACGGATGAGTATGAAGCACTACCAGGCCAGCATGGCTGCCTCCTTCACTCGGGAACGGGAAGTTTGGAAAGGTACGGTTACCAGCCAGAATAGCACACACCCTCGTCGCTTAACAGATAAGGCACGGGGTTAAAGAAGCAATCCAGTTGCAAGCAATTTAGGCATGACCTGCTGAGCAAAAATCGAACCAATCGGTACCATGCCGACATCGACAGACGTGACCCACCGGATTTCTTCTACTTCGCTCTGCGGAGAAGGCGTGCCAATATAGTCATTGACGATAAACACATCCATCTCAACCTGTGTTCCCACCCGGCCAGCGGCTGCTGCGTTGAATGTACCAAATCGCTCCAAAGAATGCTCCATAACGGTAATCCCGAACTCTTCCTTAAGTTCGCGAACAAGCGCCTGCTGTGGCGTTTCGCCTGGTTCAATCTTTCCACCCGGAGCAATAAAGTGTTCTTTTCCACGTGACCGCTCTACCAGGAGCGCACGGTCCTGAATGATAATACCAGCGGCTTTGTGAATGATGTCCATTACCCAGAGTATAGAGCAGGGTCCTTCAAGGGCGCGGCATTACGCCAGCCTGGATGGTGCGTAGGTGCTTTCGTCGATTCGCACTGTCTCGCTATCGCGGAACCAGATTGTGCCGTCACGGCGATCAGTAATGTACACCACACCTTCACGGCGATCCACTGCGTCGGCCCGCACTGTAATGGTCAGTCCGGCCAGATCGTCGTGAAGCTCTGCACCAGGCACCGTAATAACGTCACCCTCGGCAATATTGCTGGCTGATTTATGGCGAGATTGATCAACAAGATGACGCTCGTTCGCGTCGATAAACCGGCTCACTTCTGCTGCGTGATGACTCATGACCGTTCACTATAGAGCACGGTGCACGGTTGGGCAATTCTGGCGGGGACGACCGGACTCGAACCGGCGACCTCCTGCGTGACAGGCAGGCGCTCTAACCAACTGAGCTACGCCCCCAAAGCGCTACCTTCCGATTATAGGGCGGCACAGAGTTGGCCACAATAAGCATAAGCCCCGCTCTTGGCGGGGCTTATCTTTGTAATAATTCTTTTCTTACTGGGCAGCCGGCGCTGGTACCGAACTTGCTGGCACTGCCTCGCCTGAAGCAGCCGGCGCTGGGGTAGCTTCATTCTGGCTATTCTTCTTCGGCTTCACTTGGACAGAGGTCAGTTCTTTGTTCCACTCAAGGTTCTTTACGAAGATCGTAACGTTTGCGTTCTTGAGCTGCTCAGGTAGATAGTCTTGAAGTGTCTTCGTGCGGACTGTGATTTGGCGAATCTTCACCGTATCGTCGGTCTTACTTTCGAGCTTAATGATGACGAAGCCACTGTCTGTCTCGATGATGCCGCTTACTTCGCCTGGATTCAGCTTGAAGGCTGCCTCTTCGATATTTTTGTCGTTCTCACCCTTCTTGAAGGCGGGGACATCGCCACCCGACTGGGCGGTTGGGTCATCTGACTGCTTCGCTACTTCAGCAAAGTCTTTGTTTTGCTCTTTGACTTGCTTGAGAAGATCTTCTGCTTTAGCACGCGCTTCCTTGTTCAAGTCTTTGTCGCTAGCAATCTTCTTGGCAAGCTCTTCTTCTTGGAGCTTGGTGCGGATTTCGTTCTTGAAGTCGTTTGGTGACCACCCGAGGAAGTCTTTGATCTGCTTCTTCAGGTTATCTTCGCCCTGGTTACGATCGGCATACTGCTTGTATGCGTCTTGAACCTGCTTGTCCGTAACTTTTACACCAAACTTCGCGGCTTCTTGGCGGATCATGTCTGCGAGCAAAAGCTGTTGCAGCGCTTGCGAGCGAATGTCGTCGACGCTTGATTCCTGCTGCGCAACACCACCGGAAAGCTCTTTACGCTTCTCTTGGAACTGGTTCAGTGCCCGTGTGCGATCGAGGAAGGAATGGTAACCAACGACATTGTTGGTAAAGCGTGGAACGACCAGCATTGCGATAAACGATAGGGCAAACACCGCTGCCGTCACTCCAAATAGTGTGCTGCGAATGCGGTTCTTGAGAATCAGGTAAATACCGTAGACGCCTGCAGCCACAAACAGCAGAACAACTACTACGGAGAGTAGGAATCGCCAGAAATAACCAGGTACCACACTCAGTGCTGCGGTGTAATCAAAGATTCCGGTCCAGAACCTGGCATAGCCTCCGCCGTACGTCGTCGTTGCTAAAATCAGACCTAGAATAAGGTAGTGAGCTACCAAAACCCCGGCCGCGATAGCGGCAACTCCGGGCCAGATATTATGCTTTTTCGGCGCTGCTTTGGCTGCGCTTTGAGTTGTTGATGATTTCGGTTTGGTGGTGGCTTTTTTGCGTGGTGGCACAATTGCTCCCTTATTTGTTTTCAGTATCTGCAGTGATTATACGGGGCGGTGTCCCCGCTTCGCAACAGGCTTTTTCGAAGTAGCTTGCTCAAACGCTTCCCGGACCTTTGCCGCTGAATCTGGCCAGCTATAGCGACGCGCGGCGCGCGTGGCTTGTTTCGGTACGCTAAGTGGAAGTGATCTCAGCAATCGGGCAAGTGCCGTTGACTGATTTGGCGGATAGCCATGGTAGGCATCTGGGAAAAGTTCTGTATTGAGAACTGTGTTTGGGGCGATTACCGGTGTGCCCGCACGAATCCCCTCGAGCATTGGAAGGCCAAAACCCTCATAGCTACTCGGGAATACGACTGCTTCTGCCGCAGACAGCAGTGCATGTTTATGTTGCTCTGTTACGAATCCGATACGGCGAACCGCTCCGGAAATTCCGAGTGCCTCTGATCGCTTCGGGATATCTCGGTAGCTACTGTAGAGCCGATCGTGTGGCGGTTCTCCCATTACCACCAGATCGTACTGCTCATAGACTCCAGAGTCAGCGAATGCGCGCATCAGTGCCGGAATATTCTTGCGTGGGTCAAACCCACCGATATAGGCAATGAATGGGCGCTCTAGTGCAAAAGCTGTACATGCCAAGGCTTTAGCTCTCGGCGTTGCGGGGCGGTCGTAGTCTGGATTAGTGGATTCATAGGCAACTGTTATGTTTTGCTCAGAAATTCCCATCTCTGAAACTATTTCCGTTCGTGAAAACTCGGAAACTGTAATGACGTGATTAGCGGAGATGATTCCGCGCCTTTGAGCTGCGGCACGTAATCTCTTTCGTAATCCACGCTGATACCCAGGCATGCGCCACGGTATAACATCGTGCACTGTCATGACATACGGAAGCTCGGTACGAAGTGGCGCGGTGACGTGGGGCGAAAATATAAGATCGGCCTTTAATTCGCCTGCAATATAGGGAATCGTTTGACGTTCCCAAAAGTCTAGCGCAATTCCTCCTCTGCCTCCTCGTGGCGGGGGTGCAATCACGGTTTCAAATGGGAACGATTCCGCCACATCCTCTGGAAGCACAACGACTAGAGAATCATCCGGAAACGCAGCTGCGTACGCTTCGAGAAGATATCTCGTGTACTGCCCGACCCCCGATCCTGGGCGCGTTAGAAAGAGGCCGTTAGCAACGATCTTCATACTTATGCTTCTTTACGCGGTTTCTTTTTTGCTGTTTTAGCCTTTGCCTTTTCTTGCTCTGCTTTGGCCTCGAAGTCTGCGAGCTTGTCTAAATCTTTTCGATGCTTTGCAAGCAACGATACTAGCTCGTCCGCCGAAAGACTGTTTGGATTATCATCGGCGAAACGTTGCTGCTCTCGGCCGATAATCTTTGATTGCTTCGCTGGATCCGAAACCTGAGTCATCTTAATTGCGTTTTCAGTGCCAGCTGTCTGCACTTCGACAAGGCCGTAGTTAAAAACTGATGCCATGACACCCTTCACTTCATACGTAATGTCCTGAATCCGCGAAAGCGATGCTTCTTTGAATGTGCGGTGAAAGAAACCTTCCTGCTGCACATCGATGACCCGATAGCTTGTGAGGATGTAAATATCGTTATACCAAGAAACCCACTCCGATGCGGCATACGTTAAGCACATTAGGACAATCACAATAAACAATCCGAAGAGGAAGATATTCGAAAGCCACGAAAAGCCGGTAATGATGGTTATGAGTATCGGCAGCACCATAAACGCCAAGCTACGTAGCGCCGGCTTGAAGAGCGTGACTGGATGATGCCGCCATACGCAAAGTATTTTTTCGTCGTCGGCTTGATTCTCGAGCGTTACTTCGAACGGATTATGCATAAAGCGTAACTACTGCGCGCCTTGCAGGCTGGATGATTGAGGCTTCGATGGCACTGCGGCGTTTTGCAGTGAGCCTTCTCCGGAAGTAATCGTAACCCCACCCCCCTCGGCTGGCTGGGTTGAAATCGGATTAGACGCGGCCCCTTGGGGCTGTGATGCTGCCTCGTTCGCCCTGGTCTGCACGTCTTGAAGCGTGTCGAGTGCCGGCGGCGGCGTGGCTGAGTTGGTGCCTCGTGTGATTGGCAAATAGAGCAACAATGTACCTGCGACAAAGATTGTCACCAGTGAATAGAGCGTGTAGCGCTGAAGTGATTTACGAGTTTTGCTTTTCATATGTACTGGTATTGTAACGGTTTCGCCGGCCAGGCCAAACTTACCAGCCGAGCTCTTCGTCTATTAGCAAGACGGAAACAGTACGCGATTTACTTGTTTCGCGCTCAAAGAGAAGCGCCTTCCCAAGGTTATCCGGTGCAGTCGCATTAAATTGCGACGCATGACGAGGTAAAACCGTCTCATACAAACGCTTCCACGCTGATTCCAAATCCGGCACAAGTTTTTGCTTACCGACCACCCAAATCACATTTGGCGCCGTGTAGGCATAGGCGCCAAGTTGACTGCCGGTACCTGAAGCAATTACTGCCTGGCCACTTTCCGCTAATGCATGCACGCTACCAAGGTAGTAGTCAGCCAGCGATGCCTCACGACGCATCTTGGCGCGCAACTTGGAGTCGTCTTCGGCGTTAATCTCATCTTTAAGACAGCTCCACCGATGTTCGTTGCTACTGAGATAGTCTAAAAAACCAATTTCACGCAACGTTGCTGAATTGCCATGCATAACGCTACTGCCGTCTGGAATGGTCTGTTTTATCCAATCAAGCGCCGCTTCAGCAGTGGCGAGAGGAATAATCTGCATGCCGCGCTGCTTGAATGTCTCTATCACTGCTTCGCTCATGATTGATCCTTAATCAGCTTAGCGGCAGCGGCAAATGCCTTCTCTCTATGCGTTAAGAATCCACTCCTCTCAGATCGGGGTAAGGTACGTAGTTTTGCCAGCGGAATCCCTAGACTATCTATATAAAACAGCGACGCGAGTGGCATTCCAACGTGTCGCAATGAAATAGCTTCTTGCAATACAGAACCGCGCATAACGCCATCAACCACGTGAAGTGTGCCATCTGGAAAAGCGAGTGTTACAACCGCACGTAGTTGGCACCCTCGTTGTTCGTTAGGAATAGTCTTCATATGCTCCAAACAGTAATCGATAATCTCCTCATCGCTCATACGTGTTTTGTTGTCCCGCCAGCGGCGGACGTGTATGCCTGGCTCGCCACTAAGAGCATCAATTTCAAAGCCTGTATCATCTGCCATCACTAGAAAATCCGAGCCTAGGCGTTGCTGCCAAGCGCGAGCCTTGAGTTCTGAATTTTCTTCGAGACTTTGACCCGTTTCCTCAACGTCCATCTCTATGCCGACATCCGACGGCGTTTCAAACGAGAGACCGTGCTGTTTGAAGAGAGTCCTAACCTCTGCCTGTTTGCCAGGATTATTCGACGCAAAGAAAAGACGATAGTTCATTACCTCAACAATACCTAATTATGTGTACGCTTGCTGCGGTACACTTTAAAGGTGGCCCCGTAGCTCAGTGGACAGAGCGCCTCCGTCCTAAGGAGGGCGTCAGAGGTTCGACTCCTCTCGGGGCCTCAACTAGAGCTTGGTAACCAACCGCGCGCTTGCAGCGCTTCGATGAAATAGAGATCTGTCTGAGCCAAAGGAATTTCATCAACACTGAACCACCGTGCGTCGGTATGCTCCGAGCTAATGCGAAGATCTCCACTTGTGGTCACACGGTACGTAACACGTACAACATGGAGTTTTGGATTAAAGAGGATGTCCTGCACATGAAAGACTTCCTGTGTTTCTCCAAGAACGAGATTCGTCTCTTCTTTGAGTTCGCGCCGCAGGGCAGCGCTTTGAGTTTCCAGGGCGTCAATCCGACCACCGGGGATATCCCAGCGGCAAAAGTCTTCACCATGAAACGGCTTACTGCGCTGCAGTAGGAGGACTTTCCCATCCTTATCTTGCACTAAGGCTTTAACACCGACTTGCAGCGTTCTACTCACGAGAATGCGATATCTTCTTCGGCGCGCTTGTAGGAATGAAGTTCATTCTTTTCAAACCAAAGAGCAATCTCGTTGTTTGCCTCTTCAGGATTCTCAGAGGCATGCATGATGTTCTTGATAGCACGGCCTTCGATATTGGCGGTCGCAGGAGAATCGACCGAAAAATCGCCGCGGATTGTGCCCATATCTGCAAACACTGGCAGCGTATTGCCTGCTACTTTTCGCACCATGTCGATCGCGTGGATTCCCTCCACCACCATAGCTACTATCGGCCCGCTGATCATGTATTCAAAAAGGCTCTCACGTACCTTACCGCCAATATGGCTAAGGTCATCCGACTCGTAGTGATCAAGTGGGTTGATCCCGTAGTCATCGAACGTCTTCATCGTTTTGGTACCAAGTCGCTTGATCCATTCCGGATCCGACGGAAAGTGCTTCTCCAGATGCTGCTTATCAACCTGAACCATCTTTAGTGCAATCACTTTGAGTCCGCGTCGTTCGATTCGGCTAACCACCTCTCCCACCAAACCGCGCATAACGCCATCTGGCTTAACCAGCACAAGAGTGCGTTCTTCTTTAATATGCTTCATGCGTTTCCTCCAATTTACTGCTTCTATTATTTTAGCCGAGCGTAGCGAAGCGCTCGAATTTTGACTGCTCTTGCGGCCCAACAACACCGACACTCAGACCATCATCGACGAACAGTTTCTTTGCCAGCGAAATAACTTGCTCCGACGTGACACCATCGATCCGTTGGGCCATTTGATGCGGTGATTCATAACTACCGAGTTTCAACTGTTGCATCGCGTAGTACGTACCAAGTGAAGTTGAATCTTCTAGTCGCAGGGCACGATTTCCCTTCAGTGATTCCTTGCCAATTTGCAGCTCTTCATCTGTTAAGTCACCACTACCCATTCGATGCAGTTCGGCATATATAGCCGTGAGGGCGTGGTCCGCTTTGTCGTTCGGTACACCGGCGTAAACGTAGAGCACGCCGTCATCGATCTGAAGATCCGGCATTGAAAATACTGTGTAGCAGAGCCCCTGCTGTTCACGAATCGAGTGGAAGAGACGCGAGCTCATATTGCCGCCGAGAATCATCGAGAGTACATCGAGCACGGCCACTGCTTCACGATCCCCGTAGTGCGGAGCGCTAACAGTAATACCAACGTGGGTCTGTTCAATGTCTTTCTTCATTACCGCAACATGGCCACCTTTCTTTGGCTTGGCTGGCTCAGGTGCGCTTTGCCCGGTATGGGTAAAGCGAGCCGTAATCTCGTTAAGAAGATCGTCATTCACGGCAGCAAGGTTTCCAGTAAGAGCCAGGATGCCGTTTTGCGGTGTGTAGAAACGGTTTACCCAATCGACAAAATAATCTCGGGGCATTGCCTTGATACGTTCTTTGGTCCCCAGCACATCCCGTCCCAGTGGATGATCGCCGTGTCGCGTTCGGCCCATCATCTCGGCAAGTTGGTCGGATGGATCATCGTTTGAACGATTTATTTCTTCAATGATTACACCGCGCTCCTTTTCAAGCTCCGTTGCATCGAAGTTTGGCCTGGCCAAGTAGTCGCTCATGACATCAAGTCCGACGCCCACTCGATCTGCGGCAGACTTAACGTAAAAGGAAGTTACTTCGTGCGAAGTATACGCATTTGTGTATCCACCAACCTTGTTCACGGCGTCGGCGACGGCTTGCGCAGTCTGATAGGTTTCTCCGCCCTTGAAAACCATGTGCTCAGTAAAGTGGGCTAGCCCATTTTCTTCGGGTCGCTCATGGCGAGCACCGACGTCAAAAAAGAACTGTGCTGTAACCGCTTCAGTACCTTCACGCGGAATCTGCAGAACCGGGAATCCACCAGCGTAGGCAGTGAGTCGTGGTTCGCTCATTTTTCGGGAATGATTATTGTCTGCCCCACTCCAAGATTGTACGGATACGGAATGTCGTTGTATTCGGCCAGCGTTTCGAAGTCGATACCATTGGCGTTAGCAATGGTTGAGATCGTATCGCCAGACTGAACGGTGTATTCTCGTCCCGGCTTACTACTTGCACTGACACGTGGTGAAGAGCTGGTGGTACGGGGTGTAGCGCTCGGAGAATTAGTAGGCTCTGGGGTGGCTGTGGCCACCTTCTTCGGAAATACCTCATTACCAAAAAAGGGCTTTTCAGAAAGCCATGCTAAGCCGACACCGACCGAAAAAAGGAGTACGCCGATCCCGGTGTACTTTAAGAATGTCTTGCCGCTGATGATAACCATACCGTTCTAGTGTATGCGCTAGGACGCTTTGCTCCTAGTCCGACGACGGTAGATCACAATTAGAACAACTATCAGTAGGGCACCGACGACGAAGCCGGTGTTACGAATGAGGCTTTCGATAAAATCACGATACTGGCCAAAGAAATACCCGATCAGAATAAATACCGCTACCTGACCTCCTGAGCCAATTACGTTGTAAAAAAAGAATTTGCGGTACGGCATCTTACCAATTCCGGCCAAGAGTGGGATGTAGGTCCTCACAACCGCAACATTGCGGCCGAAGAGGACTGTTTTGCCTCCGTGTTTATCAAAGTAGTGTTCTGCATCGTCGAGGCGTCGATACAACCATGGCCAACGAAATTTAAGCCAGGTCAAAATCTTACGACCACCCTTTCGACCAACTAGATAGCTTGCGTTGTCGCCAAGAATTGCACCGAGCATGCCGACTGCGATCAACCATCCCAGGTTGATTGACGTCCCATGCACGAAATACCCACCAAGAATGAGAATTGTATCGCCTGGGAAAAGGCTGCCGATCCCGGATGCATTCTCCAGGAACATCGCCACGAAGATGATCAGATAGCCATTCTGGGAAAACTGCGACTCGAGCAGATTTAGTAGCCAGTCGAACATGGCTTCAGTATAGGGACTTGGGAGCCCCTATGCAGTGAGTACGACGCCACCGCGACGTGGGTCACCAGCACCTGTCAGCTCTCCATGCCGGGATCTAACTGCCTGTACGCCTCCAAAATAGAGATTCTTTTCTGGCCACAAAGACACACGTAGTCCCCGCGCCGCTAGTTCAGCGCTGACGGTTCCAGATATCCCCGCCTCTAGTTGGGCGACGTCGTTCTCAATGTGGATGCGAGGTGCATCAATGGCCTCTTCAATATCCTGATCAAAGTCGATGACGTTGCTAATAACCTGAACGATTGCACTGCGTATCCGATTTGATCCAGCCGAACCTACTGCTAGTACTGGCTGGTCATCTTCAGTGACTAAGGTCGGTGCCATCATCGAAGTCAGTCGATCGCCAACTGGGTGAGTATGAAAGCCCTGGGGATTAAGGTCTTCTTCACCAAGAACGTTATTACACAAGATGCCCGTTCCCTCGATTGCCACACCTGAGCCCGATCCATTGCTTGCGGTCATTGTCACAGCATTGCCGGCCGCATCCATGACCGAAAGGTGAGTTGTGTTGCCGAGGCGATTACGAAGTCCGGATCTGTCTCGCTCAAGCTCATGGTCAGCAAAGATTTGCTCAAGTGCATCTTCGTCTGTTGTGGCAGTTTCAAAACGAGCGCTGCGAACTTCGTTCGTCACGGTCAGCGCTTCAATGAGGTGCTGCAAATGCGCAGCTGAACTATGGCCCATTGCCGCGAGATCAAAATGTGAAAGTAGCTGTAATGTGTGTGCAATGAGCGCACCCCCTGACGACGGAGGAGGGTTAGAGATGATTTCAAAACGTCGGTATGACTTGCGTACCGGTCTTCGGCTGGCGACGTTGTAGCTTGCTAAGTCGAGCTCCGTTATATAACCGCCCCCTGCTGCCAATTCGGACACAATCTGTTTCGCTAAATCTCCGGTGTAGAAATCGGCACCGCCTGTATCAGCGATTGCATCGAGCGTGGTTATGATTTCTGGCATACGGAATACATCACCTTGCCTTAGGGGGTTATCTTTTCGGAAGAAAAGCTTTTTCGATGCAGGTGTTAATGCGATCACACCAGCGAGTAATTCGATTAGATACTGTTGGGGCTCATTTTGAATGACACCATCAGACGCGAGGCGCTTGGCCGGCGCGACCAACTCCCGAAGCGGCATTGTCCCAAAGCAACGGTGTAGCTCACATAGTCCGGCAACTGTGCCCGGAACACCCACTGAAGCATGTCCTCCGTGAAACAGCTGTGTCGTCTCTCCGAAGTTTACGGGAGTCGGGATAAGCTCCGCAGTTTTTCGTTTTCCAAGCTTTTCACCAGGCATAGCAATAAAAAAATCGAGCAGTGTTTGCTGTCGTGACTGTGCGTCGTGAACCAACGCAAAACCCCCGCCCCCAAGCCCAGTCAGAAGGGGTTCAGCGACACAGGCTGCAAAACCAGCTGCAACCGCCGCATCAGCGGCGTTTCCTCCGGCCTGCAACACTTCTCTACCAGCAGCGGCCGTCGCACTATGCCCAGCGGCAATAACCCCTTTAGGCATTCCCTTTTCCACGACGAAGTTTCAGAACATGTCGGACGTACAAGACAAACCCCACAACGAGCGCAAAGCCGATGACCGCGTCGAGACTATGAAATACGGGCTTAATAACACTCTCATAATTGCGCCCGAGAACTACGCCGATATACGTCAGCAGGATTGACCAGAGAAATGACCCGGCGAATGTCAGGGTAACAAATGGCACCATTGGCACACGAGCCATGCCGGCGGGAAAGGAGATGAAGGTCCGCACCACTGGCAACATACGAGTTAGGAATACTGCCCACAGCCCGTACCGTTCAAACCATCGATCAGCTCGGTCGACATCTCGCGGGTCCAAAAAGAACTTATGACCATGCTTGTCGACAAACGGCCTCCCGCCTTTGGCGCCGAGGTAATAGTTGATCACGGAGCCGATGACATTGCCGACTGCGCCAGCCAAGACTACCAACCAAAAATCGAATCGTCCTTCTGCGACGAGCGCGCCAGCAAACGGCATGATCACTTCCGAGGGCAGCGGGATATTAACTGACTCAATCGCCATTCCAAGGACGATTCCGGCATAGCCAAGTGTCTCAATCATTGAGGAAACGAAGTGTCCGATCGCGTTGAGAATATCAGTAATCATTTAGGCAACCGCCAGAATGACGAGCAAAAGTGCCGCTAATGCAAATCGGTAGTAAGCAAAAACAGCGAGGCTATGTTTGCCAAGATACTGTAGTAAGAACTTGATTGTGAGATACCCGACAAACGCTGAAACGATCATGCCAACCACAATAATGCCGACTTGTCCGCCCAGGCCTTCTACTTTGGTGGCGTCGTAAAACTCTTTTCCACCGGCCAGTAAAATGATCGGGATGCTCATGAGAAACGCGAAACGTGCGGCAGCTTCTCGCTTAAGACCAAGCAGCATTCCGCCGACGATTGTGGAGCCGGAGCGAGAGACTCCGGGTATCAATGCCAGGGCTTGCGCGATGCCGATAACAAACGCGTCGCGACCCGTGACTGATTTGGCGTCGCGCTTCTGGCTAGCAACGCGTTCAATCCAAAGGAACACGAAACCGCCAACTAAAAGCGCCATGGCGATCACAAAGAGGCTTTTTTGGAAATCTGCGATAAGCGGTTTAAATACTAGCCCGGCAATGCCTGCTGGAATGGTCGCCAGCAGAAGCAGAAGAATCATTCGTTTCTCGGCTGGCCTCCGCCAATGCCTAACCAGATTCCAGAGGTCACTTCGGAAGAAATAGATTACTGCGAACGTCGTTCCCAGTTGAATGGCTGCGTTAAAGGTAAGGTTGAAGGTAGCGGTGTCGAGTCCGAAAAGCTTTTCGGTCAAAATCAAGTGCGCTGTCGAGGAAATCGGCAACCATTCCGTGATGCCCTGGACAATGCCGAGGATAATTGCAAAAAAGTAATCCATGTCAGTTTTCGCTGCTCTTAGAATACTCCAGTGAAAACATATGAAGAAGCCACCCGGCGCAAGAGTCCTTTCGGACACAAGCACGATGGGTGGCTTCAGGTAGGGGGTTTTGGTGAGTCTTTCTTCTGTGATTCGCGCTTACTGCGGATGACTTCTGCTGCAGCGATGCAGATGACGCAGATCACGGCGAGGACGACGAGGAAGGCGAAGGCGATCAGGCGAATCAGGTAGCCGAAGCTGAACGAGAAGACGCTGACGAGCCACCAGATACCGAAGTAGAAGGCGCAGATCTGCCAGCCATGCGGCAGCGGAAGATCATTCAGTTCGGATATCTTCTTGTCGTCGCGCTTCATTGCCTCAACCGCCCACTCGCGAAACGACCCGGCCGCTTCTGCCTCGGACTGATCCGAAACATCAGCACCGGAACGCTGATGCAGAATGCCGTCAGCAATGCCGAGATCGGGATCGCCACATACCAGGGCTCAGCGTCCCAGATGCCGATCACGAGGGCGACGTACAACACAGCGCTGAGACACAGCGCGCC
>CAYSOT010000001.1:49628-61898 GCA_964432765.1 uncultured Candidatus Saccharibacteria bacterium
GGGACGTTTCAGTATCGCCTAGACCGAGAAACTGTGTCAATCAAGATAATTGCTTACGCATCCAGGCAATTTGTTTAGCCACGAGCCAGCCAATCGCGACGCCAATTGCGGCACCTCCCAGAACATCGCTCGGATAGTGAACCGCAGCAGTTACCCGCGCCAAAATAACAATCGTCGCCAGTACGAAAAGAGCAATTCCTAGTTTGCGCCAACGCCCTTCGAAATAAACTACGGCCGCAAAGGTAAACAGTAAGAGCGCGTGCATGCTTGGAAACGACACGCTCGTCGTGTTCGGTAGATAGACACTATGGAGATCCGGATATTGCACATATGGGCGCAGCCGTAGAAACTGTGAGCCAATCAGGAGACGCGCGCCGATTGCCAGCAGTAGCGCACCAAGAGAGGCGATTACAACATCTTGGTTTCGCTGTGAATCAGTCTCGGTTTTACCACTCATCAAAATCCAAATCCCAGCCCCGATTGCAGCAAACGGCAATATTTCCGCCACGAAGTAAACTATCTTGTCTCGAAGAATCGATGTTCCGCCGAGACCTGTAAGGACAAGCAAGATGTGATAGTCGAGCCACTGTAGCAAATTCATACTGCCAGTGTACGCTGTCTCAACGTCGCACAATATCAGAAAATCAGGTATAACTACTGCGTGGAGATTGCCACAACAGACTCGAGCTTAGCGCGGCGAATCCGCGAGTTTTTGGAATACTGCGAAGTTGAGAAACAGCACTCACCGCTTACGGTTCGTAATTACGATCACTATCTCCGCCGTTTCTTAACCTGGTCCGACGCAAACGGTGTTCACTCTCCTGAACAAATTACAATCGACACCGTCAGGCAGTATCGGTTGTGGCTCAACAGGATTACCGAACACGGCGATGGCCTAAAACGAATCACCCAGAATTACCATGTCATCGCGCTACGCGCGTTCTTGAAGTACCTAGCCAAGCGCGACATTAAGACGCTGGAAGCCTCCAAGATTGAGCTTGGTAAAACAGAGGGACGTACGGTTGAATTCTTAACGCACCAGGAAGTACAGCGACTTCGCCAAGCAGCTGGCGGTCATAGTGTCTCTGCAATTCGGGATCGGGCAATTTTGGAAGTCCTCTTCTCAACCGGCCTTCGTGTTTCAGAATTAACTTCGCTCGATACCGAGCAGGTAAATACGGAGCGAGGTGAATTTATGGTTCGCGGCAAAGGAGACAAGCCTCGTCTCGTTTTTCTTTCTCGCGAAGCATCTGAGTGGCTTGAAACGTACCTTGCGAAACGGGTTGCTATGAAACCTCTTTTCACACGATCTGCCACGCTTAAAAACGAGCCCGATGGCGAAGACCTGCGTCTCACCCCAAGGTCTATCCAGCGCATCATCAAGAAATACTCAGCCAAAGCAGGCATTGTGAAAGACATTACCCCGCACACACTACGGCATTCGTTTGCAACGGACCTTCTTCATAACGGAGCCGACATCCGCTCGGTACAGCAGATGCTTGGGCATGCATCAATTACAACCACTCAGGTTTACACCCACGTCACGAACCAACAACTGCGCGACGTTCATAAACAATTCCACGACAAATCATGAGAATCTCAATACTTGGGCTCAGTGGTAGTGGCAAAACGTATCTCGCGCGTGAATTATCGAAAGCGCTTGAAGTGCCGCACATTTCGCTTGACCGGATCTGGATGAAGGCAGGCGGCGAACACGCGAGAAATCAGGCCGAAAAACAAGCTGCTCGTGAAAAGCTATGTGCGGTTACGCGAGAACACATTAAACAACCACACTGGGTCTGCGAAGGTGTTTATCGATATATACAGCCAGAAATTTCTAGTGCCGCTGACATTGTGATCTATCTGCCAAAATCACTTCCCAGACGCCTGGTGAATCATTTGCGACGAACGTTTAGAAGGCATGAGCGGCATCCTGAACTAACTCTTGGCCACGATTTGAAATTCACGTACGTCATTATCCGTAAGCACCCGAAACGTTCACGTAATCTTCGGGACCTCTTAACCGACCACGGTGACAAAGTAACCGTGCTGCCAAGCCGAGATGCAGTTAACCAGATGTTAAAAACACTTCCGCGAGATCCGAACAAAGCCGTCTCGCACATCCAGTCATATGGCAAAAGGATGCGTTCGCACTTATGAATCGTTATGTTGCGCTCGTACGCGGTATCAACGTTGGTGGCAACGCTATCGTACCGATGGCTGCGTTGCGCGATGCGCTTACCAAACAAAATTTGGTTGACGTAGCCACTTACATTCAAAGCGGGAACATTATTTTTAGCAGCGAGGAGAAAGAAGCCTCGAAACTCTGCCTGGTAATTACCGCTGTGATTCAGAAGAATTTTGGCGTCGATGCAAAAGTGGTCATCTTCACTAAGGAGCAGTGGGAAGCAATCATTTCAGATATTCCTCCGTGGTGGGGTAAAGATCCGGCGTGGAAATATAACCTACTAGCCGCTATTGTGCCAACTTCTCCGGCCGAGGTGCTAGAGGCAACGGGTGAGCTAAAGCCGGACATCGAGCAGATGGAGACGGGACCGGGCGTGGTTTATCAAGGAATGTCGCGTGAGTTGTTCGGCAAAACAACCACAGGGAAACTCGCGTCGAATCCAATCTACAAAAACCTTACAATTCGAAATTACAACACGACCCTGAAAATTGCCGAACTCCTTTCGGCGTAACAGATCAAAACTCTACGCGCGCTCTCCAGACAGCGCTTGGCACGTTGAGTCGACCATAGCCCACCTGTTCATTAGGGAAATGGCTGTAGTTTCCGAGATGGGCAGCACTTCGTTCAATAATGAACTTTACATCGCCAGGACTCAGCCCTCGCCTAACGCTTAATACATCTGCGGCAGCGCCGGCGATAAACGGAGCAGCGGCAGATGTGCCGTTAAACCCGTAAATATAGTAGTTGTCCTTTCCTTCATAGGGCGGTTTATACTTGTGTCCGCGACATAGGCAGGCCGCGAGAATATTTTCTCCTGGTGCAACAAGTGAAAGCCCAGGACCATAGTTTGATCCCCAAAAACCAGGGTGATTGATCCGTTTGTCATTACTTCCAGAAGCTCCAGCAACTATAACTCTTCGGTCGGCAGATGCTGGGCACCCAATCTTGCGCTTCGAATCATTCCCTGCAGAAGCCACGATTGTCACTCCCTGATTAAGAGCGGTTTCGACTGCCCACTTCTCTACTAATGGACAACTTGAAGGAGAGCCTAGGCTCAGATTAATTACATCTGCACCCGCATTTGCCGCGTACCTAATACCTGCAGCAATAGAAGTCGCTTTGCCGTAACCCCAGCAGTCTAGTACCCGAACCGGAACAATATCTGCACTTGGAGCCACGCCGACAGGAAGATCTCTGGAACCTGGAATATTGCCAGCAATTACCGACGATACAGCTGTTCCATGACCGTCCTGATCATTCCACGATGAATGGTTTGTGCACTTTCTTTCTTTATTGCCAATCCGCCTGGTACTAACGCTTTCGCCAACATAGCTTTTTCCGCGTGACCCCAGCACGTGTTCACGAAGACTTATATGGGTCGGAGACACCCCAGTATCGATAACGGCAACTTTTACTCCACTGCCCGAACTATGCCGCCAAGCTCTACTTGCACCAACTCTCTTAAATCCCCAACGTGGATTCGCTCTGGAGGCGGTTGCCACTTCTGTATCCTGCTCATCAGGTTCGTGGTATGTAACAATCTCGTCTGCTTCCGCCTCTTCGACACCGGGTAATTCCTTTGCACGAGCAACCTTGTCTTTGATGCTGCCACTTCCGGCGTCTGTTAGATGATACGTATTCGGAAGTCCCTCAATCGGAGTTAGTCTGTCTTTATATGTTTCTGCTTTGCTTGTGTCGCTCACTGTTACAACCACCTTATCGGCCAATGCGTAGGAGCTGTCTTGATCGTCCGGATTTGTCTTAACCAAATTTTCTCCGTCAACCTGAACTGGTCTTTCTGCGTCTGCTCGAGATACAAAGCCGAGTCTTGTGGCGGCAAAATATCCTCCACAGATAACCGCTCCAGACATAATCACTAGTGCCAGCGTCTTCTTGGAATCTGTTAAGTTTGGCAACATGCTCAGTCCCCCGTCCGATCAAGAATTAAGATTATTGGGTCCCTACCGGATCGTGAAACAGCAACTCGTTTTGTTCTTTCGTTTTGATTAGCCGTAAATCCTTGCGGTGGATCGACTGTTATGTCGAACTGACGGACGCTGCCGCTATAGGAGACGGGACAGTGCGAAAAGACTACCGATCCATAAGAATCCTGCTCATAATCACTCTCGGTTTCTTGTGATGCTTGCGCACAAACATCGCTCCCCCCAACAGGCGCGATTGAAACCTTAACACCACCGAGAGGGAGATTGTCTAAAATACTGTAGTCTCTACTATCAACAGGACCCAACAGTTCGTTAATTGTTGGTTGCTCTGTGTCGGTCACTCGCTCTACCACAACAACAGAGACACTCGTTGTGGCATCAAAGACAAAGCTGACCTCTGACTGCTGATTATTTCTCAGCTTAACTCGTCGCGATACGCTTTCGCCGTTTACGATAATGCCATCCGTTCCCGAGAAGGACGGGTCAACCTTAAAGCCGCTAGGAATTTTCGCTGTCACTTCATACTCTTTCGCATGAGTATCGTTTTCTTTTTGCGCAACAGGGCAATTTTGAAATATAGCGACGCCAGATGAGTCTGTCGTCCTTTTGGGTGTTGGGCATTGACGCGTAACTCCTACGTTATCAGTCGTAATTTCTACACGACTCAGTTTTTTATCCTTGGTAGTCCCTCCATCAAACTGATTCGCATAAGCTGTCACCTTCAGTGAACCGGTAAATTTACCTGGATCATCGGTTTTCGCACCGTTGCCAATCGACTCATTGCTACGAGAGCCGACAAGAATCTCGATAGTGGCGCGAGAGGATTGCCCGTTTTCGCTCGTGGCAACGACGGTCACTGTATGGCCTTGCTGATCAACTAAATCAGAACCAAAATCCAGAGAGATTCCGTGATGCGTGGGGTTATCAGACTCTGTTTGACGTGTAGTTTTCTTTGCCCCGTCAACGAACACATCAAGTGAAATCGGCATCCCGATCCTATTTCCGCTGCTATTTAGGGCAAGTGCAAACGTATCAACTTCGACAGCCGCCCTGGATAGCTTTGTAATTGCGATAAACGGCTTGCTGTCGGGTTTGTAGGTATAGTCAGCGCCTTGAGATAAGGGTGTTCGCTGAGGGGGAGGTGTCGATTCAGCAGGCGGCGCTGATACTGGTGCTTCTGCAGCTTTGCGCTGATATAGAAAATGGATATCGCGGTTCTGCTTCCAGATTATGTGAACATCTTTTTGTGCAACGTCTGCCAGCATAAAGCCTTCCGGGGTATTGCTAACCTCCACGTGATAGGTTGCGTCGCTACCGCCCTGGTTGCTCACAACACAGTCACGAAAAGAGGCTGCGCCATTGCTGTCAGTCCCGTGAGAATTACCATTGCCACAGCCACCGATATTTGGATCATGCCAGATACGAACAGATACGCCTGGAACCCGCTCACCAGTACCGGCCACCTCAGCGATTACATCCAAATCACCATGTCTGCTAGCAGCCTCGGCTGTTTCTACTCCGATTAGTGGTTTTAACAGCCCGATAAGACTCGACGATGCAGAAGACCTTGGATTTGTAGTTGCGCTGAATGGAAGTTGGTCGATACCAATCTTTGTCGTTTCCTCTGTGGCGGCAACGCTTTTCGTGTCTCGAACGGTGATTTGCTTGCTTATCGAATCGATCTTTGTCCCTTTGCCAAACTCGGTGCCCGTACTAGCAACAGCGCTGATAGTGTGTTTTCCCGGAGAAAGTAGCGCGGCATCAAACGAATCGCCACCATTAATCCCTGAGCTGAAGTTCCAAGTTCTATCTAGGTCGCCCGGCTGTATCGCTTTGGCAATTCGCGCGTCGACAACCCTTCCATCGACCATTGTTCTGACGTGAAAATCACTATGCGCTGCAAGAGCATGGAAGCGGATTTGAATTGGAAAGCTTCCACTAACCGCTTCCGAAGGCGCGGCAATCTTTAGCTCCCCTTCTTTGGCGAAGGTGAGGGCGGCAAAGATTAGGGCCGCTGAACATACGAGCGCTAAGCCTAAACGCGTCTTTGAAGATTGAAAAATGTTTTTTTGTATTAACTTCATGGCCGGCAAGATTATGGGCCGGGGGTTCCGCCAGTGTCCGGATCAACTTCTGGTGCAGCTGGATTAGTTGCCTCACCGCCAGCATTTGGATCGGCGTGAATATCAGGCGCCTGATCATTCCCAAGATGTGGCGCGACGATCTTGTCTTTGGGTATGACTGTTTTCGAACCATCTGGTCGCTCAATTTCAAGCGAATCAGGGGGTCCTGGGTGAGGACCATTGTAGCGAGGACCTTCTCTCAATTCAGACTCTCTTTGGCCAAAGTGAACTGTTCCTGAACCATGCTCCAAATCAAGTTCTCCGCTGATTTCACGTCCAGCTTTTCGATCAAAAAAAACTTCCGATGAAGCCGGTTTATCGACGTGCTTTCCCTGTTTTACTCTGGGCTGTTCTGGGGTATGACCACCTGATTGAGATGAAATAGCTTCAACCGCACCCGTAGCTATAACTGCGGCGGCAAACGAGCCACCAATTGCACGGACCGGCCTGGATACCCTTGGAAGCCTTTTGCGTGGTGGTGCATCAACCTGCGCAGACGAGCCCTTGAGGTCTTCGGGGCTAGGTTGGTGATCAGGAGTTCTTCGCGACATGATGCAGTGCTTCGTTTTTGACGTGCGACGTGTTAATAATTCCACTATTGTAGCTTGTTTTTTTATCTATGTCAAGGCATTTTTCGTGAATCACGGCCTATCCACACATGCGCCAGAACGTCATAGAACTTACTATAGGTATATGGCTCTCTCAATTGGCATTGTCGGACTCCCAAACGTTGGCAAATCTACTCTCTTTAACGCCCTGACTAAGAAGGCGGCGGCTGAGGCGTCTAATTACCCGTTCACGACGATCGACCCGAACGTAGGCGTGGTGAGTGTTCCAGACTCGAGGCTTGAGAAACTAGCGGAGCTCGTGCACCCCGAGCGAGTTGTGCCTGCAAGCGTCGAGTTTGTCGATATCGCAGGTCTGGTGGCGGGTGCTCATAAGGGCGAGGGGCTTGGCAATCAATTCCTAGCCCATATCCGAGAGACCGACGCAATTGCCCTCGTTGTGCGCTGTTTTGAAGACCCGGATATCACCCATGTCAGCGGCAAGATCAAACCACGCGAAGATATTCGCACGATTCTTCTTGAGTTGATTCTTGCCGATCAGCAAACGCTTGAAAAAATGCTTGATCGCGAACGAAAGGCCGCCAAATCAGACAAAGAAGCTGCTGCTCGCGTGGAACTATTCGAGCGCATTGCCGAGGCCTTCGACCGCGAACACCTCGCCTCGTCGGTTGGCTTTTCAGCAGATGAGCGGATTCTACTTGGAGCACTTCCGTTGATTACCTTAAAACCGTTTCTCTTTGTGGCAAATGTTTCAGAAGACGATGTGGCGCACCCAGGGCGAAATAGCTTCTTTCAGGAAGTCGAAGCCTACGCCGAAGAACATAACTCCCAAGCTGTCGCGATGTCTGCAAAGATCGAATCAGAAATTGCCGTTTTGCCAGAAGGCGAACAGGCAGAATTCCTGCAAACGATTGGGCTGAAAGAACCGAATCTTAACGCACTCATCCGTGCCGCCTACCATTTGCTCGGCTGGCATACGTTTTTCACCGCTGGTGAAAAGGAAGTCCGGGCCTGGCAAGTTAAGCAAGGCGCAACTGCGCCACAGGCTGCCGGTGTTATCCATGGTGACTTCGAAGACAAGTTTATTCGCGCCGACGTTATTTCCTTTGATGACTACGTCTCAAGTGGCGGGGAAAGTGGTGCGCGCGAAAGTGGCAAACTGCGCTCTGAAGGCAAAGACTACGTCGTCGTTGATGGCGACGTCATGACAATCAAACACGGCGCCTGACTTGACGCCAACTCTTTAGCAAGCTACCATATAGACACTCTGGCTTATTGACGTCGGATTAACGAGTCACTAGACTAGCTTTTGTTACTTCTTTCCTCTGGTCCTCCAGGGGATGTAATCCATAAGAAGCCCGCACTGAGCTTGTCAGTGCGAGAATTATGCGAGACTACGAGATCACTTACATCATTTCCGGCTCCCTCACCGAGGATGAAGCCAGCAAAGTCACCGACGATGTTAACGGTGTCATTACTTCGCATTCTGGAAAAGTTGCCTCTGAAGATGTCTGGGGTAGAAAGCGGCTAGCCTACGAAATCGAGAAGCAGGGATTTGGCTGGTACGTCGTCACGCGCTTTTCGCTCGCCGGCGAGCATATTGCGGAGCTTGAACGAGCGCTTCGCCTAAACGCAAAAGTCATTCGCTCTCTGATCGTCCGCGCCGAGGAAGTTCCTTCAGAAGAGGAAGTTGCCAAGGCCACCAAGGCGGCTGCGGCAGCGGATGAAGCAGAAAAGAAAGAACGCGAGAAGGCAGAAAAACCTGCGCCAGTGGTTGAAGAAGAGCCGGAATCAGAAAAGCCTGCTAAGAAAGAAACTGCCGCAGAGCGCAAGAAGCGACAGGCAGAAGTTGAAGAAAAGCTCGGTAAGCTGCTTAACGAAGAGGAGTAGAAATGGCGAAGGATCTCAACAAAGTAATGATTATCGGAAACCTCACGCGTGACCCGGAACTTCGGACGACGCAATCGGGTCAGAATGTTGCCTCTTTCGGTGTTGCTACAAACCGCACCTGGAAGAATGCCAATGGCGAACAGCAAGAACAGGTCGAATTCCACAATATTGTCGTCTGGGGGCGCTTAGCTGAAATCTGCCAGCAGTATCTCGGCAAAGGGCGGCGTGCGTATTTTGAAGGTCGTCTGCAAACTCGCGATTGGGAAGCGCAAGACGGTACCAAACGCCAGCGCACAGAGATCGTTGTAGACGACATGATCCTACTTGATAATCGCGGTGGCGGTGGCAATCAGCAGGCTGCAAACCAGGATACTGGCCAATCGCCAGCAGAAGCCTCTCAGGATCCAGCGGACGCAGCACCAGCTTCGTCAAACTCACCCCAGACCGATAAGCCGGCTGAAGAAACACCACTTGATGACATTCCCTTCTAATGAAATCTTCTAAACAATGCTACTTTTGCAAAAACGGCATCTCGCAAGTTGACTACAAAGATGCCAAGTTGCTGACACGCTACACCAATCCTTACGCGAAGATTGACCCGCGCAAGCGCAGCGGAAATTGCGCCCGTCACCAACGAATGATTACGACCGCGATTAAACGCGCTCGTTTAATCGCCCTGCTTCCATTCACAGTGAGGTAGTATGTACGGCATTACCGAGCTGAAGACGAACACCAAGATCGAGCTCGACGGTGACCCATACGTGGTCACTGAATTTCAGCACTCAAAAATGGGTCGTGGTGGGGCGGTGGTGCGGACAAAACTGCGCAATATGCGTACAGGCTCGATGCTCAGCAAAACATTCCAGGGCAATGACAAGGTCAAACCAGCCAATCTCAGCAGTCGAACAGGTCAGTACCTCTTCGGAGACGACACTTCGTATACCTTCATGGATACGACGACGTATGAACAGTTTCCGATACCAGCTGAAATCGTTGGCGACAGCGCAAAGTTTCTGACCGATAGTCTCGAAGTAAACCTTCTTGAGTTTCACGATCAGGTCATCGCTGTTGAACTGCCGCTTAAAATAACCGCCGAAGTGACTGAAACCGACCCAGGCCTCAAAGGTGATACCGTCTCTGGCGGTACGAAACCTGCGACGATCAGCTCGGGTGCCGTGGTGAACGTCCCGCTCTTCGTCCAGGTGGGCGATAAAATCAGAATCGATACGCGCGACGGCAGCTACATAGAGCGTGCCTAGGTTGGTATAGTGAACCCATGAATCGTAGACGCCTAGCGTTCATTATTGGGGGCATTGTGATGCTTGTCGTCATCGTGCTTCTAATCGTGGCGTGCGGCAACAAGAAACCAGCACCCGCGCCGTCTGGCACTCCGAAAGAAGCGTCGCTTACTCGCAAGGCCTCGAGCGAGAAATTTGGTCCGAGACCCCGACCAATCGCCGTGGCGAATGTCGAAGTTGGTGTGCGTATTGTCCCAACACCAAGTCCCACCCCTTCAGCCAGTGCCAAAGCCCAAAAGCAGGGGCGCACTCAGTCCTCCGAAACAGAGCTTGCACTGGCGTCGCCGATTCCCTCTGCGCGTTCGTTCGTTACGCCTCAACCCGCCGCGAGCGCTACCGCTGCACCGCTTCCTGATCCGCCAAAGTTCCAACCGCTTCCCCAGACTCCGATCAGTGGCTTTAAGGAGCTCGTCGTCTTCTACGTTAAGGGCGAGGCTGGTAAGCGCCAGATTTTTGCCCGATCACTGGACCGCGATCGTGACGAACCGCTCTTTAACGACGTCTACGATAACTTCGCGATCAGCTTCAATGGCGCCTCGCAGCGCCTCGCCTATTATTCCAACGAAGAGGGCGCATCCGACGCTACTAAGTTCCGCACCAAGCTCAAAGTCTACGATTTCGCGACCGGCACTTCGACGACCATTGCGACGGGGCTTCCCGGTGTTGCCCCGGCGGCTTGGTCGCCAGACGGCAAGGTGCTGGCTATCCCGACAGCCAACTCAATTTTCCTGGCAAATGTCAGCAGTGGCACATCTCTGCAAATTCCAACCGCTAATAATCCTAGCAGCCTGATCTGGTCACCGGCCGGCTTCCGGCTCTATTTCCAGGCTGAGTCCAATGACTCAACCGATATTTACCAGGCCGACGGGATTACCGGTGAAGCCAAGCCTCTGACCCAGGGCCCTGCTAAGGAAACGTCTCCAGTGCTTTCCGCGGACGGCTCTAAGATTTCATTCTTGCGCGAGGATCAAAATTCGGACGGAGCGGTCGTGATCGTACGCGATGTCACCACAAGTCAGGAAACGACAGTAACGAACTCGAAGCCAGCAGCATCATTCATTTGGAACCTGACGCTGAACGATCTAATCTTCGTTCGCGGCGCAAACGACGGCGAACTAAGCAGGCTGAAGAACGATGCCGTCAATCCAATTGGGAATTTTAAAAACCCTGTCGTGATCGGTTGGGATCGTGACTATCAGCACGTCTTCATCTTGGCGGATGGTGATCAAGGCAGGACGATTTACAGTGTTGCGATTGAATCTGGGACTGGCGAAGTAGTAAAAGCAGGTATAGCCGACGCGCCGGCATTCCCAGCGCGTTAAAGGAATTCGGTGCTGCAGCTTCTATCAACCATCAATGGGCTCGTTGTTGTCGTTGAGAATGCTGGTACTGTCATTGGGAAGATTACCGGTTGGGTCGTAGATCCAGACCGCGGTAAAGTCGTTGCGTATAAGCTGAGCAACGGGTTGTACGTCGCCGCTGTTGATATCCGCGCATTCCTTTCCGACGGAATCATTATTGGCGATGAGAACGTTGCTCAACCGCTTGATGAACTCATCCGAATCAAAGCAGAAGCCGAAAAGAAAGTTTCTTTAATTGGCGAAACTGTACGAAATCCCGACAACGCGAAAATCGGCAGCGTCACTGACGTGCTCATCGAAACACCGTCCGGGATGATTGCGAAAATCTATGTAACTGCCGGCGTGCTGCAACGGTTTTTCCGCGAGGATCGTGTTTTCCCGAGAGAGCATATTGTGAAAATTACACCTAAGGACGTAACCGTACGGTATGATGATGAGGTAATCGCTCCTGGTGCCGAACCGGAAGTAGCCCCCTGAAATGCAACGAGTTCTCACAATCCATCGCGACGTGCGCGCACGCCAATTCGTAAAGTTTGTCTTGGTTGGCGCTATGACGACGGCTCTCAACTTCGTAATTTTTGCGATTTGTTTGAAACTTGGCCTGCATTACCTGCCAGCTGCAATCGTGGCGTTTGCGATTGCCACGATTAATTCATACACCTGGAATCGCATTTGGACATTCCGCGCTGGCAAGCATCGTAACGAACGCCTGGCAAAGTTTACTGTGGTTCAGCTAGTCGGTCTTTCGATTAACCTCGTCGCCCTTTCTTTCTTTGTTGAATCTTTTGGCATGAATGAGCTTTTGGCGCAGTTGCTTGCGAACGGCTTCGTTGTGCTCTCAAACTTTACTGGCAATAAACTCTGGACGTTCCGTGCGTAAGCGTCTCGAACTCATCGGCGC
>CAYSOT010000001.1:61998-136342 GCA_964432765.1 uncultured Candidatus Saccharibacteria bacterium
GCTGGTGTCCCAGCTGATGCGACGATCATCGAAGAAAAGTCTCGTACTACCAAGGAAAATGCAGAAAACCTCGTACCCGTCTTTCAGGCGCAGGGCATAAAGAAGGCTATTCTTGTTTCGTCGCCGTACCACACGCGACGTGTGAAGATTACGTTTCAGAAAGTGTTTGGCAAAGATTACATCTTCATCGCGCACCCAGCGAAAGATTCCCGCTGGGCAAAAAGTAGCTGGTGGAGACAGCCAGACACGTTTTACTTAACGATGAGTGAACTCTGGAAAACGTTGTACGTTGCGACAGTCGGCCCGCTCGTAGAATCGTATAATGATCCCAAGAATCCATAAGGACTTGTAGCTCAGCTGGTTAGAGCGCTTGATTCACATTCAAGAGGTCGCAGGTTCGAGTCCTGCCAAGTCCACCGCGTTAGTTAGCAAATCGACAGAACGCTTAGCCAGAGCTACGAGTGCTGGATGCTTCTCGTGCTGAGTCCACGGTAGATCGAAGGGCAACGTCTCGACGAGAAGAAGCTCCTGAAGTAGCGTGAGTGTATGGAAACTTCAGGAGCCCTAGAACAGGTTGCGCTTGGTTCGCAAGGTCTGACTGTCAGTCGACAAGGTCTTGGCTGTATGGGTATGTCAGAATTCTACGGCGAGCACGACGATACCAGCTCGATTACAACAATCCACCGAGCAATTGAGCTGGGTGTGACCTTCTTTGACACATCGGACATGTATGGCCCACACACGAATGAGGTTCTCGTCGGCAAGGCACTAGCGCCACACCGTGACAAAGTGGTGATTGCCACAAAGTTCGGCGTGATGCGCAACCCTGATACCGGGCAGTTCCTTGGAACGAGCGGGCGTCCTGAGTATGTCAGAAAGGCGTGTGAGGACTCACTAAAACGTCTTGGGGTGGACTACATCGACCTCTACTACCAGCACCGCGTCGACCGAGACACCCCGATTGAAGAGACAGTTGGCGCCATGGCAGAACTCGTTGCCGAAGGGAAGGTTCGCTACCTCGGACTATCCGAAGCTGCTCCAACAACGATCCGCCGCGCCCATGCTGTGTATCCGATCAGCGCGCTGCAAACAGAGTACTCTATTTGGTCACGCGATCCGGAAGCAGAGATCCTGCCAACCCTGCGTGAACTCGGGATTGGTTTCGTGCCCTACAGTCCACTCGGTCGCGGCTTCCTTACTGGAAAGATCCGCAAAGTGGATGAGCTTGCCGATGATGACTTCCGCCGTTTTGTACCGCGGTTCGCGGGTGATAACCTCAAGAACAACATTCGCATCGTCGAGGTTATCGACGAAATTGCAAAGGAACACGACACAACCGCTGCCCGCATTGCGCTTGCCTGGGTACACGCAGCAGGCAAAGACGTCGTTCCGATTCCTGGAACACGGCATCCTGAGTATGTCGCTGACAATGTTGGTGCTCTCAATGTTGCGTTGACCGATCAAGATATGAAGCGGCTGGCAGACGTCGCTACTGCTTCAGGCGACCGCTATGCTGATATGTCGGGAGTCAACGGCTAACGAGATGTAGCTCAGCATTACGACACAGACTTCAGCAGAGCTGCCAATTTCTCAAAGAGTCAAAGACTGAAAGTCCTGGCATTGAGGCCCGCTAATGCTTTAGTATTTTGTCGCTAATCTTTCCACTATTCCCTTTAATGCGCTTTTAGTCTCTTTGTTGACAAAGATTTCTTTAGATGGAATGCTTGGCTCAAGTGGTATACCCGTCTGAAAAAATAGGGTACGCCCGCTCTTTATAAATTCGTTCAAGTCAAAGGAGTGGCCGTGAGCGATTCACCTGGAGCCTGGGCACTGGGCTTTGCAGTCGTTGGCACGATCGGACTCTTCGCAGAGTTCGTTGCAGTCATCGTTCTGCTGTCATACGTCGCGATCTTCGCGTGCTGCATCTACGCGGCAATCGTTCTGCATTGGGTGATGAAAAACCCAATCGCGAAGTTTCGGTGGTGGCTGACATTCTTCTTCACGTCATTCACCATCGTCGCGATCCCCTTGCTACTCGGATTCATGATCGCACCGGGTGGCAATGCTGAAGCACAAGGTGCGGCAGGCGCTGCACAGGGGCTTGGGATGATGTTCGTGGGCGTGCTACTTATTGTGGCCTACGCCTCAATTCCACTGCTCTACGAGTGGTGCAACTCTGAGAGTCGGGTAGAGAAAAGTCGGCGCCCGGAAGCAACGGTCACCTACCAGCATCGGCGAACGAGTCCTCGACCCCGGGCTTCCACCCCCATCGAAGACAACGACTCGATTCTCGTGGAAGTTGATCTCACATCCTCCCTCGCAGAGGTGCTGAGTCGCTTCAAGATCACTGCACCTCGTGATTTTCTGGAGCGAGAGGGGGATCGCACATTCTCCGGTTCAGAGCTTGCTTGCGTCAGAGTGTTCAGGCCCACCGAGGACGTAGCTGCGCTGAGCGATCAGCTAGCAAAGCACTGGCTTCGCCCTGCGACGTTGCCTGAGTTGCTCGCGCTAGCCCCGAAGCTGGACAAGACGAAGGGGCCTGCGGCCATCGTTTGCCTGGGAAGCTCGTTCGTCTATCACAGTCGAGAACGATTCCCCGTGCTCTACAGCGACGACCGTGGGCTTCGGATTGAGCTAGTTCAGGCTCACTCGATCCCTTGGTTCGCAGACTGCTGTGTTCTTGCAACCCACCTATGACCAGAATGCTCCCCCCAACGTCCTCGCGCAAGCGAGATCATGTTGGGGGGAGCTGTTTTAATATGTTTCAGAATTTAGGGGTTCTTTCTGCTGTTTTAGTACGTCTAAGGTCGAAGCTATCTCGCTATAACTGTAGCCTCTGCCCATAAGGTACGCGGTGAGTTTTTGGCGGGCAATCTGCGGCGGAAGAGTCGCGTAGCGAGGGGCACGCTGCAGAGCAAGTTTGGTTAGTGATCCTTCTTCAGAAACGTTACTCAGCACCGAGTCGATAACTTCGCGGGGTACCCCCTTTTTCATAAGTTCTGCGGCCAATAGACGCTTTCCACGAGTCTGTGCGCGCGATTCAATCCACGCTTTCGCAAATGCTTCGTCGTCGATGTAACCGCTTTCCTGTAAGTCCCCGAGCGTAGAGTCTATGCACTCTTTAGAAAAACCTCGCTGCTCTAGCTTGCGTGCAAGCTCGGCACGGGCATGTAGGCGCCTTGCCAGCAGGTCGTACGCCTTCTGCTTCGCTTTGGCAGCCTCGTCGCCTTCAAGCAGCTTGGAGAGCGATTCTTCAGAGATTTCCGTACCAACTACAACTCCTGATCGCAGCAGCGTATCGGCCGCAACTGAGCCGAGATACGTATCCTCTTCAAAGAGACTGTAGCGATGCCTGCGCTCTTGCTTCGTGATGCGCGTAATGCGCATACTACACAGCGGCAGCTTCGCGGACTTTCTTCTCTATTTCAGCCGCAACTTTAGGATGATCTTTCAGGTACTGCTTCGCAGCTTCGCGACCTTGACCGATCTTTTCGCCGGCATATTCATACCATGCGCCAGACTTCGAGATAATCTCGTGCTGAGCACCAAGGTCTACCAGGTCTCCTTCGCGTGAGATTCCTTCACCGTACATGATGTCGAATTCAGCGATCTTAAACGGAGGTGCTACCTTGTTCTTCACGATTTTTGCACGCGTGCGGTTTCCGATAATGTTTTCGCCATCTTTAAGCTGCGCGACCCGGCGCACATCAAGCCGTACTGATGCATAAAACTTTAGAGCGTTACCGCCGGCGGTGGTTTCTGGATTGCCAAACATAACGCCGATCTTCATGCGGATCTGGTTGATGAAGATAACCGTTGCATTGGTGCTTGAGATGATCCCGGTGAGCTTGCGAAGCGCTTGGCTCATCAAACGGGCTTGGAGACCCATATGGCTGTCACCCATCTCACCTTCGATTTCTGCTTTTGGAGTAAGCGCTGCGACAGAGTCGATGACGATGACGTCGATACCGTTTGAACGAACGAGAGTTTCGGCAATGTTAAGCGCCTGTTCGCCGTTGTCCGGCTGTGAGATAAGCAGCTCGTCGGTATTGATGCCAAGCTTTCTGGCATAGTCAGGATCAAACGCATGCTCCGCATCGATAAAGGCTGCCAGACCGCCTTGGCGCTGAACTTCAGCGATCATGTGGGAGGCAAGCGTCGTTTTACCTGATGATTCCGGTCCGTAGATTTCTATGATTCGACCCTTGGGGATACCACCGACGCCAAGCGCCAAATCTAGCGCCAGTGATCCGGTAGGAATTGCCTCGATGTGAAGCTTTGAACTTTCATCGAGCTTCATGATCGCGCCCTTACCGAATTGCTTTTCGATTTGAGAGAGTGCTAGATCAACTGCACGCTGCTTTTCTGCGCGCACAGCCGTGTCTTTTTGCGTGGAAGACTGCTTAGTGGGTTCGGTTGGTTTAGTCATAGTGGCTGTGTTCATAGTAGCGTATCCTCTCTCTGTACTATTGTTGGTTGTTAGTATATATATAGTCGCCTGCTTAGTCAATATCTGGCTATTTTCTGCCGAATATATTGGCTACGAAAAGAATAGTATACATTTGTATACTCTTTGTCAACTATCGCTCTGTTTGGGCACTTTACGGCACAGGAGAGGGCGAAGGTGCGGGTGTAGGTGCGAGGAATTCTTTTCCAACCCGGCGCTGGCCTTCAGCACCAAGCGCTCCCCGGTCTTGGCCATTGATAAAGACGCGGGTACTGCCCCCGTTTGAAGTCGTAATGAGTGCACGTGACTGCACGCTGAACGTCTGCTCAGAGTTTGGCAGGAGCAGTCCTTGGAAGGCGACTTTCCCATCGACATTGACACCGACATAGGCAGAGTTGGGACCAACTTTGACGGTGAGCAGCATCCCGGAAGCAACTGGGGCAGGGGTTGGTGTAGCAGCTATCTGGCCTGTTAGCACCACCGAGCGCGTGACGACCTTTTCTTTGCCCGATTTGTTCTTGGCCGAAACACGTAATGTATTTGGTCCGGACAGCAGACGGACTTCTTCACGGAATCCGCCGTTTGGATCGGTGGGGACGGGTTGTCCGTTAATACTTAACTCGGCACCGGCGTCGGTAGTGCCTTCGACGGTTACTGATTCGGTTGAAACCTGGGCGTTAGCAACCGGAGTTAAGACCTCGAGTTTTGGTGGAGCTGCTACGAACCCAAAAATCTGAGACAGCAGATAGCCCGATGCAAGCAATAGGCTGAAGATACCTCCGGCAATCCAGAGCGTTCGGGGTGTAATCGTGATTGGCGATTGCTTGGCACGGGTCATAGGAATCTTCGGAAGTTTCGGGGTCTGCTTTGCGAGTCCCCGTTCACGGCGATATTGGAGCAAGATTTCATCTGATGGAAAACCGAGAAACGCCGCATAGTTTTCCAAGAACCCACGTGCGTACACGTCGGCTGGAAATTCTTCGTAACGCCCTTCTTCGAGCGCCTCTAGAAATTTATGGTGAATCTTGGTTTGCCTGGCAACTTCTTCTAGTGATAATTTCGCTGTTTTACGAACATCCCGTAGCTGCCGGCCAACCGGTACATCAGACGCTATTTCTCGCTTCTTGAATTCAGCCATACAGGAATTTCCCGACTCTGTTCAGAATACCGAAGTCGGACTGATTCGGCTAGAAGTCGTCTGATTCGACGAGGATCTCGCGAGGTTTTGCTCCCTCACCCGGGCCAATGACGCCATTTTCTTCAAGCATGTCGAGAAGCCGTGCCGCACGTGCGTAGCCAACCTTCAAGCGCCGCTGCAGAAGCGATGCTGAAGCCTTACGAGAGCGGATAACTTCGGCCTTTGCTTCTTGGTAAAGTGGATCTTCGTCATCGCCACTGAGCATATCGCCACCGGCGCCGGCGCCCTGCGGTGTTTCGGTAACCGATTCGTCATAGGCCGGGGCGCCTTTGCCTTTTAGGAAGTCGGTTAAGCGTTTCACTTCTTTCGTTTCCATAAACGCCGACTGGACGCGAAGTGGTTTGGCCACGTTTCCTGGCAAGAAGAGCGAATCTCCACGGCCAAGTAGCTTTTCTGCCCCACCCATGTCGAGAATAGTTCGTGAGTCAGTCTGCGACGTGACCGTAAAGGCAATTCTACTCGGGAAGTTTGCTTTAATGAGTCCGGTAATGACATCGACCGATGGCCGCTGTGTTGCCAAGATTAAGTGTATTCCGGTTGCGCGAGCCAACTGGGCAATACGGACGATTGCTGCTTCTACGGCCTTCCCTGACACCATCATTAGGTCTGCCAGCTCGTCGATAACCACGACAAGGTAGGGCAACTCTTCGTCCTTATGGCGACCATTGTATTCACCAATATTTCGTACTCGCTCGTCTTGGAAGAGCTTATAGCGACGATCCATTTCTGCGGTTAGCCATTTCAGCGCATTAATCACTTTGGGGGGATCGACTATAACCGGCGCCAAGAGATGTGGGATGTCATTATAGGCATTTAGTTCGACTCGCTTTGGGTCAACCAGCAACAGCCGCAAGTGCTTTGGCGAGTGAGTAAACAGAAGTGAGCCGAGAATCGCGTTGATACCGACAGATTTTCCGGATCCAGTCGCACCGGCGATCAACAGATGAGGCATCGTGGTGAGATCAGCCACTACAGCCTCACCAGAGACGTCGAGGCCGAGCGCGAGCGGCAGCGTACCGCCTCCCTTCCACTGCTCCGAAGAAAGCAGCTGGGAGAGCCTGACAGTCGCAGCGCGCTGGTTGGGCACCTCGATACCGACTGTCGACTTGCCGGGAATCGGCGCTTCGATCCGAATTGGATGGGCCGCCAGTGACAGAGCCAGGTCGTTATTGAGAGCGGTTATTTGATTTAGTTTCACGCCCGGGTCTGGCCGAAGTTCATATTGGGCAACCGTCGGGCCAACATTCACAGAAACAACAGAGGCAACCACCCCGAAGTTAGCAAGCGTTTGCTCTATGATGGCTGCTGAACGTTTAAGATCTCCTGCTTGGGCACTCGATGTAGCCGAAGACAAGAGTGAGAGCGGCGGCTGCTCCCAGGTAGAGTCGACTGCGCGCGGTACAAAATCCGGCTCTGCGGAGCTCTGTGGTCGTGCTTTGGCGGGAGTCGGGGTCGGCGCTGGCGCTGGCGGTGCCTGAGGGGTCGGTCGCACCACCGCGGGAGCTGCATCGACCGCTTCTTCCTTCTCTCTACGCAGCGGCCTGTTGCGAACAATGACGATACCGGCAAGTACAAGGGCGAGAAAGATCAGATACGAACCAAGTGAGCCGAGGGCGTAGAGGGTTGTGTTCGAGAGCGCATACCCAAGGAGGCCGCCGCCATGACCATCGCGCGCCGCAGCAAGCGGCTCATTAGCAATAAAGAGGTGCAGAAAACCGGTTGCACCAAGGATGATCAAGCTTACGCCAATTGGCTGACGGCGTGGTGTGTCTTGTTTGAGCAAGGTGACGACGCCAAAGTACAGAGCGGCGGCGGCTACGGCCCAGGCAGCCCATCCAAACAGCTGACCTACCCAACGCGCAACGACTGAACCAAGCGGACCCCCAACACCAGCAAGTGCTAGCAAAAGAATCAGTCCAAAGAGTGACAGTAAAATCCCACCAACTGTGCGCTGTGCTTCTTCGGAGAGCAACGGTTCAGCAGGCGCCGGCTGTTGCCGTCGCCTTGCGGGGCGACGAGTCTGGGGGCTTCGTCGTGTCGTTTTTCTGCGTCGTTTTGTTTGAGCCATGTAAATTCACTATACCGTTCGGCTACGCCTTCCGGAACCGCCTGAGAAGTACTTTTGCTTCTGGCAAACCCATTCTGTTTGTAAGCCACAGATAGACCGCGGCCCCGAGCAAAGATCCAACCACCAGCTGCGTAAAGAAGTAAGCGAAGGTAAATCGACTTGAGATTTCCTCGACCAAGAACGCGACGCCATAGAGACTTCCATAGATAACGACACCCATAACCAGCGAGGCAACAAGCATTTTGGTGACAGCATTGATCATGGCCTGGTCTTCAAGCTGCGGCACTTTGGCTGACAAGAAGAAAAAGAGGAGCGAAAGCTGCACAATACTGGCGATCGTGAACGACACCGCTAAGCCGACAACCCCGAGATAGTGCGACGCAATTAGCGCTAGGGCGATATTCAGCAGCATACACAACCCGGAAATAATAACTGGCGTCTTGGTGTTGCGTAGAGAATAGAAGGCGCGTGTAAGTAGTGGGATCAGCGCTTGGGCGAAAAGACTGACCGCCAATATACCGAGCAGTGAGGTGACATAGCGCGTGTCGGTAAAGTCGAACTTTCCTGAACCAAACGCGACACGAACGATTTGGGCGCGCAAAAGCATCATTGCCACTGAGGCTGGAATCACGACGTAGAGAATATTTCGGATCACTTCAAGTAGTGTCGCGAGAAACTTATCGGTATCGCGCACGCTCGCAGCTCGCGCCAGCACCGGAAATGCGGCGGTCGCAAAAGATGCGCCGACGACTCCGACGGGGATCATCGAAAGACTTGTGGCAAGCATGAACTGGGAAAGAGAGCCGGGGCGCAGCGTTGTGGCGATTACTGTTTCGATCAAGAGATTAAACTGCAGAATCGCTACGCCGATGGTCGTTGGGATCATCAAGATGAATATTCGGCGCACACCCGGGTGTTTAATCTCAAGCACAGGGCGGAACCGAAACTTCGTCCGTACCACCCCAATCAGCTGAACCACCATTTGCAAAAACGCACCCGAAACAACGCCGATTGCGAGCCAGACCAGACCGTACCTTGGAGCTAGTAGTGCGCCGATGATAATACCAACGTTGTAAATAAGCGGCGCAATGGCATAGGCCAAGAAACGTTGGTAGGTATTGAGAATGCTGCCAAAGATACCCGACAGACCAAAGAAGATTGGTGAAAGCAGCATGATCCGAGTGAGTAAGACGACTTCATCGAGCTGCGAAGGCGTAAAACCTGGCGCAACAAGAGGCATGATCTGTGGCGCAAAAATGGCAATAATGCTTGCCGCAAAGATGAGGACGATCAGCGCAAGCGTCAGAATAGTGGAGCCGACATTGTCTGCTTCACGTTGCTGATGTTTAGCAACATAGCCAGCAAATATTGGGATGAAGGCAGCCGAGATTGCACCCCAAACGAGAATGTTGAAGACAAAGTCCGGAACTCGAAAAGCCGCATAATAAATATCGAGTTGTGGCCCGGCGCCAAAACCAGACGCCAGCAAGCGATCGCGCACCAACCCAAGCACACGTGACGCGAGCGACGCGGAGGCAAGAATAACAGTCGCCCCGCCGATCGTGGCAGTAAAGATAGAAAACCGATTGAGTGTTCGTTTAATCACGTCGCGCCCACTATCAAAAGTATACGCTTCGCAGAGGGAAAACGGCGATCACACGAACCTACTTTGTGGCGTGCCGGTTCTTAAGCTTTTCTACGTCGGGGAAGAGCTTGTCGTAGTCTTCGCCTTCGATTGTTTCGTCTTTGAGTAGTCGCTCAGCAATCTCATTGAGCTTCTTGCGGTTCTTGCGAATGATATCGGCAGCAGTTTTATAAGCAGAGTCGATAATCTGCTTCACTTCAGCATCAATTTCACTGGCAACACGTTCGGAGTAATGCCGTTGCTCACCCAGTTCGCGACCCAAGAAAACCATTTCCTCACGCTCGCGGTAAGCGATCGTGCCAAGCTTCTCGCTCATTCCGTAATCAACAACCATGCTTCGTGCAAGCTCGCTCGCCTTTTGAATATCAGATGAAGCACCCGTGGTAACCTCACCGAAGACTGCACGCTCTGCCGCGTGCCCAGCCAAAGCTGCAGCTAGATCTTCTTCAAAATCCGGTCGTGATCGAAGGTAGCGTTCTTCATCGGGCATATACCACGTAACGCCGCCTGCTGTTCCCCGGGAAATAATACTCACCTTATGCACTGGATCTGGTCTTGGCAGCAGTGTCGCCACAAGCGCGTGCCCTGCTTCGTGATAGGCCACAATCTTCTTTTCCTTCTCGTTCATCATGCGGCTGCGGCGCTCTGGTCCGAGCAGCACTTTCTCGATCGAGGCCATCAGTTCGGCCTGTCCAACTTTCTTTTTATTACGCCGGGCAGTGAGGATTGCGGCTTCGTTAAACAGGTTTGCCAGGTCAGCTCCAGCAAATCCTGGGGTCTGTTTCGCTACTTTACCGAGATCGACATCCGAGGCAAGTGGCTTGCCCTTCGCGTGTACGGCGAGGATTTCTTCGCGCTCGCGCCTGTCTGGACGATCAATGACGACACGCCGATCGAACCGACCTGGGCGCAAAAGCGCTGGATCGAGTACGTCTGGTCGGTTAGTCGCCGCCATAACAATCACATTCGTATCTTGCTCGAAGCCATCCATCTCGGTAAGGATTTGGTTGAGTGTCTGCTCGCGCTCATCATGGCTTCCTCCAAGCCCGGCGCCTCGCTGACGTCCGACCGCATCAATTTCGTCGATGAAAATAATGCACGGCGCATTTCGCTTGGCCTTGGCAAAGAGATCACGAACACGTGATGCGCCGACACCAACGAACATCTCGACAAATTCGGAACCTGAAATCGAGAAGAAGGGCACGTCGGCTTCACCAGCAACAGCGCGCGCCAGCAGCGTCTTACCGGTTCCCGGAGGACCAACGAGCAGCACACCCTTTGGAATACGCGCTCCGACGCCAGCAAACTTAGCCGGATACTTGAGAAAATCGACTACTTCGCGCAGTTCCTCCTTCGCTTCTGTTACACCGGCGACGTCGCTAAACGTGACGCGCTTTTGATCGGCATTGAAGAGTCTGGCACGGCTACGACCAAACGACATGGCCTGGTTATTACCAGATTGCGCCTGGCGAAGCATAAAGTAGAGAAAACCGCCGATCAAAAGAAGCGGAATGATGAATGAGAGTATATTCACCCACGTCGAGTAGTCTTTCGGAGTCGACTCAGTAACCTCGACTTTAGAGAGCTGTTCATCGGTCACGCCAAACGACTTCAGATAGGCAGGGAGGGACTCACCGATATACTGCGACTCAATCTTTTTGCCACTAGTCGTTTCAACAGTTACCTTACGACCTTCGGTCTGAATAGATTTGACCTGACCGGTCTTCACTTCATCTATCACATTTGAGATCGGAACCTGTGAAGGTTGGGTACTCGTAGAAGCGGTAGCCGAATAGATCGCGGCCACAATGAGGACGGCTCCGACAAGATACAGCAGACTGCGGAAACTTCGCATACGCTCTAAAGTCTAGCCGTCAGCGCTGCTGCCGACAAGCTACCGACGACCACAACTGAGTGTCACGTGCGCCTGAGTGGAGTCGGCTGCAAAGCGACGATCGGCGCGGAATCCGGCCACCCAGACGATATCGCCTGCTTCGGTTGTAATGATCGGAACGAATGGCCGCTCTGCCCTTGGCACTTTTTGGTCCGTCAGTAAATCGGATATTAATTTGCTGCCTCGCATTCCGGACGGCTTAAAACGGTCACCCACTTTCGGTGACCTAACAATGAGTCGATCCCCGATAAGCCGACTATCAATTCGGATAGATTCCGCAGGGGCCTCTTTTCGATCTGCACCGATCTCGATATCGCCAAAACGAATATGCCCTGGGATCGTAAGAGTTTGCTTGCTGGGGGGCGCTATGGGCTCGCCACGATGTAGTCTGACTGTCCCGTATTCATGAACTGCAACAATACCGTGCGGTAGGTGGAGTTGACTGCCGGGTGCGCGCGCTAAGAGGGCGTCGAGATCTTCAACATGTCGAAGATGAAATCCGACTAGGTTTCCCTGGAGCGTTTCGAACGCTTCGCGCCATACAAGATGCCGCAGTGCCCGCGATTCAGCGTTGAGCCGCCTGACAGAAAGAGAAACCTCACCTTCGCGATTCTCAGCGACTCGCTCGAAGGCTTCGCGAGCAATATGGCGAAGTAGTAAGTATTCATCAGAAAAAACCTCCATGCTCTGTGAAACTGTCTCGATGAGCTGTGGGTTAATTTTCTGAAGACTTTTTATGACAACGTGCCTGATCCGATTTCTGGCATACCGTAGAGATCTGTTGGTTGGGTCAAGTCGGTACTTTAACTTGTGTTTTCGCACATACTTTGCGATTTCCCGGCGCGGGATTGGCAAGAGTGGGCGGATAAGTTTGCCGTTTTCTACGTCCATCCCGCGAAGTCCAGCGAGACCGCTCCCCCTTGAGAGGTGCAAAAGAAGTGTCTCTACCTGATCATCCGCTTGGTGGGCAGTTACGATGTAGTCTGCCTTTTTCCGCAGACGAGCTTCTTCGAGCCACGTGTAGCGAGCCTTCCTTGCTTCATCTTCAGATCGCTTCTTTGAAGGCCGCGCTCGTTTAGAAACGAATGGAAGACTGTAGTCTTTAGCTAGTTTCTTAACAAATTCGGCGTCTTTCGCCGATGAACTGCGCCACCCATGGTCGAAGTGTGCAACAACTAACTCGAGATTAAGTGCCGCTCTTAAGCGCAACAACATATCAAGCAGAGCTACCGAATCGACTCCCCCGGAAACGGCAACCAGTAGGCGCTTGTCGTGATACGGCTCAAGATTCTCGCCAACAATGGCCAATACATTCATCCCGCAAACTCCTGCGAGAACATCTTGCCACGTGCGCCACCATTCATACATCCGATACCTAAGCGACGATACTCTGGCTTCAGGATATTGGCGCGGTGCCCTGGTGAGTTCATTAAGCCTTCATGCGCTACATCCACGTTTGGCGCCAAAGCTATGTTTTCACCTGCGAGCTGGTATTTAATGCCGGCTGCATCCATGCGATCGAATGGAGTCAAACCATCAGGCGTATCATGTGCGAAATATCCCCTCGCAAACATGTCTTTCGAGTGCGCCCTCCCAACATCCCGTAGCTCTGAATCAGCTTGAACTGGCCGCAAACCATTAGCTGTGCGCTCCTTGTTTACAAGTGCGAGCATCGCCTCTTCGTCGGCGGCACAAACCGTCGGGTTGGCAACGGAAAATCCGAGCGTCAACGATTCTCCGGGTTCTGTTTTGACTGTGCGAAGTTTTACAAACTGCTGCAGTGCCCCGCCAAAAAGTGAATCAAAGGTGGGACTTAGTGCAGTACTCACTGCGATTGCAGGTTTCGCCAGAGGGTTTGCTTCAACGTCGGCTTTTACTGCATCAGCTACTGGAGCCGTCAGCACAATTTGAGCCACAACGCACAATAAAATGAATCCGCGAACCAATGCTGGGAATATCCCAAGCGTGCGAGTTGCCTGGTTAAGTGGCGGTACATGCACCCGGATGCGACGCCAAATAAGCGTACCGAGCGCTTCGGTTCCTATCCAGATTATGAAGAAGGCGATGAAACGCCACATCTCTATGCTCAGTAGGCCCGACATGTTCAGCAAAGAGCCGAGCGGAGAGGCAAGAGCCAGCGCTAGAGCGAACGAGATGATCAGTATCACAAGGTCAGCAAGCTGTTCCCAAAACCCCTGCCGCCAGCCCACAAAAGCGTAGAGGGCAAGGAGTGCCAAAATTAGAAGCGTGATAATCACGTCCTTAGTATAGGCCGCTAACGCACGGTGATGTCTTCGTAGACACCAAAGTCTTCGAGCCAAGCAAATCCATCAGCCACCAGGCGGAAGTACTGTCGATATGGCTGCACCCTGGCAGAAACAGTGCTTGCATCGAGTGCGACCATGAATCGGGCGGTCTCTCCTGGGTCTATTTGGTTATTTGAATCGGCGACCACGGTCCCTCCGACCACCTTGCCAGCCATGAATGTCCCGACGCGATACCGTGTCAGCCAGTTGTCGGTGTCAGTTGGCAGTTGACCACCACTAAGGCCAATTGCCGCAAATGGTGAATTTTGGTCCATAGGCGTTGGTGCAAGACTGACAACCCCGCCACGTACCCACGGATATGTACCGGTATTTTTGAAGTCTACGAATATACTTCCGTAAGGACTGGTGGCTTTAGTAATAGTTGGAAACGCTGATTGACCAGCCCACTGCGCCCTGTAGCCCTGAGAGATAGACACCGGCCAGTAAATGCCGCTGTCATTAAGCCAAGCTTTTCCATCTACAACGAGATTGAAGAACTCGGCTGCAGCATATGGCCGATTCGGGCTCAGAGCCTGGAAAACGAATGTGGCTGCTTCGCCAGGCTGAACACTCGTCGCTGTATTGTCGTACGTTACATTGCCGCCACCATCACGTATCGGCTGGCCGGAACCATCCAAATACGTCTTGCCAGCAAATGTTCCGATGCGGTGTGGCCCTTGCCAACTTGGATCCGCAATACCGCTACTGCGATCATTCGGCCTACTTGTACCGATCCGGATAGTGTTGGCATCACCCGTATTAGTCCAGGCAACATTCCCGGTATTCTTGATGGTTAGAGAAAGTGTCGATGGCGTATTTGGTAGATTTGAGACGCTTCCGCTCTGTGTGAGCCACTGATATGAGAAACTGTCCGGTACGTTTGTAACAGTCCAGTAGATTCCAAGGTCGCGGCTAAACCAGGTGAGCCCTTCGGCGAGGGGACGATAATAAACCGCGTGCGTTCCGCTGAACGTACCGCCGCGCAGTGTGAAGCTGAACCTGGCAATTTCTCCTGGGGCAATCGACGTGGCGGAAGAGGTGGTCTTTGAGCCATCGCCGTTAATCGTGACTTTTTCAGTGAATGTGCCGGGACGAGCTGGATTAACCCAAGACGGATCGGCAAAACCGTCTGGCCTATCCCGATAGCGATCGGTACCGAGACGGACTGGGTTTGCCCCAGAGTTTTGCCAGGTGGCTAGACCTTCATTTTTCAGATCGAGATACACACTCGCAGTCTGTCCTGTGCGAAGTGTGAGCGTGCTACCCGAGCTGCCGTTTACTCCCTGCCCCTGGTAGGAATAGTCGTAATTACGGAATCCCATGTAATACGAAACGTAGTCATTGGTGCGATTCCGCACATTGCCAAGCTGGGCGTATTCGTACTGACCCGGACAAGCAGTGCTTGTATAGTCACGGTGCCCACTAAGCATATATTGAGTACGTCCACTTGAATCTACGTAGGTCCGCCACGGTGCAAGGTTTGCCTTTGACATTAAGTATCCCGCGATATTGCTGACACTCTCATTAAGCTGCCCATAGGGCTGGCTAACGTCGAAGTTGCCAATCGTTGCAATGCCGGCACTATAGCGATTGAAGCCAAGTGTATGGCCCCCCTCAACAACAACGTTGTTAGTATTCGCAAAAGCCGCGTCGAAGTAACGACCCTGGAAAATGTTCCCTGAAACATCAACGAGATAATTGTAGCCAATATCTCCCCAGCCCTGATTGACGGCGTGGCTCTGCCAAATGCTCCGTACTGCGGCCGCACCATTTGGCGGATTGCCAGCTGTCACCGTATGGTGAACCATCACGCGCTGCAGAGCCCAATATTCCGGTGTCCAACTCGGTGAACTCGTCGCTTCAGGACACCCCCACTCTGCCCGAGAAATGATCCGCGGCGCTACATCAGCCGCCTTCGCCCGGGAAACTAAACTCGTTTTCTTGGCCGTCGGGTCTGGCCCTACACTGGCATCGATAAAGCTGAATCGGGGATTCTTGAAACTGACGGTCTGGCCTTCGCCATTCAAGCTGGCTCGATACTGTACGTCTTTGGCACCATCGGCCAAGACAAACCCCGAATGTGCTCCATTGACCGGGGCAGTATCGGGGCGATCCTCGTCATCAACCGTCACCCAATCCGTCCAGCCCGTCTTGGTCTGGACACGAACTTGAACTTCGACTGCGTCGTGAGCGCCATCTTGATCCCACTGAAGTGCCACACCCGTTGTGTGTGCTTGTTCAGTTTTCACTGGCTGCGCCTCATAGCTGAGTGCTCCACTCGTTTTGAGCTCGGCACCACCTCCTAGATTCTCTCCACTTGTCACGCGACCTTCAGCGAGATTGCCTTGTTTGTAGGACTGCTTAATATCGGCCTTAGTAGGTGAACCATCGGTAAGCAACAGCCCAACCGAAAGCGCCCCGAGTAGAGCTGCCGAGGCAATGATAACTGTACTAAGTTTTTGTTTCATTATGGGAAAATACCACCATTAAGGTATTTTTGCAAATAGAGGAGAGACACAATCCCATTCTAGTAAGGTCTCTCTACGATTGCGAGCGGGCAACAAGGCCAAGATGTGGCAGTGGGTGGATTCGAACCACCGACCAACAGCTTATGAGTCTGCTGCTCTAACCACTGAGCTACACTGCCGGGTTTAGACGCCAAAGCGGCGCACATCAAGTATGCCGAGCTTCGGGATGAACCTCAAGCGTGCTGCCAACCTTGTAGCGGGGGCAGGACTCGAACCTGCGACCTCGTGGTTATGAGCCACGCGAGCTGCCACTGCTCCACCCCGCATCGTGCGTACGTCGTACGGTACCTTATGGTACCTCCTCCATAGCGCTCTATCAAGCGTTGTGACTACCAAAGAAGTAGCGCCACCATGCCTCTGGGTTCGACGGGGGCGGTGTTGGCTTTGTCTCGATTCCTGGACGAGTAAGGTTTGAAGAGTCATCACCTGTCGGCATCGGCACTACGATCACTCTCTCACCAGGTTTTTGATAGTTTAGTCTGGTCCGGGCTTCTTTTTCTTTAAACGAATCTGTTCGGTAATACGCGGTTAAGTTCTTAAGCTGGGTGTTTTGCTCTTCAAGCGAGCTTATCTCATTCTTTAGAGAAATTCTGTCTTGGTGAATTCTGTAGTTTTCAACGATCAGCTTTACCGACCCGAGCAGTAGATAGCCGATCACAATAAGAGCAAAGATATTGCCGGAACGTTGCCTGATCCATGAACTGATGTTTGATTTCGCCATACGGCTCTAGCCTACACTACCGAATCGTCTTGTGGGCCCGCTAGGACTTGAACCTAGGACCTACCGGTTATGAGCCGGCTGCTCTAACCACTGAGCTACGGGCCCGAATTGTATCTCCATTATGCGACAGCATCGTCTCGTGTGGCAGTCCGCCACACCCACAACCCTAGCAGCGCCCCAACAAACGAACCAATCAAGTTGCCGTATGTCAGCGGTCCGTTCGAGACAGCGATGCGAGCCTCAACGGCCATGAGATATCCTGCACAGATGGCGCTGAGTATGCCCACAACCAAGAGTGCAGCTACACCACCTGTAGCTCTGCGCCTCGATAATAAATAGCTTAGAACTGCGGCCACTGCACCGCAGATAGACCAGCTAATCAGAAATGTTGTCATATTATTTAACGCTGTCCGCTTCGAGATAGACTTTCTCACCCTTCAACTTGGCGGTCAGGGAAGAATCGTTGTCTGGCCAATTTTGTTCTGTTTTCCACGTTGCCAGCTGGTCCTTAAACTCAACTATTTTGCCACGAACTGTTGCCGACGAAGTCGGGATAGAATCTTTCCAGCGAACCCAAAGGTAGGTGCCATCCTGATCTTGAAGAAAGAAGCCAACACCCTGAACTGGGTTGGTAACCTTACCCACCACATCAACGTTTTTGTCTATGAACTGGGTCGGGGACTTATTGATACCGGAGACGGTAGTGCTTGGTTGAGCGGCGGACTCTACTTGGACCGAAGGTGTCGGGGTGACGAGCTTCTGCTCAATTGCGCTGAGCCGATCGTTGATCTTCTGCAGATCTTTATCGCTCGAAGAACCATTTGGAATGATCGCGCTGATGATCCAACTGACTATCAAACCGACAACGATGCCCGCAATGAAAACATTTCGGACCCGGTTTGAGCTGGAATAGCGAGCTGCCGCCATGCCTGTACTATATCGCGAAGTGTTAAATTCTGCGATATCCAATACCAGAGCCGTACTGTGTGTGCGGTTTCAGCCGCCGCCTGTGTGCGTACCTGCTTGGCCGCTCGTTCACATTCGGCATCCCCAGATTGTTGAAAACTCTGTATTGACCAGCTTTTTCCAGTTGCTAGGATGGCTGCGACACGGAGCGCAATGGAGATTCTTGCAATCACATTCTTCCCGCGACATACCCGGCTAACGGTCCGGTTTCGTCACCACCTCTACTCCGGACAGCTCCCCACTCTCGCTACATCACTCATCTCAATGCTCCCCTCATTACGGGAGCATCTTTGTACAAACGCCCGCGGGCTTTCATTTGAACAAGAATTACACGACACCGAACTGGGACATGTGTTCGAGCATGTGATGCTCGCCATACTGGCTGATCGAGGTCTGTGTACACGGGGTCAAACGACCTGGAATTGGCATCGCGATCCAGTCGGAACGTACCATGTCACTATTTCGACCGGCAGAAAAATGTTAGTGAAAGAAAGCTTGCTCGTCGCCCAGGCGCTCTTCACGAATGTGCTCGTAGGTCCGCCTTTGTCGGTTTGCTGTGGGGAAGGACTCTACCGGTCAGCCACCAGAGAAGAGGCACTTTCTGGTGCCCCAAGAACCGTGCTGGCGATAACCAGATAGATATGCCTGTATCGTTCTTAAAATAAAACCGGCGAAGCGCCTGAGCTTCGCCGGTTGTCAGATGTCGATGGATCTTCGGAGTGCTCAAACCCCATTGATGAGGTGGGTGTGTGCCACCTCGACCCTCGAGTCGAGATGAGCAACAGTCCCTATGTTGAACGTGTTGGAGTCGCCCTGCCGAAGACCCTATATGTAAAGGATATCCGCCCTAGACATTACTGCGTCTGCTTTTGGGAGACGATGGAAGTACTTCCAAACTTTTCCGCATCTCATCGTTTTCTTTTGGGAAAACACTTTGAGTTTTCCACCATCAAAAACGCCCCGCAGCAGCGGGGCGCTCATGTTTTAATTCTTTCAGGCCGCAGTGCCGCGACGACCCGCTTTGCCGCCCATGCGACCGATTTTGGCAAAGTATGAACTACCTCGCTTTGCGGTCACTTTACCTCCGGCCTTACCAATCATCGCCATATTGTGCGTTGTGGCAGTTTTTTTGCCGCCTTTGCTGGCTACCTGTCGCACGCGCTCTGGTGTCATTGATGCGAATCCACGTCGAGATTTGGACATACGTACCTCCTTAAACAACTAAGTAATTATGTTTGTATGGTACCACCCTACGCTGAGATAGCACTGAGGAGCTTTAGTGAACCTTACAATTTTTTCGACCCTGCCTTGGAAGCTACTCGAGATCAAGCAGAGTAAGGGCAATTTTCAGTTGGACTGCATCGTCAAATGTTTCCGGGTCGAGCCCGATAAGCTCACGAATCTTTCCGAGGCGGTAGATAAGCGTGTTGCGATGTATGTGTAGAGCTTTTGAAGCGTTAGTGAGATTGAGACTATGTTCGAAATAGCCACGCAGAGTTTTTGTAAGATCTGGATCTTTCAGCATGGGCGCAAGCGCTCGCTTAGCTATTTGTACCTGCTTATCCAAATCCAGATCAGCAAAGACGATGTTCAGACCAATATCGTCGATGTAGTACGCTTTTCCGGGCTCGTAGAGCTTCGAGCCGAGGCGAAGTGCCGCCGCAGCTTCACGGTATGAAGTTAAAAGCCCTTCGATACCAAGGTGCAAACCACCGATACCAACCGTAATACCCGCCCCAAGATTAGCCATCATTTGCTGCGCCTTTTGCCTGAATAGATCTAGGGTTTCGTCGTTTCTAGCAGCGTCCTTCAAAATAAGAAACGTGTTATAGCCAAAATAGGTGACCGTGTTGTCGCTTGAAGATGGAAAGAGGGCCGTAATCTCACGGGCAAGCTTTTCCTTGAAACGCGCTATCGGTTCATTTTTATCAGCAGCAGGGGCAAGTTTATCTTGGAAATCAGGGACTTCAACAAGGGTCACAAATCGTTGTTTTGTGAGATCTATGCCGAGCAGCTTGGCTTCATCGACTAGGCGTTCTCGCTCTGCATCGCTCAAGCTGTGAAAAAGCTGCCACAGTACCTGATCAAGACTCTCTGTAACCCTTTGTTGAGACTCTTGTTCCAGCAGCAGTTCAGCAAAGCTCTTTGTCACGGGAACAACGTCCTTAACGTGGGGCAGGTCGCTATGCAGCACAAGCCCAGCAACTATTTCACCGCCTTGTCTGAGCGGAATGACGACTGCTGAGTCACCGTCGAGTTCGAATATGTCGCCTTTTGTGAGAGATCCAGAAACACCGGACAGCATGGATCCGGCAAGATTTGGGTCGTAAGAAGCTATTAATTCGCCGCTTGGGCTTACAAGGCTCGCATCACGCCCCAAAAGACTCATCACCTGAGTGACGAGAGTTTTCGCAAGATGCGGACTAATGGTCTGCATACGCATGGTGCACTATACACTAGCCGATTGCTCCAGTGATGTCTTGGATGTTTTCCTGTTGCTCCGAGTGAGCAGCGCGAGTATCATTGGGCGCACTATGAACGAGCGCATCACCGTTTTGCTGATTGAAGACGATCCCATGTTGACCGAACTGTATCAGACAAAACTGGAAATGGATGGATACGATGTGCACGTCGTAACCGACGGAGAGGCGGGAATCTCCACAGCTCAACGCGTTGTGCCACAGCTGATCCTTCTCGACATTATGCTCCCAAAGCTTAATGGGTTTGAGGTCCTCAAGTCGCTGAAACAGGATCCGAACACAGCCTCCATTCCTGTAATCGTGGTGACTAATCTTGGTGGATCTAAGGCCGACACTGACAAAAAGCTTGCTCTTTCACTCGGCGCTGAAGAGTTTTTAGTGAAAACGTTTCATTTGCCTGACGACATTGTCGGAAAAATCCAAGCAGTTCTTGCAAAAAAGCAGGCTTAGTTATCCACCATCTGTCCACATGGTGCTGTTCTTCATGGATTTTCTAAGTTAACTAGGCAAAACAGAGACCAGATGCGGCTTGCTTGACATGGTCAGTCGCCAGAATTATGCTGCAGACCCTACTTTTGTGGGAGCAGCAGATAGAGATAAACCGCCGGAGGCGGTTCTTTGCGCACAATGCAACCTCTCTACGTCCAACAATTGCTCAAAGTCCTTATTGAAGAGTATGAAGATATCGATTTCATGCTGAGTGCACTTGATAGTACGAGCAAACGTGACGCTGAATCGATCCGCCAACTACTGACAGTGCTCGGCACAAAAAACCGAGCGCTCATCGCTCGCTTTGATGCCGTAGATTGACATACGGCGCATTTGTTGCTACGCTACGGGGCTTTCCTTGAAAGCACCCAGCGGTCGTTCGGACTTCCCCCCTTGGTCTGAACGTCCGCATTTGGGTATGGTAAGAGTATGAAAAGAATTGCTTTCGGCCTACTCGCCCTCTGTCTTATCGCTCTTCCTCAAGGAGCATGGGCTGTCTCGACACAAACTGGCGAGGATATCGTGATCCCAGCAGCGCAGCCTCTCCAGGACGATCTCTACGCCGTAGGAACAAACATTACAATCGATGGCACACTGGAGGGGGATCTCGTCGTGTTTGGTTCCACCGTGACAATTAACGGGGTGGTCAACGGAAACGTCTGGGCGATGGCAGAAACGGTTAACGTTAAAGGAACCGTGACCGGCTCAGTTCGAGCTGCGGCAGGTACGGTGGAAATTTCTGGAAATGTGAAGAGGGATGCGGTAGTTGCTGCAAGCACCTTTAGGCTCACAAAAACCGGTATTATTGGTCGCGACGTAAAGCTTGCGGCTGCAACTGCAAACTTCGATGGGGCCGTTGTTCGAAATGTTTCAGTGCAAGCGCAGCGACCAGAAATTAATGGGGCCATCGGCGGAACGGCTCGGGTATCATCGGCAGAGGGGACAAAACTTGGCTCGACAGCCAACATCGCTGGCAATCTTACGGTAATAAGTAGCAACAGTATCAATCGCGACCCAGGGGCTGTAGTCCAAGGCACATTCAGTGAGGAAAAGCCCCAAAAATCCTACTCGGGCCACCTTCTCAGTCAATGGTACTGGTTCTTGGCTTCGCTGATTTTGCTGTTAGGCATGCTCGCCTATGCTCGTCGCGCCGTCTTGCGAGGACGAGACATCTTACTTGAGCGACCGTTGCTTGCCCCGCTACTGGGTATCGGGTTTGTGCTGCTTGTCCCCCTAGTGGCGCTGTTGATGATTGCCATTCTGGTTGGAATTCCGGTGGCGCTTGTTACTCTCGGGCTCTACGTACTTGTTCTCTACACGGCAAAAATATTCGTATCTATCCTGATTGGTTCAGTCCTTTTGCGGCTGCCAAACGCTCACGATGCGGCGTTTTGGAAAGTAGCCCTGGCTGGCATTCTGGGGCTTGCGTTCTACTACTTGCTGACCGCGGTACCGTTTATCGGAACACCGCTTGTAGTCTTGATCATGCTCTGGGGCGTCGGGGCACAGCTCCTGCTCGCCAAGGAAGTTTATGCCTCACTCAGAGCAAAGTACGGCGCCTGATCAAAGCATATGACCGTAGAGGGTAATGATCCCAGTCTTGTGGCGGATCATTATGTAATGGCCAAATCCTGACCCATCAGTGCGATTGTCACGAATCACGACGCCATCGGCAGCGGCACGTATAGGAGAACCACAAGGTTGAACAAAGTCGATACCATTGTGAATATTGCCACCATACGCTCCTCCACGTGCCCAATCTGTCATCCCAAACGGTTGACTGATACTTCCATCGGGCTGATGAAGAATCGTCCAGAAGTTCGCGGGATCGACCCAGCGCCCATTCTCTATGACCGAAAAGTGGAGGTGGCATCCAGTTGAGTTCCCCGTTGAACCTTCAAATCCGATGATGTCTCCCTGGCGCACAGAAGCTCCGTCTTTATAGGTGCCCCACAACGCGCCTCCGCTGCCTGCAAGGATTGCATCCTGAGCAGACTTTTCCCGCGCAATTTTTTCGTTAAGATAGGCTGCCTCATTCGCGCGGTTGGCAATCATATCGGCAAGTTCGGTTTTTTGTTGCGCCGTACCTTCCGAAAGCGCAACTAGTTGACGCTGCAGTACCTCGAGTGTCGAACGTTTTAGATCAAGGTCTGACTTTGTGGTTTGCATACTTTCTGCGCTCTCTTGTGCTGAGTCAGAGATGTCTCTTAGCCTAGATTCGATCTGCTGTGCATAGGCAACCCGTGTCAGCGTATCGCTTACAGAACCCCCTTCAGCCAAGAGGCGATATGGGTCTACCGGAGTTGTTGTGTAGTCTTTTTGAATTGCCGATTTCAAAATATCGAGACGGTGTCGATACTCTTTCGTTTTCTGCTCGAGAGCCGGAACCAACTTATCTGACTCCGCCGACATTTGCGCAATCTTTTGCTCTGTTTCAGCTCGTTTGGCATCGGCGGTAGCAATGGTCGCCTGAAGCGCTTCAATCCGAGTGCCAAGCGCCCCGATTTCCGTATTGATTCCGTCAAGCGCTTGCTGATCTTTGGCTACCTGTTGACCGAGATAGTCCTCATTTGCACTCACGGCCAGCGGCAGGGTTAAGCAAAGTGCCAGCAGAATTATATTTAGTCGCATTTGTGGTTTTGGTAATCTAAAAATTAGCTTACCTTACCACATTTTGAGCCTCTTGTCAATGCCTGGAGAGAATCTCGTGGGCTATGCTGCGCGCATCCTTCAGGGCTGCTGCTAACATGTTCGGACCATGGTGCGCTTCTCCGGAAATGTAGAGTCGTTCGTGGTTTGTCCGACCATTGCCTGTGTGTTTGAACCCGCTATCACCAAGGATTTCTTCGTCGCGTCGCTGTCCTACCGCAACGACAACGATATCTGCTGTGATAAATTGCCTTCCGCGTACAGATTCGAATTGTACGTTGAGCGATGAGTTACGTGCGATGGCTCTCGCATGAACGCCATGGATGAATTCCACACCTCGCTCTTTTGCGAGCGTCACTTCGCGATCTTGAGCGGGGGCTTCGCCAGATGGGTGTTTCATTGCCACCGTCGCTTTTGAAGCTCCTGACCAGAGCGACGCCATTGCCACATCTACGGCCGTATCACCACTACCAATCACGAGTACATCCCCTTTTGGCATGAGGTGACCGCTGCGCAGTTGATACATATATTCAAGAGCTTGATACACATTGCCAAGTGTTTCACCCGGGATTGAAAGTGCTCTCCCTCGCGGAGCTCCAATAGCCAAAACAACGGTGTTGTATCGTTCAAGGAGCTCATCGAGATGGATGTGTTGCCCAAGTGTCTGGTTGTAGTGGTACATAACACCCGATTCTTGCAAGCGCCTGGCGGTTCGGCGAGATATAGCCGCTGGCATTCGATATCCTGGATACCCGTATCGTAATAATCCTCCGGGCTCAGATTGTTTTTCATAAATATCGACATGCCAGCCCGCCTTCGCAACGGTACGTGCGATTTCTGTGCCGGCCGGACCTGCCCCGACGACGGCTAGCTTTTTCATTTTGGATTGCTGATGTAGGCTTTCGGTTTGCTCATCGCCTCAAGAGCGAAGCGTATGCCCTGAGCACCAAAGCCGGATTTCTTGTGGCCAATGAATAGAAATGAGTCTGGACCTCGTTGGTCTGGCCCATTGATATGAACGCCGCCCGCCTCGATTTGCTCGGCAATCGTTCGCGCTCTCGTGAAATCATTGCTAAATATACTTGCCTGGAGACCGTATTCGGAGTCATTCGCATATGCTACTGCCTGATCTTCTGAAGTAGTTGAAACCACCGGCAGAATTGGACCAAACTGCTCCTCAACAACAAGGCGAGTATTATGGGGGATATTATCTACGACGGTCGGTTCAAAAACTCTCCCGGTGCGCCCGCCGCCGTAGACTATCCGCCCGCCCGATCCGACTGCGTCATCCAGAAGTGTTTGTAGGTAATCTGCCTGTTGATCAGATATAACCGGACCGACGGAGTGTTGCCTTGGGTCGCCAGCCGAGGGAAATTGACGAGAGACTTCTTGTGTAAGCGCCGCAGTAAAACGCTCAGCAACTGATTCATCGACATAGACGCGCTTGACCGCTGTGCAGCGTTGCCCCGAATACTGAAAAGCGCCTTTTGCAATATGCTTTGCAGCGAGCTCGATATCCGCGTCCTTCAATACAAGAGCCGGATCATTACCTCCCAGTTCAAGCAGGAGCGAAACCATTCCAGTCTTCGCAGCAATTTTTTGACCGACGCCGGTTGAACCAGTCATGGCCACCATCGCCAGTGATTCGTGCTCGAGCAGTGCATCACCAATTACGCCCCCGGATCCCGTTAGGCAAATAAGCACATCCGCCGGTATGCCAGCCTCAATAAATAGTTCCGTCATGCGACTTCCAACAAGCGAACCAGCCGTTGGCGGCTTAAACAGAACTGTATTGCCTACCATTAGCGCTGGTGCAAGTTTTGAGACCGCCAAATTTACCGGATAGTTGAATGGGGCAATTGCCAAAACAACGCCGAGCGGAACTCGTACAATCTCCTGCACTCGTCCAGCGGGCGTGCCTGGCATACTCTCGGAGCCAATTTTTTCGGGCTTCATGGCCTCTGCTGTCTCGACTGTTACATCGATAAGGTCTGCTGTGCGCAGCACTTCTGTCTTAGCCTCTGAGGGAGTCTTAGCAATTTCACGCACAATCAGTTCCGCGAGTTCATCGACGCTATCGCGCAGTGCGCTTGAGCAGGCGTGTAACAACTTGGCCCGCTCTACCGGTGGCTTTTCGGCCCATTCGGGCTGGCTGGCAGCAAGACGGTCATAAGCCTGCGCAACATCGATGGGACGAGCAGCCGGAACTGTGCCAACAATGGTGTTATCGATCGGGGATGTAATTTTGATCTTTTCCATGCAATCTGTGCGTATTGTACCACCGCTACGCTCGTCGTCTCGGAAAGAGCATTGTTACTGTTGTTCCCACGTCCTGTTGTGAATCAATCATTAACCGGCCGCCCATACGCTCTATAAGCTCTTTGGTTATGAAGAGTCCCAGGCCAGTACCACCGGCTTTCACCGACAGTGATGTGTATTCGCGGAAGAACTTATCGTAAATACGCTTGAGATTTTCCTGATGAATTCCGATCCCATTATCTACGACACGTATCGCGATATTACGCCCTTCTCGCAACGTCTCTACCGTCACTTTACCCCCACTGGGCGTGTATTTGTTTGCATTATCAAGGACGTTCGAAATTATCTGGCGCAGCTTCAGCACATCAACTCGCATCCGGTCGGAATTTTCTAGAGAATCCTTATACGATAGACGGGTTTTACGGGCGGCAAATGCTGGTCGCATTTCGCGGATAACCTCTCGCACTAACTTGGCTGGCTTTATCTGCTCATAATGCAAAGTGGTACGACCCTCTTCTAGACGGGCAACGTTTAGAAGGTCTTCAATCAACTTCGAAAGGCGTATCGCCGCTTCAAAAGCACGGTCAGTAAACTGGGGAAAACGATCTTCTGGTACACCGTTTTTCATCATTGCCAGATAGCCCATGAGTGCCGTTATGGGGGTACGCAATTCGTGTGAAGCGATGCTGACAAACTCTCGCTGTCGTTGTTGGAGTTCATACTGTTCTGTAATATCACGCGCCGTTCCAACAAGACGTGCATTACGCCGGGAGCTTCCAGCCAAACGTTCACCACGGATTTCCAAAATACGAACAGCTCCATCGTCATCCCGAACAATACGATGAACACCGTTCATGGGTTTACCGGATGTGCGTGCTTTTTTAACCATTTCCTCGAATTCTTCGCGGTCTTCGGGGTGCACCAATTTCAAATAATGCTGATAGGTTGGTCGTTTCAAAGAATGGAACCCGAGTATTCTAAACAGCTCCGGTGACCACTCCATGAAACGCTTCGATGGATCCCAGCGCCAACTGCCGATGTGCGCAATTTCTTGGGCTGCCTCTAGGGTTGCGGTACTTTCGCGAATCCGCTGTTCCATAGTCTTGTAGAGCCCTTGCAACTCAGTTGCCATGTGGTTTACAGAAATTGCCAAGCCCCCGAGTTCGTCGCTTGACTCAACCGTTACGCGACGGGAGAAATCCCCGCGGGCATAACGTTTTGTTGCTTCGGTAATCCGGTTGAGGGGACGAACGATGAGACGCGTCAGCTCAAGCGTAAGGATGATCATTAAAACTGCCAGCACGATACCGAAAAAGAGAACGAGGTTTCTCAGATTACGGACAGCTTGAAGCGCTTCGGCGCGATCCTGTTTTACAACCAGTCCCCAACCCGGATCATCGAGATAGCGCGTCGCTACGAGTACTTGTTTGTTACGATAATCTACAAGATCTCTAAATGTGCCTTCACTTGTGCTAAGCGCCTGGGTCGTAGGCTTGCGCGGATTCATTACAGTGAATTTCTTACTAAGCGGTGCACTGGAGTCATTACGCAGCGGTGTTAGAACCACCATGGAACCATCGTCAACCTGATGTACTAGGTAGAACTCTCCTGTCGTGCCAAATCCTTGGGCATTATTCATTGCAGCAATGAGAGAATCAGCGGGATAGGCAATCTGAATTGCACCAATAAATAATCCCCCTTCCACAACCGGTTTATTGATCAAGACAGCGAGACTTTGATCGGGCAGCCTTATAATGTCGGCTACTCGTTTACCCGATCTTAGGACTTCAGCGTCGCGTTTGCTAAGTGCTGATAGGGAGTCGCCCGGACCAAAGGTGGAAGTCCTAACTGTCATGTCTGGACCAAGTACCGATACTCCCCTTATTTCGGGAAGCTGATTCTTTGCATTCGCGATGTCAGAATTCACAGTAGCGATTGGTGCAGTGCCTGTAAGGTACTGCTTTGTGCTCTCTTCAAGCGCAAAAGAGCTCAAGGCTACTGAGGCTTTCTCGTAATAAAGGTTTGTAACGTCATTGATACGACCCTCTTTTTCAGCAGCAAGAGACCTTAAGTTGTCCAGCGTTGTACGTTCAAGGGACGAACGCGCATTGCTATAGAGAACCAAACTTAATACCAGAAGCGGTATCAGCGACACAATTAAAAACAGCGCGATTAGTTTCTTCGTAATGCTCATCAGGAGTCTCGATGCTCATCTATACCGTGAGAGCGGACACAATGCAACGTGATAGTTGCCAGTTCTCACTTGCTTGTCGGGGCGGCGGGATTTGAACCCACGACCTCATCGTCCCGAACGATGCGCGCTACCAGGCTGCGCCACGCCCCGATCAGGTCAATTCTAGCTAGTTTTGGGCTGCCAGGCGAGCGGCGAACGTGGGCGCATACGATCCAACCAGTTGCCGTGGCTCAAATGGCGCATAGCCCTCTAGATTCCAAATATCAGAAAAATAAGCTTCGAGCTCAGCTTTAGTCCGAACGAGTGGGTATAATTCTCCCCACCTAAGCTCTCGACGATATTGAGCATGCTCTGCTTTATCCATATGCGTTGCCTGGAAACGCACAACAACCATTGCAGCCCATTCGGCTACAAGTGGGATTTCGCTCCGTCGGAAAATAGCGATCTTCTCTTCTGGAAAGACGGGCGAATCCGGCCTGTTTTCATAGTCTTCTACCATACCGAACTGTCTAAAGAACTGGCTAAACGTTGCGTCAATTAAAAGCGGATCATCCGCATCGACTACAGCAATTACGTGGCTCGAATACTCATCTTGAACTGGGATACGATGCCTAATCATCGACTGTGCAGGAAATCCTTCAGCTTGTAGGAACAGGGCGATACTTTCCGAACAAATTCCACAGCGGCTTTGCCGCAAACGGAGATCTGAGGGTAACACAGAATCGACTGAGTTAAATTCTCCCAATAACTCTTCGAGTGCTTCGGCTTTAGATTCAATTAATTCGACTGGTGGTATCTTTTCCGGCATAGCGCCCTATATTAGCTATGATAGAGAGGAACGTAAACTACGCTATGAAGATTTCTACCGGCACAAGTTTTCCTAAATCACTGCGGGCTCTTGTATTGGTGATACCTGAAAACGGTTCCACGCAGCTTGGCATCTTAAGTAAAGGCGCTGCGAAGATTGTTTCGTCAGAAATTTCGCGACGGAAACTTAAGGGCGCCCCCGGTGAGGCAGCGGTTATTCGAACTGGTCTAGTGGGTCCTGAAGGTCACGTTATCGTCATCGGAGGCGGAAAGGATGCTGACTCAGAAACGTGGCGATCCGTTACAGCGGCGGCTATTAAAACTGCCACCGAACACGCTTTGACAAGCGTGGGGATGGATCTTCCGAAGGCGTCTACTGCTGAATTCACGCGTGCTATTGCTGGCTCTGCCCATCTTGCTTCGTATCGCTATACGAAACACCACAGCAAGGCGACCCAAACCCGCGAAACGCTTCTCTATCTAAGAACCACCAGTGGCAAGCTTAATGACACAAAACAGGCAATCCAGGCCGGTGTCATCGAAGCAGAGGCTACCATTCTGGCGCGCGATTTGGTTAATGAACCACCATCGCTGCTTACTCCGCGCAACTTGGCTGCAGAGGCTAAACGGATCGGACGGGCAGGCGGACTAACTGCAACCGTACTTAGCAAGAAGCAGATGGAGCGCCTTGGTTTTCATGCGACACTCGCTGTTGCTAAAGGCTCGAACGAAGAGCCGTGTTTTATCAAGCTAAGTTACTCACCTCGCAGCACACGTAAGCACGTCGTTCTAGTCGGAAAGGGAGTCACCTACGATGCCGGCGGAATTAATATCAAGCCAAGTCGTGGTGGCAGCCTCGAAGACATGAAAATGGACATGGCCGGAGCAGCCGCCGTGATGGCAACTTTGTCGGCCCTTCCTAAGCTGAAACTCCCGGTTAAAGTAACGGCTTACGTCGCTGCGACAGAAAATCTGCTCGGCGGATCTGCATATAAGCCGGGCGACGTCGTGCGGGCATACAACGGCAAGAGTATTGAGATTACAAATACCGACGCAGAGGGCAGGCTAACACTTGCCGATGCTCTCTCATACGCAATCGCTAAAGATAAGCCAGATACTATAATCGACTTGGCCACTCTCACCGGGGCGGCCATAGTTGCGCTTGGTGATAAGATTGCAGCACTTTTTTCAAATAATGATGAGCTTTCCCGCGCGCTCTGGAAGGCAAGCAAACAGAGCGGTGAACGTATTTGGAAAATGCCACTCCCACACGATTACAACGAGATGATAAAAGGCCGAATCGCGGATCTTGATAACTCGGGCGCAAGCGGTGCCGGAACCATTACGGCAGCCCTCTTTCTGCAAAATTTTGTTGGCAATACACCCTGGGCTCATCTCGACATCGCTGGCCCAGCTTTCTCGAGTAAGGAGTCTGGGTACTTGGCCCGCGGCGGAACTGGTTTTGGCGTACGTCTTTTGCTCGAGTATCTTGGGTCAATCAAGTAATGCTGTCATCGCACTTCGCAAACGATGTTGAGCGCATCGTGAAGATGGTCCCGCGGGGCCGCCTGGTTACTTATGGTCAAATAGCAGCTTTACTTGGGATGCCGCGTGCCGCGCGGGCTGTTGGGTGGACCGCCCATTGGGGAGATCCGGATGTTCCCTGGCAGCGAGTAGTCAACCGGAATGGACGGGTTGCGCCGGGTTGGCCAGGAGGCATGCATGCGCACGCCGCCGCACTTGCCAAAGAGGGTATCAGTATTAACGAAGACTTCTGTGCGGAATTAGAAAAATACCAATGGATACCGTCGGAAAAGGTAATCCAGGAGCTTGGCCTCGAGCCGCTAGATAAGAAAAACTTTCCCTACGCTTCCGGGTAGAGCTGCTTTCCGTTTTCATCGTAAACCGTAATGGCAGCAGTTGGACACGATTTTGCAGCATCGAGAATCATTTCAAGATCTTCGAGGCTGGCACCTTCTTTCACATAAGCCTTCCCATCGTCACCAAGATCAAAAACGTCTGGGGCAATAGCAACGCAGCTTGCCGCACCGATACAGAGATCTTCGTTCACGACCACTTTAGAAATTCTCGTCATGCTATTGTCTCGTTTATACGCCCGAGCATCTCGTCTACTTCAACTTCTGTCATTCCGTGGATCCTCGCGCCCATCTCGACCGTATCAAACTGATTAGCAAAACAGCCGACACAGTGAAGTCCATACTCGAGCATGACTGCTGCAGCCTGAGGATACGATTTTGCAATGTCGCCAAGATTGCTGTCACGCGTTACGGTAGTGGCTTTGGACATACCAGTAGAATACGCCATGCAGCTTATTTGGACGAGTCCAGAGATTGCTCCTGCTTACGCGGATGCGCCAATCTAGCGGCCGCTTCAATGGTCCAGCAGAGATAGAGCTCCGTCCTGTTCTGTTCAGTTATGGCAGTGGCAAATGGAGTAAATACTCCCGACGGATCACCTGTACTATCATGGCGTTCAATTACCACCCCGTCTGGACGTATTACGACCTCGCTGACACCAGCGGCATGGTGCTGGCATGCTGTACGTCTGAACGAGAGGTTTGCGCTATAGCTAACGTATTCTTGGCCTGCGTGCTGATAGCGCCGCACGTCATGTTGGACGGTCAGAAAAAGCGTATCCTCGACGGGTATTTCCGTCTGGGGCGGTATTTGCTCAGCAAATGTACAAATTGCAGACGTCCATTCATCATCTACACGCAAAATGACGCCTTCAGGTGCTTTCTCTGCGGGCTGTTTGGCTTCTTTGTCCATAGCTGCCTACTCTAGCTTCTTGAGTGCTGCTTGAAAAGCACCTCGGGCGAGCCCAGCGCACTTTACTCTGGCACCAGTGATATCAATGCCCAGTTCATCGGACAAAGGAATATTTTCATTGCTCAGAGCTTCGGCAACGCTTTTGCCAAGAACGCGCTCCATGAGGATTGATGCAGAAGCGATTGAAATCGCACATCCTGCTCCGTCAAAGCGAATATCGCTAATGACTCCATTTTCTATCTGGATATCAATCGTTAAGCTATCCCCGCACACCGGGTTGTGGGCAGTATGCGAAATTGTTGGATTTTTGAGGGTCCCCCGGTTGCGAGGATTTCGGTAATGGTCGAGGATGTGCTCTCGATACAAATCCACTAGACAACTTTCCACGAATCGCCGTGGACGATAACGGCATGCTCATTGCTTAGCCCGATGATGTCTTGTCGTTTTTCCCGTTTCAATATCTCACTAGTCTGAGGCTCAAATCGCGGATCGTTCAGATGCGGAACAATATCTACTGGACACCATCCAAGACCCTTCGTGTCGGCCAGTGTCGGTGCGACAGCGGCTTCGTCTATGGCATCAATATAGGCAATATCCCGACAGGCAATAATTGAACCGGCCGACGAGCCAATGTAGAGATTTCCTTGTTCAACATATGCGTTCAACACATCTTCGATGTTACTTTTCTTGATTTGGTCGAGAAGGTAGTAGGTGTTTCCTCCAGCCACAAACAATACATCTGCTTTCGAAAGCGCCTTGGCGGTATCTTCAGAGTTAGTGTCGGCAAAATCATAGATATCTATCTGGAAACCAAAGGACCGAAGCGCCTGAAACGAGCCGCTCATTTCCACCGGGTCGCTCTCGAGATTCTTCGCGGTTTTCACATACAGTAGCCGCAGCGATTCCGGACTACGGGGCAGGACTTCATAGAGCTTTTGAAGCGACTGGTCGATTTGAGAAGCAAGAAAGAGAGTTTTCATCAGAGAATTGTTACTTGTCCATCCTTAACGCAGATGGCTTGCTCATCGCGTATCGGTTGAAGACGGTGGGCAGTATATCCGCTTTCAAGAACTTCTTTGGCCTGAGCAGCCCAGAGGTCACTGTTAACATGGGGAACCGGAATAAAATCAAGAAGTCCTATCCCTTTGGTGTCGGTGATGTTGGCGAGAGATGGATCATCCATTGGCTCTATCGGACCAATGTCTGGACCGAGCACAATTGCCCCGGCTGACGAACCAACAATTGTGAGGTTTCTCTTGATTGTGTGCAGATAGGTATCGAATCCGCTTTCCCGAACTGCTTGCAGCAAGTAGTAAGCACTACCGCCGCCAATATGAATTACCTCCGCCTCATCAAGCATTTTCTTTAGTGATTCTGGTGATTGTTGAACGAGCCAACACAATTCAATCTTGAAATGCTTCTCGTACATGTGACGGTCCTCGTCTTGGTCGTAGGTATATCCAAGCGGCGTTGCAGCATCGGGTACCATATGGACCACACCTTTCTTTGCCGCGCTCTTCAGTTCAGGCAAAAATTTGCGCAGACTTAGTGCGGTTTGAGAGCAGAGATAGTATGTCGTTTTAGCCATGAAAGGTTTCAAGAGCAGTCTTTAGTGCTTGATGTGCTTGCTCAATATCTTCCTTTGTATTGTAAACCGCCAGCGAGATTCGTGCGCTAGCGGGAATTCCAAGACGAGTATGTAGCGGCTCGGCACAGTGATGTCCCGACCTGATTGCAACACCCTGCTGATCAAATATCGTCGCTAAATCGTGAGGATGGATACCGTCGACCACAAACGAGACTACTCCGACACGCTCCGCTGAACCAAGAACCGAAACGCGCTTTTCGGTGCTGAGCATCTCAAGAAGCTCTCTGGTCAGCATCTGTTCATGGTCGCTAATCGTCTTCAGCCCGATCTTTTCGATAAACTCGAAAGCTGCCTGCATACCAATCGCTTCTGCCACAGGCATTGTCCCAGCCTCAAATCGATACGGCGGATCGGCATACGTTGCGTGCCCAAGCTCAACTGAACGAATCATCTCTCCTCCGCCATAGACTGGCGGGAGTTCGGCTAGTAGTTCAGGTTTTACCCATAAAGCTCCGACACCGAAGGGCCCGTAAGCTTTGTGCCCTGAAAAGGCATACGCGTCGACCCCAAGATCCCGAACGTCAACGGCGAGTCTGCCGACGGCCTGAGCACCGTCGACAATCATGTGAGTATTAGCATCTTTTGCCATGCGTGAAAGTTTTTTGATTGGATTTATACATCCAAGCACATTCGAAACATGGCAGCAGGCAAAAACCGATGCGCCTTCGAGTTTCCGCTCAACATCTTCGAGATCTAGCGATCCATCGTCGGCAATGGAGGCAAAACGTAGTTGTATGCCTTTCTCTTCCGCTAACAGATACCACGGAATGAGGTTCGCGTGATGCTCCATCTCTGTCAGCAAAACTGTGTCACCTTGTCGCAGGTACTTTTTTGCATATGACAAAACGAATTGATTGAGGCTTTCAGTAGTGCCCCGCGTAAATACAACTTCCTCACTGGATGCGCCTATAAAACTCGCGACCTTCCTGCGCGCATTCTCAAATGCATTCGTAGCAGCCTCCGAAAGACTGTGTACACCCCGATGCGGATTCGCGTTTGAGTTGCGATAAAAATAATCCATTGCATCCAAAACGTGCTGCGGTCGCTGGGTTGTGGCAGCGTTATCAAGGTATGAAAGCCTGGTTGTGCTTGCCTTAGCAAAAATCGGAAATTGCGCGATGATCTTGTTTTCGTCCATAGTGCCAGTCTACCGACTAACCCTTCTGCTTAGCGAGCTGGCTGCCAGATAATCGTTCGGTTATTTCTGAGAGAAATGATTCCCGCACACTTTTACTTGGAATGTTTTGAATCAGATCGGTAAAGAAGCCTTCGACAATCAGGCTCTTTGCGGCTTCTTCCGGCAAACCCCTGCTCATGAGGTAAAAGAGCGCCTGTTCATCTATTTGCCCCACAGTAGCCCCATGTCCCGCCGTCACATCATCGGCATCAATCTCGAGACCAGGAATTAAGTCGGCATGGGCGGTGTCTGACAAAAGCATGGCATGACCATTTTGATCTGCACTCGTTCCATGTGCACCTGGCTGGATCTTGATCATTCCCCGATAGACTGCGCGCGCAGTTTCGTCGACTACTCCGCGTGCGTACGTTTCGGATGTAGCGTGACCCGAAACATGGTTTGCCTCAAGCGTGAAATCAAAGTGCTGACTACTGCTTCCAAAGAACGTAGAGCGGACGTTCGACTGTGCGCCTTCGCCAATAAGCTTTGATTCAACATGAATCTGGGATTTGCCAGATCCAAACGTTCCAATCATCCAATCAAGTGATGCGTCACGTGCGATGGCTGCCTGGTAGACCGCCAAATTTATGACTGATTCTGGCCAAGCTTGTTTTGCGGTATAGGAGACTCGTGACTCGTCGTGTGCATAGACTTCCACGCCATGCAGAGCAATAGAGTCTTCACCCATATCGGAAGCAGTAGTTGTTGAATCATAGATATCAGCTACTGCACCCTCTCCCACAATAAAAAGACTTCGCCACACATTAAGTGCGCCGGTTTTGGCGCTAAATCGTGTCTCTACTCTGAGTTTTGTCCGTGGTGGTACCACGACGACAATCCCGTCTCGAAAAAAAGCACCTGAAAGAGCCGAGAAAAGATGGTCTTCGGCAGGTAGGGCATCACCGAGCATTGAGGCAGCAACGTGCTCTGGCCAATCATGAATGGCCTTGGACAGCGGTATGGCGATTGGCTTCAGACCGGTGCCGCAATCATCTGCTTCAAACGCAATCTCGGGTGTATCACCAGCGAGCGGCAAAGAGCTAAGTAAATCAGCAAGTCCGTATCGTTCCCAGCTGAAATACTTCTTGTCGGATGGAATAGCTAGCTTAGGGGCAATGTTTCGTGCCAAACGCCGTTTAGTTGCAATCGATTTCGGCTCTGCGGGAACGTACTTTGGCAGCCGTAGGTTGGGCTGTGTGCTTGTCTTATCCAACGCTTCCCTCCATCTCGAGTTGGATTAATCGATTTAGCTCTACGGCATACTCAAGCGGTAGTTCCTTGACGACTGGTTCAAGAAATCCTGAAACAATCATCGAGATTGCTTCTTCTTCGGTCAGGCCACGACTCATCAGGTAGAAAAGTTGCTCCTGGCCAATTCTCCCCACAGTTGCTTCGTGAGCAACGGTTACTTTGTCTTCAGATATTTCGATATGCGGCAACGTGTCGGACACACTCCGCTCGTCCATAATCAGCGCATCACATTGAATATTTGCCGTGGCTCGCTCTGCTCCTTTTACAATCTTCAATAGCCCCCGATAGGCACCGCGTCCGCCATCTTTTGAAATCGACTTGGCAACAACTCGTGATTTCGTATCGGGAGCACCATGAATGACTTTGGCTCCGGTATCCTTGTCGACCTTTCCGACGGCCAAGGCAATATTGAGATGCTCGCAAGACGCCCCTCGTCCTACTAGCCACGAGGCCGGGTACAGCATAGTTGTTCCACTACCGAGACTTCCTCCGACCCACTCATGGTGCGCATCCTGCTGGATTATGGCTCGCTTAGTGTTGAGGTTATAGACATTCTTTGACCAGTTCTGAACCGTTGTGTAGCGTGACCGTGCACCCTGCCCAACAAAGATTTCAACAACCGCGGAGTGGAGTGAAGCGCTCGAATAAAGAGGGGCTGTGCATCCTTCGATGTAATGAACTTCGGCTCCCTCTTCAACAATAATTAGGGTGTGCTCAAACTGACCTTGGCCAGATGCGTTCATACGGAAGTATGTCTGCAATGGCATTTCCACTTTCACCCCTGCCGGTACATACAAGAACGAACCGCCCGACCAAACTGCGCCGTGCAATGCTGAAAACTTATTATCGTGTCGCGGCACGCATTTGGTCATGAAGTACTGGCGCACGAGCTCTTCGTGTTCCTTTAGAGCCGTATCCATGTCGCAGAAAATAACACCTTGTTTTTCCCATGGTCGTTGAAGCGATTTATAGACGGTTTCAGAATCATACATCGCAACAACACCAGCGAGCATTTTTTGCTCAGCTTCCGGAATCTTAAGCTTGTTAAAAGTTTCCTTCATTTCTGCAGGCAAATCGTCCCATGATGGTTTGATCTCGTCAGTTGGGCGAATGTAGTAGGTGAGCGCATCGAAATCGATACCTGATAGATCGGGGCCCCAGGTCGGTACTGGTTTTGATTCAAAGATTTCGAAGGATTTAAGCCGGAACTGGCGCATCCATTCGGGCTCGCCCTTTTGGTATGAGATGTCTTCGACAACTCCGCGTGTGAGTCCGGGTTTTGATCGATAAACAGACCTATCGGGATCTTGATGACGGAACCTATCGAGACCGGCTGTAACCCCCCGAACAACCGAGTCACTCATCGAGGGGTTCCTGGTCCTTTCGGCGAATCAAGCGGATCGAGTTCTGAGTTGGGTCTTCTTCAGAATGGTCTTCATCAATCAGGTTGAGCAGACCTTCCGGAAAATCGACCCCGGCACCGATGTGTTTGAGAATACCAATTTCAGTTTCGATATCGGGAATTCCAAGCCAGTCTGCATCCTGATACTCGAGCCGAAGTTGGGGTTCTCGAAGCTCTCGGGGCAAAAGGTCTTCCTGATCTGGCTGGTCCGGGTGCACCACTTCAATTGACGGAGCATTTGGCACAGCACCAATAAACTCATGGATGATTGCCGCAGCCGCCCCGGGATTTTGGCAGGCTTCTCTGGTCAACCAAATACGCCAGTCTGCGGCTGTGTCTGGCTCGTCTTGCCAGGCTTCATCAATCGGATCTTCAACCTCAACTGACGATACTGCTTCCATTGCCTCTTGGAGAGCATCGCCTCCGTCAACATCGGGCGTATCCATTACCATCCGCGTAACGCTCACCGTATAGGGAGTATCGTCATGCGATGCGAGAAAACCAAATTCTCCCCGATCAATATGTCTTAGAAATGAGTCTACGGCTGCATCGCCTCCAAGCTCTGGGTGAAGCTCGCCAAAATCAACAACCCCATCTCCGTATAGTGGTTCATCGGAGACTATTCGCTCAGCTAAAGATACGTGGACATCATCAAGCTCATCAGGATTAAATGAGACTTCCTCTTCCTCCGAAGCTGGGAAAAATAGCAGCTCTGCGCGAAAATAATTCTCTTCGCGTTCGGGCATCACGAATCACATGGGTTATGCGGATAGGGTGTACCGTGCCAGCCTGGCCGGCGAGGATGGTAGGGATATTTCCCGGGATCAAGCGATTCGCGTCGACGCTCCTCTTCGGGTGAAATGATTCGCTCCTCATTCTCCTGCAGAGTCTGAAACACGGCCTCATCTAAAATGGCTTGCCGGTTGAGATAGTACTCTTCTGCGTAGGCTCCATCTAGACCGGTTGGTGGGAGTGTATCTAGCGAATCAGCCGAAGGGAAATCATCCAGCGAACACCCTTCGCTACCCCGCGTTCTGGTGCTCGGTAAGTGCGTTGCCATAATTAGCCCGAGCATAGTCTGGTAATCCTCGGCAGTGCGCAGTGCTGTCGGTTTGGCCAGCTCAAATTCAAACGGCGCTTCTTTTAGTTGTTCTATTATCCGCTCAATATCGCCTGGTTGGTTTCGCTCTACTTCTTTAGCCATGCGTATCCTTTTTGTTCAAGTTCGGCGACTAGTTCTGGTGGTCCAGTCTCGATAATCTTGCCTTCAGCCATGACATGAACAATATCAGGCTTAACGTAATTAAGAATCCGCTGATAGTGCGTTATCAACAGAATGGACATCTCTGGACTGTCTTTTTTCAAAGCGTTGATTCCTTTAGCCACAATCTGCAGCGCATCAATGTCGAGTCCCGAATCAGTTTCGTCGAGTATCGCGAGCTTGGGTTGCAATAGAGCCATCTGCAGCATTTCAGCCCGTTTTTTTTCACCGCCGGAGAAGCCTTCGTTTAGGTAGCGATCGCTAAAGTCTTCGGACATTTCGAGCAGACTCATTTTCTCTTTTAAAACCCTGCGGAATTCTAAGACGGTTAGTGGCGTCTCGCCACGTGCTTCACGAACCGCATTCACAGCTTGGCGAAGAAAATGCGCAACAGACACACCGGCAATTTCTTGCGGATACTGAAATGCCAAAAATACGCCTGCTTTTGCACGCTCATCTGGCGAAAGCTTAAATAGTGAATTGCCGTTAAAGACAGCATCACCTTGTGTCACTTCGTACTTTGGGTGACCCATCAAGACTGAGGACAGCGTCGACTTGCCTGAACCATTTGGCCCCATCAAGGCATGCACTTTGCCGGCAACAACGTCGAGATCGACCCCCTTGAGTATTTCAGTCTCTTCGACCCGCGCGTGTAGGTTCTTTATGCGCAGTATACTCATGTGCACATCATACCTTGGTATTGACAAATCTCTCAACCGTGAGCAAAATTGACAAGCTATGGCAATAGAAGGAACGCCAGATTACCCCATCGACGAAGGCCGTCCGGCCCGCAGGCCTGAGGAAATGCGCACTGATCCGCATGCCGAACGTAACCCAGATGCCGCGCGCGGGATCGCTGTACTAACCCAGCTTAGCGAAGTAGCGAAGGCAAGCCGTGAAGGCGCCCTACACGAAGAAGAGCGTACAGAAGTGACCCGCAGACTACGGCATTCGCTAGCGGCGCTTGGGATCGTACTGGAGCAAGACTCAGCTCTGATGCGCGAGGTTGTTTTCTCGCACTATGGCTTGCACGCAGATGAGCCCCCACGAACATTGGTTGAGATAGCAGAAGCAACAGGGGAAGATCTCGCCTATGTCGGCACGCTTGTCGACCACGGGGCGACGCTTGTTGGCGCTCATTTCCACGAATAAATACCTTGCAAATAAAAACCGCATCTCGTATGAGATGCGGTTTTCTAGTTCTGACTTAGTACGTGTACGTGCTTGTCGTATCGATGGTTGATGCTGCAGCAAATACTCCGAGCGCGATTAGCAAGAAGAAGAATAGCCACATGGCGGCCCCGATGACCGTAACGGCGATTTCACCGCCGCTGAACTTAGCTTCAGTTGCCTGACCTGCAGACTTCGTGTCCCAGTACTTGTTTAGCTCGCTAATAACAAGCCCCATAATAATGTAGTTGATGGGGCTTATTAGCATTAGTACCGCATAGAGCACTGCTTGGAAACCTGACGCACCGGCAGAGCGCTGTAGCTTATCGATGTCACGATAGAGCCAGTAGAGAACAAAGATATTGAGAATTGGTACGAACAAACCTAGTGTCTGCAAACCTGTATTGTCGTTGCTTCCAAGCTCGTTGGTAACTTTCTCTCGTGTCACGTAAAACCAATAAATCATATAAAGGCCAAATGAAACGAGCGTGAGCAGCAATACGCGCACAACGCTTCGCTTTACGGCCCAATTGCCACTGGCATTTTGAACACTCGGCGCTGGTTGTTCAGCTGGAGTTTCTTGAGTTGGTTGTACTTCGTCTAGCATGTTTCTCCTTAGTTGTTATTAGTAGCTAAAGTCGACAGAATTATTAGTCTTTACTGTATCGGTTGAAGAAGTGTCACTCAGCGCTCCGGTAATTCCGTTGAGCACCCACAGAACGACTCCGATGATGATCACGATAATCTCGCCCTGTGAGAATTTGGCATCAGACGCCTGATTATTACTTCTAACATCCCAGTAGTTATTAAGTTTGCTAATCGCCAGCCCAGCAAAGACGTAATAGAGGATACCCCCAACGATCATGAGCAAGATTGCCGGAATGATAAACAATGCAGCTCCTCCGATCGCAAGGCCCGCATTACCTGAAACTGCTGCACCTGCACCAACAATGAGGCCGAGTATAAACAGAGCAATCCCACCAAAGAGAAGGCCCAGTGGGAGAAATACGTACATTCCAGCGGAAAATCCTTCAAGATTGTTTTCTCGGCGCACGCGGTTAATATCTCGGAAAATCCAGTAGATAATAAAGAGATTCAAAATCGGAACGATGAGCCCGATTGTCTGAAGACCCGCATTGTCATCGGTTTTCAGCTCCCGAGAGAGAATCCGCCGGTTTTGATAAAACCAATAAAACCAGTAGAGTCCACTCGTAACCCACGAAAGTCCAAAGACTCGGATTACGCTGTATTTGATTTTCCATTCTTCTGGACGATTAACATCCTTCGCAAGTGGAGACGCCGCAGGCGCTGTGGGCGCTTCTACGGGAGCGGGTGTTGGCTGTTCATTTTCGTCGGCCATAATTTCCTTTTTATGTTAGTTGAAGGCTTCTACCCACAGACTAACAAGATGCGTGGCGAGCAGCAATACAAAACGTCTACGTATGCTTGGCAGCGTTGAACGCCTCTTCAACTGCAGCCCAGTCCATGTTCCGCAAAAAGGCCTCGATGTACTTGGGTCGTGCGGTAGAGAAATCAGCAATATACGCATGCTCGTAAACGTCGAGCGCGACTACTGGGTGAGCGTTCCAAATCGGGAAGGTGTCTTGGCTATCGCCAATACAATTGTAGAGAGCTTGAAAATCATCGTCCCAAGCAGTCCACGCCCAACCTCGCCCTGCCATACCGGCCGCTGTTAAATCGGCAATGTAGTTGTCCCAGGATCCAAAATCTATCTCAACTTGGTACTTAAACGCTCCCTCAACCGGTGTTCCGTCACCGCCGAGGTGCCCGAAGTAAATCTCATGATTCTTAATTCCCCCGACCGCAAAAGTCGCGCCTAGCGAAGCCGCCCGGTAATCAGAAAAGGCCTGGTTTGCCTTGCTCTTATCTGCTTCTGCAAGCCTACCCATGGCTTCGTTGAATTTCGCGACATAGCCTTCGTAGAGTTTGTAGTGAGCCTGAACCGACTGGGCCGAAATCCCCTGCAGGGAATTCAGACGGTCATTGTACGGCTTGGCTTGATATTCCATGGTCTCCTTTGGTTACTTCACCAGTATACCTTGTTCGAAATCTTCGCTTGCCAACAAATGGCAAAAGCGCGAAACTAAACTGTCGACAGAAAGGAGCGGGATGACTCCCGACAACCCCGTCTCGCTCTTCTTCACCTACGTCACCGAGCACCTTCAGACCCTCATCGCTTCTTCGCTTCCCTATGTGCTTTCCCTTTCCATGTGGTTTGGGGTCGGCACGGTAACGTGGCAGGTACGTCACGCCATCCGCGAGGAGAAGATCGTCATCACCACGATCGATGAGGCCGAAGAGGATGACGAAGAGGATGACGAAGATGACGAGATCGACCCTGGTCTAGACGACTCTCACGAGTTCCCACTCTGGGCCTGAAACACGCTTTGCTAACCCCTTCAGGTTCCCAGAGCGTGTTTCCCTTGTTGTAACTACTTCTGCCAGGGTGTCTCGAGCACACCGGCGCGGTGATTGACAGTACGTGCAAGCACAAACAAAAGATCGGAAAGCCTGTTGATGTAGACCAGACTATGTGGATTAATCGGCTCTTCCTCTGCCAGTGCCGCGAGGCGCCGTTCTGCTCTACGACAGATGGTTCGTGATTGATGCAATAGTGCGCCCGGCCTAGACCCACCAGGCAAAATAAAGGTGGTCAGCGCCGGTAATTCCCCATCAAAATGGTCTATCCATTGTTCGAGCTGGGACACCTTCTCTTTGTTAACACGTAGAGAATCGTCGATCATGCGCTTTGCTTTGGTACCACCTTCCGCCGCTTCGGCACCGATATTGAAAAGCGTGTTTTGAACCTGGGTAAGAATGTTTGTCAGTTCTTCGTCTGTAATCTCTGCCTGGGCAACCCCAAGCGACGCATTTAGCTCATCAAGCGATCCAAATACCGCCACGCGTGTTTTGAATTTAGGAACACGCTGGCCCCCATAAAGGCTGGTAAGTCCCTGGTCACCGGTTCTGGTGTATATTCGCGGCATCTAGTGTCAGTCTACCGCGAAACACTTGAGTCGGCACTGAGAGCGGGGTTCTAGCAGGGAAGAACGCTTGCAGGTAGGCTAAAGGCGATGTCGACACAAAAACCATTTGTTGCACTCGTCGGGGGCCTTGCCTCCGGCAAATCTACTACGGGAGCACTTGTTGCCAAGCATCTTGGCTGGAGCTTTGTGACAGAAAACTTTGAGTCACATCCATTTCTTCAAAAATTTTATGAAGATCCACGTGCCTACGGCTTTGAAACTGAGTTAGCCTTCTTCGCCATACACGCGCACCAGTTGAACCTTGCTCGGAATACGAGGCCCCTGCTTACTGATTTTTCAATTACAAATAACCTTCCCTACGCTGAAAACGTCGTCGATCGTAAGCACTTTGATTCGCTTATTAGGATTCACGATGCGCTACTTCAGCATGTCCCCGAGCCCGACCTAACAATATTTCTAGACGTTCCGCCGGAAGTACAGCTGGCGCGAATCAAGGAGCGAGGCCGTCATATAGAGCAGGGCGTCACACTTGATTACCTCACACACCTCAGGCAAAAGTTCTTGGAGCATTTGGAACGTTTGCCAAGCTACAGCCGCATTTGCGTAAGCGCAACAGATACCCCGGAGCAAGTGGCAGCAACGGTTGAAGCAGAAATACAACGATTCTCTCTTAACTAGTAGCGCAAAAGCTTGTGCGCACCACCATTTTGCTGATCGTAAACGTACCTCTCGACTTCAGCGCGCCAATCTAAGTCTGTATCCGACAGGCGTACAATCTGCCCATCTCGCATAAAGTGCGGATTAATCACCCGCCGTTTGTGACGGATTGCCGTTTCGCGTGGATTGTCGAGAACTAATTGCGGCGCGAATGGATCATCCATTTGACGACGCAACCAGTCCAGCTCAGCATCAGAGGCGCAGAATGTCTGGAGGTGCTCAAGAAGCTCTGCTTCATCTACGTGATAAAGATCTTCTTCATTGATGTATGCCATCGCTATTGCATGACGAAGCCATTCCGTCGTAGCGCGATGAACCGCAACACTCCGATCACCCGTGTAGAAGTTTTCGTTTAAGAAGCTGAACGTTTCTGCCATTTCTCTGGCGTCTTCCCATGTTCGAAGCACCCAGGTAGGAACACCATCTATCTCGCTAACCGTTAAACCGTCGATAATCTCTTGAGCCCTTGGAAGAGTAATAATTGTTCGGCCATACCGACTGCCTGAAACAGCGTCCCGACGCCAATAATCGATACGATCTGCACAGAGATCTGGCAAAGGGCGTTCCTGCAACGGATGCCGAGATAGATCGAGTACATTTTCAACTTCGATACCATACTCTGGATGTGCGGCCAGAATTGTCGCGAGCTCCTGTCGTGCCTCTGAGGGAGTCTCCGCGTCAGCTAGACGGTCATCGTGGTGCGTTTGGTGAAGCGTGTCCTGGTGAAGATAGTCTATGCAGTGTGAGAAAGTCCCGTGGTCAGTATCATGCCATGCGCCTGCAAGCTGCTCTTCTCGACTAGCCCCGTGACGACGCAGTAGCAGCCACACGCCAATTGCGTGATCAAACCGCGTATGAGGGCCGACTTCAAGTGCTGCTAAGTAGCCCGGACGATGCCCGAGCTGGCTTATTTCGCGCTGCTTTTGAAAGCTTCGGGACCGAAGAATTGCTAAATCGAGCGGATCGCGAAAATCTGCAGGACCGTGAAACCAGTCGATGACCCTGATTCCACCATCGGCGAGCTCTATTTGCTTGGTAGTGTCGGGAAGTGATTTCTCGTCAAACGGACGCTCATACTCGGCGCGGGATTTTCCCCCACCTAACTCAGTTGTCGTTGACACGTTTTTCAGTATATCGGAGCTACCCAAGCACGCCCAGAGGAACCTACATTAAGTCTTTGAGCAGAGGGGCGAGCTTGGGCGCACTTTTTCTAGCCGCCAAAGGCGCCTTAAGATGTTCAATCTCCTCGGTATAAACCGGTCGTTCTTCGGTGTAGATAATTCCGATTGGCAGCTCGTCGCCCCATTTATGGGCCTGTTGGTGTGCCGCTTCGTGCGAGGCCGGATTATAGTCGGCTAGATCATCAAGTTTATAGAGACGTTCTCGGTAGTAGTCATACGTTTGAACGTGATTAAACGTCACACATGGCTGAAATACATCTACAAGGCTGTAGCCTTGATGCTGCATCGCTGACTTTATCAACTCCTTGAGATGATTGTGTTCTCCGGCAAACCCTCGCGAAATAAATGAAGCACCCGCCTCAAGCGCCAACCCCAAAGGGTTCACTTGGCGTTCTATCACTCCATCAGGTGTCGATTTTGTCTTAAATCCCTGCTCTGAGGTCGGGGACGTTTGTCCCGTCGTGAGTCCGTAAATCAAGTTGTCGTGAACGATATGTGTAATGTTGTGGTTTCCACGCATTGCATGAATCCAGTGGCTAAGCCCTTCGCCGTAGTTGTCTCCATCTCCGTTAACCACCAGAACCGGCAGGTCGTGGTTTGCGAGCTTGGCTCCGATTGCCGTTGGCAGTGCCCGACCATGGAGGGCATGAAACCCATAGGCATTCAAAAAGGAGCACATGTTGCCACTGCAGCCGATTCCATACACTACGATCAGCTCATGAGGTGCGATCCCAAGCTCCGCGAGCGCTTGTTTGATAGCACCCCAAATAGACCAGTCACCACAACCGGGACACCACGTAGGAAATACTTCCGTCTCAAAATCAGTGGCTACTAGTCTTTTCTTAGCCATGCATGACTCCTTCTATTGCTTCGACGACTTCTTCTGGGTAGATTGGCCGACCATCGTATTTAAGGAGTCGGTTAGTAAGATTAATACCGGTTTGCTCCCGAATGAGACCGCCGAGTTGACCCGTCATGTTAGTTTCTACAAGCAAGGTTGATGCCGAATCCGTAAGCAGTGTTTCTACAATCTTCTGAGGAAAGGGCCAAATCGTCTTGAGCTGCAAGAACCGCGTCTGGATACCGCGAGCCGTAAGGTGTTTTTGTGCTTCGAGAATCGCTCCCTTCGTCGAGCCCCAAGAAACAATCGTTACCTCTGCATTTTTGGGGCCGTAAAGCTGGGGTGCGGGGACACTTTTTTGCAATTCTGGGAGCTTGGCAAATCGTTTTTGCATCATCGCTATCCGCACCTTTGCATCTTCGGAGCTATAGCCAAATTCGTCATGCTCATCAGAATTAGCCATGAAGATACCGCCTTCTTGCCCAGGAAAACTACGTGGGCTTACGCCATCTTCCATTAGTTCGTATCGCTTGAATCGACGTTTCATTTTTTTAAGCGCCGCGTCTGTGACAACTTTTCCGCGGTTAACCTTCGGTGCACTAGCGAAAGGCAGTGTCGTCCAATGAGATTCGTTAAGATACTTGTCGGTCAAAACAAAGACTGGGAGCTGATACATGTCGGCCAGGTTGAATGCTTCCGCAGTCATCAGAAATGCTTCGTCGACGTCACCTGGAGCAAGTATGACTCGGGGAAACTCGCCTTGCGCCGAATGCAGCACGAACCGCAAATCTCCCTGATCCGTCCAAGTTGGCAAACCCGTTGCTGGCCCGGGTCGCATCGCTTCCATAATTACCAGCGGGGTTTCGGTAATTGCCGCAAGTCCAAGCGCTTCGACCATCAAGGCAAAGCCGCCACCCGCTGACCCTGTCATAGCTCGCGCTCCAGCAAATGAAGCACCAATTGCCTGGTTTATAGCCGCTATTTCATCTTCGGCATGTTTCACGACCATACCGAGCGCCTCTTGGTTCGCTGCGAGATAGTGCATCACCGGTGTCGCAGGAGTCATTGGGTAAGCCGAGTAAAAGGTACACCCTGCTGCTGCTGCTCCAAGGGCAAGTGCCTCTGCACCAGTGACGGCAATTTGTGCCGATTTCTTCTTAAGTGGTGCGAGGGAGTAGCTAAACTGCTCGGGATATGTGTCTAGGACATATCGATATCCCGCCGCAGCAGCGGCTTTATTTGCATCAATAGCGGCTTGTTTCTTCTTTGCACCAAAAACATCTTCGATCACTGCTTCGAAAAGCGGTAAGGGATATCCGCATAGTGCTAAAAACGCTCCAAGCGCGACAGTGTTGCGCATGAGCTTCTGTCCCGCCGCCTCAAGGGCTAGCGACTCTAGAGGAACACCATAGTGTCGCAGTGAAGGACGCGATAAATCGCCGTGATCGATTGTGATCTCGTCGCTGTCATAAAGAATTGCCCCGTCATCGGTCAGTTCATGCTCATGTAGAAACACCGTCGCTTTGTTGAGCGCCACTAGTACGTTGATTTTTCCAAGCGCAGCATGGACTTGCTCTTCATCGACACGTAGCAAGAACGTGTTGTGCCCGCCGCGAATTAATGAGGGGTATTCCGTGTAGTCAAAGACACTTAGACCGCCACGGGAAAGCGTCTTGGTTAGCAAAAGCCCTGAAACAGCGATACCGAACCCGGCTTCGCCGCCAATTTTCACGGTAAGTCGATTTGGTCGCGGGCGACTCTGCTCATCAGTTGCAGCAACCGACGGGGTGTCGTGACGAGGATCACGAGGATACGTATAGGGATGAGGGGCTCCGGCTCGCCGACTTGCTGGAGCAAGTGCTGTTTCACGCTGTGCGCGTGCCCCCTTTGCACTGCGCTCTTTCATGTTGCCGCCAGACCTGGGTGTGAAAGTAGTGCTTCGCGGACTACCTCGAGCCTCGAGGGCAATTCGAGCGCCCTGAGCTCATCGGCAAATTGGCTGCGCTCGTCGGCAAGTAAGCCAGTGTCATTCGTTAAACCAGCCCAGGCTGTAAGCCACACCTCTTGTGACTCTGGCTCTTCATGGCTGAGCGCCCAGACCACCTCTGCTATTGCCGCGTCTTCCATTACGACAGATTCCGCGGATCTTACGAGCCTGAGGCTACTTGGGTGGGGTGTTACGTCCGCGCCCTGTGTACTTGTTTCTGGCCTGCCCATTGCTGTAAGCATACCTTTTATAGGCAACGAGTTGAAAGCTCTCCTGCTACAATAGCTCCGTGCCTAAAAAAACGCATATCATCATGGATTTCGACCGGACAATTCTCGACACCGGCAGTTTAAGTAAGGGCATGTATGAAGCAGTGCGGGGTTTTGGAATAAGCCGGGAAAAGTGGAACAGTGCACTGGCGGAACGAGGAGAAGAAAATATACTACGAATCGAAAGGTTGGCGGAGCAACTGAATCCACGCAAACCGGGTCATCTTATAGACGCCCTACAGAAAGAAATTAGCGATGCAACGTGGTATCTGTATCCGGACGTTAGACCCTTTTTGTCTTTTGTGTCACAGCATGCTGAACTTCATCTTTTGACGCTAGGCGATGCTGATTTTCAGCGCTCTAAAATCGAAGCAACCGGAATCGCTTCCTTTTTTAGTACCATCACAACCACCGAGAAGCCAAAGCATGAACTAAAAAATTTACCTGTTTCGACTGTCGAACACGGGATCTTCATTAACGACAGCATCCAAGAAACACGCGACATGGCAGGTGTATATCGCTGGGCAAAACACCTCCATATCAACCGTGATGGCGTTCAGCTTCCGCTCGACTTTCCATTCAAGAGTTTTCAGAACCTAGTTGAATTACAGATATACCTTTCGGAGCTATTGGATGTTCAGGTTGCTACTAATCAAGCCGATCAGATACCCAATTAGAGCAGCACTTCCACCAAGCAGAAAGAATTGGAGTGCGCTTTTACGAAGCGATGTCTTAGTCGCAACGCCCTTGAATATGCCGACCATAATAAATGTGATGGCCCCAAGCACCACGGTGACCTTTGCCGCCGTGGCCGGCTCAAGTCCAAAAAAGAATGGAATGAGCGGGATCATGCCACTAATTACGTAGACGACCCACATCACCCCGGCAGCAACAAACGGGTTTGCGAGCACCGAATCGATGCGGTGTTTATCATGTTGATCCAGCGACAACCTAAAGTAGTCATCTTCTGAGGTGCGCGAAAGATACGTTCCGGTCGACATGGCAAAGGCACTCGTGAAAACATCGACGAGAACGGCCAAAATAATCAACCGATTTGAAACGAGTGATGCTGTGAATCCGGTAATGATGCCGATGTTAGTCAGAAGAGCATCGTTGGTTCCAAACACAATATCACGTATGAATTGTCCGGCTACAGGTGTTTTTTCATTGTTGTTTGCCATGTTGTAAGTATACGCGTGAAGAGAAAAAGAAGCGCGGCGGTTGGGTCTCTGGATGAGATGTTCCAACCGCCGCGCGGTAGAGGTTTTTACCTTCTGCGTCTTGTCCGGACTCCGAGCCCAAGATGAGGATCGAGGGTGACGATTGCCAGGATGAACAGAAGGCTGAAGCCGACGAAAGCGGCACGTGCAATGACGGCGATACTGCCATCTCCGGAGAGATATGCAACTGCCCAGACTCCTAGCGCCGCCAGAGCGCCGAAGAGTGGGATCGCCATCGCGACCGCTGCGATGTTGTCCGTCAGCTCATCCGGCGCGAACATCGCGATGATTGCAAGCGCCAGGATGCCGGCATAGACACCCCAGGGAGCCTCCTGCGCGACTGCCACGAGGAAGGCGAAGAGGATGCCCAGGAGCAGCCAGCTGCGCACTGACTTCATGCTTACCTACCTTTCAACGAGCCTGGACGAAGAATACGTCTTGTGCGAAATGGCGGCAAGTAGACCTAGCGGAAGCTGTGCCCTCCCTTGCCGCTGAAGCCGCGGCGATTCGGGCCACGGAAGCGCGCATCGGGAACGGGCCGCTTCGGCATCTGCTGGTGCGAGTCGCTGATCACGACGCGACGCAGGACGGGCTCTGCGTTGCTGGCACCGGGCTCGTGACCCTCCGTGGTCACCTCTTCGAGCGTCATCTCACCGGCGAGGATGAGATCGACGAGACTGCGGATCTGGTTGACTGGAACGCCGGCCTGCAGCAGTCGCCGGTTGAGTTCGACACGCTCAGCGAGCATCTGCGAACGTGCGTCGTCGGTGTGGACCACAACGCCAGTGATGGTGTCGATGGTGGTCATGGGGGTGTACTCACTTTCATTCGGGGAACGATACTGCCCACTAGCAACGATGATTCGTTACCGGTGAGCAGTATCGTCTATGCCTACATGATGCTAAGGTGCTGCCTTGACAGGGTGCTGCCAAAGCCATCAAAGGTACTATATTTTCCCTTTATTGTCAATAAAAATAGACTTCACCAATAGAAAGAACGCGAAGTATTTGGAGATAACTTCGCGCTCATGCGCACGCTAGGATGGGAGAATGTGGCGGTGCCGGAGAGGGGGCAGGGGATGATTCCTCTCCGGCACCAGCCGTTTACCGCCAGGGTCGTTGTTGCTCGGGAATACGGGGACCAGGGGGTCCGGCGTGCTCTCGAGTGGCGCGGATTCCGTGGCGGAGCCTGTCGACGTCGGCGCGATCGTGATGACCAGGGCCATCTGGACGATGGGCAAACGCCCGGTTGGGGACAGCCTCTTGCTGCCTGTCGTCGTTTCGCCGATCATCCATGATCGTTACACCTGGCCGTGATACCGCGGTGCCGCCTTCGAAGCGTCGGGGATGAGCCCGACGAGACAGGCCGTCATCTGCAGCATCGACTGCTTTGCCGGCGGACCCTCGACTCGCGAGACGTAACCGCAACCGCGACAAACCCGAAGGCCGTTGCGCTCGTTGTGGATCCGGTCCGTGCCGCACTGCGCGCAGTGCTCTCTCGTCTCGAGAATTGGCTCGAACCCGGTTCGGATTTCGGTACTACAGGTTTGGACCATAACCGCTCCCGGTTGTTGAACGTGCTGGTTGCATGCTACGCCCCTGGAAGAACTAGGGCAAGAATGCCATACTGATTGTTGATGAACTCAACTAATGCCATTTCGGTAAAGAATCTGCGGAAGCAGTATAAAGATGGTCCTGAAGCGCTTAAAGGGATCGATTTAGAAATTGCTGAAGGCGAATTTTTTGGTTTGCTTGGCCCAAACGGTGCCGGTAAATCAACTCTCATTCATTCCATCACCGGCCTTGCTATTCCAACTAGCGGGGAAATTTCTGTGTTTGGCCACGATGCGGTAAAGGATTACCAGCATGCCCGCAGCTACGTCGGTCTCGCTCCGCAGGAGCTGAATTTGGACTGGTTCTTAACCGTCGAGGAAACACTTGATTATCACGGCGGCTATTTCGGGATGCAAAAACCAGATCGTAAAAAGCGTATCACTGAACTACTCGAAGCGTTTTCACTTTCAGATAAGCGTAAAACTAACATTCGGATGCTCTCCGGCGGCATGAAACGACGGCTTGTCATAGCACGTGCCCTTATGCACGAACCTCGAATGCTGATTCTTGATGAACCAACTGCTGGGGTTGATGTTGAGCTACGTCTTGAGCTTTGGCACTACATGCGCGACGTCAATAAATCCGGTACAACCATTCTGTTAACGACGCACTACATCGAAGAAGCTGAGGAGCTGTGCAGCAGGATAGCCCTGATCAACCATGGCCAGCTTGTTCAAATTGGCACGACCGCTGAACTAAAGAAGGAATACGGCAAGAAGACGCTTGAAGACGTTTACCTCCAGGTGGTAGGCCGAGAAGAGCTGGCAAGGACGGCAGAAGTATGAAATTACTTCCTTCAATCCGCTTCCGAACGATGCTTCGCCGAGAAGTCACGAGGTTCTGGCTTATAAAACGACAGACTATTCTCACACCACTGCTTGAGACATACCTCTACATTGCCGTCTTTGGCGCATCACTGGGGTCTCGCGTTGGCGAGCTCAACGGTGTTCCCTACCAGACGTTCATCCTGCCTGGATTAATCATGATGGCGATGGCGATGAACTCATTTGCCAACAATGTCGCCAGCGTCTTCCAGCAACGTTTTCAGCGCGCCATCGACGACCAGCTTACATCGCCACTTGCTAACATCGAGCTCGTGACGGCCTTTACCCTTGGCGGATTTCTGCGTGGAGCGATTGTCGCGACCGTAACGTTCCTCACAGCAAGTACATTTGTTGATCTTCCAATTACTCATCCTCTACTATTGCTGGCAAGCCTGACACTGATTGGTTTATTCTTCGCAATGCTCGGCGTCTTGCTCGGCACCATAGCCGAAAGTTTTGATAATATCTCTCTCTACCAAAGCTTTATTTTGCAGCCGCTCATCTTCCTTGGCGGAGTCTTCTATTCTGTAACACTGCTCCCAGAACCCTTCAAGACGATTACGCACTTCAATCCCGTTTTTTACATGATCAATATGGTCCGCTACGGATTTCTTGGTAAAGCCGATGTACAACCATGGCTCGCATTAAGCATTTTGTTCATAATCGTTGCTATTCTCTATCTCGCACTGCTGCGGCTCTTCAAGTCCGGCTATAAGCTACGTTTTTAAGTCACTCAAAGCGAAAGTGGCAGACAAGTCTCAGGGTGGTGAGGGCTTGTCTGCCACTGGGCGCGTCTTCATGAAGTGCGAGGGGTCCTTCTGGTGACGGGTCGGCGGATCGAAGGGCGGGTGGTCGGAGCGGGTCGCGCATTGCGTCGCTTTTCCTCCAGCTTCCTTCTGCGTCGCTCTTCCATCACCATCGCTACCTTCTTCTTCTGCACGTGAGTCCTTCCTCTGTAGACACGGTCGAAGCGCAAAACCTATCATACCGTGACCAAAGGCTCGTGTCATGGCAGCACGTCTAGAAATATGAAGTTTCGCTTGTGATTATTTCTGAACGGACGAGGTGGCTCGGCGTGGAGTAAACGTCTTCTTGACCCAATCAGTAACCAGCGAATGTTGATGTTCAGGAAAACCATCAACACGCAAAGGCTCGCCAAGCGGTTGTCCACCGATGTCCCGAATCAGTGCTATGAGGTGATCAGCACTCGCGCAGAAGTTACTGTATTCATGGCGTCCTAGCGAAAACACGGCGACTGGCTTACCGGCAAGGTCCGCGCCAGCACGAAGAAGCTCGGCAAACTTGAACCACTGACTTGGGAGCTGGCCTTCAGTCAAACCAACGCCGATATCTGTCAGCCAGGTATTAGATCCGAAAACCAAGAGTTCGGGGGCATCAACCGCGTGCGGATCAAGATGCGTGACATCGGCTACAGTAACTTCGTATTTTTTTTGAAGCGCTTCGCCAATCCATTCGGCCACCATTTTGGTATTCCCCGAGTTTGATCCATAAACGATGAGTGCTCTTTGGCGCGCCATGCTCACACCCTACCAGAATCAGTGATGTTCTGGCATATGGAAGCGTCTGCGCACCTTTTCTGAAAGCCGCCGGAAAGCAATGTACATGATCGGAGAAACAAACAACGACAGGAAACCAGACGTAAGCAAGCCAAACATTACGACTACGGCTAGCGAGCGATAGAACGGAGCAAATACGGCCAGCGGCGTGAGTGAAAAAAGCGCCGTTAACTTAGTCAGAATGATTGGCCGGAAACGGATGCCGGAAGCGTAGGTAATCGCCTCTTTGTCGTCCCAACCATCGCGAACTTTGTGGTTCGCGAGGTCCATCAAGAAGATCGCCACATTTACGACGAGTCCGACAAGGATAATCAGGCCTATAATCTCCAAGAAGCCAAACTGGCTACCACCAACGAAGGCGAGCGCTGGGAAGACGCCAATAAATGTCAGAGGGATGGCAAAGAGAATAATCAGCGGCTGCAGAAGCGAGTTGAAGAAAATTACGAGGCTGAGGTAGATCAGCAATATTGCGAGCAGTAGGGCGAGCCCAAGCTCTGTAAACGACTTCGCAATCGATGCGACATCACCTTCGGAGTAGTTTTCCACTACTACATCTCTGTACTTAGAAGCGTAGTCTTTCTTGAATGCATCAATCGCGGCTTTTTGGATCATTGCGTTGGTTTGCTGATCATTAACATCGCCGGTTGGCTTGGCCTTAACTACTCCGACGGTTTCGCCTTTAACACGCGTTATTGAACCAAGTGACGGTACTTGCGATATATTTGCGACGCTGCCCAGCGCAACCGCTTGACCGGTCAGTGTTGGGACGGGTGTCGCAGCAAGTGCCTCGATAGTAGTAGGCTGCGGTACAGCAAGCTTCACAACGACATCCAAATCTTCGCCAGTATCGTTGACGGTTGTTACCTTCTTCCCATCGTTGAGACCATACAGACTGGCGAGCGTTTGACGCACTGCAAGCGGCTGAACTGGTATCGCGGCGGTCTTTGCTGGATCAAGCTTAACTTCTACAAACGTTACTGGTCTCGAATCAAATCCGTTGTCGACCCGCGCTACGGCCTTTTGGTCAGTTGGGCAGTCTGCCTTAACCACATATGATGAGCCCTCTTTACAGACCTGCGTGAGAATTGTGCCGAGATCTTTGGATACCGACTCTTGTGTGGTTAGGTTCTCGGTCTTAATTCCTATCGAGATCGGGAAATTAGATGTACTTGGACCAGCTCCGGCAACACCCGAAGTGATCTCAAAGAATCTATTCTGAATTGAACTCTCCTTGAGACGCCCAGTTATGCCGTTGTTAATTTCTTCGGCAGAAATCTTTCGTTCGTTTAGATCCGTCAAACCAATCACGTACGTGTTTTCACTCGGTGACGTGGCAAACTCTTGCAGAGGTGTAACGTAGCGCACCTCTGATGATTTCATGACCGCCTGCACTACGGCTTCAGTGTCTTGCCGTCGCTGCTCAGCGGTGCGTTGTGGATATGGAATTGTCGTGAGGATGAGATAGTTGGCTTCTTTTGATTTCGCGAACTGGACAATTTTTAGTGCACCTGTGCCGATCATGACCTGGGCTATTAGAACCGGAACTATAAGAGCGCTGATTACGATAAGTGATCGTTTCCATTTGGCTGAATGCAAAATCTTCTTGTTAGTTCGCATCATCCAGCGTGCTGCCGGCCAAAGATTCTCTTCTTCGGCAGTCTTCGCACCAGGTCGTCGGCGCAAGAATCGTCTCGCTACTGGAGCCAAGAAAACCAGCGGAACTACGTATGAAGCAAGAATCGCCGGAATAACCGTCAGTGGAATATAGGAAATAATTTCACCAAAGACACCTGAAACGACGCCAAATGGCACAAAGACGAGCGTCGAACAAAGAACCGCCATAAAGAGTCCACCACCGATCTCGTTGATTGCGGCGAGAACGGCTTTGGTTCCCTTCAGCCCAGCGTCCACCTTACGCTGAATCACTTCCAGCACTACAAGTGCTGGATCAACCACCAGTCCAATCACCAGTACCAGCGAGAAGAGTACGAGTGTGTTGAGTTCATTGCCGGTAAGCCAAATCAGAATCGTCGAGAAGAAGAACGACAATGGTATCGCCAACGCTGAAAGAATTGCCGCTCGCCAGGAGACAAGCAGAAGCATGATTACAAAGACAAGCTGGATACCACCGAAGAGATATCCAACCCACCCAATTGGTCCGAGATTCCAGTCTCGACCAAATAGACCTGTTTTGATCTCTTTTACCTGCTCGCGATTATCCGCGGCCGTATCGAAGGCTGTAACCGTCTCATAGCCTTCTAGCTGTTGCTTCGTTTCTTGTGGGAGTGCTTGGTATTCCGAAGATGATTGATCAAAGTACTTTTTCAGAAGCGCTTGCAGTCTCTCGTCATAAGTACCAAGGTTTTCTCCATCGGCTACGTCGATTGAGAAGATAACGCCTTGTGCGAATCGTTGTTCGCCATTTTGGCGATACCCAACCCATGAAAGATTCGGTTCTTCATAGGTGTATGTGTCCTGAATCGTGCCAAGATCACGAAGCGCGACGACACTGCCCGGCTTGGAGGGCGAAAGGATTGTCAAATTTCTTAAGTCGGTAACTGATGCTCCGCCCGTCGAAAGTAGGATGTTGGTTTCTTTGCCGTTTAGCTCCGCATTATCCGTAACGGGTATTTGCAAGCCGAAACCTTGCAGCTGTGAAGTAACATCGCTGGGTGAAAGCCCTGCCGCTGCCAGCTTGGCGGGATCCAGCGATACGGTGTATTGTTTTTCAAACGTATTAGAGAAATTCACGGCCGCTACAGCTGTGTCTTTCTCTATCTCGCGCTGAAGCAATTTCGTGACTTGATATGCACGTGCCAGATCGGCCTGACCATTCCTCGGCACTACTGCGAAATAGTATTCGTCTGAACTGACTTTCGGCGTGAAGATTGTCGGCTTTTCTGCACCATCCGGAAGCTTGAGCGACTTCACGGCCCCATCAATTTTTCCTGACAGTGAATCAACGGCGACATCTGGATTCGCGACTACTGAAATCGTGGAGCTGTTGTTCGAAGACGTCGACGAGTAAGACTTTACCCCGGAGATAGATTTAATTTCGCCTTCAATTGGCTTTGTCACGGTCTCCTGAACGGTCTGCGCAGAAGCGCCCGGGTACACCGTTTGAACAATCAGCAGGTCAAGTTTTGGAGAGGGGAATCCGGATGTTCGAAGCGACACAATCGAGAGCGACCCAAGAACCACTAACAGCATCAACAACATCGCTGTCAGGCGGGTGCGCCTCAGAAAGAACTGAGCGATGCGGGCGTTGATGCCGAGTTTGTCAGAAGGCTTCGTTTCGGCCATATGGCATAAGTTTAACGCAGCTAGAATTGTTTGTCCCCGTGGCGAAGGGTAGGATACCTGTATGCGCAGCTTAGGAATTTTTGCGGCAAAGACAGCGATCGTCACGATGGCGGCAATGATGGCTTTTTCCTTAATCGTGATTGTCCCTATCTTTCTAATCTTCGCGTTGCTTATCGCAAGCATTGGCGGTTCTGGTTCCGGCTCGACCAGCTTTGGGTCTGGCGGCGCTTCGCACACGTTTTTGGCAATTCCGGTCAAGGGCGTCATTGAAGGGACCGAAACTCAGTCTAATGACCCCTTTGGACTTTCCGACGAAAGCGTCGCGTATGGATATGCAATCAAAAGAGAGCTTTATCAGGCTGCGAAGAATGATTCTGTCGACGGCGTGGTGCTCGATATAGACTCCCCAGGCGGCACGATATACGGAGCTCGGGCAATTGCAGATGGAGTTGATCACTATAAACAGAAAACAAACAAACCCGTTTTTGCGTTTATTAGCGGGCTGGGTGCCAGCGGTGGATACTGGGCCGCCGCATCAGCAGATAAAATCATCGTTGATTACGGAAGCACCGTTGGCAGCATTGGAGTAATCAGTGGACCGTTCAAATTCTACGACCGGCCAACTGCCGAAGACGGTGGAATTCTTACCGGGGGCATCGTAACTCAAAATGGAATTGAAACTGTCACCCTAACAGCCGGCAAGTCAAAGGATATTGGCAATCCTTACCGCCGTTTAACGGAGGGTGAAATCGCAACTCTGCAAACTGGCCTAAACAATGAATACGATGACTTTGTCTCTTATGTCTCGCAGAGGCGGGGTATCGATCAAAAAGTGTTGCGAGAACAGATTGGTGCTCTCATCTATGACAGCAAAACGGCAACTTCAATAAAGCTTACTGATGCCATTGCACCTCGCGAAGAAGCCTACGGTATGCTTGCCGATACAGCCGGTGTTCCGAGACGGGATTTCAAAGTCGTCGAGTCGTCATCGGGTAGTGGTACAGCTGCCATTGCGAGTAGTTTGCTTGGCAAAGAGAGGGAGTCCGACTCTTCTAGAAGCTGCTTTGAATCAACGATTCTGTTTGCCTTTTATGGCAACATCGACTCAATCTGTAGTCGCTGATCATGTTCGCTTGAGCCCGGCTCTGGGCATCACACCGAACGTCAAAATAAGTGCTAAGAGAAGCGCAAAGCCGCACATAATCGAGGGCACCGCTATTCGCGTTGTGGCATTAATAACATTGACGAAAAACGTTGGTAGCAAGATGGCGAGATAGCCAACAAAGAGCCAGCGTGCAGCGGCTGACTTTTTCTCGCCCGCCATCATAGTTTGGTATGCGTACAACATTCCTATTCCAATGAGACCAAAGTAGTAAACACCGTACAGCAGATTTGCTGGATGCGCGAGCGTGAGAATTGTGTAATTGCCGGTGCATGCCACAGTCGTAATCGAAAATGGTAAAACTAGAAATAGTACGCACCAGACTGCGGCAAGAAAGAGTGAATATCGCGCAACTTGTTCATCGCGCCCGGCCAGTGTCGTGGCAAGACGAATCCCCAGTGGCGGCAACAAGGTAATCGCAATATAGCCAAGTATCGCTACTGGTCTCGATGGTTCGATCAAACAAATGACATATTCTGCAAGCTGAAATGCTCCGAGTAGCACTAAGAGACCAAATACTGATGAGCCGATTCGGTCCATTCGGTAGCGGGTGTAGATCCAGCCAGCCAGCGCCCACTCAAGAAAGAAGGTAGCGAGCATCACGCCTGGTGAAAAGCACCAGACTCGAGCGTTTCCCCTAGCGGGCATCAACCAGATTTACAGTAATCTGTCGCTCGCGAGGACCATCAAATTCGAAGAGTACTACGCGTTGCCAGTTTCCCAGCTGCAGCGTACCTTCCTTTACTGGCACCGCGACATTCGGGCCAATCAGCGTAGCGATGATGTGGTCTGGTGTATGTTTCGGATTGTGAGGGTGACGATAATGTAATTTCGGCACCATCTTGTAGAAAGCATCTAGCATGTCGAGGTCAGTTCCAGGATCAAGGTCTGCCGTCGTCAACGCAGTGGTGGTATGTTGCACGAAAGCATGGCAAACGCCTTCTTGCAGGCCTGATTCCGTCACAATATTTTGCAGTCGCTCAGTAATATCGACGACTTGTTTGTTTTCTGCCGTTGGTTCACTAAATTCCATCTTTAACCTCGTTTGTTTGCCTTCACGCTACCACGTCCAAGGAGAGCCAAACAACTACTTTGCAGTTGTCTACAGATTTTCGGCGCGCTACAGTGAGCGTAGCAACAAAAATTAAACAAGAGGCCTTATGCCACCCGCAAAGAAAACCACGACCCAGACCCCTGCTAAACCAGAGGTAATTGAGCTCACTTACGAACAGCCAATGTACCAGCGAGTAATTTATTTACTGCTCGGGATTATTAACGGCCTGCTTTTTTTCCGCCTGTTTTTCTTAATCTTCGGCGCCAACCCGCTTAACAACATTGTTGACGCTGTTTACCAGGTAACAAAACCCCTGGTACAGCCGTTTGTTGGAATGTTTCCTGGCATTGGAGATAAGGGATGGGATGGTTCAACCATCATGGCAATAATTTGTTACACCTTGCTTGCGCAGCTAGTGATTTACGTTATTCGCCCCTTTGTGCCAAACCGTACTGTCCAGCAGTAGTCAGGCCGGCTTTTTAACGACGAAGCGCTGCGCTAGCTGACCCTTTTTGCCGTCCAGTTCATAGAGCGTATCTTCACACATTTCCCAACCGGGGAAGGCATGTTCAAGCTCTCCATACATAAATGGATATCGACACTCTGAATCATCTCTCAGGGTGCCAAGCCAGCCTTCGACATACAGCATCCCTTGAGGTTTAAGTGCATCACCCAACTTTCGGAATGCCTCCATCCGGAAAACTGGATCGAGGAAATGGAGCGAGTGCCTGGCAACGATACCGTCATATTCACGGGCAAGCTGTGTTACCTCAATTCTCGCTTGCAGTGTTTCAAACGGAATTCCGAGCAGTTTTTGGAGCTCAACGAGTCTGGTGTGTTCTCCCGTGTCTGGTTCCACTGCTGTAACTTGTGCTCCCTTTCTCGCCATTTCTTGGGTAAGCAGTCCCCAGCCAGCGCCAACATCAAGAATTCTTCCGCTTGAAAAATGCTCTGCATGCTTGCCAAGCAAAGACTCGCGCTCTGAAAGCGTAATGGTCATAGGCGTTTCCTGATACAACCGATCTGTGCGCAGAAAGCGGTACCCGAGTTGCATCAAGTAGCTTCGCCCGAGGCTTGGCGGAAGATTGATTGCCACTGTATCAATGTCTCGTTCAGTCGCGGCAGCTTCTGCATGAAGTGCAGCGGCAATGTACGCGATACCATCAGGAGCCGGTTCAACTTCGTAGATATTCTGCACAAACGTGGCGGGCGACTGGAGCAAACTACCGTCTGGTAGTTCGCTAACTCCGTGGCGCAAATTAACCAGGAGCTGGGGGTTTACTTCTGGTCCAAGCCGGAGCACCTCGGTCCGCGGAAGCGACGTGTTTTCTGGCGGACGCCCCTCAGTAAATTGGCCGTGAGCTCGCCAACGTTCCATATCGGCATGACTAGCCATTATTTTGTCCTGGGCCACGTTCAATCGGCAGTCGAAGTAGCGAGTCAAGCATTTTTGCATACTCTTCCTCGCCCAGACCGGTGTCCGGATCCGCTACAAGACTCCTAACATCGTGCTCGCCAACCGCAATTTCCAGGATCGGTCGATCATTAAAAAATGTGAAGCCGTGCATCATGGTGCCTGATTCTTTTGGAACCAGCTCCGAGACTTGGCGATCTAACGCCCCCTCGAGAGGCGTATAAAGGTTAGATCCCAAATCAGAACGCAACGAATCGTGAATTACTAAGGGACTAGCTTGTGCTCTCCCGGCACGCGCTCCGTGCACTGCATGTGTTTCAGTTGGAAAGGCCCAGCAAAATCCGCTTTGATCAAACCTGAGGCCACCTCCTGATAAAATTCCAAGACCGTGCGATTCGACCGCGAAAGGATCGGTTAAACCCTTTCCGAATGTGTGTCCGGCGTATTTAATTTCGCGAAAAACAACGAGCACCGGCTCGCCGGCATGAGCTCTAACCTGTGCATCCAAATTTCGGTACAGGTCTGCGACCTCTGGATCAAACCCCTCTACGCGACGAATCGAAAAGTCGAGTGCTTGATCCCCGGTTGTTTCGCCATCACGTATACGTTCAAACAGCTCTCTATTGCGTTCGGCAACCAACGCTTCTGCCTCTTCTGTCTTTGCCTCGGCTGCCCCAACCGCGTGCTGCGCGTCTCTTACCGCTTCGATAGCTCCATGTATTTCAGCGTCTGGCATATCGACTCCTTATCGCTTTGCTAACGGAAAATCCTACCACACCCAGTCAGCACTTAACAGGCCTTCTTAGTGCGTTCGGGGCAAGCGGCAGGAACTGAAAACACCAAGCAGCCCGACTACTGCCAGCGCTATAACTGAGGCAGCAAGTGCTTTGTCGCGCGCCTGATCGTTGATCGATTGTACCTCGCTAACAACTTCCTGTGGTTGCCCCTCGAGGTAGGTATTGAGTTGCGCATCACTTACTACTTCCACCTTTCCCTGCACCTTCGGCTCTAATTCTTGCTTCTGCGCGTCTGTAAGAACACTGCTCTGGGCAATGAGATTCTGGCCAGTCGTCGACAAGACAACTACCACAACTGAACCGGCCACGGCCGTACCAAGCGACCCGCCAAGATTCTGAAATGTAGACATGATTCCAGAGGCTTCGCTCGTTTGGCTAGGTCTTACAGATGACTGCACAAGGTTCATCAGCTGCGAAGCGACGAGCCCAATGCCAGTACCAACCAGCAGCATTGTCGGTATAAACTCGACCCCTGAAGCGCTTTTGCCAATATTTAGACCAGCCAGCACAACTCCGACTAAAATGACTACAAAACCGCTCTGAATAATGCGACGAGATGAAAACCTTGCAGCAATTCTCGCCCCCTGGCTCGCAACGGCTAGCACCGCGATCGAAAGCGGTAAGAGCGTTAAGCCGGTTTGGAATGCGGAATAGTTGAGCGCCACTTGCAAGAATAGCGAGAAGGAAAAGATAAGGCCTGCCATGACTACTTGCATGGCTAATTGTGTGACAGCTGCTGGACGAAGTGTGCGCTGAGAAAAAAGTTCTGGCGTTACGAGAAATGGTTTCTTCAGGCGAAACCTTCTCCACTGCCACGCAATAAAGAAACCAAGAATCATAACTCCGAGCGCGACCGTCCAGATCACCGGGGAGATTCCGCCCTTACTGATAATCGTAGTGTTACCGAGCATGAAGTCTTGCCGTGCCACAAAGAAACCGTAGGTATTCGCCATCAGCACACCGGCAACAATTGTTGTCAAACCAAGTGCAGACAGGATAAGTCCGATTGAATCGAAGCCTTTTGTGACAGTAGCCACCGGAGCGTCTTTTATAGAGCGACGGTTAAGAAGAACGTAGAGCACGACAAGCACTTCACCGATAAAACCCCACCGCCAAGACGCGTACGTCGTCAGCAATCCACCCACGATAGGTCCTGCCGCTGCGCCAAGTGCGGCAATTGCCGCCAAAGTCCCATAGGCCTTTACTCGCTCGGCGCCCTCGCGGAAGTTACCAGTCACAAGAGACATCATTGCTGGGATAACAAGTGCGGCACCGACGCCCTCAAGAAACGACCAGCCAAAGATCAAAGTAGGAAGATTTTGGCTTAGTCCGGTGATAAACGATCCGACACCGTAAATCACCAGGCCGATAGTAAAGGCTCTTTTACGACCAATGATGTCGCCGATCTTGGCGCCAGCAATCATTAATGACGCCATAACAAGTGAGTAAAGGGTGATCGCTGATTGAATTCCGGTGACAGTCGTATCGAGATCTTTAACGAGTGTCGAAATCGACACGTTCATGAAGGTCGTATCTAGCGTAAATACGAACTGGGCCAAAGCGAGTAATAGTATTATTTGTTTCGAATTCATACCGCATTTATCGTGCGCGCAATTGCTGGTCGATTCAACTGCCACTCAAGTAAAGCGTGACGCAGGGCTCACTTATTGCCATTTTATCGACAGATTGTAAAAGCCAATAAAGATCTAGAATATATCAGCGGAGCTTTTACCTTCGTATCACCATTGCGGCACTGATCGCACCTTAATCAACCGCGATCGTTTGACTTGTTCCAGACCGGCGGCTTGTCTTGAGCTACGTCCCAATAAGGCCGATTACGACCCCCATAACCAGGAGTGTCACAAGTTCGTTGCCGACATTAAGCAATGTTAGCTTTCCTGGCCTTCCCTCAAATAGATCGTGGGCGAGGAACCGCACCGCTATAAACCCGAGCCATAGCCAGAAAGCAGTAGTTACAGCATCACTCAAGAAGCTGTGCTCGAAATACTGGTTTGCCAAATATGCGACATGAGCCAGAACGTACGCTGTTATTACGCTGGCGACAAACATTACAATCAGTGGCACAACTGGGCTACCACCATCCATTTTTACCTTTGCCAAACGCATCCATGTGGCTCCGAAAACACCACGCGCATACCAGATGCTTCCCACGACCATTGAGCTTGCCGCAGCAGCGAGAACTCCCAAATAGTTCACTTGTACGTCCATCGACCCTCCTTCTTTAATGCGCTCATTGTAGCTCTGATATGACCCGCTGCAAGCCAAAGTTGCGTGGATAGGCGGGCACATCAAAACCTACCTGCATCACAAGTGCTGCAGGTACGGCTAAACTGCTCTGTCGTGCTATTTACTGAGTTCCGCTTGCGCTTTGAGCATATCAATCAAAGCTGAAAGTTGACTCGCGACCTTAACCTCGCCTGGAACATTCCTGAGGCTTTGTTCAGCCCTGGCCAGCAAGTCGGATATTCTTCGTCTACCGGCAGCAAGCGCACCTGTGGATTCAAAAAGATCGCTGACTTGCTCCACTTCAGGTTCCGTAATCGGTGAGCCGAGCCAGCCGCTTAGTTTTCGCTGCTGCGCAGGACTGCCATGATCAAAAACGTATTGTGTAAAGAAGGTGTGCTGATGCTCGCGAATATCCGAGTAGCGTGCTTGCACACCCTTTGCACTGTCCCCGGTAAGGTCTTTGAGATCGTCGAGCATTTGAAATGCTTCACCTATTGCTTCTCCGAACTCGGAGCACCATTCTGCGAGGTCTGGGCTACCACCTGCCAGAGCAACACCTAGTTGCATCGGCCTGGTAAACGTATACCCAGCGGTTTTGAGTCTGGTTTTTCGCGCAACGATATCTGAAGTCACGGCCTGTCTGCTCATAGCATCGACGTCGACCATCTGGCCAACCACTACATCTTCGACCATGTTTTTGACTACTTTGTTAGCAGATTCTCGCTGCGTATCGCTAAACCCGTCGGCACTATTTAGGCGCTGCTGGGACCAGTAGAAAATGAGGTCGCCTACCAACATTGCTTGACCTTCGCCTATTTGCGATACATCTCCGACTCGTCCTTCTTCAGCCATTCGTCGCGAAATTTCTACATGCAACGTTGGCTGACGATGTCTTACCGCGCTGTGATCGATGATGTCGTCGTGTATGAGGCAAAACGTATGAAAGAGTTCTACCCCTGCTGCATAGTGCATCGCATATTCAGTCTGCCTACCGCCCGTCGCTTCAAACATAACCATCAAAACGTATGGACGGATTCGTTTGCCGTGAATAGCAAACGTTTCGAGCAAGTACTCAAAGTATTCATCCAGATACGGATCCTCGGTAGTTGAGCGTATCTCAGCAAGGTGTTTACGCAGGATTTTGCCAAAGACCAAATCGAAACGCTGCTTAAAATCATGTAGCGTTTCGCTTACCCCGTTACTTCGGGAAGAATCTTTTGCCTGCTCGTTGATTCTCATTCGTTATTCACTTTCAAAAACAATGCGCTCAGCTTCTTCGCGCTCATCATACACCTGACCAAACAAAAACGATTGATGCTCGCCGATATCTCTAGGCAGCGACTGGAGCTGCTTGCTCTATACGCGTGAGCACACCAAAAATTCTGTCTGGTCCCAGGGTTCTTTCGACTGGATGTTTGTGGTGCGGTATCGGCAGAAATTGTGTTGCCAGGCCGCCATCCGGAGAAATCTTTACGACTCCACTAAGTGGCCGTTCGTTTCGATCCCAGAAATGGACTTCATAGGATCCATTGTCGCACTGATGAAGAGCTATTCTCCCTTCATCGTCCTCTCTACTGACCTGTATAAAATGCAAACCTCGCACCGCGTCGGTTACGGCAGAACTGTCTTCGCTTTGTTGCTCAAATGCGTCTTCGCAGACTTTTTTAAGGTCTGCAGGTGTTGCAGTTTCAGCGGTTACCTCGCGATCAACTGATTGAATTTCTGTGTCCATAAAACGAACCGTTGAATATCCTACTCCGAGAGCGGCAAAAGCAACAAGCCTTACTCACTTCCTTGTTCGATGAAGTGTGAACCTGCGACGAGGTCGGGAAGCGACTCTGCAAGTTCTGTAGCTGCCACCGAGCGACTCGTTTCGGCAGTGTCTACCACCCCAACCTGATATGGTTTTGCGAGCTCTGGATGTGAGTCAGGTGATTGAGTTAAGACGGCTGCGTAGTGTTTTCCGTGCTCTGCAATACTGCCCGCCGGTCCTGGATCACCCCATTTTTGTAAAATAAGCGTATCTCCATTTGGCAATTCTTTTGTGAGCGTTATGCTTCGCCTGGTATAGAGCACTTTTCCACTCCGGGTTTTGTGTTCCCAGTCCTTTGCTGCACACCCTTCATAACGGTCAGGGTTAGTACCGGCTTGGGCTATTGCGGATTCAACTCCACCTTTTAGTGACTTTGTTGCTCGCTGTTCGCGTTCTCTTCGCTCCGCACGAGCAGCCTCCACTCGGCTCTCGCGCTCTTGGCGTCGTTTATAGCCAGGCACAAATCGCTCGAATCCTCCTCGTTCTGGTGAAACACTCATATCTTTTCCTTATCGAAACTTAATTACTCGCTTGCGTTTTGGATCATCTCCGATTCTGAGGGAATGTGGCCACGTGCCACCAAGTCTGGTAACTGCCGCGCCAGCTCACGCTGCTCATCCGTCCGATTTGTAGCAAGATCGGCAATGGCTATCTTCGACGCATCTCCGCCTTCGCCCGTCTTTAACAACACCGCACCGCGACAGGCGCCGCGCTCGTTGATTCCATCCGCGGTGTCGTTGCTCGGGCCCCATTTTGCCAGAAAGAGTCGATCGCCACTTTCGGTAATGATAGTGCATTCTTGCTTGCGCATCACAATCGACTGGCCACCAGATCGCATCGTCCAAACTTCTTCAGACGCGCCGGGGACGCGACGAAGATCGCGACCACAGCGTTCAAGGGACGCATCTACACCCTCAGTTAACCCGCGCTGCTGGCGCTGATAATCAGACTCAACAGTGTGTTCTGGTTCGGGACTATCTGTTTCTGGATGAGTACTCATATGGATTTTTATAATTGGCTTATCTTAGCACTTTTTTCGCTATTTTTCAAGCAGGAATAAGGGTTTTCCTCGAGCTTCTTGCCTGCCTTCGCGCTCTTTGGACTGTTGCGAGACGTTGGATTTCACGAATGAGCAAAAAGAGCGCGGCTGCAGCGGCTGCAAAAGCCCAATCGATCAAAGACAATGGACCGGCGCCAAAATATGTATTGAGCGGCGAGTAAATGATCGTTATGACACAGACAAGGCTGAGCGTCATGGCTCCCCAGAGAACTGCGTTATGTAATTGATAGCGACTAAACAACCCGTCCGGTGTACGGCGCTGCAAAATGTTGCCAAGCTGACACAGCACAATAGTGAGGTATGTCATAGCCGCCGCCTGCAGATGCAGAGCGCTCCCGCCCTGTAGAGCACTCGCCTCCATTCCTCCCCTGCTAATCACACCCAGATAGTTAGCATAGGCGAGACCGCCGATAATAATTCCACACCAGAACAAATCAACAATATTCCACTTGCTCAAGATGTGGTCGTGAACATCCCGCGGTTCTTCATCAAGAAGATGACCATTCCCCCGATCCCAGCCAAGGGCTGCAATTGGAAATAACTCAGCAATAAGGTCGATCGCCAAAATAAGCATGACCGATATCGCGAGGGGTATGCCAAGCAGCGTCGCACAAGCAAGGCTGGTTAGATTTACAACGAGCTCTGCTGCGTTACTTGTAAAACACGACAACGCACCCTTGTGAATATTTTGGTAAATCACCCGACCTTCCTTCACGGCACCGACCAGTGTATGGAAGCTATCGTCGAGGAGAATAATTTCAGACGATTGCTTGGCGACATCTGTCCCAGTTTTGCCCATCGCCACACCAATGTCCGCCCGTTTTAGCGCAGGTGCATCATTAATCCCGTCCCCAGTAACCGCAACTACATGGTCGTGTTCTTTTATAAGTGAAACGATTCGTAGCTTATGCTCCGGGCTCACCCGCGAAAAAATACACCCGCCACGCTCGATATAATGCATAATCTGAGAATCGCTCATTGCATCAAGCTCATCACCCAGAACAACCGCTAGCTGAGACGGCTTACTCGCAAGCCCGGCCTTGATCGCGATAGCCTTGGCAGTCGGAGCAAAATCGCCAGTGATAATTGAGATTTTGATATGTGCGCGTCCTGCTTCTGCAAACGCCGCCGGGACTTCTTCGCGCAAAGGATCCATCATGCTGACCATGCCAAGCCACACAAGATTCTGCTCGGCATCAGGCATCTTTAAAGATGTATACTGCTCGTTATTGGTGAGCTTACGGTAGGCAAAACCCAGATTGCGTTTGGCTTGTTCTGCTCGCTGAAGATTGTAGTCCTGGATTAAACGTATTTGAGTTCGCTGCAGTTTCTTTTCTCCTGCCCCAGACTGCCAAGCAATGCATCGCTTAAGCACTTCTTCCGGAGCTCCTTTTACGAAGACATAGTATTCTCCGTCTATCTTCCGGATGGAACTCATCATTTTCCTGGCTGAATCAAAAGTAAACTCCTTAAGCTCTGGGGATGTTCGATCAAGCTCTGAAGGCTTTAGCCCCGCCTTGCGGGCAAGCGTGATGAGAGCACCCTCTGTCGGATCTCCGACGCAGTACCAGGTTGCGTGCTCATCATCGGGTTCGTGTATCGAAGCATTGCTGGCATAGACTCCAGTTGCGAAGAAGCGTTCTAGTTTCGTAATTTCACTGGGTGATATTCGTTTACCGTCTTTTCTAATCTCGCCCTTGGGCTCATATCCCGTCTCAGTAATGGTGTAGATGTTTCCCTCGGCCATAAATTCATCAACGGTCATCTCGTTTTTTGTGAGAGTGCCTGTTTTGTCAGTACAAATCACGCTTGTCGCACCAAGCGTTTCTACCGCCGAGAGCTTTTTCACGAGCGCTCTGGCTCGCACTAATCGACCTGCCGCTTGGGCAAGCGCCGTATTAATCTCGGCCGGAAGTCCTTGAGGAATTATTGAGCTAGCAAATCCGATTGCAAACAAGAATGCGTCTTTAATGCCCAGGTTGGCAGCAATCGCAATCGGTAACAGAAAAAGGCATAAAACGAGCGTCCCTATCGTTACACGTCCCGCGATGTGATTCATCTCTTTTTGCAGCGGCGACAATTCATTAGGCGTCGATTCACTCAGATTAGCGATTCTGCCAAGCTCGGTAGCCATGCCTGTCCCTACGACTACCCCAAAAGCATGTCCTGTCGCGACAGTCGTACCCAAAAAAACAAGGTTTCCTCTGTTTCCCAGCGGAACTGTGCCGCTAATGGCGTGGGTAAATTTTCGACTCGGATTGCTTTCACCCGTAAGAGCAAAGTCGTTTGTCGACAATTCATATTCATCTATTACTCGAAGGTCAGCCGGAACAGCATCACCTTCTTCGATATAGACTATTTCGCCCGGAACAAGTTCAGATGCAGCAACTTCCTCGACTGCCCCTGCTCGCAAGACTTTAGCGGATGGTACGACGAGCTTCTCGAGAGATTCCATGATTCGCTCTGCCTTAAACTCCTGGGCGAAACCAATCGCCGTATTAAAGAGCACTAAGAATCCAAGCACCACAGCCGTACGAACATCGCCGAGATAGGCTGATAAGGCTGCGCTGACGACCAGCAGTAGAATAATGGTGTCTCGAAACTGTCGCAGGTACTTTCGAAGGTATGATTCCTTATTTACTTCGATTAGCCTGTTTTCGCCGTATGTCTCAAGACGACGCTTTGCTTCGCTTGCACCAAGGCCGGCCCGGTGTGACTTAAGGGCCTGCAGCACTTCCTGAACGGACTGTTGGTAGGGAGCAGACTTAGATGCTTTTTTCTGTGGCATTACTATCTAACTTTGCCCGACTTCTCGAGCATTCAAAAATTAGACAATAATACCACTATTATCGTACTTTTTCAAGCACTTACTGGTTTTTACTACTGCATCGAAAGAAGCGTTATCAATTTAGGAGAAATAGAAATCTTCAGCTTCATGCATTGATACTGCCCGGTTGGTGCTTTCCACATTGGAGCAAGTTCTAGATACTAGACTGTGTAACTCCTGCCGCCACAAGCGGGTAAAAGCTCATGACCAAATCAGCAACAAAACGAGTCGCCTATAACACCGCAATCCAGATGATTGGCAAAGCCGCCATCATTATTATGGGCGCGGTATCGGTTGGGATCCTCACCCGATACTTGGGACCAGAAGGTTACGGAAACTTCTCGCTCGTATTAGCCTACTTGTCTGTTTTTGGAATCGTTGCCGACCTTGGGCTCTTCACCATAGCTGTCCGCGAGATCAGCAGGCAACCTGGCCGCATGAAAGAAATCGTTGGCAATACGATCGTCTTGCGGTCTTTGCTTTCGTTGATAATTTTCGGCGTGGCAATCGCACTTGCCTTTGTTCTGCCATTTAACGACTTTGTGAAGTATGGTGTCTTGCTGGCATCAATCAGCCAGTTTTTTGGCCTCGTTAACACCGCACTGATTGCCATATTCCAAGCAAAGCTTCGGATGGACTTTGCCGTGCTTTCAGATATCGTTGGCCGCGCAGCAGCTCTCGGAGCGACAATTGCTGCGGTCGCGCTAGATCTAGGGTTCTATGCAATCATCGCGACAGCGATAATCGGTTCCGTAACTACGTTCTTTGTTAGCTATCTCTCTTCTCGCCGCTATCTAAAAATCGCAGTTTATGCGGACAAGAATTTGTGGAAATCGCTCCTTAAGGAATCATTGCCGCTTGGCGCCGCAATGGTTATTACACAAATTTACTTTAAGGCTGACGTGCTCATGATTTCTGCATTCCGCACGCAGGCTGAGGTTGGAATTTACGCCGCCGCCTTCAAAGTCATCGAGATTCTTATAACCATTCCGGGCCTCTTCATGAATTCAATCCTGGCCGTAATGATGAACCGTATGGAACGCGGTGTTGATTACCAACAAATGCTTCAAAAGGCGTTTGATTTGCTTGTGATACTGGGGCTGGGCTTTGCGTTCGGCGGAATATTTTTGTCAGACGACATTATGCGAGTCGTTGGTGGATCTGAATTCGTCAGTGGTGGAGACGCTTTGCGGTTACTGCTTTTCGGAGTTGCTTCGATGATGATTGGAACGCTGTTCTCGACTGTTTTTGTTGCTAATAACAAACAGCTCCAAGCGCTTAAATACGGGGCTCTAGGCCTTCTCATTAATATCGTTGCAAACCTGTTCTTAATCCCAATGATCGGTATCACCGGTGCGGCAATTGCGACTGTTATTTCTGAATCGATTAGTTTGTGTCTGTTCGCTTGGTTTGCAAAGACGCACGTAGGGTTGTCACTTTCGCTTTCACGCGTCTGGAAGATACTGTTGGCAGCTGTGCTGATGTTGATTCCGACCTATCTTTTCCGGGATACCCTATGGCTCGCGCTCCCAAGTGGAGCAGTCGTATACCTGGGAGCCATTCTTGCCCTGCGCGTAATCGATCGAGATGTGCTCCGTGAACTTCGACCGTAGCTGACTGAAGAGACGCTTTCACGTAGAATCGATAGGTATGAAGAAAGTAATTATCAGTGCGCGAAGCAAAGTAAAGCGGAAGGCGCTTGCGCTTACACAGGATTACCGTTCGGTCAGACAGTGGTTATCACACCGCTTTCTTAGTGGTGAAGGCGTCGAAATAGGGGCACTCCATTTACCGCTCTACGTTTCACCTGGGACCAAGGTGACATATGTCGACAGGATGAGCCTAAAAGATCTGCGCTCCCAATATCCTGAACTTGAAAAGCTCGATCTCACACCGGTAGATGTTGTCGAAAACGGCGAAACGCTAGAATCCTTTCGAGCCGGTTCTCTTAATTTCGTTGTTGCAAACCATTTCATGGAGCATACGGAAGATCCAATACGGACAATCAAGAATCACCTCCGCGTACTTAAGGATGACGGGATTTTGTATTACGCGATTCCGGATCGTCGCTATACGTTCGACATTGATCGTGCGGCAACTCCACTGAATCACCTTGTTGAGGACCACGCCAAAGGCGCAGAAAAGTCTCGGCGCAAACACTTTGAAGAATGGGTTGAACATGTTGAAAAGGTGCCTGCCTCAAAGCGCGCTGAGCGCGTTAAATACTTACTTGAGATTGATTACAGCATCCACTTTCACGTTTGGACACCTCTCGAATTCAGCGCGTTTTTGAACTATTTGGAACAAGAAGAGAAACTACCGATCAGCCTTGAAGCGCTTGTTTCTAACGAACATGAGTTCGTGGCAATCATCCGCAAAGTCGGCAAGAATTCAGACACCGCCAAGTCGCCGCACGCCGCAGTTGCCCAACAGGGACCGAAAAGCAGTTAGATACGAAACTGAATCTTCGTTCTTATTGAAACACTCGAATCCAATCGACTTTGAGCGTCGACGGAAATGGCGTTGTTGAATCTGGCGGCAGAGGCCAGCTTCCCCCAACCGAAAGGCTTAATATAATCCGCAGTGGGTTATTAAAGACCCACTGATTATTAGCTGGTAAATCTGATGGCCTTATCGAGAAGTAGGGTGTGCCATCGATTTGCCACTCGATTTTATCGGACTGCCAGGTAACGCCATAGACATGGTAGCCAGTCGTAAGCGGAGTTGACGAGACATAAGCTTGCCCCTTGCCATAGGACGACCACGAGTAGGGGCCGTTAGTATCTGGACCGTGTGCGGTTCCGTTAGCTCGATAAAGATCCTGACCAAGCATTTCTACTATGTCGATTTCACCCATCTGCGGCCACGGTTCGTTATTCAACCAGAATGCCGACCATAAGCCTCGGCCGGCGGGAGACCATATTCTTGCCTCAACATGACCGTATTTAAATGTTTGTTCGGAATTCACACGACCAGATGTATATGATCTGGTCTGTCCGTCTGCTCCGGTGTAGGTTTCTTTTTGAGCGGTAATGTTCAGGGCACCATTACCATCGAGGGCTACGTTACTTGTCCGGTTTGTAAATGATTGAAGTTCGTCGTTTCCCCACCCATTCTGCCCAGCTCCAGTGTCGTACCACCATTTGTTTGAAAGCGCTGTGTTAGCAGCCCCCGTGAAGTCATCGCTCCAGACAAGTTGTGTATACGGAGACGATCCAGTCGGCTGAACGCCCCCGGGCGGCACCACCACATTACTCACACTGGTGAGCTGTGAGGCAGTGGCTGTGTTGGTAAAGGAGTCATAGGCTTTGGCAGCCACGGTGGTTTGTCCATCTGGGGCGGTGGTGGTATCCCAGGTGTAGGTATAGGGAGCAGTCGTATCAGTACTCTTTAAGACTCCTCCGACATAGAACTCTACCTTGGTGATACCAGAGGCATCAGAGGCAGTCGCCGTAATACTCTGTGATCCAGAGACGGTACTGGGTAGTGCCGGAGAGATGGCAACGGTAGGTGCAGTAGTTTCGGTACCGGTGTATTCGTAGGCCCCAATGTCTGGCGCACCAGCGAGTGGTCGTGTGTTACCCTCAATGTCTTTGGCTGGGTAGCTCGAAGGGTTACCTGCGTTAATGAGGGGGCTTCCTGCTTTGAGGTGCCAATCACCAGGGCCTGGGTCGTCGCTGCTGTTTAGGAATGAATTGGTTAAGAGATTGGCATCGGTAATCACGCCGGTACCGGCACAGGCTCCACTGCGGTGAGCGTTATAGCGGTACGTTGTATTGGCAAGCCCACATCGAGAGCCGCTTAAGAAGACGTTGTTCTCGAAGATGATTGGTCCAACCGCCACATTCGGTGTTGGGCCCGACTGATCACCTGCATTAAACGTTCCCTTAAAGGTGTTGTTGCGAATTAAGAGATTGCCGAGATCTGGCGTGAGCCCAGTGGTGCTATCACGGAACTTCACCGCTTGGACATCACGAATCGATGCAGGAGTCGGCCAGGTATTCCATTCACGTTCGAAGATGTTGTTTTCGATGATTCCATTGACGACGTATTCGCTGCCACCAAAGAAGAGATCTTCAGACACACAGTGCCAGAAGTGGTTGCCACGCAGTGTGATGCCTGGGTTTCCACTCAAACCAGAGACATACATACATTCTGAGTGCGCACCGTCGTAGGGACTGGTGTAACCCGCATCATAGAAGTCGTTGTTTTCAAATACGAGGTTTGATCCACCGACATAGGCTTGCCCACCCGCGCCACCGTTTGAACGAGTGTCGTGAACCTTGCCGTTCTTAAATGTGAAGTTTGTTACTTCGCCGGCATGCAGTGCTTGTACGCCACTGGTGCAGGCTTGGCAGTTAATATCCCAGCCGTCGACAGTGACGCCCGTTGTAAGATCGGTTTCGAAGTTGCGTGCCGTAACAGGGCCGACAAAGCTGATGTTGTTTGCTCCAGCGATGTTACCGGTACCACCGGAATATCCAACTCCGTTCTCGAAGTCAGTGATCGTCACTGATTCACCGCTGGCAGTGCGGTAGGTTACGCCAGTAACACCGCTACGGTTGGCAGGCATCCTGATATTGCCATACGACCCACCTTTGACTCTGATCGTGTCGTTTGAACTAGCCGCAGTGTAGGCAGCAGTCCAGCTACACGCCTGGGCATCGTTGTAGGCACCTGGTGTGCTCTGTCTGACACAGCTTCCTCCAGTGGTATCGACCCAGAGGTTAGCCGTACCAGTGCCTGGCGTTGCGGTGGGACTCGGGCTTGGTACAGCCGTCGGAGTTGGTGTGGGTGTAGGTGTCGGCGTAGGGGTTGGCGTAGGTGTGGGTGTTGGGGTTGGCGTGGGGGTAGGACTGACTCTCGGTGTTGCCGTGGGAGTAGCTGTTGGGGTTGGGGTTGGTGCCGAGCCGATGTACTCGTCAGCGCCAGCGTCGCAGGCTGCACCTTGTGGACGAGTATGTCCGTCGTGATCTATCGCGATACACGTTGCGCCAGTTCCACTATTGTCTCTTGCTGGACCAGAAGCGAGTAGGTGGAACCCATCTGAACCACCTAAACCGAGTGACGCTGCACTAATGTCTGATGCACCGCATTTACCACCAGAAAACACATTATTCGCATACGTGGCCACGGAGCAGTTACCGGGTACCGGGGCGATGTTGCTTGTTACGTTTGCTCCGCTGAGACTCTTCCCGGACGCACAGGTCATTGCACCACCAGACCACATTGACTCTAGAAAGGTATTGTAGCGGATTTGCCACGGTCCACAGTAGCCGCCCAACACATAGTAGGCTGGCCCGTTATCTCCAAAGAAATTGTTTTCTAGCGTTAGATTCTGTGTTGGATTTGGGCTAAGAGCATATCCTACAAATATCGACGAACTGTTAACACTTGAGTCACCTGTAAAAGTACTGCGACTTAGTTTAATTCGTTCGACGCCTTCGTTGAGACGGACTATTTCGGTGTGGCAGCCAGCCGAAATACACGCTGGCGACATATCAATATTGGTGAACGTGAGGCTATCTAAAACAATGTCCGTTAAAGTGTCGTCGATTCCCTGGAGCTGGAGATACCCTGGAGGGTCTCCTACATCGATCAGGCCTGGGCCAATAGTTCCACCAGACCACGTTATATTGTGTCCTCCATCCCAGAAACCGCCGCCGACAGCGTCAACATTTGTCAGTTTTATATCGTGCGGAAGCCCTGCACCCACCTTTTCCCAGTAAACAGATTGGGTGTTGTGAATATTTTGTAATTCAATCCATGCCCCTTTAACCGTGAGACCTGCTACGTTCGTACCGTTCTCACCGATTAGTTTTACACCGGGACTATTCTTTACCGCCGTTATTGTTTGACCAGAGTAAGAGCCGGCCTTCATGCGTACTGTTTCACCGCCCGCCGCCGCTGATATAGCAGCATCCATAGAGCCACACGCCTGGGCATCGTTGTAGGCACCTGGTGTGCTCTGTCTGACACAGCTTCCTCCATTGGTATCGACCCAGATATTTGCTACCGCAGTTCCTACCACCACATTACTCACACTGGTGAGCTGTGAGGCAGTGGCAGTGTTGGTAAAGG
>CAYSOT010000002.1:0-110563 GCA_964432765.1 uncultured Candidatus Saccharibacteria bacterium
ATCGCTCCGCTTGAGGAAGCAGTTTCAACAAATCGTTTCGGTGGCACTGAGCGAATCATCGGGCATATTGCCGACGGCCTTGTCGATCGTGGCCATCAGGTTACTTTGTTTGCGAGCGGCAGTTCGAGTACTTCTGCAAAGTTAGTTTCGGTATCCGACGAGGAAATTCTACATTTCTCACAGCGAGATAAGGACTCTGTTTATGCTGCATATTTCCTTAAGCTTCTCAGAGAAGAGTATGACGTCGAGCTCTGGTCAAATCATCTGCTCACCTATCCACTCGCTTTTGCCTCAAAACTATCAGCCCCGATGGTTACAACAGTGCACTCAGAATCACTTCCTGCACGTTTGTCGCTCATGCAAGAAGCTTCGTACGATTCGACATTTGTAGCTATATCGGACAATCAGCAGGGTTCGTTTCCGGGGGTGAATTTTGCCAAGCGTATCTATAACGGCACAGATCCCGATCAGCTCACCTATGGCGATGGAGGAGACTATCTTGTCTGGCTAGGAAGGTTTAGTCCGAAAAAAGGCGCTTCAGAGGCCGTACAAGCAGCAATCAAAGCAAAACTCCCTCTCAAGTTGGCCGGGGAACTTCCCGATGATCCCCTCTCTCCAGATAGAAAGTATTTTGCAGAACATATAGAACCGTACCTTTCGGACGAGATTACGTATGTCGGGCGCGTTGACCTTGAAGCGAAGCGCGCACTCCTGCAGAACGCTCGCGCGCTCTTGTCGCCGCTCTCCTGGCCTGAACCGTTTGGACTTGTTGCTATTGAAGCAATGTCCTGCGGCACCCCCGTTATAACCACGAAGGTTGGTGCGATGCCCGAACTCGTAATCGACGGCGAGACGGGTTATTTGCTTGATGATTTTTCAACGATAGACACAGTAATACAACATACTGGCTCACTCGACAGAAGGAAGATTCGACAACATGTGATTGATCATTTTAGTGTCACCGAAATGGTTAGTCAGTATGAAGAACTCTACGATGACATTATCAAAAACAACCAATCATAATCCTCAAATTACTGTTGTTATACCCGCATGGAATCTTGACGATGTTCTGAAAAAAGCAGTTGAGAGCATTCGCAAAGATAATGAAACCGCACGAATCCTTATTGTCGATAATGCATCTGATAGTCCCCTTCCAAAGATTTCCGGCACTTCAGAATTAAAGCTGGCAAAACGTGTAACAGTCGGCGAAGCCCGCGACGCTGCGCTTCCCCACATCACGACCCCCTATACCCTTTTTATGGATGCTGATGACTTGCTGTTGTCCGGAACGCTGGCGTTTCTTCGTAGGCAACTTGAATCTAACCCAAAGGCTATTTTTGCTACATGTAGCATGATTGATTGGAATCCTATTACGAATGCCAAACACGCTGCCCCATATCCACCAAAGTACAGCTATGTTTTACAGGGTCTTAGAAGGACTTTTGCCCTCCTAAATGCAATGCGATATCGGACACTTGTGGTTGGAGCAACACTGCATCGCACTGACGTAATAAAGGCCACACCGGGATTTGGTAGTTCTAACTATGGCGAAGACTGGGCATTCAGCGCGGTGCTTTGTTTTCTTGGGCCTATTCGTATGACCAAACGGCCCGGTAAGCTTTATCGAATAGACCCAAATCAATCATCACTAAGGGTTGCACCAAAAAGCGATTCTTTGGTCAAACGCTACCGGGCGCTTGCTCCCCAGTATCGCACTGCCATGAAAGAAGTACGCGCGAGAATACGAAAAGAGAAAAGCGTGCCGTTGTGGGCCAAGATGTTAATTCCGGTCATTTTTATGGGCCAGTATGTGATGTTCATAGCGAAATTACTCTCACGACCACGAACGGTATAGTTCTTACGGAGTCCTTTGCACAGCCACCCGCTGTGTAATTGACTATACTGAAGAGGATGATTGTTTCACTGCGCGGGGAACTCACCCGTAAAGATCCGAGCGGTATCACGATTGACGTCGCTGGCGTCGGCTATGGTCTGGCAGTTCCGGTTTCGACACTGACCGAATTGCCAGAGGTTGGTGAAGATATTCTGTTATATACCTTCCAGTATGTCCGGGAGGATACGCTGGCACTCTTTGGTTTTGCTACCGAAGCCGAGCGTAGTTTATTTGAACAGCTTCTCAGCGTTTCAGGCATTGGCCCGAAGGTTGCGCTGGCAATTCTTTCGCTCTCGTCTCCTCCGGAGATTTCGAATGCGATTGCCTCTGGCGATACGGCATTTCTCTCATCAGTTCCTGGAATCGGCAAGAAAACGGCGGAGAGAGTGGTCGTCGATCTGCGTGATAAAGTCGGGGCAGTGGTACAAACACCGGGTTCAAATAGTCAGAACGATGTCATTGCAGCGCTGATGGGGCTTGGTTACAGTGCGGCCGAGGCTCGGAAAGCTGTTCAGAAGATTGATACGACCACACACACCGATGAAGCGCTCCGACAAGCCCTTAAGGAACTGGCCTCATGAGCGACGATCGACTGATTCAGCCTTCTTCAAGTGAGGGTGATGTCGCATTAGATGTCGCACTTCGACCACGACGTCTCAATGAATACGTCGGCCAAAGTGAAATCAAGGAGAGTCTGGACATACTCATCGAAGCGGCGAAACAGCGAAAGGAGCCGCTCGAACACGTGCTTTTCTACGGCCCACCTGGACTCGGAAAGACAACTCTTGCGGGCGTTATTGCTCACGAGATGGATGCATCAGTGACGCCAACATCTGGTCCAGCGATTGAGCGACCTGGTGACCTTGCGAGTATCCTAACGAACCTTTCCGACCACGACGTGCTGTTTATCGATGAAATCCACCGGCTCCCTCGCACCGTTGAAGAAATATTGTACCCCGCAATGGAGGATCGCAAGCTGGATATCGTGCTCGGAAAAGGCCCGGGCGCCCGTAGCGTCCGACTCGACCTTGCGGCCTTCACGATTATTGGCGCAACTACTAAGGTTGGCGCCCTGAGTTCTCCGCTTCGCGATCGTTTCGGGGCAACGTATCAGTTGCAGTACTATTCGGACGAGGAGATGGCACAGATTCTAACGCGTTCTGCCAAAATTCTTGGAATTACCGCAGATCGCGACGCCCTGGAAACCCTGGGCCGACGAGCTCGGCGTACACCGAGAGTGGCCAACCGACTGCTGCGCAGGGCACGTGACTGGGCGGAAACGCGTGGGAGCGGGACAATTGATGCTGAAGCAGTGAGCCAATCGCTCAAACTTGAAGGCGTCGATGAATTTGGCCTCGATGCAACCGACCGCAGACTGCTTGACACAATCATTGATAAATTCGCTGGGGGTCCCGTCGGACTTGGCACCCTGGCAGCCGCAACGTCGGAAGACGAAGAAACGATCGAGGACGTTTACGAACCGTACTTGCTGCGCAATGGACTGATTGAGCGAACACCTCGCGGACGCAAAGCGACGCCTCAAGCCTATGTGGCGCTCGGCAAAGAGTCGCCAGGCAGTCAAAGCTCCTTGCTTTAGGTAAGTTTACGGCATAGAAATCCCTTCTTTGTGGGATTATGATAGTGCTAATGATTGCCCTCATTCTCATCTACATTGCTGGCCTGATAATTCTTGCGTTATTTGGCGTCGCAGCACTGTATCACGCGGTCAAGTTCCGTAGTCTCGGAGACAAAACTCGCTTCGTTTCTCTGCTATACCTCATTACATCGGCCGTCATTTTCTTTATCTCCATTTCTCTCATGGTAGCTACTGACTGGAGCGGGGGCCTGACATGAATTTTACGTTTCCGGGCCAGCGTTCGGATGAACAGGTGATTCTTGTCAGTCACCGTCACTGGATTGCCTATGCCCCCGATATGCTTTTTGGGATCGTTGGAGCTATCGCACCGTTCATCGTGCTTGCCGTCTTGCCGATGGCTGACGTTGATGTCGCCTCTTCGCCGACACGAAACATTCTCGTCGTGGCTTACTCATTGTGGTTCTTTGCCCTTACGACGTGGCTCTTTATTCGTTGGCTCGACTACTATCTGGATCTCTGCGTCATTACCGATTCTCGTGTTGTAGATATTGACCAGTTTGGACTATTCCGACGGAATGTCGCTGAACTTGAGTTCGATGAAGTCCAAGACGTCACGGTAACAAAGTCGGGAATTCTTGCGGCAGTCTTCAATTTTGGACATATCGAGATTCAAACAGCCGGTGAAAAACGAAATTTCTTCTATAACACCGTGCCAAATCCCGAGTATATCGTCAGTGTCTTGTCGCAGTCCCGTGACAGTTTTACAAGCGGTAAAAGAATGACGGTTGATGAACCCATGACAGCACAAGAGACACCGTCTGATAGAAACGCTGGCAAAGAAGATTCCACTGCTGAAGCACCTCCGCAAAATGAAAGACCCGAATCTAATTCTTATCAAGAGCCGGTTTCTGAAAAACCTAGCAGCGAAGTACCACCGACAGTACAAACCCCGAATGACGCAGGGGTAACCAACAATACTGCGAATGAGAATCGAAGCACCGAAGACGACTTTCGATCGATTCCCAGAGAGCCAGAGTAGTATTTAGCGCCGTTCTGTTTGAGCAGAGTAGCCCTGCTTCGTCAGGGAAACCGTGATTGTGCCGTTTTGGTCGGTTCTGCGAACTTGGCAACCTTCAGCCTCGAGAGCGTGGACAGTCTTTGGAGCTGGGTGGTGGTATCTATTATTAGCGCCTAAGGAAATTGCGCAAAATCTTGGCCTTACTACTTCCAAGAACTCAGCAGTCGAGGAAGTTGCACTTCCGTGATGCGGAACTTTTAAGATATCCGCTTTAATTGGCAGGCCTTGCACTTGCTTCTCCTCCTCTGCCTCAGCATCCCCCGGAAAAAGGATTTTTGTCGGCCCATATGAATAGAGAGCAATAATCGATGCATTGTTTGGGTCACTGTACGCCTTAGTCGCCAAGGGCTCGTTAGGATAAAGGATCTGTAAACGGAGCTCTTTATCGCCAATTTCTTGAGCACTGCTTACTACATGTATTTCTGTGGTTTTTGAAAGGCGCTCAATACACGATGAGTATTCAGGGTTTGTCGTCGTTAGGGTAGTTACATACAATCGTTTAATCGTGAAGTTGTTCCCCAGCAGACAAATGCCTCGATAGTGATCCGCATGAGGGTGCGAAAGCACTGCGTACTCGATCACACGGTCGCCAAATGGCAGAGCATGATCAAGTCTCTGAAGAATTGTGTCTCCCGGACCGCCGTCGATTAGCAGCTGCGTATGTCCGTGCGAAATCAATGTCGCATCACCTTGTCCAACATCAAGAAAACGTACCGTCACATCAGCGCGGTTTCGCTGGTGTGTAACCAGTAAGACCACACTCAGAACGAGGAATATAAAGAGAAGTAAAAGCGTATATTTACGTGTGACGATGATCATAAATATTTATAAATATGCCAAAACCAAGAATACAGCAAAGACCTACCCATGCCGGAACGATCAGCAAGGCAAATGGGAGACCCGCAATGGTTTCAAGAAGTCGAATTGGCAGCAGAACCATCCAAGAAATCACGACTGCTAAAAGCTCTGCTGCTACTGGAACAACGTACGAAAGGCTGAGCGCGACCAGCCCTGCGGCCATTAGCAGTGGAACCAATGGAACTATCAAGATATTGGCAAGCGGACCAACAATGCTGAATTGCTGAAATTGAATTAGCGACACAGGGAGAGTTGCGAGCGTTGCTGCGAGTGAGGCAGAAAATGCTTCCCCGACCACACCGCGAAGACGAATCCATCTTGAAACCCATGGAGCCAACAACAGAACGCCCAGCGTGGCCGCAAACGAGAGGCAAAATCCAGCATCAAATCTCAGTAGCCACGGATTAGTTAAGAGCAGTACACAAGCTGTCAGAGAGCAAGCAGTAATCGCTGTTTGCGGTCGGCCAAACGTTAGAGCGATCAGTAAGTACGCGGTCATCAGCGCTGCCCTAATGACCGCTGCGCTTGGCCCAACCAATAAGACAAAAGTGAAAATTGTCAGTATACCAAGCACAATGGCGCCCGGCCTCCTGCCAAGCGCTGCTATCACCACAGCCGCCAAGATTGAGATATTAAATCCTGACACGACTAAAACATGTGTTGTGCCAGTCCTTTGAAACGTGTTTCCGAGTGAGTCTGTAATACCGCTCTGGTCCCCCAGTAGAACGCCATTAATCAATGCTGACGCAGGATAACGAAAGAGCACATCAATCCGTTCTCTAAAGTTTAGCTTTAGCTTATAAAGCATCGCCTCAATCGATGAACCTCTCGATTCAACTTGAACGCTCGCCCGGTGCGACACATAACTAATTCCTCGTGCGGAGAGATAGCGAGGATAATCGAATTGATCAAACTTATTGGGAGCTAGTAGGCTGCCATGAAGCTTAACTCGATCACCCGCCAGAATCGTTGTGTCCTTCGCGACATCTACAAGCGCCAGATGCGATAATTGCTCATTTGTGCCTGATAGAAGTCGCAAGGTCAGCCGCTGATTATCGGGAGTTGTGATGGGCTGCCCCTCAACGCGGGCTGGACCGTTATAGGCAAGGACAGTTTCAGAAGGTAGTACTGCAAGAGGGGTAAGCAGGACACGCACGACCCCCGTAACAACAGCTATCGTAGAGAGAAGTGCGTTTCTGCGAAATAAATAGTAGCCAAAAGGAACTGCTAGTAATCCAACAAGTGGCCACGATGCAAGCGATATTCCAAGCACAAAAGCTGCCGAGAAAATTACTATGGTAGGCTGCTTCACACTAACAGCATACCATATGTTTGCTTGCTTATTTTTCTAGAAACCCTGGAAGTTCACACCAGTGTAATAAAACTGTAGTATCTGCTGGTAGTTTCTTCCTTGCAAAGCCTGATTGTACGCGCCCCATTGCCCCATCCCAATCCCGTGACCAAAACCGCGACCACTGAATACCCAGTCGTTGCCGCTGCGACCAATGCCTGTAAGCAGGCTGGAGCGTGTGGTAAGCCTAGAGCGCATTGAGTCAGCTAAATACGTTTTATTGAACGTGCCGTTTGGCGTAATAAATTGGATCGTTTTTACGCGACCTGACGGATATGCTTCTAGAACGTTAATCGTATCGATATTGCCGCTCACACCGAAGTTTGACTGAAGTGTTGCGTTCGAGACTGTTTTAGACCAAACATCCGGTTTTTGATATGGATCGCTTACGCCCCGTAGATAAGGAATTGGTGTACCTCCCCAAACGTTTTCATTATTTTCGCTAGCTCCTCCGGTGTCGGATGAATAATATGCCTGCACAAGCTGTCCGCCATAGTACATCACTACGCCACGTGTGGCATCGACCGCACTAGCAGTATTCGGCTTGGCCGCTTCGGAAAGATAGCCGTTATATACCTGATCTCGAGTGTCGTCGTAGACATTGAAATCCGGGTGACTAGGTGCGGACATCTTACGCGCAGCGTAGGTCCTTGCGGCAACAGTCTGTGCTTTGATTGCTTCAGCTGGCCACGAATCTGGAACCTCTCCGCCGCCCTTAAGGTAGGCTTCGAAGTCGACCTCATTAATCACGAGGTTCCCGAGTCCTAGGATCGCTTTCATATAGATTCCACCACGGAATTGATTGAACGAACCGTTGTCAGCCAAATTGCTTACCGTAATCACAGAGTTAAATCCTTGATCAGCATGAATCGGTGTCGTCGAAGAGTACGTTGTGCTACCAACTGTAGCAGTGTACGTTGCGCCAATTCCTAGGGTTATTGATGTTCCGGCTTGAACCGAACCGAAGTTCTGTCCTGAATCGTCATGCAAGCTAATCGGGCCAGTTCCGGTAATGGTAGTACTGCTTTGTGAAGAAAGCGCCACCCTAATTGGCCGCTGGACTGTTACGCGCCACATAATGCCAAGGTCTTTCATCCACGTAACCGTTTCAATAACGGGTCGGAAGAATTCATCATAGCTGCCGGATGAAGGGTTTCCAGTGACAACAAATTCGAATTCACCTGTTTCACCTGGTGCAACTGTCGTTGCATTGCCAACGTTTTTGCTATTGTCGCTTAGGTTCCGTTTCAACGGGATTCGGTTTGGCGCTTCCCATGATCCGGCGGTATAAAATCCTGATCCCCTATCGAGTGGACGAGATGTACCAAGCTTCAGCGCGGTTTGCCCCGTATTGCTCCAGGTTTGTTTGCCAATATTGCGAATTTGAAGCTTCAAGGTTGCGGTGCCGCCCTGGGAAATTGTCGGGAATGCGGTTTGCCCGATGTACTGAAAATCGTAGTCCGGACCATTTGGATTCGGGATGAACGTGGGAAGGTAAATACCGGTGTCTGGCAACCAACTGAATCCATCAACAACGGGGGTGAAATACTCGCTCAGTGGGCCATAAAGACCGTTCGGCGCAGTCATGTCAAAGCTGAACCGTGCCGTCTCTCCAGGATTGATTGTGTCGCTTGCGCTGAAGGATCCAGAAGCAACCTTGCCAGCAAAATCGATGCGGTGTGGTGCAAGCCACGTTTCGTTAGCAAAGGCTGAGGAGCGATCGCGGGGGTTGCTTGTACCGAGTCGCACCGAACTGCTTGATCCGCGCTTCCACGTCGCTGTCCCTGAATTAGTGATGTCAATCGACACACTCACCCGCTGCCCTGGAGTCATTGAAACAGGCGGATTCGATTGTCCCGCATAAGTATATGCATACGTACGCGGAGCCACCGTAGACTCCAGGTAGACACCACGATCTTCAAGCCACGTTACTCCGTCGACTACCAGGCGGAAATATTGACGTAGTGTCGCCGCTGACCACTGCGGCGGTCCGGTCATCTTGAAGCTAAAGCGAGCCGTCTCTCCTGGATTTATCGTCGAGGTCGGGGTAACAACGCCCGAATCAACCCGACCTGTGAAACTGCCGACCCGCCACGGAAGCTGCCATGTTTCTGAGGCAAATGGCGACGGTACATCTCCTGGACGAGTCGGGGCAAGTTTGATTTGATTGACCCCCGTATTTGTCCAAGGATCGGTCCCCGTATTCGTGAAGTCTATAGAAACCGTTGCCTGATCCCCGGAATTGAGTGGCCCAGGAGCGACTTGTCCGGCCCAGGCAGCTGAGTAGCGAGGAGGAGTTGGAATCGACGCCACGTTCCACGAGACAGCAGTACTCGGCATCCATGTCACTCCATCAACCACCAGCTGGAAACTTTCGGGATAGGTTCCAAGTGGGACGCCGTTATTTCTCATGACGAATGTAAAGCGAGCTGTTTCGTTAGGATTGATCGTCGAGGTTGCGCTTACGCTGCCGTTTGCCTCGAGACGGCCACTAAATGTTCCGACTCTGTTCAAATCTTGCCAAGCCCCTCCGGCAAATCCACTCCGCCGGTCGTAGGGACTCGAAGTTCCCAGGCGGACTTGCTGAGGACCCGAGTTGCTCCAGGACTGAAGACCTGTGTTTTTCACATCCACCGTCATCGTAACGCTCTGACCGTTATAAAATGCCGGTGCCGCTGACTGTCCCACCACCACACCGGTGTATTGAGGAAGCGCCGTCAGAAGACTATTGATGTTAAGTCGACCGTAGCCATATGCATCGGTTCTTGCCTGACCATTCATTCCCGAAACTTTGTTTGCGGAATTCTCAAGCGCAGTGCGCACCTGCGCCGGGGTTAAGCTAGGGTTCTGTCCTAGCAACAGGGCGGCCGCACCGGCTACATGTGGTGCCGCGAGCGACGTGCCGGTTGCCGTCGCATAACTTGAGTTTAGCAATGCAGTCGTAACAGCGGGGGACAATGTAGCCGAGAGCGGTGTTGAGCCATTATCCACATAGCTGGTAGTGGCGCCAAGTGTCACAAGAAGCTTCTCTGGACCGTTTGGGTCGCCCACGGCGGTGCGGTATACACGATAGCCTGTCGCGCCGCTGACCGAAGACCAGCTGAGTCGCACTGCTTGAGTACCAGAGACTGAGATCAGATTTATGTCAGGGCTTCCAGAAGTTGGTTGGCTAGTAATTGTCTCGCCGGCGGCATTGAGTGCCGAAAGATAGTAACGATACGAACCAGCCGCAAGACTGCCAGACGACGCGTCGATGCTCACAAGCGGACTGGCCGGTACGTTGAGCACCCCATCCACTGACGCAATTGATGAACCAGGTGCAACAAGTGAAAGTTGTGAACCTGCGTTCGAGTAACTGGCACGAGCATCATTTGAGTCAGTAGCACCAACAGCAATGACTGATGGGTTGTTGGCCGGATAACTTATGACTGAATTTGAACTGTCGTTACCGGATGCAGCAACCAGCGTCACACCAGCGGCTTGGGCGTTGGCGATCGCTGAATCGGTAGCAACATCATTTGAAACCCCAAAGGCACCGAGGCTCATTGAGATTACCTTTGCCCCGGCGGCTGTAGCATAGCGGATACCAGCTGCAATATCAGACATCGCACCATAACCGTCGGTGCCGAGTACTTTCACCGGCATGACTTTCGTCTGCCAACCAATACCTGCAATTCCTTTTGAGTTGTTTGTCGTTGCAGCAACTACCGAGGCTGTTAGGCTGCCATGGCCGTGATCATCTAGGGGACCGTTGGCGTCATTGGCGGGAAGTCCTCCAACGATTGAGTCATGGACAAAATCAAAACCGTTTACATCATCGACATATCCATCACCATCGTCATCAATATTATTACCAGCGATTTCGCCAGAATTTGTCCAGAGCTTTCCAGAAAAATCTTCGTGGTTATAATTCACCCCGGTATCAAGCACGGCAACGATGACACTGGGATTTCCCGTTGCCTTATCCCAGGCGGCAGGTGCTGATATTTTGGGAAGATTCCACTGATATGAAGCATAGAGAGAATCGTTTGGCGTCACGCTTGGCACAACAACGTAATTCGGGTTTGCAGCTTCGACGCCTTGGGTTGCGGTAAGTCGGGTCGTACCCGCGTTTACCGATTCGCCTGCTTCGAGCAAGATTCTGTACAGTCTTTCTCCGGGTAGTTTTTGCGCCTTGTCGCCAAATTTTGCGGCATCAGCATCTGACGCGAGTCGCACTAATACCTCTCCCGAAACAGCCTTGGTCTTCGTTTGCGCCTGATCAATCCATTCCGTAGGTTTTCCATCGACCTTTTTCACGGCCGCTAGCGCTTCACGGGACGGTGCCGCCATTTCAACATCGGGCGGTCTCGCTGGCGCAAGACTAAACTGTGTAACCAACGCCGCCGAGACGATCGTTAGTAGGGTGATGAGTGAAAAGCGTTTCATATTTGTCTAGAAAATTGCCTAATTATAGCGAAAAATGGTGAATATGTCAAGGTGTCGGCAATGCGCGTTTCTTCCCCATCTCCTAGACACATTTGGAGCAGCTGACTATGCTGGCACTATGGCTACCGTGCTGTATGAGCTCAGCGCTATCGTTGAAGATGACCTCAGTTCTTCACTTGAGGAGATATCTTCTGCACTTGGGCTGGGCGAGTATGAAGTAGAGCGTGCCTTTGCCGCGACATATGAGCGTTACCGCCGTGGAGAGATTACCCAATGGCAGCATTGGGAAGACTTTGCCTCAAGGCTCGGTTTAGAAGACGTTGAATTGTTCGGCACCTACGCAGCCCATACCGCAGTAGTTGACCATGAGTTACTGGGCTGGATTCGGGGTCAACAAAATTGGAAACTTGGGCTGATCTCTTCTGCGACCCCCGATTTTGTCGGGCAGTTCAGAAAGGATCTTGAACTCGACCGGCTATTCCGCGTTTCGACTGTCGATCCAGACCTCGAAACGAACAAGACGTACAGCGCTTTGCTTTCTACCGCCGCGAGCCGTCTACAAGAGGCTGTAGTTGATTGCCACCTTGTCGCGAAAAAACCGGGACACACTAAAGACGCCGAGGCGCTCGGAATACATGTAATTGATCTCTCAAACACATCCGACTATGCCGCCGCTTTCCGCGTCATAGCATAGAGAGAGAAAGTGTGCCCCGAGCAGGGCTCGAACCTGCGACACATGGGTTAAAAGCCCACTGCTCTGCCAACTGAGCTATCGGGGCGGGGCACAGTCCAGTATACGAAAAATCTGACTAGCCAGGAAGAATCTAGTCTTCTTTCGGCTTGACGAACATCATCAGCACAATTGGGAGCACTGTCCAAATAAACAGTGACCACTGCGTGGTGAAGATACTGCGAGTACTAAGTAGTAGCGCTGCTTGGCGATCTGGTGGCAAGAACGAGAGTACCGATGAAACCAGCAGTCCAACGTGGGCAATCGAGAATAGTACCACCTGCCAAAATCCGCCCTGCACGTCTTCCGCATACATCGCACGCTTAAGCGCGGTTGAGGAAAGCAGAAAGAAAATAATCAACATTGCACCAACAAACGCTGTGATCTGCACGATGAAGAACGGGGAAGATCCAACTGTGACATCCTGTGGGAAAATAAACGGCGCCGTGCGGACCGCGGCCAGTGCCATGTAGGTCGCGACGATGAGTAGCATGATCCGCGTCCTTCCAAGCGTGAAGCCATACAGAAAGATCGCAAGGATAAAGAACAAATAGATAAACAGATCCCAGCTGGGACTATTTACATCGAGACCGGTCAATACTTCTGCGTACATGTTTGTTTACTATGTCTTCAGTGTAGTGAAGAAACTTTCCTGTGTGTAGAGCATTATAACAGTGCCAGGGTAACCTTCCAGCAAGTGACATGCAACCTACTTCTACAGACCAAGCTTATCTTTCCAGGTTTTCTTAGCGGTTGGGACGCCCTGAACCTTGGCTAGTTGCTCGATCAGGCGGCGTTCTTCTGCAGTTGGTTTGTCTGGTATGTCGACATCTACAGTCACAAATAGATCTCCGTGGCCGCTTCCCTGCAACTTTTTCATACCGTGACCACGCAGACGAAAAACCTTTCCGGAGGCTGTTCCAGCTGGGACTTTCAGCTCGCTCTTGCCGGTTAGGGTCGGGACGCTTATTTCAGCACCAAGTACCGCTTGTGCATAGCTGATTGGTACAGTCAGGCCGACATCTGCCCCGGATCGTTCAAACACCTTCGAAGCGGCGACCGACACGGTTACATAGAGATGACCTGCCGGCGCTCCTCGCTGGCCTGCTTCTCCCTTTCCCTGCAGCCTGATTGTTTGGCCATCGTCGATGCCCGCCGGAATTTCAATTTCGAGCATGTCGTCTTGTTGAACTCGCCCTTCACCACCGCAGTGATGGCACTTCTTCTCTGAAACCTTGCCTTCACCGTGACAAGTCGGACACGTCGTGACCTGCTGCATTGTTCCAAGGATGGTCTGTCTGGCCGTGCGAATCTCCCCGGCACCCTTACAACGATCGCACATAACCACTTTTGAGCCGGGTTCGGAACCGCTGCCATGACATGTATTGCACTCGACTCGACGACTAACCTTAACCGCTTTCGAAGTGCCCCGGATTGCTTCTTCGAAAGTAATACCAACGCGAATTTCCAGGTCTGATCCTCGCTGAGGTCCACGTTGAGTAGCACCGACGCCTCCTGAAAAGAACTGTTCAAAGATGTCGGCAACGCTATCGAAGTTCATGCCGCCAAATCCTTGGAAGCCTTCAAATCCCGCTCCACCTGCCCCACCTGCGCCGGCAGAATCCCCGGTTGCGCCGAATTGATCAAACTGCTGGCGTTTCTGCGGATCAGAAAGTATCTGGTAAGCAGCGTTCACCTCTCGAAACTTGGCCTCATCTTCCTTGGTACCACCCTTGTCTGGATGGTGTTTATGGGCCAGCTTTCGATACGCCTTCTTTATCTCATCGGTTGAGGCGTCTTTCGAAACTCCAAGAACTGCATAGGGATCTGCGGACATAGCGTATCAATTCTACTTGGCTCTAGGCTGTGATTCCAGCAGCTAGGAGACAGAAATTCCGAAAGTGGGGCCGAGATAGGCTCCGGCAGCGAGTCCAACTATCAACGCAGCCAAAACCATCAGGATAATGAGGATATTTTTAACTGAAGCAGAAGCATAGCTTGCGTATGCAGCTAGATTGGGTGGCTTGATTGAACCGACAATCATGCCGAGTGCAAAGCCTATAAAAAGACTCCAACCGACCATTTCAGTAATCCGAGCCGAGTACAGAACGAGTCCAAGCGCGCCACCTATAAGCGCACCAATTGCACCGATTTCAGCTCCACGCAGAAGCGTATAAAACAAATTGAACCGTCCAGAGGAGGATTGAAGTTTTTCCGGCGTGTCTCCATCCGACCCAATAACCGCTCCAATCAAAATGCCAACAAGTATTGCCACGGGCGCAACAAAGACGCGACCCTCTCCAATGAGCTGATCAATTGCTGCCCCAATCAGGCCGAAATAATAGGCCAACGCAATACTGCACAACACTGTTCTGAGAAACGTATAAGTTCTACCAACCCACCCTGAACCAAGAAACGTTTCAACCTTAAAGTTCAGATCTGCACCCCAAAGCGCTCCGAGTACCAGGCCGGGAAGACCCGAGAGAGGCGCGAGCGCGCCGACCGGTCGTTCTAGAGCATACGAAAGCGCCACATATAAAAAGAGCCCTATAACTCCGCCAATAAAGGCACTTAACGCAGTTCTCGCTAGCGCCGCTCGTATCTGTGCTTGCCTATAGGGCTTTGCGTACTCAGTACTCCGGGAAGCGCTTGATCCAGTAGGCTGGGTTTGCTCACCACGTACACCACTTTGGCCTATCGTCTGGTCGTAATCAGCCCTTTTCAGCGAATCGGATAAGATATCGTATGCGAGATTAATTCGCTTAAACTTCTCCTCGGCGTCAGCATCGGTTGAAACGTCGGGATGGTATTGCCTTGCAAGCGCTCGATACGCGACCTTGATTTCTTCCTCTGTTGCCGTGCGGGACACCCCGAGAATTTCGTAATGCGTTTGCTTGGCCATAAACCTAGCTTAACGGGATTGATGAACTAAGGACATGGTCAGAGCTGTTTTTCGCGCTTCGTCTCAACTTCGCCGGTCTTGGCATTGAGGTAGATTTCGAGTCGTAACTTTGAACCATCCCCGGTGTCGTACCGTACAAGCCATTGGGCCGGATACTTGCCCGTACTGGCAAGTTGCTGCAAGACACGATAGCCCGCCAAGTGTTGCTCGCGGAACGTCTTGCCGCCCGCCTCTTCAGCCTTTTGCAGAGCATCGTCTGGGGTAATTGCCAGCACGTCATCACCGAGCGGATTAAGCAGTATCTCAAAGTCCTGTTTTTGCTTCTTCTCGGATTGCGGCTCGGCATTTGGCAGAACAGTAACTTGATAGACTTTGGTTGCTTCGGCTAGTGACGAGAAGGCAAAGATGACTGGCTGAGGTTCATCTGGACTAATCGTTCCATTAAAGACACGGAAAACGCGCTCTAGGGTGGCGTTATCCTGCCACTTCTTGGCAGTCTCTTTCGCTTTCTTATACTCTGCCTTAAACTCAGCCGCTGGGTCAGCGCTAGCAGTCGGCTGGGGTGCCTGGTTTTTTTTCTGATTGCAGCCCGTAGCGCCAATGCCAACGATTGCTACCAACAAAACTGAAAGAACAAGAAAGTGTTTCATTATTCGTATCATACGCTGAAAATCTAAAACGGCGACGCTTGGCGCCGCCGTTTTATGGGCTACGTGAGAGGAATGCTTCTACTTCTTTTCGTCTGATGATTCCTTCTTTTCACCGTCTTCTTCAGACTGTTCGGCAGATTCTTTATCTGCAGCATCGTTTGCTGGCTCTTCTTTAGGAGCTTCTTCTGTAGAGGCGGTATCGTCTGATTCCGCCTGTGCAGATTGATACATCGCTGCTCCGACCTTCTGAATATGCTCTGACAGCGCATCGGACTTCGCCTTGATGGCATCTGTGTCGTCACCACCGAGCGCTTCTCGCAGTTCGCGAATAGCATCTTCTACAGCAGTCTTATCTTCTGCGGAAACCTTATCGCCGGCATCTTTGAGTGTCTTTTCAGAACTATAGATAAGCGTATCGGCTGAGTTTCGAAGCTCGATTGACTCTTGCTTCTTAGAGTCTTCATCGGCATGCGCTTCCGCTTCTTTGCGCATCTTCTCTACTTCTTCATCTGAGAGGCCAGAACTTCCCTGGATGGTAATCTTTTGCTCCTTACCAGTTCCCTTATCTTTTGCTGAGACGTTCAAGATTCCGTTCGCATCGATGTCAAGAGTGACTTCGAGCTGGGGCACGCCGCGTGGCGCAGGTGGAATACCATCAAGTACGAAACGACCAAGCGATTTATTGTCTCCGGCCATTGGTCGCTCTCCCTGTAGAACATGTACGTCAACCGACGGCTGATTATCAGCAGCGGTCGAGAACACTTGGGATTTGCTGGTTGGAATCGTCGTATTGCGATCAATGAGCTTGGTGAACACCCCTCCAAGCGTTTCGATTCCGAGTGACAACGGTGTCACATCAAGCAGAAGTAAATCTTTTACATCACCAGAAAGGACTCCTCCTTGAATTGCAGCGCCTAGTGCCACAGCTTCGTCTGGGTTAACATTCTGATTTGGCTCTTTGCCAAAGAAATCTTTGACGGCTTTCTGAACCGCTGGCATACGAGTCTGGCCACCAACCAGAATAACCTCATCGATGTCGCTGGTTTTGAAACCGGCGTCATCAAGAGCTTTCTGGCAGGGCACAATTGTTCGCTTAACCAAATCTTCTGTCAGCTGCTCGAGCTTGGCACGGGTCAGCGTGAGCTGAAGGTGTTTTGGCCCAGAATCATCAGCCGTGATGAACGGGATATTAATTTCCGTCTCACCGGTTGATGAAAGCTCTTGCTTTGCCTTTTCTGCTGCTTCCTTTAGGCGCTGAAGTGCCTGACGATCTTTTGCCAAGTCAACACCTTGGTCCTTCTTAAATTCGGCAACCAGATGATCGATGACTGCCTGATCAAAGTCATCCCCACCAAGATGGGTATCACCGTTCGTCGATTTTACCTCGAAGACACCGTCGCCAAGTTCCAAAATGGTTACGTCGAAGGTACCGCCACCAAGGTCGAAAACAGCAATTTTTTCGTCTTTCTTCTTATCTAGACCGTATGCTAGCGAACTGGCCGTCGGCTCGTTGATGATGCGCTGCACATTAAGACCAGCGATTTTACCGGCGTCTTTCGTCGCATTGCGCTGAGAGTCGTTGAAGTACGCGGGTACAGTAATGACTGCGTCGGTCACCGTTTCTCCAAGATACGCTTCGGCATCAGCTTTAAGTTTCTGCAAAATCATTGCTGAAACTTCTGGCGGCGTGTAGAACTTATCACTCATCTTCACCGTCACTTCGCCATGTTTACCGGCTTTCATCTCGTACGGGATAAGCTCTTTTTCCTTCTTCAAGATGGAGTCATCCATCTTTCGGCCCATGAATCGCTTCACCGAGAAAATAGTATTTTCCGGATTAGTGACCTGCTGGCGCCTGGCAATCTGCCCGACGAGTCGTTCACCAGTCTTAGAAACAGCAACGACAGATGGCGTTAGACGAGCGCCCTCCTTATTGGGGATGATCTTCGCCTCACCACCTTCGAGCACAGCTACAACTGAGTTAGTCGTGCCGAGGTCGATTCCAATTATCTTTCCCATGAATCCTCCTTACTTAGTCTTTCCACTTGAGACTTTGACGCGGGCGTGTCGAACGACAATATCGCCAAACTTGTATCCGGCTTCAAATTCTTCGGACACGATATCCTTGTCATAATCTTTACTTAGCTCATGTGCGATTGCCTCATGAACCTCGGGATCAAACGGTTCGCCGACTGTCTTTAACCGTTCGATTCCGAGATCGTTGAGTATCTTTTCAAACTGCGCCTTGATTGCAGCGATTCCTCCATACCAGGCACTCTTGCTGATTTCTTCTGGTACTTCCTTGAAAGCGCGGTCGAAATTATCAACTACAGGAAGAAGCTCGAGGATTACATCGACACGGGCCGTTGAGGCAACCCGTAACTGTTCTCCCTCTGCACGACGCTTGAAATTCTCGAAATCGGAGCGAATCCGCAGAACTTGCTCTCGCAGCTCTGCCAGTTCATTAGGGTCCTTTGCTCTCTCTTCGCGTTCGTCTTTCACGTCCTCAGCCACGACATCGTCAGCCTGGGGATGGTCATCGGCCTGGTGTGCATGCTTAGCCACGATCAGCCACCTGGTTAAACCCTGCCTCCAAAAGCGTGAGCACCTTCTGATACGGCAGTCTGTTCGAACCGATTACGGCGACGTATTCCGAGCCATTACCGATTGCCAAAACTGAAACTTGTCGTGCCCTAAAATCATGGTTTTCTTCACCGATGCGCATTGCTACCTTGCCATTTTGCTGTGCAATTTTTGGTAACCATACTTCCGCCTGGTCGATAACTTCCGCCAGATATGACGCAACGCGAGGGTCCTGAAACTCCGCTTGGCCAAATGCATTAGCAAGTCCAAACACCCGAGTTCCTTGAACATCGTGTACAAGGCTGACGCCTCCGGAAACTTCAGCAAGCAGCCTTGCAAGCGCATTTTGGGCACCAGGAGCAGTGTCTGCCTTCTTGATACGAGACTGTAGCTTTTCAAGCTCACCGGGCGTCGGCGAGGCATTCTCGGCGCCTTCGACAAACATACGAAATGCTCGCTCAGTCGGCACACGGCCTGCCGAGACATGTGGCTGAGAAAGATAGCCAGCCCGTGTCAAAGCCGCCATCACGCTACGGATAGTTGCTGGAGATATTCCGAGCCCGTATCGCTGCCAAACAAGCTGAGATCCAACTGGATGCGCGGAATTGCTGTATTCGTTAATAACGACCCTTAGTACTTGTTGTTCACGTGGTGATAGCATAGTCACTCTTTTTGGCACTCTTACTTACAGAGTGCTAACAGTATTGCTAATATTTGGCTTTTTGTCAAGCACTCTCCCCGTGACAGTGCTAATTCTGTTGCCCGCGACACCATTGACACGCACAACACAGGCAAGCAGTATGGTTTTAGAACTAACTTAACGAGGAGCGCATGCCACATCGCACTGTCTTCCAAATAGGAAAAGAACACGCCCATCCATTCACCGTCTTTATCGGCGGGTTTGTCATTGGGGCACTTGTTGCCGGAGCAATCGCCTGGGCCTGGTCCATGGCCGACGATACAAATGTTGAACCTGAAAACGCAGTCGTCAACAAAGAAAAGCAGGCAACACCGAAAGCATCGGCTACGCCGACGCCACAAGTCTCACCAACGAGCAGCCCGTCAGTCACGTTTTAGGGTGTCCAACAGGCTTATCAAACCCCGCCTCAGGCGGGGTTTTGTTGTCCCGCTATCTCGCGTGATCGCAGAACAACGCTGAGAGTGTCTATCATTTCTTGTCTCAAGGCCTGGTAGTCAGCCCTTCCTGGAATGAGATGGATCAATCCAAGTGTTGTTTCGGCGGTATCGGGAGTTGCCGCGTGAACTCGATCTCTCACGTGCGTCAAAAATGATGGAAGTGGCGCCTGACGATTTATGGATGCGACCTCCCAATCATACAAAACACGCTCAAAAAATGCGGGTGAAGCATTGGCTCGGCTGCCATATTCAACCAAATCTGTTCCGAGGGCGTGTCGCGCATCAAGTGTGGTCCCACTCAGCTTCCCATCGCCGTAACGCTGCAAGAGACCAAGAGCTTCCTCTGTAAAATCGAAGATTGTGGCCTCAGCGATACTGGCCGGATCTAGTTCGGCAACAATTCTCTGGGCAAATAAAACTCTGTTACCACTTTGTCGCGAAACGGCTTGGCCGTCGATTCCCTCACTTGCCGCTACAAAGGTGCCGACGGCACTATCAACTCTTCCGTCTATTAACATTGCTCGAATCAAGTCGACCATCGCATTCTTTTCAGTTTCAAGGAAATCAGTCTCTTCGCGCGGCGAGGTACCGGCACGCCGCTTGGCAGAGCGATATGCTGGACCTTCAAAATAGTCACGAACTGTTTCGGGTGTCACGATTTGCTGTCGTTTTTGTTCGGGAAGAAGTTCCTGAAGCGTCTGATCGAGGAGGTAGCATTCATAAAAGACCGCAGCTGATTCTGCATAACGCACCCTGATAGCATTAAGTCGACTGAGGTCTTCAACTGAGCCGTCCTTCCTTGCTTTTTCGAGAGACTGTTCAGTGCTCAAAGTGCCAAAGGCTGTTTCCAATTGACCATCGGGCTCTCCGAACTCAAATCCGTGTGAAAAATCCATGCATACTCCTTTTGCTGACTTGCCATCATAGGAAGTTTGAACCAAGGAGACAAGTTGCTATTTCTGGAGCACTGCCAAGAAGGCATCGGAAGGAATTTGCACGGAGCCAAATTGCTTCATTCGCGCTTTGCCCTTTTTCTGTTTCTCAAGAAGCTTTCGCTTGCGCGTTACATCGCCGCCGTAGAGCTTAGCCGTAACGTTCTTACCCATGGCGGAAATATCCTCGCGTGCAACAATTTTTCCACCGATTGCCGCCTGAAGCGCAATTTTGAAAAGCTGTCTTGGGATAATGTCTTTCAGTTTCAACAGAATTGCCTGACCGCGCGTTTGTGCCTCACTGCGATGCACAATGATCGAAAGACTCTCGACTGGCTCTCCGGCGACCAAAAAGTCGAGCTTTACCAAATCACCCTCTCGATACTCAATAAACGTATATGCAAGTGAGGCATAGCCCGATGAAACGTTTTTCAGTACGTCATAGAAATCGATAACGAGACTGGCAAGCGGTACCTCGGCTTCGATTAGCACTCTGGTCGTCTCGACATACTCCATATTCTTAAAAACACCGCGCCGCTCGTCGATTAATTGCATGATCGGACCTACGTAATCAGAGGAAGAAAGAATCTCAACCGCTACCCAAGGCTCGCGCAACTGAGCAATTTTGGTAGGATCGGGAAGTTCTGAAGGATTTGCGATTACTTGCTGATCACCGTCCGTGGTTACAACCTCATACGAGACGCTCGGCGCTGTCACCACAAGATCTAAATCGTACTCACGCTCGAGGCGCTCCCTGACAATGTCTAAATGGAGCAAGCCTAAAAATCCACACCTGAACCCAAGTCCAAGTGACGGAGATTTATGGGCCTCGTAGGACAAACTGGCGTCGTTTAAGGCGAGTTTCTCGAGTGCGTCCCGCAGCTTTTCAAACTGATCACCAGAAACCGTATAAATTCCTGCAAAGACCATCGGTTTTGCCTCATCGTATCCCTCAAGCGCCTTCTCTGCGGGATTCCCAACCAGCGTAATTGTGTCGCCAACTCGTGCATCGGCAACTTCTTTTAGGCCGGTCACGATGTAGCCAACATCCCCTGCTTCGAGCAGCTCTTTTGGAGCATACCCAGGTTTAAGCACGCCGACCTCTGTTGTTTCGGTTTCTTTTCCAGAAGCCATAAGTCGAAGTTTGTCTCCCTTCTTGAGCGCCCCGTCGACAATTCGGGCGTAAGCGATCACTCCACGATACGTATCGAAAACTGAATCAAAGATGAGGGCACGAAGCGGCGCAGTCTTATCTCCACGTGGTTCCGGGATTCGTTCGATAATTGCGTCAAGGATTGCCTCGACCCCTTCACCACTCTTGCCAGATGCTGGCAGAACGTCTTCCGCGGGCAGGGCAAGGATGTCTTCGATTTGCTGGGCGGTACCCTCCGGATCAGCTGCTGGAAGATCGATCTTGTTTGCAACAGGAATTATTTTCAGCCCGTGTGCCAGCGCCAATTGAACGTTTGCGAGTGTTTGCGCTTCAATGCCCTGTGATGCGTCGACCAATAAGAGTGCGCCTTCACACGCCGCCAGACTACGCGACACTTCGTATGAAAAATCGACATGACCAGGCGTATCAATCAGATTGAGCGTCACACCGCGCCAGCTCATCGTCACCGGCTGCAGCTTAATAGTGATGCCACGTTCACGCTCAAGATCCATCGTATCGAGCAGCTGGTCTTGCATCTGGCGTTTTTCAATCGTACCCGTCACTTCAAGAAGCCTGTCGGCCAAGGTCGACTTACCATGATCGATATGCGCGATGATGCAAAAATTCCTCGTGGCAGACATGAATCCAGTATAGCCTGCCGTAGTGCCCCGTGCCTGAAATACGGTATACTTGGACCGTTAGTGACGCTATGAAAACACAGAAACAAAGGGGCTATACTCTCGTAGAAATGATAGTTGTGCTAGCTATCATTGGTTTGCTGGCCGCATTAACTGTGGCTATATTTAATCTCCAAAAGGTAAATACGTTCAATAAGCAGTCCGAAGAACTTGTCTCGGCACTGCGTAAGGCTCAGTCGCAAGCGGCAACGGGGGAAAATAACGATGAGTACGGCATATCGTTTTCAAGTGGCTCCTACACGACCTATAGTATTGACCCCGCAACGGCAACCCAGACCTCAATCGCTACTACCACCGTTCCAAATACAACAATCTCGACCAGCATCACACCTGCTGCCAGCCAGGTGACCTTCCAGAGGGTCAGCGGACAAACAAAAAATGCGACGAGTGCGACAATTACAATGACATTAAACGGGACAAGTCGGACAAAAGTGATTATTGTAAACGCAGCAGGACAGATTTATGTCCAATAAAAAGAACAAACAACGGGGGTTTACGCTTGTCGAGGCAGTCGTCGCGATTTCTGTTTTCGCTGTCGGTATTGCTGGTGTAGCAGGGCTCGCTGCACTAGCTAGTGGGACTTCTGTTCAAGGTAGGGACACAGTTCAAGCATCGAACTATCTTCAAGAAGGGATGGAGGCCGTACGAATACTGCGCGATGCAGCGTGGACTAATGTCTCCACTGATGGAACGTATCGTCTCAACGCCCAAGCTGGCAATAATCCACCCTGGCAACTGCTTTCGTCTGGAACCGAAACGATTGGAAAATACACACGAAGCGTCACAATCTCTTCTGTCCAGCGACAAGACACGGACAATAGCGGAACGCTGACAGCTGGAGACAAGATTGTTACTTCTGGAGGAACACTAAGCGATCCAAGCACGAAAAAAGTTGTGGTAACCGTCTCATGGAGCGTCGGCAGCCGCACCGTGACGCGAACATTACAAAGCTATTTCACAGATTGGGTTACATGAGATTACGACGGGACGCTGGTCTGACCCTCATTGAACTGCTAGTAGCACTCAGTATCTTTATTATCGTCGCGCTTGCATCAGCGGCACTTTACCAAACAATCTTGAAATCCTACATCAAGGATCGAATTGTCCAGGACCTCCAGCGAGAGAGCGATCTTGTCCTGGCTCACTTTTCGCAAAATCTGAAGGAAGCCACGACCTATAACACGTCGCTGAGCAATACTTCAACGAATCCAAACACACTTGCTGTCAACCTGATAACAAACGGAACGAGAAAGTACTATGTCTCTGGTGGAGCACTGCGCTATACGGACGAAAACAATAACGATACTGCTCTGACAGCGCCAGGCACTACTGTTACATCATTTACGGTTTCACCGACCTACAACACAAGCAACGCAAATGCACTCTCCTCGGTGCGCGTCCAAGGCACGCTTTCTCGCACTAAATCGAATCAAACAGCCTCATTAAACTTCACCACTACGATAACCACGAGGCCGCAATGAAACAGGCTCGTCAGCAGGGCGTGATCGGGGTCTTAGGAATCCTAGTCTATGCCGCTATCATTCTTGTCGTCGGCATCACTATGGTTACAACGTCTGTGGTGAATCTCCGTGTCGCCGGACAGAGGATTCAAACAACCCAGTCGCTTTACTACGCGGAAAGCGGTGCGGAAGATGCACTGCTACAGCTGCGTCGTGATCCTAACTACGGCATTACTCCGACAACGCTTACTACCGCGTTTGGTACTAATAGTAGCGTTGATACTCTCATAGAAGAGCCTGTGGGGGCATCTGGTTGTAGTAACCCGAGACAAATTACTGCATCCAGTACGAACAAGTCCCTCGTACGACGTATTCAGCTCACAAACTGTGTCTCAGAAACCGAAATTAACGCTCAGTTCAACTTCGCGGTACAAGTCGACCAGGGCGGTGTGGTGATGTCTAATAACTCGCGTATCAACGGCTCTGTCTACACAAATGGATCCGTGCAGGGTGCAAATGGTGCAACTATCACTGGGAATGCAACCGTCGGCTATGGGGCAGCTCCGGATGCAAATCCGATTTTTGATCCAAGCACAGTAGCAGACACAACTGTCGGCAAAAGTAGTGCCGCTAATCAGATTGATGTCGCCCAGAGTTTTACCGCGCCCGATAGCGACAAAGTTATCAAGCTCTCGCTTAAGCTCAAGAAAGTGGGGAGTCCATCAAACGCGACGGTGCGCCTTGTCGCCGACAATGGCAACAAGCCAGCAACTTCTACCCTTGCCAGTGGCACGCTTCTCACATCGTCAGTGGGTAGTAATTATGGCTTTGTTGATGTGGCGATGTCCTCGAATCCAAATCTGGCCAGCGGTAATCGCTATTGGATTGTCCTCGACGCAGCTTCAAATGCCTCAAACTATTTCGTCTGGGCTTCAGATAACAGCTACGCTGGTGGTTCGGCCAGCGGTTCAGCGAACTTCAGTGGCGGGTCCTGGACGGCACTAAACACTGATACGGCATTTAAGGTTTGGACTGGCGGGTTGCCTACGTCTCTCAACTCGATGGTTGTGAATGGCACCGTCCGCGCAAATACAATTACCGGCTCGACAATTGGAGGAAGCGCTTATTATCAGTCTATTTCCGGCTCATCAGTCGCCGGAACGTCATATCCCGGAAGCCCAGACTCACCTTCGATCAACTTCCCAATTAGCGATAGCAACGTCGCCGACTTCAAACAAGCAGCGGCCGACGGCGGCACATGGAATGGAGATTACAATCTCACTAACGGCGCCACAGCGACACTCGGGCCAAAGAAAATTAACGGAAATCTTAACATTTCCAACAATGGCATTATCTACATGAGCGGCCCTCTGTGGGTTACCGGCACGGTTAATTTCAGCAATAATGCTCAGATTCGATTAGCAGCGACGTATGGCGCCAACGACAGTTCATATATTGTTTCTGACGGATCAATGACTCTTTCCAACAACACCACGATTCAAGGTAACGGCGCCAACTCGTTCATCATGCTACTTTCAGAAAGCACGGGTGGCATGAATGTTGCCAATAACGGAACCAGCGCGATTCTGGTTACGCGCCACGGAAACATAAACCTTTCCAACAATGCTGGGGCCAAGGCGCTCGTTGCCTACGGCATTACGATGGCAAACAACTCAACCATCACCTACACCTCTGGTCTCGCCGACGTGAACTTTACCGGTCCAGGCGCTAGATGGACACCAAAGGGCTGGAAAGAAGTCGTTCTCGACAACTAACCAGCCGCTCTGAATCTAGACTTTGATCAGCACCGGTAGCACCATTGGCCGGCGCTGTGTTTTTTCATACAGGAAATCGCCAAGTTCGTCCCGTAGCTTGTTCTTGAGATAGTTCTCTTCGCTTCCGCCCTTGGTTGGCTTTGCCATAATGCGCTTTACCTCGCTACGTGCTTGGTTAAGCAGGTCACCAGACTCACGCAGGTAGATGAACCCCCGAGAGATAATATCCGGCGAGCCGACTAGTTTGCCGCTGCGACGGTCGACCAGAATGATACAGACCAACATTCCGTCTTCAGCCATATGCTTTCGATCTCGCAGGACTATTTGTCCGACATCGCCCACCCCTAAGCCATCAACTAGCACAAGGTTGCCACCAACCTTTTCCTTGGTAAGAGCCACATCACCTTTGTGATTAACTTCGATTACCATGCCGTTGTCCGGAAGATGAACGTTGTGCGCTGAGAGTCCAAGTGAATTCGCCAGGCGCCCGTGCAAAACACGCTTACGGTATTCGCCATGGATCGGCATGAAGTGTTTTGGTTTGAGCAATTGCAACATTTGTTTCAGTTCATCCTGATACGCGTGTCCTGAAGTGTGGATATCAAAGAGTTTTGAGTAGATAACATCTGCACCTTGCCTGAAAAGATCATCCATCATGCTTTCAATCGCTCGTTCGTTACCGGCAATCGGCGATGAAGAAAGAATTACCGTATCTCCGGATTTAATCTGGATTTGCTTATGCTCTCCACGCGACATCCGCGCCAGGGCGGACATCTCATCGGCCTGTGAGCCAGTACACAGAATCAGTAATTCGTGATCAGCGTAGCGCTTCAGGTTTCTCGAATCGACAAGTATATCTTTTGGGATATCGAGATAGTCGAGGCGTTGGCAAATTTCAATATTTCGAAGCATCGACCGCCCAACGACCGTTACTTTTCGACCGTTCTCGGCAGCTGCGGTAAAGGCTTCCTGAAGGCGTGCGATCAACGTTGAGAAGGTGGCCATAACGACGCGACCGCGCGCGTTACCAATCTGCTCGCGAAGATTTTGTCCAATCTCGCGCTCGGAAACCGTGTGGCCGGGCCGTTCAACGTTGGTTGAATCACACATCGCCAGCAGCACTCCCCGCTCTCCCAGTGCTTTGATTTTATCGAATTCCGCCGGCTCATCAGCAATCGGGGTTTCGTCGAATTTAAAGTCGCCTGAGTGAACAAGCAAGCCATGCGGAGTCGTAATGGCGATACCCATTCCTTCGGGGATGTTGTGGTTTACGTGAAAGAATTCGATACCAAAGACGCCGAGCTGGAGCTTGTCTGAGTACTTCACAAGGTTGAAGCGAACCCTATCCGCAATTCCATATTCCTGAATGTTCGACTTGGTTATTTCAGCAGCTAGCTGGGTTGCATATACCGGAGGAAATCCGAGCTTGGGAAGCAAATACGGGGCGCCCCCAATGTGGTCGAGGTGTCCGTGGGTAATCACGACGCCTCGGATATTCTGTTTCTTTTTCTCGAGATATGAAACGTCTGGAATTACGTAATCGATGCCCGGCATTGTTTCATCGGGGAACATCCAGCCAACATCTATCACGATGATGTCGTCTCCATATTCAATCGCGGTACAATTCATACCGATTTCTTCCAGGCCACCAAGTGGGATAATTCGGAGCTTGGCGTGTGCATCTCGAAACGTCCGTGGCTTCTCTTTAAACTGACTACCGGGGTAAAGCATTCCTGAGTCTCGGCTATCAAACTGCCTCATAGACTCATTGCTGGGTGCCCCCGCTTTGTGCGAGACGGTTTTTGATGAATCTGCTTTCTGCACGCTCTGAATCAACCCCGCCATAGTTGGGCGGCCTGCTGCTCGTGGTTTCTTTCCTTTGCCTTGTCGTTTTTGCGGACTTCCGGGCGAGTGCTTAGGTTTCTGTCCTTTCTGCACCGGTTGTGATTCAGTCCGCACGCTCGGATTTGGCTTTGGTTCAGGTGACCCACTCTGTGCTGTGAACTTTTGTTCTCTAGCTCCTGCTGGTCGCCCAAGAATTCCGGATAGTAGATCTGATTGTTTAGCTTGGCGCCTGCGACGCGGTTGTCTTGCGCTATGGTTATTCTGTGAATTTTGCATTTTATTCCTTTCAGTTAAATAGTTTTGGTTGGCCTTCTTCGGCCGTGGCTTCTGCCTGACTCGGCGGCCCACTTCTGTCGATCTTCTTAAGCAGGGCTGGTATCCGAGCAAAGTCGTCGAAAAGCGTTTGCTTGAGTGTTCCCGTATATAGAGCCGCCGCTGGATGATAAACCGGATAGTAAACCTGGCCACGATATCTTTTTCCGCGTCCGTGATCCTTAGAAATTTTGCAGTCTGGCAAAAATCTATCCATCGCATGACGCCCGAGTAGGACCATTAGTTTTGGCTGAATTGCAGCGACTTGCTCTTCGAGCCAGGGCCACTCATGAGCTACTTCCTCTGGTTTCGGGTCACGATTGCCAGGAGGTCGGTGCTTAAGCACATTGCCGATAAAAACATCTTCTCGAGACAGGCCGATCGAAGCTATTAATTCATCTAGCAGCTTCCCGGCTGCACCGACAAATGGCCGACCTTGTAAATCCTCGTTCTTACCGGGGGCTTCGCCGACAAACATAATCTCCGCGCCCGGATTCCCCTCGCCAGGAACTGGCTGAGTGCACGTCTCACACGGCTCAAACCCACAGCCTGTGTGGGCTTTTATTTCATCAGCTATCTGTTTCAGTGTCTTCAAGTGACTGGAGTGCGGGAACGCCATCTGCGGTGTCGTAAAGCGCGTATGATGGCGCCTGGCCGAAACGGCCCTGGATGTCCCCCGGATTAACGACCCACGTTTCGCCGATTTGTTCGATCTTCGCTACATGGGTGTGCCCGTAGAAGATGATGTCGAATCCTTCCTCGAGAAGCGACTCGGCATCTTTGGGCTTGTGAGTGAAGGCGATCCGTTTTTTGTCTAACGTCAGCCTTCCGATTAAGCGATGATAGTATACCTTGAGGAGTCGTTCTGAGTCAATGGTGCGCTTTATTTCGAGTTCATCATCGTTGTTTCCAGCCACCACGTGAATCTCACCAGGAAAGTTATCTGCCATGGGCAGTAGCATGCTGGCGGAGTTTAAATCACCGCAACAAATTAAGACGTCCGCGCGTGCGCGCGTGATCAGTTCCAGAGATTTATCTAGATTTGTGACCCTATCGTGTATGTCGGAAAGACAGGCGATTAGCATCTAGTCGCAGTATCGCGTATCCGTCGAAAACTGAAAAGACTTGACCTTTTTAATGGCCGCTAAGTAGCGATAAGCGAGCGCAGTCTAGCTAAGTTTGTCACGTCGGGATTCTCGATATCAGCACCCTTTGGCTCTTTTGGTGTCTCCATGATGAAGGTCTTATCTTTCAGCCGAGCGTCGTTCACGAGCAGACGAAACGCTTCATCGCCCAGATTACCCAAACCGATATGCCAATGCGCATCTCTTCCTCCACCAAGCGGCGAAAGCGTATCGTTGCAGTGAATCACGTCGGCATGCTGCAATCCAACAGTGGCATCAAACGCATCTAAAACTTCTTTCATGTGTTTGTCGCTGTCATCGTAGCCAGCCGTGTAGACGTGACAAGTATCAAAACAGACGCCCAGACGATCAGCTTGATCTACCTCGGAAAGGATTTCTGCGAGCTGTTCGAACCTGCTGCCAACCCGCTTTGTTCCAGCAGACGTTTCTAGTAAGAGCCGCGTCTTTGCGTTCGTTGAATCCAGGATGGCCTTAATCGTTTCTGAAGTGTGCGGAACCGCTTCGTCAACGCTGTTGCCCTCACCGGCTGTGCCGAGATGGACAACGACTGCTTCTGCGCCTAGTAGGTCTCCTTTTTCTAAATCAAGCTTTACTACTTCACGGGCAATTCGCTGATTATTCGCTGTTCCTGAACCAACGTTAACGTAATAGGGCGCGTGAATTATCAGTGGCCACTGGCGTTCTTTCAGTTGAGCGCGAAACGGGGCCGCCACCTCTTCGGGGATGACGGTCTCGCCGCGGCCGCGTGGATTTCTTGCGAATATTTGAACTGCATCGCCGCCAATCCTCTCTGTCTCCGCAAGAAGCGCATCAAGCCCTTTAGAAATTGAAAGGTGTGCACCGAATTTCATTTTGCAGACTCATAATCAAACGCGCCGCTTATAACTCCACTGGCTTTATCGAGACTAAAGCGACCCGTGTCTGGACGAAGCACATAAAACCATCGTGCAAAAATATCGGGATTGTTTATTAATTGGGCACCTCCCGGCAGCTTAGCGCGAAGCGCAAATGCTCCTGAGTAAGAACTCGATTTTCTTGTCTCGGCAGATTGAATCAATCTCGCGACGGCTTCCTGGCTAGATCCTACGAGAATCGCTCTCCCGTCTCTAACAATGTAAACGGCTCCAACGTTCGCCGGCAGAGTTGTCGCTTTACCGGCCTTGCCTTCAACGTTGATGTCGCTAAATACCAGAGGTTGTTTTCCCTCTGAGGCAACTTCTCTAGACTGACTCCCGTCTGGTAGAATTCGGACAATTTCTTTTCTCACTGGAACCGTAAGTTTTTGCTGCATAAGCGGTATGAGCTCTTGCTCCATTTTGGTAGCCGCCTCAGCATCCCTAAACCCAAACGAGACCATCCACTGAGGACTTCCAGAAGCATCTATGTAGCGGCCATACAGTACACCACTATCGACTGCGCTAATTAGATCGCTCTCGACGTTCTTACCGAGTGTCCTTGAAAGAGCGGTGAGATTATTTTGAAAACGAACGACGCTGGGGACGTCTATGTTCTGTCGTTGTTCTTCAATAAGGGCGAGTGCCTGACTGAGGTTCGCAAACTCTAGCGAATAACTCGCCACGTCACTTGATGGCAGGATGTTGCCGGAAGTTCTCTTGATGCTTGTGTTAACCGAACTGACTTGGCCAGAGGCAACATGAAGGTCAACTGTCTGCTTTTTGTCGTTCCAAGCGATTCCAATTAATGGCAATACACCAATGGCTCCTGGTGTTTTATTTTTTGTTGAATAGAAGAGATATCCATCAGCAGCTCCTGGTAAGCGCTTTACCGTTGTATCTAAATTCTCAACTGATGAGAAACCATCGGTCTCACGGATAGCGCCAACCGCTGCGACAGCCGTACTGCCAACCACTAACCTCCTTGCATTCTGCGCAAGAAAAACGGTACGAGCCGGATCGCCAAAGCTTGCCACGGAAAGCTTAATGCCTTCTACGTCTTGCTCCGGTAGCGTCTGACTAACACCTGAAAGCTTTCCTCGCACTTCTGCAAGCGCCTTTTCGCTCCGAATAGTGAATACCGCAACGGAACCACCCGGTGCCTGGGCAAACGAAAACTTCTGTTCAAGCGCAGCACGTATATTGTCTGATGAAACACCTGCTCGAGCGAAAAAGTCTTTCAGTGCGGTCGCCGAATCAACCTGTGTCCCGGTCGCTTTCGCCAGATCGGTCAGTGTGTCAGTTTTCAACACGTCCAGACGTGCCAGACCTGCTACAGTGCTATCTTTTGGAAGCGGCTTTAGAAGCGAGTCGCTGTACGTAAGCTGGGTAAGAGCGCGTTGTAGAAAGAAGGCTGCTAGCAGCAACAAAAGACCTGTCACCCCAAGCCAGATTGTGCGTGATTTTACCGATGATGAGCGTTTTTTCGCCACGTGAGTAGTGTATCAGAATTACGCTCGATGGTCGCCAAATCGAACGGCCCGCCATTTGGCGGGCCGCTAAACATCTGCTCCTATGTTTTAGACCTGGTTTCCGTCGACTGCCTTCATTGACAGATTATTGCGGCCCTGAGGGTCCACTTCAACAAGTTTTACTTTAACCTGCTGGCCTTCTTTAAGAACGTCAGCGACATTCTCGATACGGCGGTCTGCAATTTGTGATACGTGGACAAGACCTTCTTTACCTGGCATGAATTCGACGAATGCGCCAAAGGCCATAATCTTCACGACTTTTGCAGAATACTCTTTTCCAATCTCTGGTTCTGCAGTTAAGCTTTCGATCCAATCAATTGCCTTCTTTGCACCATCTCCATCTACCGAGCCGATCATGACAGTTCCGTCATCTTCGATGTCAATCGAGACGCCGGTAGCGGCGATGATTTCGTTAATCATCTTGCCGCCCGGACCAATGACAACGCGAATCATGTCCGGATTAATCTTGATGGTTGTAATGCGCGGAGCAAGCGGGGACATTTCTTGTCGTGGCTCCGCAATTGCTGCGAGCATTTTATCGAGAATGAAGAGCCTGGCCTTCTTGGCCTTATCAAGCGCTTCCTGCATTACATCCAGCGGAATTCCTTGGACTTTCATATCCATCTGCAACGCTGTAATTCCATCGGAGGTTCCAGCGACCTTGAAGTCCATGTCACCGGCAAAGTCTTCGGCGCCCTGAATATCGGTTAGTACTTTTGTCGTCTGGCCATCAGTTACAAGCCCCATCGCAATACCGGAAACTGGTTTCTTGATTGGCACACCGGCATCCATCAGAGAAAGCGTGCTTCCACAAACAGACGCCATCGACGACGATCCGTTGGAGGAGAGAATTTCTGTAACCAGACGCATGGTGTATGGGAATACGTCCTTGTCTGGGATGACAGGTACGAGCGCTCGCTCGGCGAGAGCGCCATGGCCGATTTCTCGACGTCCTGGCCCACGTAGTGGACGTGCTTCACCCGTTGAGTAGGGAGGGAAGTTGTAATGGTGCATATAGCGCTTCTTGGTATCAAGGAGCATCGTGTCTACAACCTGTTCGTCTCCTGGAGTGCCGAGTGTCGTAATACTCAAACCTTGAGTCTGGCCACGTGTAAAGAGTGCGGAGCCGTGAGTTCTGGGCAATACGCCAACTTCACAGGAAATTGGGCGAATCTCGTCGATTCCCCGACCATCTGGACGTTCTTCGTCTTCAAGAATTGCGCGGCGCAACTCTTTTTTCATAACGCTATCAAAGGCCTCCACGACTTGGCTGCGTGTATATGGCAGCTCTCCCTCTTCAATCTTTTCGCCGCGCTCCTCGGGAATCAGCTCTTCGACAAGCCACCCCTCAAGTTCCGCGACCTTCTTTTCGCGTGCCTGTTTATCGGTATCACGGAAGGCCTCGCTCAGTTTTGATGCGACTTTCTCTTGGACTTCGGATACAAGTTTTTCATCCGGTGAAGCGACTACGGCCTCAACCTGTGCAGGAGCAACTTGGGTAGCAAAATCTTGCTGCAGCTTAAGCGATTCCTTGACTGACTGCATTGCCATTTCGAATGCTTTGAGCATTTCTTGCTCAGGAATTTCGTTAGCGCCGGCTTCAACCATCATGATTTTCGAATCCGTTGCAGCAACAACCAGATCCAGTTCAGAAACTTCACGCTGTTCCTCAGTTGGATTTACAACTAGTTCACCGTCGACCTTACCGATTCTTACAGCACCCATTGGCTCAGCAATTGGTGCCCCTGCAGCCATCAACGCGGCAGAAGCGGCGTTCATCGCAACGATGTCGGGATGATGAACTTTGTCTGCCGACAGTACTGTACAGATAATCTGCACGTCGTTGCGGGTGCCCTTAGGGAAAAGAGGTCGGATTGGACGATCAATCAAACGTGAAATCAGAATCGCGTCTTCTGAAGGACGGCTTTCTCGCTTAAAAAAGCCACCGGAGATCTTACCCGTCGCATACATCTTTTCTTCGTAATTAACGTTTAGCGGAAAGTAATCGAATCCGGGCTTTTCACCACCGACGACCGCGGTCGCCAAAACAACGGTATCGCCATAGCGGGCGAGTGCCGAGCCGGTTGCTAGCTGCGCTAGTTTTCCGGTTTCAAATGATAGTTCTGTACCGGCAAATTGACCGGATACCTTAGTAACCTTGGACATAGTCCTCCTCATGCAGAGGAACGGTGAATCTTTAGGGCTCCTGCGGAGCGCTAGAGGCTCATCATTCCTCGGCGTCTTTAGTTGTAAATGGATCGATCAGACCTGCACGCAAGCCTGAATGGAACTATCTACGCAGCTTCAGTTTGGCAACAAGCGCTTTGTACGCCTTTTCGTCCGTGCTTTGCAGATAATTAAGCAAACGACGACGCTTACCAACCATCATCTGAAGGCCGCGCTCAGTGTGATAGTCATGAATATGCTCTTTCAAATGATCTGTCAGAGAATTAATCCTCTCCGTAAGGAGAGCTATCTGAACCGAAGTCGAACCGACATCCTTCGGTGACGACTGGTGTTCTTTGACAATCTTGGCCTTGGCTTCACGAGTCAGCATAGCGGAGTAAAGTATACGGATTCAGCTCCAGTATGTCCATTCTTAAAACCTGGATGCTGTATGATACGGCAGCAATGGCCGCAAATACGACTAACCCTAAAGGAACCGTATACGTTGCTGGGCGCATCGGTGATGAAGACCGCGTCACCGATTTCTTAAATAGACTCCGCATCGCGGGATTTGAGACAGCTGTCGACTGGACAGCGATGTCCCTGCGAAAGCCTTATCTTGATTACCCGCACGAATCCATAGAGGCTGCCCAGCTGATGCTCGCCGCAGCAACCAGCGCTGATATTTTTGTTTTGCTCTGGGACGACACTCTTCTTGGTGGACTCATTGAAACAGGCGCGGCAATCGCAATGAGCCAAAAGAATCCCTCGCGGCGCATATATATCGTCGGAGCAAAGCGCCAGTCGGTTTTTTACGCCCTAGAGACAGTGAAGATGGTTGATTCACTTAGCGACATTCTGGCCGACTTGGACGCTAGACAGTAAGTGTGGTCTCCAATCTTCCTGGAGCTGCTGGGGCGAAATCGCATCAGACACACAAAAGTCGCCGATAGCCGTTCGTCGAAGAGCCGATAGGTAACCTCCGCAACCAAGTTTTTCGCCAATGTCTCGGGCAAGCGAACGGATGTACGTGCCCTTTGAGACAACGCAGGAGAGTTTTAAATGTGGCCATTCGTATGCTTCAACCTTTACTTCATGGATCACAACAGGACGTGCCTCGCGCGGCACAACTTCCCCGGCACGTGCCAATTCATAAAGTTTGCGACCCTGATGCTTAATAGCTGCGTATGCTGGCGGAATTTGCATGCTGTCACCCTTAAACTCATGAACTGCCTCCCGAATATCGAGTACGCTCGGTTTCTTGAAATCTTTGTATGAAGTGAGAGTACCTTCGGCATCATCAGTATCAGATGCTGCACCAAAAGTAACCTCGGCTTCATATGCCTTTGTCTGTCCGCTTACTTGAGCGAGCTGCTTTGTGGCACGACCAATACCGAGCACTAAGAGTCCTGTCGCTAGCGGATCGAGTGTACCGGCATGTCCGATTTTGCGAATACGAGTGATCCCTCGAGCTTTCGCTACAACATCGTGGCTCGTCCAGCCAAGAGGCTTATCTATCAGCAGAAATCCATCAGCTTCGTTCACCGCTCAAGCATATCAATTCGTGAGATGGCGCCATCCAGCATTCCGAGCAGCTCTCTTGCATCAGGCTGCCACAACGGTAAGGCACGCTTAAGTGTCTGTGGAGCCCATTCCTGCCAAAAGAAGGTTGAGTCATCTAGTTGGTGGGGGTCTAGTTTGCGAGCTGATTGGTGACGAATTTGCCACCTGCCTCCTACTCGAAGTGTCGTTACGACGGGTGCGCCGTCGACAATAAACATTTCTTCAGGACCACTTGTTGTAACTGCGTCTTCTCGTGCCAGTGGCCGCTCATCGCCTACGACCAGAAGCCCAAGATCTGCCGCGCTCTCTCCCTGAGTGTCTCGGAAGACACGGAAGACAAGTTCCGGATGTTTGACTGTCACAAATTTTCTTGATGACCACAACCCAAGATGTCCCTCAACAAAACGATCAAAGCGCGCTAAATCCGGTAGATCGTGCTCTTTCTCTCTGCTTGATTCAGGCGTATACCCTGCAGTCATACAGAGAAGTGATTACTCGGTGCCACTTGGCGGCGTTTGGGGTTTTTGCTGCTGATCAATGACGCTCCCTTTTCCGCCAGAAGTTCGTCGGAAATAAGCATCTAACTGTTCATCGCTGAGTGGGGGCTGAGGTTCGGCTACTTCTTCACGCGACTGAAGTGCGGCAGCATCGCTAGGTTTATCGGCTTTTTCAGACAATCCTTGAGCAGTGTCCGGGGCAGCCTGCTGTGGTGATTCATTTTGAGGGGTGAGGGTCTCCGGCTCTTCGGGAACAGCTTGCTCGTTTGTCTGGTTTCCTGCTTTTTCGAATCGATCGAGTTGATATTTCTTAATTTGCTTTACCACTTTGGGTTCAACTTCATCAAGCGATCCAGAAATATCAAACCCAGCCGCACCGGTATGTCCACCACCGTTCCAGAATCCAACGACCTCAGTGGCATCGACACCTTTCGTGGTCCGAACCGAGGCATCAACCGAACCGTCGGTTTCTCGTAGCAACAGCACTATTTCAGCATTCGGAGCAGAAGTCATCAGCGCATCTATTACCGCTTTAGCATCAGTGGTTGTGCCCCCGGTGTCTGCAAAGTCAGTCGAAGAAAGCGATGACCATACAAATCGAGTTTCCGGGTCGTACTGCAGCTTCGTAAGGGCACGTCCCCATAGTTTCAGAGTAGAGATTGGCTTAGTTCGGTAGACGTGCTGAATAATCTCCTGCTGTCTTCCGCCAGCAGCAACGAGCTGGGCAGAAACGGTAAGAGATTTAGGTGTCGTATTCGAGTTTTGGAAAGAACCGGTATCAGTTACTAATCCGGTCAACAGTGCGGTTGCGACATCTTCGGTGATCAAACTTTCACCGAGACTTTCAAAGAGACCTACCAGGATCTCAGCTGTCGACGTCGCCGTCAGGTCGACCAAGTTAACTGCACCGAAGTAATCATTCGATGGGTGGTGATCGATGTTTACAACTGGCGTCTCGTAGAACAAATCGGGCTGCTCTTCGTAGAGTGCGCCAACCCGGTCAAGGTCTGGGCAATCGAGCACGATAATTAGGTCAAACTGGAAAGAGCCAGTTTTAAGCTGGACATCTTTTTCTGTGTAAGCGCCTTCCTTTGGACTGATAACCACATTAAGACGATCGTCCCGTGTGTTGTATTTAAGCTTGTCGACTGGAACCTTTGAGATGTCGACGGAAACAATCAGATCGTTGCTTCCGGAAAGCTGCGCTGACAACTTATCCGTGCCTGGTAGAAACTCGAGCATCTCTGGCACCGTATCTCGCACAACCGTTGTCGGTTTCTTGCCCAGTGCCTCGAGGACATGATGAAACGCCAACAAACTCCCAAGTGCATCCCCATCAGGCCGGGCGTGAGCGACCAGCAAGATTCGATTGAACTTTTTGATAAGTTCGGTGACTTGTTGTTTGGGAGTAAGTTCCATAGGCGAAACCGATAATGATACAAAGCTCTGGGGCACGTGTCAACGCGCCGTTTATTCCTCAAAATTGACTAAGTATAGATGTTTTTGAACAATCTGTCAAGAAGCGAGCGACCTTCTGAACTACTGCAAGGGGTTAGACAGCTACCTTCAAGCCTGCTACACTTTGCTTCGTTATGCCACAAATTGCATCAGCCAAGAAGCGCGTTCGGGTTACCGAGCGACAGACAGAAGAGAATCGAATACATCGAACGCGGTCGCGTACTGCTTTGAAAAAGGTGCGAACTTTGCTTTCTCAAGGAAAGACGAAGGAGGCCGGCGAAGCAGTTGCTGTAGCACAATCAAATCTCGATAAGGCTGCAAAAGTACGTGCATTTCATCCAAATACTGTTTCCCGCTATAAGTCACGCCTTGCTGACGCTGCAAAGAAAGCAGGTTTAAAGGGAGCAACACCCCCAAAGCAGTCAAGCGCTCCCAAGAAAGCTGTAAAGACGACGAAAAAAAGCGTTTCAAAGAAGTCTTCGGCTAGCAAGCCTGCCGCAGCAAAAAGGACCGTCAAGAAGCCGGCGAAGTAAGTACCGCTTCAATCGTGAACAGTTCCAGGGCAAGCTCCTGGTCGATTTTTCCCGTTTTAACCGCCCGATCAGTTTCAACAAGGCGTGAGTGAATATCTTTTAACTCTGCCAGTGTATATCGCTCGGCTTGTTTGGCTGCCTTGTCCGCGACAAAACGATGCACAGGCGCTGGAGGCTTACGCGTAATTTCCCCAAGGACCCGAGGAAGATCTTGCGATCGCCCGCCCTCCTCCTTGAAGGATTTGGCGGTAATGATCAGACGAAACTGACGAACGATCATCCCCAGAAGCCTGAGAGGATCCTCACCCGAATCTAGAAGTGAACGAAGCTCGATTAGTGCTTCTTTTGGCTTTCGTTCTCCGAGCCGATCAACAAATGAGAAAACATCTGATTGCGCCGTGTCGACGACCAGTAAACTAAGAATTTCATCTGTAATAGGTTCGTGAACACGAAGTTTATCGAGCTCATGTGAAAGCATCCATAAATCCCCTCCTGTGCGCTCAATAAGCATTTTTTGCTGTGGCGCTGTGAGTGCTATGCGCCGACTTTTTGCTTGATCCGAAACCCATTTCTCGACCGCCGCAGCATCAAGCTCTTTATGGTTCCAAGTTTTTGTGGCCAAATCGCCAAGTCGTTTCACCGCAGCGCGGCGCATGTCTGGTTTGCCGTATTCGGCAATCACCACAAGGATATCCTCGCCGAGGGTTTCAAGTAGCTCTACTAGCTGATCACACTCACTGACAGGTCGACTGCTTAAGAAATTTACGATAACTACGAGCCTTTGCGGCGCCAGAAACGGTGCAGCGTGTAGGGCAGCACTTATTTCACCAATACTCGCCGTATCGCCATCAATAACGGTTTGGTTAAGGTCGTCTACACCCTGGCCGAGTGCCTTGTCCCGAATTTGTTTCACCTTTTCACGGGTAAGAAGCGATTCAACACCGTGCAGAAATAAAATCATAACGCCCTTCTCGCTCTGGGTTTCACCTGACAAACAGGACAGATATGGGTCCCTCTACCGGCTACTACCAATCGTTGTATCGGGGTTCCACATCTAAGACACGGTTCTCCGGTACGGTGATAAACTCGTGCGTTTTTCAAATAATCCCCCTTTTCACCGCGAATTGATACATAGCTGTTATCCGACGTACCGCCGAGCTCGAGGGAGCGCAGCAATACTGTGCGAATCGCCGAAAAAAGCACCTTACGCTGAACGCTTGTTAGTGATCCGGCGCGCTTTAGCGGGTGCAACTTGGCAAGATTAAGTGCTTCATCGACATAAATATTGCCAAGGCCTGCTATGAAGGTTTGATCAAGCAAAAGGGGTTTGAGCTTAGCGTTTGGACGCTTATTTATGCGTTTTGAAAAATCGGCCGCAGTAAAATCATCCGCCAGTGGCTCTGGCCCAAACTTTGCCATAATTGGAACCGCCATAACATCTTCATCTGGAACGAGTTTGAGGTATCCAAATTGACGAAGATCATTAAAGAACAGTTCGCTTCCATCATCAAACACAAAAATCGCGTGCGTTGTCTTGCCTGGTAGCTCACCATCTACATACGGCAGCGGGTGGCCTCCGGCAAGTTTGAGCTGTCCTTTGGTTCGAAATATGAGTTGTCCGGTCATTTTGAGGTGAATTAGCAACGTTACTCCAGTCGACAGTCTAAGTAGTATGACTTTCCCGCGTCGCTCAACTTTTATTACGCGGGCTCCGATAATCCGGGTTTTGCCCTCTGGTCCATCGTGAATAAACATTTTTTTAAGACGAACATCGAACACCTCAATACACCGACCCGGCAAAACAGTTTGCAAGCCGCGAACAATTGTTTCTACCTCCGGTAACTCTGGCATGCATTCATCATACGATGCCGCACACGGCGTGCTCTACGGAGCGCTTTGGGATATAAAGACCACAGTCCCGGACGAGGCGTGGTAGACAAGCTTTGTCACATCTTTGCCCTCTACTTGGGCCATCAAGGTAATCACAAAACCTGGTTTCCCGGCAGAGTCTGTTATTTTTGTTTTCTCTAGCTGCGGTCCTACAAATTTTGCGGGCACCACAGACACAACTTCGATAGTGGCATTTGAGGGTGAGCGACCAATCGCATCTGCCTTTGCCCGCTCAACGAGCCCATTTGTTGAAGCATCTGGTGTAGCAATGGGTGTTGGTGAGGAAACTGCTTTGTTTGAAGCATTACTCGCTCTCATACCTGCCCAGACGGCAACATAGACGAGCGATAGAATAAAAACGATTATCCAGAGTCGCTTCATGGCTTCACTCGTGCTTTCCTTGAAGTAAGCCTGAAGAGACGCTTTCCTGTTTCGCGAAGTTTCATCTTGGCGTAGAAGCGAACATATTTCAGGATTTCTCTGATGCGGTACTTTTTGGAAACAGCCTCTGTGGTCTTCTGTTCTATGGAACGTCGGAAGTCTTCTGCGCTTCGTCCAGGGAAGAGCGTGTATCCCTTGCCGATTGCCTCGAGAATGTGGGAGTCAGACGAACCTGTTTCAGCGCGAAAAATAATACTCCGGTTAAGTAATCTGGCACGACGGTTTTCCCGCTTCATCACTGGAGAGGCATTTATGATTTCTACTGCGTCGAATGGCTCCTGCATCAGTACGTCTACTCCGACACCATCGGCCGTCAACATGTCTGGATCAATGTAGCGAAGAATCAGCAATGGATGCGCGGCAATCGCAAGCCCACCCTGTTCATGAATCCGCTTGATGGTTTCGGTTGCCGAAAGCTCCGAAGGGATCGGCTTGTCTATATAAAGCGCCAGGATGTGGCCTGATTGCGAGGTTACCTCTTGGCCAAGAATCAAATCGAAGCGGTAATTCCCTTCCTTGTAGATTTTCTCTGCCTCAAAGGCGCCCTCCATCGTGTCGTGGTCTGTAATGGCGATAACATCGAGGTCGGTATGGCTCTCAACATAGTCCAGAATCTCACGGGGAGTAGGTTTTCCATCTGAGGCGGTGCTATGAATGTGAATATCCGCCTTACCCGCCGTCGGAATCAGCGTTGAGAATGCACGATCATGACTCTTTTTCGATTTGCTCACCCGCTTAGTATACCGCGCGGTCTTTAGCTACTCGTAGCATTCCAGAGATATAGCTTGGGTGATTCGCCCTCAACTAGTTCACAATCAATCTCTCTTAATTCCGCCATTGTGAATAATGTTCGTCTGAGAACCCATTCATTTGGAACCCCTGCTGGACTTTCTCTGAGTCTCTCCACCAAGTCATAGAACTCTAGTTTTTCTTCGCCCAGAGCCAAAACCACTTGTACGCGCGTCTGCGGAACGAGCTCATCAAGAGCAGCCGTCAACTCTATCTTTTCCTGTTCATCCATAGCAGCACAGTGTATCCCAGTAAGATTAGTTCGTCGCCGGGTAGGGCTTCATTTCGCCCCAGTTCTTACCAACTCGCGCGTCTGCCACGATTGGAACAGAAAGAGTATACGCTGTTTCCATTTCAGAAATAATCCAAGGGGCGACAGATGCAATGTCTTCTTCGGGCACTTCAAATACGAGCTCATCGTGTACGGTAAGTATCATTCTTGATTGCGCAGATTGTTTACGAAGACCACGGTGGATGTTCACCATAGCCATTTTTAGAATGTCCGCCTGGCTGCCCTGAACCGGCATGTTTATCGCCATTCGCTTCGCAGCTTCCCTAACCGGGTGGGTCGATGAGTGGATTTCGGGCAAATAACGGCGACGACCAAAGATCGTTTCCACGAAACCATCTTGTTTGGCCTTGTCGATCATTCGGTCCATGTAACTCTTTAGTTTTGGATACGTCTTGAAGTAATCATCAATATAAGCGGTCGCTTCAGCGACGCTCATTCCGGTCGAACGAGCCACTCCGTGAGGGGTTGCTCCATAGAGAATTGAGAAATTCACGGCTTTCGCAGCATAGCGTTGCTCGGGAGTAACTTCTTCGATCTCCACGCCCGAAACACGTGCCGCTGTTGCCGCATGAATGTCTTGGCCCGATTTGAAAGCCTTACTAAGCGTTTCATCTTCAGAAAGATGGGCCGCAATCCGCAATTCAAATTGAGAGTAATCAGCAGCAAACAGCATAAATCCGGGATCAGTGATAAACGCCTTGCGAATTTCCCGACCCTGGGCTGTACGCACTGGTATATTCTGCAGATTCGGATCTGATGATGAAAGCCTACCGGTTGCGGCAACTGTCTGGTTGAAACTAGTGTGGAGCCTTCCAGTGTCTTTGCGGATTAGCTTTGGGAGCGCATCAACGTAGGTGCTTTTGAGTTTAGCCAATTCTCGGTAGCGCATAATTAGCGGGACAATTGGGTGAGCATCACGGTACTTTTCGAGCTGATCAGCCGCTGTCGACTTGTGCGTCCCGCCCCGTTTAGTCATTCCTTTGCCGATGGCCAGCTCATCAAACAAGACCTTTGCGAGTTGAGCCGGGGAATTTAAGTTAAACTCGTGTCCCGCAAGAGTTTGGACTTCCCGCTCAATATCAGCAAGCTCTGAACCAAACTGGCCATGCAACGCATTCAAGAATGCCGTGTCGAGCCGTACGCCTGCATGCTCCATATCGGCAATAACCGGAATGAGCGGTAGATCAATCATATCTAAGACTCGGTCGAGCCCCGCATCTCTTAAGTCCTGGTCGAACTTTTTGTAGAGACGCCACGTCATCTCGGCGTCTTCCGCTGCATAGAGCGCCACCTCTTCCGACGAAATGTCAGCTAGTGAGCGTTGCGATTTTCCAGTGCCAATGAGCTCTGTAATTGGTTGCATTGATTCGCCGAGCTCTTGAAACGCGAGGGTGTCGAGCTTGAGAGTTCGTGCACCCGGATTGAGCAGGTAGGAGCCAAGCAAAGTGTCAAAAATACAACCGCCTAGCTTGATTCCGTAGGCTAGCAGCACCTCATAGTCATACTTTAGATTGTGCGCCACGAGCCGCGGCGTATCTGCTTCGAGCAGAGGGCGAAGTTGATCCAATGTTTTTTTAAGAGACAACGTAGGTCCACTGGCATGCTCAAGGGCAACGTAATACCCTTCGTGCTCAGACCAAGAAAACGAAAGGCCAATTAAATTCTGTGATATCGAATCAAGTTCACGCGTCTCGGTATCAAAGGCCACTACCTCTTGGCTAGCCAATTGCTTGATAAGCTTTTGAAGCGCTGGCTCATCGGCTACCAGATGGTACTTTTTACCTGCCCATTCACGCTTCGGAGGATCGCTTACATCCGGCTTTTGGCCGTCTTCGTCTGCAGCCACTTTGCCAAACTCACCAAGACGCTTCATCAAACTGCCAAATTCCAACTCTCCAAATAATCGCTCCGCCCGAGATCGGTCAAAGTGATGGATAGTCGAGTGCTTTAAGTCAAACGGCAGATCTACATCTGTAATAATTCGGCCAAGGTCACGTGAAAGGTACGCTTGTTCCCGGTACGTATTTAAATTTTCTCGCATCTTGGGCTTGAAAAGGGGGTGTTGATCGGGCTGCTGTGCAAGCGCATCGTAAATATTTTCAAGCGAATGGTATGTCGCGACCAGACTGGCAGCGGTCTTTTCTCCGATTCCTGGAACGCCCGGGATGTTGTCAGAGGTATCTCCAACAAGTGCTTTGTATTCCACAAATTCAGCCGCTGTCAGGCCGAGTTGTTCATGTAGTAGTGCCGGTGTATACGTGACTATTTCTCGCCCGCCGGGACGCCATTTCAACATGTAGATAAAGACCCTCTCGCCCACAAGCTGCAGCGAGTCTCTATCTCCAGTGACGATGTATACCTCGACTTCATGATCTTCTGAGGCACGCTTAGCGAGCGTCCCGATGACATCATCTGCCTCGTACCCTGCTTGCTCGTAGATCGGTATACCGAGCGTTTCAATAACCTCGCGCACTCTACCAAATTGCGATCGCAGCTCGTCCGGCGCTTTTTGCCGTGTCGCTTTATACTCTGCAAATTTTTCATGACGAACCGTTGGTTCGGGAAGGTCAAAAGCGGCGGCAATATAGTCGGGCTGCAAATCAGCAACCACCGAAAGCACCGTTGATGTGAATCCGAAAACTGCGTTTGTGAGCTCTCCCTGCTTCGTCGAAAGAAAAGGGATGGCATGAAATGCACGGTGCACTAATGCCATCGTGTCGATTAAGACGAGACGCTTCGGTGATGCCATAACCCTATTGTCACTAGTGTTGCGCACTCTGTCGAACTAATTCTATGCAGCCCGGCGCGAGGGTTCGGCTGCAAGTTGTTCCCTAACATCTTCAAGTGCTGATGCCTCTCGCTGCGCAAGGCCTTCGCGTAACAGGGTCTCCCCAAGGTTGGTGCAGACATTGGATCGTTGATCCCGTGCCGCTTGCCAAGACAGTTCTTCTATTCTCTCGGGAGAAAGGAGAAGAAATAGATCGCGCGGGATGTCAGTGATCCTTGCAGCCTCGACAATTGCGACGCTACCACCATCACGAAGTCGTCTATCAATCTCATCGTGCAGCTGTTTACCTGAAATCATTTCGAGCATTACGGCGCTTACTGCTATGCGAGATGCTCGAATGCTGCGGCGATACGAAAGCTCCGTAAAGGAAATGGTGTCGGTACGACGAAGTTCGTCGCGGTAACGATCGTAGGCCGCAATGTGCGCAGACACGGGGGCTTCCACTGTGGCTGCGCCAGGTTCTAGTTTAAAAAAAGACCCGCTCTGCGGGTCATCGATCCTTCTTTGTTCACCTAATTCATGTATAGAATTCACTAGATCAACGGTATCACGCTGCTCTGCAGGTTTCTACCTTTTAATACCGGCGAGGTGTTTCCATTCCTCCGCTGCAACGCCTTGGTCGCTCCATGGCTTCATGCCATCACGATATGCCATGACTGTCTCGTGTCCCTTCGCCAGTAAAACAACTGTGTCGCCGGGCCGCGCCTCAGTGAGCGCCTTTCGAATCGCCAGTCGACGATCAACCTCGACACTATAGTCAGCCTTACTCGGCAATCCAGGAAGGATTTCGTCGATGATTGCTTGTGGTTCTTCGCTACCTGGATCTTCTTCGGTCAAGATAAGTCGATCGCAGTATTTCGCAGCCGTCCGACCAAGCTCAGGTCGCTTACCTCGATCACGGTCACCCGTGGCGCCAAAAACCCCAATCAGCCTGCCCTTAGTGAGAGGACGGAGCGTTCTGAGTACGTTGTCAAAGGCATCGGGCGTATGCGCGTAATCGACGATTATTTCAAACGGCTGTCCAACGCTCAGCGCCTCCATCCGGCCGGGCACACCTTTTACTTTGGCGATTCCTGTGGCTATTTGCTGGGGCGTTGCACCATGACCAATACCGACTGCTGCTGCAGCCAAGGCGTTTTCAACATTAAACCTGCCGGGAAGTGCGAGGGTAAATTCAAGCTTCTCCCCTCCAAGCTCCGCCGTACATCGACTACTTGTGGGGGTTGCCTTAATGTTCGATGCAATCAGAGTTTCACCGTTGGCATGTGACTTGCCGCTTGCCGAAAAGAAAATGGTTCTGCTGGCACCAAACGATGCAAAATAGTCTGCCTCTTTGTCGTCTGCGTTTATGACAGCGAGCGTATTTATATCCTGATTGTGCGCAAGCCCCACAAATAGTTTGCCTTTTGCTGCACGGTAGTTATCCATCGTTTTATGAAGATCCAAGTGATCCCTGGAAAGATTCGTAAAGACTGCTGTTTGAAAGGGGACTTTCCACACTCGATTCCAGTGCAGCGCATGAGAAGACACCTCGATAACCGCGTGAGTACATCCGGCATTGACCATCCGACGGAGTAATCGATACGTTCCAAATCGTCCAAGGGATGTCATTTTCGATTCGTTGCGCCACTTTTTATTGCCAATTTTGTAATTAATCGTCGTCGCTAAACCAACTTCAAAACCGCGCTCTTCAAGGACGCTGGCGATGAGATTGGCTGTGGTGGATTTACCATTCGTCCCTGTTACGCCAATGACGGTCAATTTTCTACCGGGAAACCGGTAGAAGGTCTCCCCAAGCACTGCGAGCCCAAAATGGTACGCCGGACGAATACCGTCTGCTAAGCGAGTCGGTACAAGTCTATGGAGCCATCGCAGAAGAGTTTCCATGGTTTCAGTCTAGCGCGCCTAGGCTTCGGCACCATCCCATTAGCGACGTAAAATTCGCCGTGGCGCCTTTACAATGATTCGGCGAATTCGGTTAGCTGTTGTAAACGCCTTGTACGCAAGTGGTGCGACTGGTAGGTCGTATGCACCAACGAGCCTGACCTCCTGTCCAAACTTAAGCTTAAACTGGCGAAGTCCTGCCCATGGGTTTGATGGATCATCATCATGCGCAATTCCTGTCATATTGTAGTATTTGCAGCCATGTTTTCGCGCCTCCTTAATCCCTTCCCACTGAACTGCATACGAACCAAAGACATTTCGATCTTCTTCTGAAGAACCCCCGTAGAGATAAACCGCTTCAGCACCGAAATAAGTGACCAAAATTGAGGCAACCGGCCGATCATTGGCAAACGCCGTAATAAACTCTGCCAAACCAGCCGAAATCAAATGTTTGTGGATCCCAGCAAAATACGCCTTCTCGCGGTAGGTTATCCCTTGGCGCTTTGCTGTCGACTCGAGCAATTGGTAAAAAACTTCAAGGTCTTCCTTTTTAGAACCCCGCCTAACGACCACTCCTTTTTTCGCAGAATACCTAATGTTGTAGCGGCCCTTCTGCTTCATCCGAGCCAGGATGTCATCTTCGCTGCCAGACAGATCAACGTGAGCGACTACTGCAGCTTGCAGGTCTTCAGGTGAATCAACATAACCGTGCGACTCAAACCAATCACCTGGGAGCAGCTCTAGGGGGATATGCGGATCGACTTTCACAAAAATGGCGCCTCGTTCCCTGGCAAATTTGCCGAGAAATTCTGTAAGCGCTCTCATCGCTGTATCAGCTCTCTTTGATCCCCACTCTTCGGATAGCACCGGCCCCTCTGGGCAATACATAAAACCTTTACCAAGTGGTAGTCGCTTTTCCAAAAGTTGTGCTTGTAAGAGGGTCTTTTTCTCGTCGACTACCTCGACGCGGTGAACGGTCCATTCGTGTTCGTTACGAAACTCTCCCCATTCGAAGCTTTGCAAAATGCCGCCGCCATTGTGCTTGGCAAACGAGTTCCATGCCTCTCTGGTTCCCGAAAACTGTTGTACTTGCATATACCAAGTGTACGGATGAGAGGACCTACTGTCGAAGTGGCACCACATCAAACGCTACACTAGACCTATGCCAGATTCTTACATTCTTGCCCTAGAAACGTCATGTGACGAAACGTCTGCGGCAGTCGTTGCCGAAAACGGTAAAGTTCTCAGCAATATCGTGTCATCACAAATTGATGTACACCGGGCTACGGGGGGTGTGGTGCCGGAGGTAGCGTCACGATTGCAGCTTGAGATGGTCATTCCAGTTATTGACCAAGCGCTTTCTGAAGCGAAAATTACAAAAGCCTCGATTACTAAAGTAGCCGTTACAAGCGGACCAGGCCTCATCGGGCCGCTACTTGTAGGCACCCAAACCGCGGCTGCTATCGCGAGCGCTCTTGGCGTTCCGCTGCTACCTATAAACCACCTCGCTGGCCATGTTTATGCATGCCTCTATGGCAAGCGATTTTCGTTTCCCTATCTAGCACTCGTCGTTTCTGGTAGTCATACCGAGCTAGTTAGGATGGATGATCATCATTCATTTCACATTCTCGGCTCGACTCGAGACGATGCAGCTGGGGAAGCTTTTGACAAAGTTGCGAGACTGCTTGGCATGGACTATCCAGGCGGCCCCAAGATCGCTGCGGCCGCAAAGCAGGGCAGAGCCGATGCTTACAAATTTCCCCGCGCGATGCTTAATCAAGACAACCTTGATTTCTCCTTTTCAGGTTTAAAGTCTGCTGTACGGCGGGAAGTTCTTGGCGCGAACCTTACAGAATCAATATGTGCAGATATCGCCGCCTCGTTTCAAGAAGCTGTGGTGGATGTTCTGGTTGAGAAAGCTATGCGAGCAGCTAGCCAGATGGAACCCACCGCGATTTTGCTTGGGGGTGGAGTTGCTGCAAACCAAAGACTGAGAGAGCGTTTACAAAACACGTGTGAAGCTCGAGGTCTTCCGCTCTACTGTGCGCCGCTTGAGCTGGCCACAGATAACGCAGGGATGATTGGATTAGCCGCTTTGTTTAGCGAGGTTTCCGTCTCGCCTTTTGAGATCGAAGCCGATCCTTCACGTTCGATCGATGCCGGCGCGGCAAGAGGATAACAACAAAACAAGCCAGTATCGCAAGCAGTGAGATTACATTTGGGATTGCCAAATACCACGGTGGTCGGTAGGAAATCTCTAGCTTCGAAACCTCCCCTGGTGCACTTAGCTGTAGAGTCGCGAGACTCGATTCTCGAGTTGCCAAACTGCGGCCGTCAGCCTTAGCACGTAACCACGGATGGTATGAAATTGCCAAGGACTGGTCACTTGTCATGATTGTTCCCTTTGGAAATTCGATGACATATTTATTTGGCGTGTATGCGGCACTAAGCGGTACATATCCCGCCGAGAAACCAAATGGCTGTACACTCTCTCCGAGATCGAAGATGGCAAACTGCTTTCCGGAAAATACCGGGGAGAGGTCCGGCATGTACGCGAGTTCATTAGCGGTACGTGGATTCGTCGTAACTATGTAGCGCACGCCTCGCTGGCGGAGTTGGGGTAGCTGTTCGCGCAGATACAGTGTCTGCGTAAGCGCTGACGCTGTTGTCACAGGCCCTTCTGCCGCCTTAGTCCCCTCGGGAAAATTTCCATCAAGATCCCAAATATTTTCATTTAGTAACGGTAAGCGCTGGTTTGCAAAATGAGGACTACCAAGCGGTATCCGACTATCCCAGTTGAATTCACTCAAAATAAACTCGCCGGGTCGCATATTTTCTTGCAAAAAGTTATTAACCTCGCGGATCTCACCTGTCAGGGAGTTGTCGGGCACAACACGAACAAATCCCCGCTTTTCATCGAGCGTTGGAAATACCACCAAGAACAGCAGAGAGACTACGGCAGCGGTGTAGACCGGAGCAACAACGCCAAAACTTGCATAGCGACGGGCGATCACCCAGATTTCGTAGATCCCGTAGGCCGCCAAGATCATCATTAGCCAAGCGAAGAAGGCATGGAAACGAATAAATTGCGAAGATGCAACTACCGATGAAAACGGGAGTGCGGCATTGATGATATTTAAGGAAAGCAGCAGGGAGAACAGCAGCGTTCCGGCGAAGAACCCAAAAAGACGCCACTTGCGATGCAATGCCATCGATCCTAGTCCGATGAGAGCGAGTAGCGAAATCGTTATTCCGCCGAAGTCTTCAGCAAGCACGAGCCCTTTCAATAGTTCGCCAAATGACTGCTGCTGAAGAGAACCGGTTGCCCCCCGGAAGCTTTCAGTCATTAATAATGGTGCCCACCAGTACGCGGAAACGGCAAGTGCTATCAAAACGATTGTCAGATATCTTTTTATGATTCGTGATGGGTTTTGATTGGCTATAGCGTGGCTTGCCAGCAGGGTAAGCGAGGCGAGCGCCCACCAGTACGCGGAAAAGGTATGGCTTAGGATGAGGCCGCCCGAAATAAGGCCCGTCATGATCAATTGCCGTCTACCACGATCCGGATCGTCTAGCTCTCGCTGCATCCGACCAAGGGCCCAGATGGCCATGATGAAACCTAGACCATTTGGCAAAAGCCCGACACCATACAATGCGCCAAGACCAAGCCCAAACGATGCGTTTAGAGCCAGCAGCAAGGTCGTACCGAGAGCAGCGAAGAAGCGAGGGAGCTTAAAACTTCTCAGAAAATAGTAGGTGACTGGTACAAGTCCAATCCACAGCGCTGCCGTGAATATCCTCAGTGCGAGTTCCGCTGGAAATACGAGCGTCAGTGGTCCGAGCAAGTAATAAAGAAGCGGCGGGTAAAACTGAAACAGCTCAAAACCGCCGTGCCAATTCGGAAACCAGCCGTTTAACAGCCCGCTTGGCAACAATGTGTGGGCAAAAAAGTATGCTTTCAGTAGGTGCCCGCCTGCATCCCAGCCAGCAAGAAAGCCACTATTTGAAAGGGACGGCCAAATCGCCGCCAGCATTACACCGATCGTTCCACCAAGAATGGCATATGCCGAAACCTGTTCCTGGAATCGACGATTTCTTAACTGGCTCATTAAACGCATGCTCCCAGCATACCAAGCGGTAACTCCCAAGCCGCGATACAATGACAAACGTGAAAGAGCTACCTAAAGCATATGATCCAATAGCGACTGAAGAAGCCGTCTATAGGCGCTGGGAAGATGCAAACTCTTTCAAGCCACTGACCGACCGGGATCCTAGTCTGGCGGCGAGCACACAGCCATACACCATCATCATGCCGCCGCCGAACGCTACCGGCAGACTTCACACTGGTCACGCAATTATGGTTGCAATCGAAGACGCACTGATTCGTTATCACCGCATGCGAGGTGACGATACGCTTTATCTGCCTGGCACTGACCACGCCGCGATTGCGACGAGCAGTGTGGTTGACCGTCAACTTGCCCAGGAAGGCATAGACAAACATGACCTCGGCAAAGAAGAGTTTGCGAAGCGCGCGAAGGCATTTGCGCTCGATAATAAGGCGTATATAGAAGATCAACTTCGGGCGCTCGGTGCTTCGGCTGATTGGAGTCGTAATGCGTTCACGATGGACGAGAAGCGGGAAGAAGCCGTCAGAACTGCATTTCATCGGCTCTATGAAAAGGGTCTAATCTACCGTGGCTCGTACATGGTTAATTGGTGTCCAACATGTCGAACGGTACTCGCTGACGACGAGGTTGAGCATACCGAACAAGAAGGTGTCCTTTATTACATGAAGTATGGTCCGTTCGAACTTGCGACAACGAGACCCGAAACGAAAGTTGGCGATACGGCGGTCGCAGTACATCCAGACGATACGCGTTATACGAAATATGTTGGCAAAGAAATCACAGTTAAAACGATTAACGGTGATCGTGAGTTGCGCGTGGTAGCAGACGAAATGGTCGATCCTGAATTCGGAACGGGCGTCGTCAAGATCACTCCCTTCCATGATCAAAATGACTATGAGGTTTCAAAAAGGCATCACCTTGAAGCTATCGAGGTAATTGGAGAAGACGGCAAAATGACCGAGGCTGCAGGGCCCGACCTTGCCGGCCTGGATCGATTCGAAGCGCGCAGCAAGATGGTTGCCTGGCTCAAAGAAAACGATCTTCTAATTCGGGAGGAGCTTCACCACAATTCGGTCGGACGCTGCTACCGCAGTGATGATGTCATCGAACCGCGAATTTCAAAGCAGTGGTTCTTGGCAGTTTCAAAATTGAAAAAGCCGGCACTTGAATTTGTTGATTCCGGGCAGCTTTCATTTGTGCCAAAACGTTTTGAAAAAACATACCGCGCCTGGATTGAGAATTTGTACGACTGGTGCATTTCACGCCAAGTATGGTTTGGGCATCCACTACCGGTGTACCTAAAGGGCGATGAGGTTTCACTCGAGCCAAAGGATGGATTTACCGCATCAACAGATACTCTCGATACCTGGTTTTCATCTGCCCTGTGGCCATTCTCCACTATGGGCTGGCCAGACACCGACGCCCCTGATTTCAAACGATTCTTCCCGGGTGATGTGCTCGAAACTGGCTACGACATCATTCCATTTTGGGTTTCTCGAATGATCTTGATGACGATCGCGCTTGATGTACGCAGCGCCAAAGAAGGTTCACTGCAACCGCCTTTCCATACCACCTACCTCCACGGACTCGTGCGAGATAAGCGGGGGCGCAAGTTTTCGAAGTCGCTTGGCAACGGGGTGGATCCGCTTGAACTGATTGGAAAATACGGGGCTGATTCACTCAGGTTCATGTTGGCAACCTCAGCATCGCCCGGGAACGACTTAAAGTTCGATGAGGACCGTGTGGTTGCAGCACGTAACTTTGCCAATAAGCTCTGGAATATTGCTCGCTTCTGCATCGCTCAAGAGCTGCCACAAGAACCACTTACGAAGCTTCCCGAAGAAGCTCTAACAGCAATGGACAAGGGAATTCTCTCCAAGCTTGCGCACATCGTTAAACAAACCACAAAACACCTCGAGGAACATCAGCTGGGCTTGGCTGGCAACGGACTCTACGACTTTATTTGGTCGGACTTTGCTGACTGGTACGTCGAAGCCGCCAAAGTGCAGCTTCGAAATGAAGACACGGCACACTCCACGAAAATTATCCTTAGAAACGTGCTTGAGACTGTTCTAAAACTACTTCACCCCTTTATGCCCTTTGTAAGTGAAACCATTTGGTCTGAAGGGCTTGGGCAAAAAGAAATGCTTATCCTCACCAAGTGGCCAGAAGAAACAAAAGAGTATGATGCCGCTAACTACGAGCTCGTTAAGGGCGTCATCGAGACTATTCGCAGTCTGCGAGCAGAAAAGCGCGTCGAGGCAGCCGCCTGGATTCAAGCTCACCTTGTGACAGAGAATCCGGAAGTTTTGTTAGATTCTGCCGATGTAATTAATGCGCTCGGTCGTATTAAAATACTCAAGGTGTCGATGGATCTTCCAGATACCAGCGAGGCGGTAACCGCGGTCCACGGACCAGTTACGGTTATTCTGCCTATGGCTGGTCTGCTTGATACTTCCAAAGAGGCTGACCGTTTACAGAAAGAGCTTGAGCGCGCCACAATGGAAGTTGAGCGACTACAAGGTCGACTCGACAACAAGCAGTATGTCAGCAAAGCTCCAGCCAGCGTCGTCGCCGAAACGAAGGAAAAGCTTGCCTCCGCCAAGGAGGAAAGGCAAACAATCGAAGAGCAGCTCGCGCGCCTTACACGCTAAGCGCAGAGGATTAGTTTGGTTAGTGATCGCAGTAGGTCTGCTAATTCTATGTGTCGGCGCGTGGTTTGCCAGTGAGCCGATTCGTGAAAGCAAAGCATCGCAGTTTGATCGTGATGTCGCTTCCGCACTTTCTCAAAAAAACTATGCGCTTGCTGCTTCGCGCGCACATTATGCCTCAGTGCTTAGATCGTCGTCGGAGCGGAAACTTACCGAGGCCGCAACGTCGTTCCTTAATGAAGACTACAAAACATCGAGCAAACAGTTCTCGAATATACCTGGCAACGTCGGGGCAATCGGGCAGCTAGCCGCAGAGACGCGTGGCAAAATGCGGATAAGCAGCCTAGATGCAAATTCCTTAACTGGTGAGGAGCGTGTTGTTGCCAGCGCGCTCGCGCTCGATCGTGGTGATGTAGAGGAGCTGCGAACAATGCTCACAGGGCTAGCTATCGAGAATGATACAATCGCCGTTCTTGCAGCCTCCGCAACTATGGTAGACGATCCAAGCAGGGCAGCTGCAGTGCTGGCTGCGTCACCTGGTGGTATCACGAGAATCAGCTCAAATATGCCTGCTTTCGCGACCATGCTTAATTCGATACTTGAGCAGTCGGGAGAGTCAATGAAAGCTTATTCTGCCAGATCGGCCGATGCGCAGCGTTCAAATTCAGAACCTTCTCGCTATCTATTCTTGACTGATGCGCTCTATCGGTCGGGTAAGTACTACAGTGCGGTGGCAATGAGCGAAAAAACCATGAGCCTGGCTCCAAACTCTAGAGATGCATACGTCGCGCAGGCACTAGGGCTTGCAGCACTCGGCAATCAGAAAGCAGCGAAGCGCTCAATTGAGACTGCACTAGAGATAGACCCTTCGTACGGCTATGCCTGGTTTATCAAAGGCAGAATCTTAGAGGCGCTTGGAGACACAAAAGGCTCAGCTACATCACAGCAGAACTCTGAGCGCTTTCTCTATACCCCCGCCCCGGAGCCGACTATATAAATGCGAACAAGGTACTACGCAGCCCCGGATCGCTCCCGGGTGAATATGCATTAAATACCGACTTAAAAGTTGGTCCCGAAACAGTTTTCGTACCATCTGATCCGATGATTTGCAGTGACGTCACCCTACCCCCAACACCGCGGCCAACAATCTTGATGGTTTGCAGTTGCCCAACGTTCGTTCGGCTGTCCCGGCTGATGATTGCCTGCATTTGCTCACGACTATAGACAGCCGTACGCCACTCCCAGTGCGGCGAATCAGTCTCCCAAGGCGAAGATGCCCCACGCAACCATGGCAGTGGCGTACCACCCCATACATTCTCATTGTTTTCCGTATAACCACCGGACGTTGAATGGAAATAGGCTGGTATGACCTGACCGGCATAGGCCAGTACCTGCCCGCGTGTTTCTGCAACCGCCCTTCTAGCATTGGCTGTCTGCAGCGACGGCCCAACCCAAGCCTGGGTGCGCGGTGAGTTATCTAGACGACTGCGGTTGATGTATGCATAGGAACGCGCTGCAACCGCCTGGGCCTTTAATGCTTCCATTGGCCAGTTCGAATTCATTTCCGCTTCAACAACGCCGACAAGATATGTCTCCAGGTCTCCCCCGACGTTGACTTGAGGGTTATCACCAATAGTGATTATCGATGTGGCTAGATAATAGTGGCTGAGAATATCCCGATAGTTCTTGCCTTGCTGAGCCATCCCTTTGGCTCCGTACTGGCTCATCCCTAAACCGTGCTCTGTTCCACCGCCGATAAATGCAAAGCGACCACCGATTGGTTCATTATTATTGATCCAGACTCGATTATTTCTGTTGTAATTGCCCGTTAGTCCAGCGAGCGCTGCCTCTAGTGCATTTGCGGCATCCTGATTCGCAGCATTCTCGGCGAGTTGACGTTGTAAGTCAGAGATTCGTCGTTGCAGGTCGGCAATCTGCGTTTCGATTCCGTTTTGGACTGTCACGACATCACGGCGCTCTTTATCTAGCTTCTGCAAATTCGCATCGACGTCTTCGAGAATTGAAACTCTTTTCGAAACCATAAACTGCGCGTATTGCCCTCGGCTAAGAAACTCTGTCAGGCTACCGCTTCCGACTAGTGCTCCGATCAGCGAGTCATTATCGCCTGCGATATACGAAGCAGTCATAAACTGATCCCGCTGTTTCTTCAGAGCGTTCATGCGCTTAGTTATGTCGTCGACCTTTGCTTTGCTTGCTGCAACCAAACTTTGCTGCTTAGCAAGTTGTGCTTGGAACGCTTGAATGCCTTCACTGGAAGCGCCTAGCTGCTGCTGTAAATCCCCCGCTTGTGAGGCAAAAATAGTTTGCTGGGTACGAATATCATCAAGCTGCTTAAGCAATGCGTCATCCGACTCAGTCCTCCCGCTGGATGGAAAAAGGGAGCATGCCAATACTACGCTTAGAAACGCTGAAATTGTCCTTCTAGATGCTCTGCTAAATATCACGCGCGACTCGCCAGACTTCTTCGATGGTCGTTACACCGGTCAAGGCCTTAATTAATCCATCGGCCTCCATCGTCATCATACCGTCCTTCTTGGCAGCTTCAGTGATATCCGAAACTGGGGCATGCGCTATCGCCAAGCGTTCAATTTCGTCGCTCGGCACAAGTACTTCATAAATTCCGATCCGTCCGCGGTAGCCCGTGTTGTTGCACTTGGCGCAACCTGAGCCAAGCAAATATAGCCATTCTTTCTCTGGGGGTAGCGAATCAAGCGCCTTTGGCTCTTCCTTGAGCCGTGCCCGGACTTCGGAAATTACCTCTGGTTCTGGCTTCACTTCAGATGCACACTCACTACAAACCTTGCGCACGAGTCGCTGCGCAATAACGACGTTCACGGCGTTTGATAGCAAGAATGGTCGCACTCCAAGATCAATCAGGCGGGGAATCGCCGTCGGGGCATCGTTGGTGTGAAGCGTCGAAAGAACGATATGCCCAGTCAGTGATGCTTGGGTTGCCATCTCGGCGGTCAGTTGGTCGCGTATCTCACCAACCATCACAATATCTGGGTCGAGTCGCAAAACAGACCTGAAGCCTTCGCCGAAGTCATAGCCTTCATCCGGTTTTATTTGTGACTGCATAATTCCTTCCATACGATATTCGACCGGGTCTTCAAGTGTGATTATTTTCTTGCCTGGGTCATTAAGCATGGCGAGCAAGGCGTACAACGTTGTCGTCTTACCAGAACCGGTTGGCCCGGACTCGAGCACTAACCCTTGTGGTCGTTTGATCGCTTCGAGCACCTTAGTAAGAGGTTCGCCGGTGAGTCCGAGAGAATCTATCGATATACTCAAGTTTCCCCGGTCGAGAAGCCTCATTGTAATCGCCTCACCATACTGAACCGGTACCGTGGCCACGCGGATATCAAGTTCATGTGGCTTATTGTCATACGTATCATTAATCGTAAAACGACCGTCTTGTGGAAGCTTGGCGACATCCAGCTTCAGCTTCGCCAAAAACTTCAGTCGCGACATAATCGAATTCGTTACATTTGGTGGGAGTTTCACCACATCCTGCAGGACGCCATCGAGTCGATAGCGTATCTTCACTCCATCCTGCACAGGTTCGATATGGACATCCGATGCGCCAACAGACACGGCTCCCGTCAGCAAGAGATCAATGAGCTTCGTAGTCGGCACATTCTGGATCTTGTTTTTTAAATCAACCAGATTGCGAATTTCCTCGCTGAACTCCTTTTTCGACTCACGCGCCACCGTAACATCGGAAGCTTCTGCTCGTTCGGCAGGTATTTCATCGTAAAGCTTGATGGCATACTCGTATGAATCGTCGCCGATTACCGATACGAGAAAGTCGAATCCTGTTGCATCGCGTAGCTCTTGGACACGATTGAGTGCTTCTTTGTTGTTTGGGTTCGTAATACCAAGACGAACTTTCTTACCCGCTTTTAGATAGGAAATAACCCCATTATTCTTAGCCAAATCACGAGGCACGATCGTCAGCACTTCCGGCGATATTGGATATCCAAGAATCCGCGCAAATGGCAAGTTGGCACGTTTAGCTAGTTCGCGACGCTCCTGCTCGGCAGCCTCGATCTTGAGCCGATCAACCACTTTTCCAACGTCGACCCTGGCAAACATGTCGACATCTATATCGTTGTCGTGCTCTGCCTCAACTTGTAGCGGAGCAGCGTCAGGGTCTATGACTGAAGGCGTTACGTCCCCCAGTTTTTTGGACTGCTCTTGTCTGCTCTGTCGCAAACTGGCTGTCACTTCTTGTGTCTGAATATCGTTAGTGACTGGCGTAGCCATATCTGCACCCGCCGTATCTGTCGGGTTTTGGGCAGACGCTGGAGTCGGCGCAAAGTTAGCGCCGCTTCGCATATCTTTTTGAACGAAGTCTTGGAGCTTAGCTTGCTCCATAGGTGTCATCTTGTTGAAAAAATCTCGTGCCATAGGCGTCGTGTCTTTGTCTGTAAATTACGAAACCATACCATTTTTTGACCCAACTGTCAAGAACTAAGGGTTCAGTATGGCACGCTGTGTAGTCTGTCTCAAGATGTAGCGTGGGCAAGCACAACGTCGCCAAGCTGCCTGCGAACGCCGTTGATTGCATCGCGACTGTTTGGCCGGTGTGGATGCACATGATTTGAAAGCAAAACCCATCCGACTTGTTGCTTTGGCCAAACAACCAATGAACATCCGGTAAATCCTGTTTTGCCAAAAACCCCAGATGGAATACCCGTAGCCATCCAAGAGCGCTCTAGCTCGAAACCAAACGTTACCCTATCTTCGACCTCAGGAACCTGATCTTCGCTCAGGAGTGCGATTGTGGAGGGCTTAAGTATTGCCACGTTATTAAACGAACCGTCATGCACAAGCGCTTCAACTGGACGCAACATATCACGCACACACGAAAAGAGTCCTGCGTGGCCAGTAGTCTCACCATCGGCAGATAAAGTTCGGGCGCTTTCGTCGTGTACGATGCCATGAAGTGCCCGATCGCCCACTATTTCGGTCGGTGCAATTTCTGCTAGTTCTGCAATTGTCGCGGCATGAAAAGACGTTCGCGACATTCCAAGGGGTTTAAATAGTTTTTTGTCTGCGAGTGTATCCAGCGGCTCTCCTGCCAAACGCTGGATAACACGTCCGAGCAGATAGGCAGGAAAGTTCGTATAAAGATACTCACTGCCAGGAATACCGCGCAGGGGTTCGCTCAGGATGCGCTTTCGCAGCGCCTTTGCATCAGAAGCGTATTTTGAGAACGGAAAACCAATCACGGTATAGGTCAAGAGGTGACGAATTTTAATATCTGCACCACCCGGGGCCACATATTCCGGAAGGTACTGGGGCACCGACTCATCAAGCGCAAGCTTGCCCGCCTCAATAAGCTGCAAGGCCAATAGCGCAATCGGTACAGACTTTGTCAGGGAAGCTACATCGTAAACGGTTTCCGGCTGCACAAGGGGAGCGTTCTCCTCATACGTTATCGCTCCAGCTGTAATGAATGAGGTTTTTCCGTCACAAATGATACCAACCGCCGCGCCAGGAAACACCTTGGCACTTATTGCGTTGTTTAAAATTGATGCGATTTCGGCGTTCACCTGCTCAGAATACCAGTAATCCCGGAGCAGCTAGTGGCGTTATTATTGGCGGCAAGGTAGCATACACAGTTATCACGATAGATACTTAAGCTATGGACGCCCCTGTTAGTGCCGAAGAACTACAAGCCCTTGAGGGGGGATTTATCGAGGTTGAAGTAGGTACTGTGGCTGAACCGGTTGATGCACCTTCAGAGGGGCATGACGGGGCAATCGTTTACGACTTTGAAGCTGCCCAGGTAGAGCGTAACAAAGTAGATGAGTCTCCCGAAATAGAAGAGCCCGGTGACTCCGACGATGAGTCGGTCGAAGAAGAGGTCGACGAGGCTGATCCCGGCCTATTTGACGACCCAGAGCAAGCGTCCCTAGAAGAAGATATTGAAATCGAGATAGAGAGCGCCGAAGCTCCTAGAGTTCGCCGAAGCCCGCGAGAGCGGTTGAGTCTGGCCGATGTAGTAGTCTCGGAAAACGCCTTGAACGACTTTATGCGTAAACACGGACGCCACCGCATCTTAAGTAGAGCGGAAGAGATATCGCTTGCGAGGCGCCGCGACGCTGGAGACACATCAGCAGTTGAAACCCTTTGCGAGTACAACATAAAGCTGCTGGTAAAAATTGCGCGCACATTCCAGGGTCGCGGATTACCGTTAATCGATCTGGTACAAGAAGGTTCAGCTGGCCTACTGCGCGCCGCGCAAAAATTCGATCCCGACAAGGGGTTTAAGTTTTCAACGTACTCCACCTGGTGGATTAAACAGGCAATCGACCGGGCGCTCGATAATACTGGAAGCACAATCCGCGTACCAGTCCATCAGCACGAAAAGCTTGCTAGAGCGATGGCCTTTACCGAAGCCTTTAAGGCGCTTCATGGACGTGAACCGAGTGATCAAGAAACCGAGGAGCACTTCAACTGGAAGCCGGGCATTCTACGGTCTGCACGAGCTGCTATTGTGTCGCCGGCCTCGCTTGAGCGCCCAATCGGTGATGAAGAGTCTCAAGCCCTAGGCACCATTATTCCTGATACGTCAGTCGATGTTGTTGAGGATGTCGTAGAATTATTGCAACACGCACACCTCGATCAGCTGATTTCATCGCTTCCCTACCACGAGCAAGTCGTCTTGAAATCATACTTTGGTCTACTCGAAACTCAGCCGATGCGTCTCGATGAAATAGCTAAGAAATATGGGATTACCCGCGAGATGACAGCACGGGTAAGGGATCGCGCGGTCTTTCACTTGGCGGAAGCCGTTAGAGAGCACGATTACCGCTTGCTATAGCAGTGCGCCACAGGTACGATGGTTCGTCATATGTCGAACCAGCCAAGTGAAAATCCTAGGAGTATCGGACACGCGGATGCTGAAATCAAAGCAGCTGTGTCTTTGCCCGAAGAAGAGCAGCGAATCGATCTCGCACTGGTTTCTCGCTATGGCGAAGGTGATTTTGCAGCCCTAGAAGTGCTTGCCGAGCGCTACCAAGAGCTTCTAAAGGGCGCTTATCCGGCCATAACTACCGATGAGGTTCCGCCACAATTTGTGCTTTTTGAGCAAGCTGCCAGGACATACCGCGAAAAGATGGGAATCCCATTCTCTGAATGGGCCCAGCGGGTAGTGACGCGCGAAGGAGTAAGTCCTGATACAAACGAACTACCAACCGACGAGGTAAAAAGCCTTGTGGCTGAGCTTGCAGATGTTAATGGGAAACAGAAAATACGGTATGTGCTGGCTACGCCCCTCGCCGACAAGTTAGCCGCCATGGAGCAAGAGATCATGTGGCGGCCGTATTTTGCGGAAAAACTTCAGGGGCAAGATTGGTATCAGACTGCGAGCGATTCAGTACAGCGTTCGGCACTGCGTCAGTTTGTACTACGACTTGGTGAAATTAGCCGTATGAGCGCTGTACATCAACCTGACGGCAAAGTTACCCCGATGCGCACGTTTGATACGACTACAATGGGTCTTGTTTGTGATCAGCTTTTTGAAATTGAGCTGCCAACAATCCAGAAAGAGGCTCTTGAGAAACCGAGTAATTCTAGACAAAAAGCCTCTTCGACAGCTGTAGAAAAGGGCACTTCGCACGAGCCTGCCTCGATACTCGAAGGAGAAATTCCCGCCTTAACCCGCAGCGGCGAGAAAATCAAAGAAAAGCTCGCTCAGGTATTGCCCACTATGATTGGTATGTATCAGGAAGGGGGCAATAAGCCGTCCATACACGATCTTTTGCGAGTTGATGGCCGGGCACAATACCAGTTTGCCCATCTGGGCATTCTTGAAGCACTTCGGGACTTTGGTGTCTTCTCAGAGAACGAGCTCGCTGAGCTTTCGGGCAGAAGCACAGGAGATGACGTTGCTAGAGACATAGAGCTTTTTCGAAGGTCCACCGGACACGACGAACGAACGCGTTTCCTGCACTCTTTTAATTACGAACGCTTGAAGGAGCTTATCGAAGCGGCTTCGCCCGAGCATACAAGGGAGCTGCTTGAGCGATACGGTCAGAAGTACGCGAAAGAACGTCCCGAACCGTCAATACAAACGATCATATCGCGCAGGAGAGAGCTCGAGCGCAAAGCTCGACGCTCTAAGGGCAAACCAAAAAGAAAGCGGTCAGCGCGCAAGATGCCACTGCCTGAAGACGAGCCGCTCACAACGATAATCGAGGTTTCTCCTGAATCGCAGCGCTATGCGGAGGTATTTTTGTCGCTCGTCGACGCAGGCCTTCGATCAACACAGGGACACCCCTCCAATATCGAGAAGGAGGTCATTGCCAATGAGCTTACGCCGCTTCTGGATAGAGTAGTCGGCGTCGAATCCGATTTAGAAAACGCCCTTGAGAAATCGTTAATACGGACTGCCAGAAAAGAGGTCTCAAAATTCGTCAGGCTCGCTATCCGCATCGAGACATCAATCAACTCGGAGCTTGCGGCCGCACGGGAAGCGCTTCCGAGTAATTTTACTGGGCTCAGCGAGCCACAGAGACTTCAAGTCTACCGGCTTTTCATACGACACGTTGGACAAAATATGCGTCGCAGTCCGATTTCGCAACTTGAGCGTCGACAATTTTTTGACGGTGTCGAAAAGCGACTTGCTGCCTAGCGGAGAGGGAGGGATTCGAACCCCCGAGACCCTTGCGGGCCTGACGGTTTTCAAGACCGTTGCCTTCAACCACTCGGCCACCTCTCCGTGCTGCTAGTTTAGCGCAATGGAGCTCGCGAAACAGCAATATTTGCGAGAGGCCACGCAGCTCCGTATCGTGAGTATGTGAAACACAAGGCACAACTAATCACCATCTTTACGATTTCGATCGGCTTAACAGCGGCTGTGATCTTTGCCGGGTGGAAGTTGAACGAAAACCTCACAGCCACACCACAACAATCAGCTACACCTGCCCCTTCGGCAACCACAGTAGTGGCCAATCCAATTGAAGCCAGCCAAGACGATTCCCAAAGGCGAATTCATATAACCTCATATCGTGACGCGCTCCAGAAGTACGGCACAGAAGTTGGCGTGTACCCCGTTTCGGATACGCCCATTCAAATGAAAGCCGATACACTTCCGTTCACTGCTTTAGCGGGAACATATTTGCCAACTTTCTTAGATGACCCCAGATCCTCAGATGGAAGATCATATTACTACGTTGCGACCCAGGCAAAATTCGCTATCTGCGCCAACTTGGCCAGCAAACCTGGATCGCGCTTTGTTGGTTCACCGGATGGAACACGCGAGGAGCAAGGAAGCGCCAAGACGTGTACACTATAGGCAAACAAAAATGGCTGACAATAATACAGACAATTTGAAATTCGACGTGAGTTATTCTGCTGACAACCAGCCGAATGCTGGCACGAGTGAGGCCGCTGCTTCAAGCACTCAAGCTGAAGCCCCGCCGCAGCCTGCACCTGCAGCAGACACTCCAAATCCATCTTCCCAACCAAGCCACGTGCCACCAAGTAACCCATCCCGAACTAGCGGGGCTTTAAAGAAGGTTCTGGGTATTACTGCGATAGCGGCCGCGATTTTCGTTCTAGGAGGCGCTGCCTACTATTTCTTGGCGCCAAGCCCCGCCCGTGTGATGGCTAAGATGGCTAAGAAGTTCCCTGAAATAAAGTCGGCCCGGTTTGGGACCGACTATTCTCTGCTAGTAAAAGAAAAAATAGACTGCAGATATAGATCCAGTTCGTCCAGTGCCACTATATCGCTAGCGGCTCAGACTAATCCATCGGAGGGATCTTCACCGAGCCCGTCCAGCACCTTAAAGTCTCCCGATTGCAACAATAATGAAACCAGTGACTATCAGATTGATGCCAAGACAAACCTTGCCGTAAACACCCAAGATATTAAAACGCCAAAGCTTGGGGCCTCACTGGACCTAACGGCAAAGATTAACGGTGAATCCTATAGAGCTGCTGGCGAATTACGAACGCTTGGTCAGACGGGCTACGGAAAGATAGACCAGATCCCTTCGCTAGGTGACGTAACCAGTGAATTAGAAAAGATTAAAGGGATTTGGATTAAGTTCGACCTTGATCAATCAGATTCAAAAGGGGCCTCTCTTTCTCAAGATCAGCTCGATCGTGTTCGAGATGCTATTCGGACCTCTCAAGCCGTTAAGGTTACCAAGTCTCTCAAGAGTGAGCAGCTCGACGGTCAAGCCATGTATCACTATCAGTTCAGCATTAATAAAGATGCACTTGTCGACACGCTCGCCAAACTTACTGAGGTCACCGGCGAAAAGCCTTCGGCGGACGATATAAAGAAAGCAAAAGAGGACCTAAAGGACGTAAAGTTCAAAGACGGAGAAATTTGGATTGGAAAAAAAGATTTACTACCCCACAAGATATCTCTGGCACTTGAAGCATCAAACGATTCGACAGGATCGCTCAGCTTAACCACCGCTACAACCCTCAAAGACGTTAATAAAGATGTTTCGGTTACAGCGCCTGAGAAATGGAAAACCGTCGAAGAGGTTGAGCGAATCTTGAGTGATGATGCCGATGGTGACGGCCTGTCCGCCACAGAAGAAAGAACGTACGGGACAGATCCAAACAAGGCCGACACTGATGGTGATGGTTTTAGCGACGGCGATGAAGTCTCCGGTGGATTCAACCCGAAAGGTCCTGGAAAATTAATCGATGAAGAGCCGGTTCCGGTAATTGATGACACTCCTTCCGATACGCCGGAAGATACCTATCCAACCCTTTAGCTGATTGAGTCAGATATGCGCCCCCGGTATGCTTAGTGGTGGCAATGCTTAACAATAGCTGGCTTCACCAGCACACGGAGAGGTACCCAAGAGGCTGAAGGGGCGGGATTGCTAATCCTGTAGGTCGGAGTAATCCGGCGCGAGAGTTCGAATCTCTCCCTCTCCGCATGACGCATTCCAGTGCGCTCTAGCGACAACGAGCACGCTAACAATGACACCTCCACAGCTTGACAAAGCACATAAAAAGTGCTATGTTATGACAATTCTGAAAAACGAAGCGTGATGCCTACTAACCCTGACATAAAGACAGATGAAGTTCTTGAAGGCGGTGCTGAGCCGATCCTTTCTTGGGAAGCGAAAGAATTTGCCGAATACGCCAGAGACAAGCGGTGGTATACGCTCGTGCTTGGCGGCGGAATTCTCCTAACAATCGGGGCAGTCGCACTTGCGCTCTTGAGCAACACGTTGCGAGATGGCCTAAGTTACGGCCTCGTTGCGGCGGTCTTCGCGCTTGGCACTTATGTTGTTCTTAAACATGCCGACGATACCCCACGCATGCTGACATACTCTATTTCGAAACTTGGGATAACCGTTGGAGATACGTTTCATCCATACGGTGAGCTTCGACAATATTGGTTGATTTACAAACCGCCGGTACGAACGCTTCACATCCAGCGGGTTAATCGCTACAAGCCTATCTTGAGAGTCGACATTGCTGACGTCGACCCGCTCGCCATCCGCGAAGCACTTAAAAACTACCTACCTGAAGATACAAAGAGAGCTGAGGATTTTCTGGATAGGTTCTCGCGATTCATTAGGCTTTAGGAGAAACAATGACACACCGCACGCCAGATACCGAACATCCTCTTCCCGAAGGAGCAGATGTCCAACATGCTGAAGCTTTGCGCCCTCGTATATCCGAAAGTTTTATCAAGCAAGGCGTACGGCTTGATCAACTTCAGAATGAAGCCGGGTTTGAGAATGGTGTGCGTTTGGCTGCCTCTAGAATACGGCTTGGCATCGGCAATACAGAGTTTAGAATTCAGCAGCTCAGGCCTCCAGATGTTGAAGAGGCATTTCACCTACAGGTTCCTGAAGGGGTTGCGCTCATTACACATGACCCAAAACAAGATGCGTATCAACCAATTACGCCTATTCTCATCCCCTCGGGCGAAAGTATGGTGCTTGGGCGAGAAACCGTTGCTGGCCTAAAAGCAGATCCTGAAGTTTCTAGGCAGCATGTCGAGGTTGGCTGCACTGAGGACGGAGAGGTTTGGCTTAAGCATGTCGGCACAACAAATGGCACACGCCTTTCATAGGAGAAACCATGGCAGCACCTGACGCATTTTCAGAATTTACCCCTCCGGCCGCGGAGGCATCGCGAGGAGCAGAAGGCCCAGCAGACGAGCGTTGGAGCAACGTAAACGAAACGCTGGCGTATCTTGAGGCAACCGGAAAACAAGACATAGCTTCGGGTATTCGCAAGGCCGCAGAGCTTCTGGGAGAGGGAAACCCCGAGCAAGAACTTGGTGCTTTTGAGATTCTTTGCAAAACCATCCCGCAATTTGAGTCCGGCGAGTCAGAGTTGACCCCCAAGGCAGCCGCCGGCGAATCCGATGCTGAAGACCTGAAGTAGCTTCAGACATTTATTCCACGTAAAATAACTAGCGCATCTTGATGCGCCTGTAGCTCAGTGGATAGAGCGTCGGCTTGCGGAGCCGGAAGTCGAAGGTTCGAATCCTTCCAGGCGCGCAGTACCTACCCTGAAGCAGTCGTGGCTGCGACCCCATAATTACGTCCTCGTAGCTCAGTGGATAGAGCACTGGCTTCCGGAGCCAGGTGTCGGGGGTTCGAATCCCTCCGAGGACGCATGAATAGTGTTTAGCACGGTGCGCAGCTCGGCTATACTTGTGCCATGAACAAATACTCGCTTTCTATAAGGGCGGCTTATTCTTCTCTCATATTGGGTCTGTTTTCTTTAGTTCTTAGCTTTCTTCTCTGCCCCTCTGAATCCTGCTCAAACGCCGACGAAGTAATCGTGTTGTCATTTCTGCTGGGCCTTCTGGCAATTTTTGGTCTTGTCGTCGCTGCTATCACGGCGCTCCTAACCGCCCTACCAGGAACTAATCGTTTTGTCCCTCTTGTATTGTTTGGCCTTGGAATCTTTCTTTTTGTCCTAAAAGTGGTCGATTCATCGATAGCCTGCGAATCTGCACATTACACTCTTGGTAGCGGAGGTTGTGCCAATCCCCCAGTACGCGTACATGTTTATGGATGGCTTAGCCTCTTTGCGTTTTTGGGCGGCATATCTTGGCTATTTCTATCAAAATTCTGGAAAACGAAGTTTCTTGCGCCCATCATTACTGGATTGACAGGGCTAACGATTCTCCTTGTCAGTATCGGTATTCATGACGACTGTAAGCACAGAATACGCCCGCTTAGTATGATTTATGAGCCAGAACCTTGCGTACAGGAGCAGCTCGGCAGTATTGGAATAGTTCTTGGGATTGCTCTTTTACTAACCTCAGCGCCAACGGCCTTTTTTATCGCACGTTCGGGTAAATGATTTTTCACACGGCACATACGCAGCAGTAGGAAACGTCAAATACAAAGTTAGATCGGTCGCCTATAACTGTAAATATCGCTATACTAAGCGGTTACTTATTTATGGATACGGAACTTACAGGCTGGGTAGAAAGTGCGCCGGAGGCGACTGAAGCGATTGTCGATCGGGCCGTCAGGTCGCATTTGCTTGAACATCCAGAATATCTACTACCACTCTGTTTCGAGTTTGAAGAATACGAAACCTACGGTGCGCTCGATGCGCTCGATATTTCAGCCCATGATCTGGCTAGGCTACCTCTTGGAGTTACGATTGAAAGAATTCCCGGGACAAACCAGCAGAGACTCTTCCGAACAGAGCCCGAACATCACGATATGCGGTTGTGGGCTGAAGATGGTGTAGACATTCCAAATCGCGCATCAGCAGTTGACCTTCTTGCGATCCAATACCTTCTTGATACAACAAGGCCTTCGGGCAAACCGGGACATTTCGACTACACTCCAAACACCGTTCCGGGCGGTTTAGCTAAACCGCGTGAAGTCACAGAAAAAGACATCCAAGAGATTTTTAATATTGCCAAAGAGGCACTCTTTGAAGTTGGCTACTCGCTTAATAAGTACGGCAGGCCTTTAATTGAAGAGGCTCAGAATCTGCGTGACCAAAGACATCCGGAGCTAGCAGGTTCAATTACGTTCCACGAGGAGCTTCTAGAGTTGCTCGAAAAGGGAGGGATTTTAGCGAGGAAGGTCGTCTATGGCAAGCCGATCAAATTTGCCATCGACATAGTAACAACAGAACCACAGCGTGTGGCTGCGCTCGTGGATGAGCATCGCGTACACGGCGATCCAGTACTCGACTTTACGGGATTCATTAAGAAATCTGTATCCAAAGATCCCGAATTTCAGCAGCATATTCTAGAACCGACAGAGCCTGGACTCGCGCTTGATCTTGATATGACCTACTCACCACTCTTTCAGCGCCACATAACCCATGAGTCGTTTGGGAGAGTCACACCGCGAGAGTTGTATGCCGCAGCAGAATGGGCGATCGGCGACCAGCTCGCAAAAGCAGCTCTTAGCAAGACCCCCGAATGGGCCGAGGTGCTAGCAAGAGAAAAACCTCTCTTTTATACCCACGACGGTATCAGGTTTGACGCTAGCCGAGTTGCCCTTGCCTTCTTCACAGTCGGTGCGGAAAAAACCGTCGAACTCCTCGTAGCCGCGGAAGATCGAGAAATTATGCTCGATGGAATTCATGAGATGGTACGCCTTGGTAAAGACGCTGTGCTCCGTGAAGCTGGCCTCGAGCAGGCGTCAGAAATTTACCGTGCTGGTCTCATTAAGCGAAGCGGACTAGATGGTGCTGTTAGGTTTCTTTGGTTCAGCATGACCCGAGTTACGAAATTCCCCCACACTCCTTTTACCGAAGAGCATATTCGGCTTGAGAGGGAACAAGCAAAGGAGGAGCAGCGCAGGCGCCAACCCAAACTTTACATCGATAATGAGTTAGTTCATCTGCGCTGCGTGCAGATTTTTGAACGGGCCAAGCGCATTTATGATATTAATCCGAGCATCTTCCCGAACCTTGGCTCCACAGACACGTTTGAGCAATATCTAACGCGGCAGATACTCTACCCCACGTCGCAAGATAGTCGAAAGCTTGAGTGGCTTGTTTTTGATGTCGATGTACCCCGAGTTGATGAGGAAACTATCTGTCGCGTTTTAGCTGAAAACGCCCACGTTGTAACCGAATTACTTGAGCGAAGGATTTCTGAAAGCGTGTTGGAAGATGGCCTAAGCGAAGAGCGACGCGCTGCGATTCTGCATGACTTTGAGGTCCAGTTTGGTCCAGAGATGCGGCAAGAAGCTCAAGCGCTGGTGGTCGACTTAGTAGAAGGGAACGATCTAGTCCTTGCGTTTGAGGGTTTAAAGCAGGCTGCTTTCGTTACGGAACTTTTTCGAGCAGCGGCTGATAATATCCAGATACCGCGGGAGCGTTTGCTAAAACGGCTCATTGAGAAATCAGCAGAAGTGTATGGAATTGACGCGACCGAGATCGAATCGGCCATAACCCCGCAAGAGCTGTTATTCTATTTTGAACACGCGGAGCGCATCAGCGCACTGCGACACTCAACCACTCTGCCAGAGACAGCAGGATGGCGAACGGCGAGCAAACCTCGTCCAATCAAAACTCCAGCCGATGAAATATGCTCGTTTGAAGATCTTCACCGAGCGAGACACCTTACTCACCAAACAGAGCTGGGCCAAGCCTACTACGTAGCAGCTGCACTGTTGCTCGGCCGAAAGACTATCGACAGCTTCTTGTCTCCATCCAGAAAGCGTCTCGGTTTAGTTAACGGCGGCCACTATGAAGAGGTCTTGGGCTGGGTAGACTATGCAGTAAAGCTTTCTCCCGAAAACTTGACCGCTGTTCTCGAATCAATTGACTCGGATGTTGAACAGTTCGAACTTTCTATATATCTGACAAAATATGAACCTGAAAATGATCAACTAGCACAGCGTGGTCCGATTCGCTCGATTCGAGAGCTCAAAGTCCGCGTCGAGGCTCTAGGGAGAGACTTTTCAGCAATCAAGGACAGGCGCGCCTGGGATGTACTTTCTAAAACACCGGGTATGGACTTCGCAGCGCTCGAGGAAATGTGCGGACAGAGGGAATTCCACGAGCTGCTCCGTGGAGACTTCGACGCATTCCAACCCTTTTCATCATTCGAGGTGCTGGTTGCTCCAAAGCACGATGTAGCAACAATCGTACAAACGTCGCTTGGGTCTAGAAAAAACAATACTCCAGGAACGGCCGCCGACCCGGCAAAGCTTTATCATGACCTCAAACACCTTATGAAACGCCGTGGCGTCACTGGATCCCCTGCGGATTTATTTGAATCGGTTCCAAAACAGATAGAAGCAGAAGTGCTCGAGCTTGTACGAGGGCAGGATTCATACCAAGAAGAGTCAACCGGGCCACTCTACAGGGCAACGCTTCACGACAAATCAGATCCTCTTGGTTGGGTTTGTGGAAATTACACCGATTGCTGCATGCCGTTTGGGCGAAGCCTCAATACAGACTACATGTTCAATCCGGACACGCAGTATTTTACGATTCGACGTAACGGTAGAATCATTGCACAATCAGTCGTTATTGCCGCCCAAGACGCAGGCACACATGAGCCAGTTGTTGTGCTTGATGGCCTAGAAATTGCTAACAACTACCGCCATCTTCGCGAAGACATTATCGCCGTGTACCGAAAGGTCTGGGGTGATACATACGACGGGAAGCCTGTGCTGATTGGGACGTTCCGCAAGGAACACCCGATTACCAGAGAGCCGTACGAAGCATCAGTTTCCGAGCACTATATTTCGCGTAGTGGCAGCATTGGTTATACCGACGCTTGGGGCTACTTCCTCTTCCCCTTTACGCCATCCTGACTTTTTCTAATCGCGCTGAAGTGCCACCATGGAAGGCGTTCTCCCGAGTTGATGAAATGAATGGCCGCCGCGAAAACATCTTCCACACACGGATCGTGTCGTCTTCCAGTCTTGGCACACAGTGCGAGGTACAGTGAATTCGCTGACTTACCCGACAGCTCATTGGGCGTCGCTATACCTAGTAGGGCCAGGTCTGCGGCAGTTGCTTTTCCAACATTCGGAATGTCGGTGAGTTTGTGGGCTAGTGAAGCCATCAACTACACTATAGAGGTTTGGAGAGGTGCCGGAGTGGACGAACGGGGCGGTCTCGAAAACCGTTAGGCCCGCAAGGGTCTCGAGGGTTCGAATCCCTCCCTCTCCGCCATAACATATCTAAGAAAACCAACAAACAATACTAAACTGAGAGATCTGGTCACCTCGGTCCAGCCTCGCTTAATCACATAAATTTATGAAACACATACACTTAGAAGGCTCCTGGGTGATAAAGGCCCCACTTCGAAAAGTTTTTGACGTAGTTACCGATTTCGAAAAAATGCCCGAGCATTTTCCGGCTATTGCTGAGTCGCTCCATATCGTAAAGCGCGATGGTAATACTCTAACTATCGATGCGAGGGCAAAATCTTTTGGCAGATCGTTTCCTGTGAAAATGAAAACTACGATCATCCCCGGAAAGGGTTTTATTTCTGATAATCAGAGTCAGAAGTTTGGCACATCGGGGCACGAGGAAATGATGCTCGAAAAGGTACCGACAGGCACAAAGGTTAACTATGTTTACGAGGTAACTATTCATAAGCCGCTGCTGCGCATTGTGGCAAAACCTCTTATTGGTTTCTTTGCGATGAGAATGTGGAAGCGTGCGTTCATAGACAAACTAAAAGAGCTTCTGGAAACGTAGCCCTACCAGCAAGAACGAGTCCAAAAAACCATAGAGTAGGTCGCATGAAATGGTTGACTGATAGCCAATAAAATGCTATATTAAGCCAATTAATTTGTGCGTACATGTCGAGCATTGATACAGAATCGTCCCCCGAAGAGTTTGCCGCCACTTGCGACGAGCTGGCGAGACAGCTTGAGGAGGTTGTCCCCCAGACAGACCCGAATCGCGAGATGACCGAGGCGTTCGTCCCTAAAGAAGATGGGGGTTGCTTTGTAATTCGGCGCGCACCGGGGAAAACAATTAAAGAAGCCGGAATCATTTTTGAGTTTGATAGTCCAGAAGCTGCGCGGTCGACCAAAATGGAATACACGAGTATCTATCGGTTCGACTCGCTCAATGGAATTAAGTCAGATTATTCAGCTGACCTCGATCGACCGGCAACAGTAGTGGCAAATGAATTACTCACCCTAGTCCGTACCCGCAGACAGGAGATTAGAGTCGGGGGTATTGGTGCTTTCTATGGCACTGGTGAAGCGCTGCCAGAAACGAGCATGTCCGAAACAGAACAATTCGAGGCATACCACAGGCTCCAAGTCTTGGCTGGTGAACTTTGTGATGAATCCGACGCTCCAAATGATTGCTCATACATACCTGGTGATTCGGAATGGGATACTCCAGTTGGCGGAACAGCCGACATGATGCATCTGCAGATTGACCGCAGCGGAGATACGCTCTACATCCAAGAGCGCATACTATCGACACAACCCGACGGAACCTTGGTGGACGATGTGGTGCCATATCAATTCAATCGCACCGGTGGGCTGATCAATCGCAGAACTAATCGGCCGGTTCCAGACAAAGCTCTCGAATTTGCAGAGCTGATTGAGCTCGATCGGCAAATCAGCGGAAACCCAGAACTTCTTGGGGCATCCGATGAACTGTACAAGCAAATTGAGCGTGTTTTCCAAGATGTCGAACCCGGTGAAAATGATGTCATTTATGTCGATTCTCGCGACCCGTCACACTCTGTGTACATACATCGCGTTATCGAGCGAGATCGCGCCGGAATGGAATCTGTGCGATTCGGAATTCTTGAAACGAAGGAATCTGGGACGAAAATGTATACTCGGTCATTTAGCGCCGAAGAAGACAAGAGTCTTGTGCGCTCAGAGACTGAAAAACCAGATGCGCGCGCCGCTGCACGCCTAGCAGACATCATCGAGCACGGTCGACCCCCTAATTAGACTGAAGTTCACCTTTGTTCCAGCAGCTCTGAAAAGAGTCTGCTTGCGGCATAGAAACAAACTCGCAACAATACCAGCATGAACATGTTCAAACCATCAAGCACCTCGACAAGCAAGGAGTATATTTCCCAATGCCCTCCTCTGCGACAAGAATCTATCAAACAGTTAGACAAGCTTATTCGAGAAGTCGTGCCAGATCTGAAGCCCCATTTTGCCACTAATATGCTTGGGTATGGGTCGTTTCCTTATAAGAACTACAAGGGGGAGCTGGTCGAATGGCCAACCGTAGCCCTCGCGAACCAAAAGAACTATCTTAGCCTGTACGTTTGTGCGCTTGATGGAAACCAATACATTGCCGAAAAATATGCCGATGCACTTGGGCGCGTAAAGGTTGGAAAAAGCTGCATCCGATTCAAGCAATTTTCCGATCTTGATACAGACACGCTGCGGAAGGTCTTAAAAGAAGCCGCTGCAAATCCGGGTTTTGGAGAACGATAGCACGTCTGCGTTACCTGCTAGCCACCACGGTGTGCTCCCCCGTATGATAAAGGCATGAATACCTCAACATTTTTCAAACTCTACCTCACGGCCGTGCCTGTCTTCTTCGCAATCGATATGTTCTGGCTTGGTGTTGTCGCCAAGAATCTATACCGGGATAAGCTTGGCTATCTAATGGCCAGCTCCGTCAATTGGCCTGCCGCTATAAGTTTTTATCTACTATTTCTGGTCGGCCTAGTCGTGTTTGTCATTCAGCCTGCAGTTGCAGATGGATCTTGGGTAAAAGCCGTTGGCCTCGGTGCGCTTTTTGGCTTAATAACGTATGCGACTTATGACCTAACAAACCTTGCCACGGTGCGCGACTGGCCGCTAAGTATTACCTTGATCGACCTCGCCTGGGGAACGGTTCTTGCTGCCTCGGTCTCGGGTGTCACCTACCTTATTGCCCAGCGAGTGCTGTAGTGGACTTTTGGTCGCTCTATCTTGTTGCGGTCTATGTTGTCGGCGCCTTAATGGCTTCGACCTTTTTGATTTCGCTTCTAAAGAAAGACAATAGTATCGTCGATATATCGTGGGGCCTCGGATTCGCGCTCATCGCCGGAACCACCTACTACGTTTCGGAAATGTATACGCCGACTGGTCTGGTGGTTAGTATTCTGGCAATTATATGGGGCATCCGCCTGGCTTCCCACATTTACTTACGCAAAAGGGGGAAGCCAGAAGATTTCCGCTACGCGAAATGGCGAACGGAGCGGGGAAAAGGATTCGTTATTAGAAGTCTGCTTCAAATTTACCTGCTGCAAGGTTTCCTGATGCTTGTAGTGGCAGCTAGTATTATCGCTGTTAATAGTGCTGAGAGCGCTGACTTCGGCATTGCAGCAATGCTTGGATTACTTATCTGGCTAGTCGGATTTGGTTTTGAGGTTGTTTCAGATCTCCAGCTTGAACAGTTTCGAAACAAACCAAAAAAGAAGGGTGGGATTATCACGTCTGGACTCTGGCGCTACAGCCGACATCCAAATTACTTCGGGGAGAGCCTGCTTTGGATTGGGGTTTGGATTATGGTCGCCACAACACCCCACGGCCCGATTGCTATCATTAGCCCTCTGGTAATTACGCTTCTCCTGCGTTTTGTTTCCGGCGTACCAATGCTTGAGAAAAGATATGCTGGCAACGCCGCATACGCGGCTTATGCAGCAAAAACTAATATCTTTGTACCGCTCCCAGCAAGCGGCAATCGGAAAAGCGGATGACCAAAGATCAGCGTGTCCTAATTACCGGCGCTACGGGTGGGATTGGCCTTGAGCTTGCCAAGCTGTTTGCCTCAGACGGCTATCAACTAGTGCTTGTGGGTCGTAATTCGGGACGACTTCAAGAGACAGCCAAGGTGCTGCTTGGACGCGGAGCCACCTCAGTAGAAACCCATGCGATTGACCTGGCACGCGCAGGAGCGGCCGAGAAAGTGGTCGATGCGCTCAAGACGCCTCACGTCGATATTTTGGTTAACAACGCTGGCTATGCGACGAATGGAAAATTTAATGAGCTCGACTACGAAAGCGAACTTGGTATGGTTGATCTTAACATTGGCACCCTCACCGGTCTCACAAAATTACTGCTGCCGGGCATGGTCGAACGAAAGCAAGGCTGGATCTTAAATGTTGCATCAACCGCAGCGTTCCAACCCGGTCCGCTAATGAGCGTGTACTACGCGACAAAGGCGTATGTTTTATCGTTCTCTCTTGGAATCCGTGAGGAGGTTAGAAAGGACAATGTTTTTGTAACCGCACTCTGCCCCGGACCGACAAAAACGGGCTTCGCCACTCGCGCTGGGATGCTTCGCACACGACTTTTCCGAGAGAACGTGATGCCCGCTGAAAAAGTAGCCCAACTTGGCTATGCTGCGCTCTTCTCTGGCAAAGCGTTCGTTGTCACGGGCACACTTAATAAACTAGCAGCCTTTGCAACGCGGTTTGTGCCTCGCTCCTTGGCCGCCAAGTTGGCTATGCGAGCACAATCTTAGTTACGAAACCTAGTGATTCTCAATTGTGTTCGCCAGATCCATCATGAGCTCGGTCATGATGTACGACACGATGCACAATCAATTTTGTGAGTTCCTCTTCCGAGTACTCACGATTGTCTGGGTGGGTTTGGTTATGCTCGGAAAAGAGCTGTACAGCCTCGTCGAGAGGATCGTATTTAGCGACAATGAAGTTCATTGCATGTCCTTCTTTGCGTGACTAGCAATTGATAATCCATTAGCAAGTCGAAACGTCAGAACACGGCTCAGTGTTTCGCGCAAAGCTTGTTCGTCGTGGATTGCCATAGAGTCGGCTATATCTTGTAGGCGAATCATGTTTTCTTCGATAGCTTTTAATAGTGCGTTATTCCCACGCTGTAGGTTAAGCTCTAAAACCTGGGTAAACAGATGATCAGTTAAACTTCGCCAGGCTCGTTTGCCAACGACTGCCCGAAGCTCAGGGTATTCCAGATAGTCCCTCTCGAGTGCCGCTGAACGCTCGAGCAACTCAACCAGTAGCCGTTTCGCTACTTTTGAGCCACGTGGAAAATCCACACTTGTATTGGTGCGTAGGTCGCTTTTCATACTGATACAGTCCCCGACTGCGTTAGCAGAGTACCATATCTTATATTTTTCCCTGAGTCAAGGGATATATCCGAATAAAAGGGTCTACTAAGTAGGGACTTTCCGGTATGATACGGCTATGCGGATTGCCCCCGAAACATTCAAAGCATACGACATCAGAGGAGTGGTTCCTGATCAAATCGACGCCGACGCAGCCGAACAGGTTGCGCGCGCTTTCGCTGCCCTAATAAAACCGCAAAAGGTGATTGTCGGTCGAGACGTACGCTTGAGTGGACCGGAATTCAGAGAGCGTGTTGTTCACGGACTCACGGCTTCAGGAGTCCACGTGATTGATATTGGGCGGGTTTCTACTGACGAGTTTTACTACGGATGTCTCGAGTACGACTTGCCGGGAATTATGATCACGGCCTCTCATAACCCTGCCTCCTACAACGGTTTTAAGATGGTTCGCGAGATGCCGACCTTTGTGATGGCAAAGGATTTTAAAGACTGGGTCGTAGATAAGACCTACGCTGATGCCGCGGAAGCAGGAACTGTTGAGGAACAATCGCTGACAGACGAATTCGTGAAGAAAATGATAGCCATGACTGACGTTGCCTCGATCAAGCCTCTTCGCGTGGTTATCGACACATCAAACGGATCGCAAGGTCCGATCTGGGAAAAACTTTCCGCATTCTTACCCATCGACATAGTCCCCTTAAATTTTGAACCCGATGGTCGATTTCCAAACCATGGTAACGATATTATTCAGCCAGACAATCAGCGGCAAGTCTGTGAAAAAGTAGTTGAAGAAGAGGCCGACCTTGGACTGATCTTTGATCCAGACGGAGATCGCTGCATCGCGATCGACAATCGCGGGGTCGCTCTTCCGGGTGATTTTATGACCGCCCTACTGGCTGTTGCCCAACTAGAAAAACATCCTCATTCCACGATCCTGTACGACACGCGTGCTTCGCAAGCGGTTCCAGACTTAGTGCGATCGGCGGGAGGTACACCGTTTATGTGGAAACCTGGTCACGCCTACATCAAGGCAAAGATGAAAGAAATTGGCGCTGTTTTTGGAGGCGAGGTTTCGGGTCACTTCTACTTTAAAGCCTTCGGCCTGGCTGATTCTGGGATTTTGGCTGGTTTGAGCATGCTCGAGTATGTTAGCGCGCTTGATGGTTCTCTCGGTGAACAAATCGCCAAGCTTGAAAGCAAGTACCATCTCAGCGGAGAAATTAATTCCACCGTCGCCGATCCACAGGCGGTTCTTGCAGAGATTAAGAAGCGCTACCACGACGGAAAAATAGACGAGCTTTCCGGAGTGGCCGTAACGTACCCAGATTATCGCTTCGTGGTTCGACCTTCAGACAACGAGCCGCTTGTTAGGTTGACGCTTGAAGCATCCTCAAAAGAACTGATGCAGCAGAAACGCGATGAGCTGCTTGCGATAATTCGTGCTTAGTCTTCTCGACTGAGGACTTTCGGCATATACTACACCTTTGTATGGCAAAACCTACGACCGGTTCAGGGCTCGACTATGGCATCATCGGTAATTGCGAAACCGCAGCCTTAGTCTCAAAAGAAGGAAGCATTGATTGGTTCTGCTTTCCGCGGTTCGACTCGCCTTCAGCATTCGGGAAACTTCTCGATGAAAAAATCGGGGGATTCTTTAGTCTGCGCCCGGTAGGCAAAAAGTGGTGGTCAAAACAGGAATACATCGAAGACACTAATATTTTGCGCACCACGTTCGTCTCCGACGAAGCCGAAGTGCAGGTAACGGATTTTATGCCAATCTTTTCCGAGCCGTACCGCACAAGACCGCTACAGCGAATTTGCCGAACCGTTGAAGTTATTCGTGGCAAAGCCGACGTAGAGATGATTCTGATGCCAGCGTTTGACTATGCCCGCATCAAGCCAAAGTTTGAGTTTCGCAATGGAATCTGGCTTGCACGGGGAGAAGGCCAAACTTTTATACTTTCAGCGAGCGCGCCACTGGTTGACGCCTACGAGGAAAAGCAGCAGCGCTTAGAAAAAGTATTCGACCTCAAAGAAGGTGAGCGCGTCGATATAGTCCTTGGCTACCGCAAGAATTTATTCGATGTTTCTCAGTTTGATGGTGTTGTCGATAATACCGAGCTGTACCAGAAGACGCTTCATTTCTGGAGACAGTGGCTCTGGAAGCTTGAGTACAACGGACCTCACCTCGATGTTGTGAAGCGCTCGGCTCTTGCCCTGAAACTTCTTACCTATGCGCCAACTGGTGCCGTAGTGGCCGCTGCCACCACGAGTATTCCGGAAATGCCTGGTACGCCCAGAACGTGGGACTATCGCTACTGTTGGCTGCGCGATGCTTCATTTACGGTTGATGCACTTTTCCACGTTGGCCTGTATTCTGAAGCGCTCGCCTTCATGCACTGGGTACGCGAAACGATCACGGAGGCCGGTCCAGAAATTCAGATTATGTACAAAGTCGACGGCGCTGAGGAGATGACTGAGACTGAACTCGACCACCTCGCGGGCTACCGTGATTCCAAACCGGTACGTATTGGTAACCGAGCGGCCAATCAGTTACAGCTTGATGCCTTTGGCGAGGTTATCGACGTGGCTGCAGTCGTGTTTGAGGAAAAGCACTACCTTAGCCCGGATATGTGGAACGTTATTTCAAATCTCGTCGAAGTGATATGTAAGTTCTGGCGCGAACCGGACAATGGTATTTGGGAACTTCACGATGATAAATTCAAACTTAATTACACTTCATCAAAGGTCATGGCCTGGGTAGCTGTCGACCGTGGAGTACGGCTCGGCAGGCGCATGAAAGAAACTGATCGTGCTGATCGCTGGGAAAAGGTTCGTGACGAAATCAAAGATGACATTCTTACGCATGGCTGGAACGAGGAAAAGCAGACTTTCACAATTGCCTACGAGCGTACCGAGCTCGACGCGGCCATTTTACATATGCCGCTGTTTGGCTTTATGGACGCCAAAGACCCAAAGATGATCGCTACTACGAAGCGAATAATCGAGGAGCTCTCACGTGGCGACTTTATTCGTCGGTACAACATGGAAGATGACCAAGGTGAAACGGAAGCCACTATGCTTATCGTCAATCTTTGGCTTGCGCAGGTTCTCGCGTTACAGGGCGAATATGATGATGCAAAACGACGCTTTGAGAATATCCTCGAACATGGAAATCATCTAAACCTCTTTTCAGAAAATCTAGACCCAAAATCGGGCGAGCTGACCGGCAACTTCCCTCAAGCCTACACTCATATCGCCATCATCAATACTGCTCTTCTACTAGAAGAGCTCAATCCCAAAAAGAAGAAGCCGAGCGTTTCGAAGAAAGCGCGCTAGGCAAGGCCCATCTTCTGTTTCACAGATAGAAGAGTTTGTGTTGCCTGGGCTTCTGCTCTCTCTGCACCTGTCTTGAGAATCTGGTTCACTTCATCTGGGGCAGAAATTAGTCCTGTGATCCGCTCTCTAATAGGAGTGAGCGCTTCGATTACCACATCAGCTAGAGCCTTCTTAAAATCACCATAACCCCTGGAGGCGTATTCTTCTGCGACATCTGCCGGAGTGCGGTCCTGCAGAAGAGCATAGATTGTCAGTAGATTCTTTATTGCTGGCTTCTCGTCTGAAAGCTCAATGGTTTCACCGGAGTCGGTTACGGCCTTGCGAATCTTTTTTGAAATTTCGTCGTTTGAATCTGTTAAAGAAATAAAATTGTATTCGGACGCTGCGCTTTTTGACATCTTCTTGGTGGGGTCATCGAGCCCCATGATCCGCGCTCCCTCTTCTGCAATGAGTGGTTGTGGCACTATAAACGTCTCCCCGAAGCGGTTATTGAAACGCTCCGCTAAATCTCGCGTCAGCTCGACGTGTTGCTTTTGATCTGCCCCGACAGGAACCACATCCGGCTGATACAGCACAATATCGGCGGCCATTAACGATGGATAGGTGAAAAGTCCGACCCCGACTGACTCTTCCTTGGCAGTGCCGCTCTTATCTTTAAACTGTGTCATTCGACGAAGTTCGCCCATCGTCGTAAGCGTTGTCAGAATCCAGCCAAGTTCTGCATGTGCCGCTACATCAGACTGCCTGAAAAGGGTTGCCCTTTGCGGGTCGAGGCCACAGCCGAGATATGTCGCAGCAACACTGATGATATTCTTTCGTAGATTTTCGGGGGCTTGGGGGACTGTAATTGAATGCAGGTCCGCAAGAAAATAGTAGGCATCATATTTGTCTTGAAGGTCTACAAATCTCCGAAGCGCTCCGAGATAATTCCCAAGATGGAGCGTGCCGGATGTTTGAATTCCTGAAAGGGCTCTCTGTTTGCTCATACCTACAGTGTAAAGTGGAAACGTGCAGGAAACCACGAGCAAAAACGATCGCTGGGCTGTAGTGGCAACACTTGCCTGGTTTGGCGTGCTTAAACGACCGCTTACTGTTGACGAGGTGTCGGAGTGCGCATTCGGGACAGCGATTTCTACAGACCAAGCTCAGAAAGAACTTACCGCACTCAATAAGCTTGCGAGAAACAAAAATGGATACTGGTCTCTGGCCGACCAAGAGGTCCGCTATGTCACCCCTCAGTCACGCGAACACTACGAAAAAAAGTGGCACGTGGCGCTCCGAACAGCGCGAATATTACGACATCTGCCGTTCATTCGGATGGTTGCCGTCGCAAATACCGTAGCAGATGGAAGCGCTCGTAAAGACAGTGATATCGACGTTTTTATCGTTATTAAAGATGGCAGGCTTTTCCTGACACGCCTAATGATTACCGCCCTGCTGCACATTCTTCGCCTGAGACGGCACGGCAAATTTGTAGCGAATCGTATTTGTTTGTCGTTTTTTGTTACTGACGCGGCTCTAAATCTCAAATCGCTGGCAATAACTCCTTTTGATATTTATCTGCTCTACTGGATCGCTGAACTTAGACCCGTTCTTGATAACGGAACATTCGAAAAATTTCGTCAATCGAACGAATGGGCTCTCCGGCGCTTTCCAGGACTGAAGCAGCAATACTCGCCTTGTAGGCCCTCTAGACTTTCTGGTTTTATGGAGTTTTTGCTTCGAGGAGCACTGGGCGAGCTCATCGAGAGACCACTGCAACGCTGGCAGCTGCAACGAATCAAAAGTCGTCCGAAGAATCCAAATCCCGATGTAAAAATCGTAGCCTCTCCCAGGGTGCTTAAGTTTCACGAAAAAGATCGCCGAAGAATGTATCGCGAAGCATGGCGTGCGGAGATGCGTAAGCACAACCTAACGGATACCGTATAGACATCTATATAGCTGCTTGCTATTATTGGTCGTGTCTTTGCAATCTTTCTTGATTGACTGGTTCTTTCCCGCGAAATGTTTGGGTTGTGCGACTCCGCACACATGGTGGTGCCAACAATGTCATACGAGGACCATTTGGTTTACGGCCTCTCGGTGCCAAGTCTGTCAGCGTCTGCAAGAATCTACGCGGTGCTGTTTGGCTTGTCGCAGAAAAACTGGGCTTAACGGGGTGGTCTCGGTTGGTCGGTATTCAAAAGCCCTACGGCAAGCTGTTACTTCACTCAAATTCCGTTCGTCCTATGCGGGCTGGGATTCTCTTTCCGTTGAGTGTATCGGTGCAATCCAAAAAATACCGTACACTACTGACTTAGTGCTTGTGCCGGTACCTCTTTCTGCAGAAAGAGTTCGCTTGCGCGGCTACAACCAGGCAAAACATTTTGCCACGATGCTTTCAAGGTGGACTGGGTTGACGATGAATACCGGTCTAGAGCGAAGTCGCAACACACAGCCTCAGAGCAGCCTTGATCGAAGACACCGTCGAGAGAATGTTGTCGAGGCTTTTAGCTGGGACGGGGAGGTCCCAAAACAGGCGGTACTGGTCGACGATGTTGCAACAACCTTCAGCACTCTGAGCGAGTGCGCTGCTACACTTCGCCGCGCGGGGTGCTTGCACGTATGGGCAATAACGCTGGCGCGCGCCTAATTAAAGCTTCGAGATATTGGGAATTTAGATTGCGGCAGATATGTCGAGCTAAAAATAGTGTCGATAGGCTCAGCACCACCGGTAACTACGTAGCGAAACGAGGCTGTGCCTCCGTCTTGCTCGGTCGCGTTGATTGAAACGATTTGTGTACTTGCCTGCCTGCCATCGTTCGTTCCATAGAAGTCGAAGGTTAAACTTTGTCCTACTTCGGCGGTTTGTACCAGAATGTATTTTCCAGTGTTGTTGCGGAATTTCATGTCGGGACTTGGAGGATAAATTGTTGCATCCATACCAATTGGGGCATAGTAATGTACTGCGTAGGCGTGGTTCGTTCGTTCGGCGATCGGCAAGCCCGCGCTCATCGCAGCACGGAACATCGTAGTGGAAACCTGGCAAAGCCCCCCACCGTATTCGGGTACGGTTTTGTTCTCCTTAATCACAAGCTCTGGCAAGTAGCCGGTTTCCGGTCCAACATCACCGAGGACCTTGTTGAAGGAAAAAGTTTCGCCAGGTTTTATGAGAATTCCATTAAACTGCTTTGCGCCGACGCCGATGTTGTATGTTCGATTTACGGGACTTCCTCCAAAGTATGTCGTTGCCGTACCAATACGCGTGGTAATTCCTAGTTGTGGCAACGTTTCTTGACGGATGTCTGCTTCCTTGCGCACAACCGGAAGTGTCACGGACCGCTCTGTCGACACAAAGCCTTTCCCCATTGCACTAACGGCTCCTTTCCTGTCGATGACTGTCCCGTCTACGGCTGCGCCAGTAACGGCAAGCTGGTTGTTTTCGAAGCTCAAACGAGCATTTGTCGGGGGCTTGTCATACTCTGGTGCAATCTCCGCAACGTATGCGCCAAGTGCGATTTCATTCGGCACTGCATGCAGCGTGCGCACTCCGTCAGCAATTATCGGGGCTTCAGCTTGTCCAACTCCAAATAATTGATCAATGGTTCCGATAAGATCTTGGTCAACACTTTTTGGTAACTGGCCTGTGTCATGGCGCACGAATGTAACCCATGAAGCTTTTTCGTCTGTTGATGGTTCCCGTCTGGCTTCGGCTATATTGATTACAAGAGGAAGGTTTGTTAGTTGCGCCGCGTAGCTTTTAGCCGAGCTTAGTGTCCTGGCTTGAATATCGGGTAGTTGCGGGCGAATGATGAGCGTACCGCTGGGTTTTAGGTCCTGTAACGCAAGCCTCAGCAACAACAGTGACGCAGGTGCATCTACCACTGTTCCACTTGCCTCCTGGGTAATGGTGAAGTCGGAACCGCTTCGCACAACGCTGGCATTTCTTGCCGGCTTGCTGAGTTGCTTTGTCTGCGCAGTAAGCCTGTCTACCGCCACGGCGTTGTTATAAATAACGACCGGCCTAACCGAGGTGGTGTGGAACGGAGAGATTAGAGACTGCCACAGCGCCTCGAGCGGTGAGCTCTTCCCCTGCCTAGTGGCAACAGCTGCGGTTTGCTGCACATCATATGAGAGACCAATATCCGATGCTTTCAGGGTAAAGTCTTTGCCTTCGTGCGTAAGGCTAACCTCCTGTATCGCGGCCGTCTTTGCAGTAAGGCGACTGACTATGTCGGCTTTCTTTTGCCCGCTGACGTCCATCCCCGCAACGCTAGTTCCCGGTAGCGCCCGGCCGTCATACAAGAACCAGACAGCAATGCAAAGTGCCATGACAGTACCGGCCACTACCGCGCATATCTGAAAGGCGCGGCGCGATGTCATGGGCGGCTCCCGAGAATCTCCGCCAAGATCGCTCGGGCCTGTAGGTGCCTCTCCTCGTTTTCGTCTTCCGTTGTCATCATTTTGAGAGCCACGTCGTCGCCAACCCGAACACCATTTGGCACGGCTGAAGCAGGCCATGACATTTCATGACCTTGCACTGAAACAGTAACCCCTTCGTCGTTGATAGTTAAAATCCTGCCGTGAACTATTGTGTCACCCATAGTGTATAAGGTTGATAACGTACAAGTATAGCCATCTAACCATTATTTGGGCTAGCGCTTGTGCCTAAGCGCTCGTTCATACACCACCAGCATCTTCTTCGCGGTCATCTGCCAGCTAAATTGTTTGACCCTTTCTGCGCCCTTCTCTATGAGCTGCTTACGGAGCCCCTTATCGACCAGGAGTGACTCTATGCCATTCACCATGTCTTCAGTTGAGCGAGGATTAAAATAGACAGCCGCATCACCCAGAATTTCTGGCATTGGTTCTGCACTTGAAGAAGCTACAGGAACACCTGCCGCAGTCGCCTCAAGCGGCGTAAAGCCGAAGCCCTCTGCCAGAGAGGGAAATGCGAACACTTCCGCGGCGTTGTAGTAATTCAACAGTTCATCATCTTCAACAAAATCCGTAAGAATCACGTTTTTTTCGAGTCCGAGATCGGAAATGGTTTGCGGAATTATGGGGAATGCGGGGTCGACCTTCCCCACCAAAACAAGTTTTAGGTCATGGTGGCGGCGTATTTGCTCAAATGCTTTCAGCAAACGAACCAGGTTCTTGTGCTGTCTCCATTGGCCTGCGTACATGATATATTTACTGCCATCGGTTTTCTGCTGACGAAATGCCTCTTTTTCAGCATTAGACATGTGCACCGCACTGAAGCGCTGATCTATCCCGTTATAAACAACCCGGATTTTCGTCGGATCTGGATGAAAGCCTTCGATAATCAACCGCTTTTGATACTCAGAAATCGTCACAACTTCAATTGCTCTACGAAACGCTGAGCGCAACACTGTGCGCATCACCGGAACCTTGGCAGCGGCTGCCCAGCTTTTTCCAGCATGACGAAGCAGCGTCAAATCGTGGATAGTGATGACAAATGGACCCTTGTACAAAATGGGGTGATTAAAATTTGTGAAATGCATTAGGTCGACGCGGGCCTTATCGACTTCTCGCTTGAATAACAGCTGTTCTCTAACTGTATAGTGTTTGGTTTTAGTTTCGATCAGTTCGAATTTATCGTTTTTCGGAAACTGCTTTACATCTTCGGGGTGTATAAATACAACGAAAGTGTGCTCGTTTTGAAGTTTTCCGAGCTCGCTGAGCAGCTCTTGTGTGTACCTTGCCAGCCCAGCCGATCCTAATCCATAAAAACGTGCGTCGATTCCGATTCTCATACTCGCCCTTTCTCGCGAATCATGCCGAGCAGAAGAATGGTTGCAAAAAGCAGTGCTAGGTCGTTCTTAAGTATCGGCGTGTCTACAAGACCGTGAACAATAATGGCCGTCATTGCCGCGGCGGCGGCAGCAGGAAAATAAGAGCTCCGTAGCGAGCGCGCAAAAACCGCGAGCAAGAATAGGAATGCTGCCAACGTCAGAACACCCCACTCAACCCACAACACAAGAAAAATGTTGTGCGGGTTGGGTGCAAACGGCGCAACATACTGCATGAGGTAGTTGTCGTCCTTAACCCTTCTGGTTACCGCGGCCTGGAACCCGGACGGACCATCGGCAAACACTGGATTTTCTTTTATGCTCTGCTCGGCCTGTTGCCAGAGAACTTTCCGAGTGGCGTGGGGATCATCTCGACCGACAAGCAACACTGAGAAAACACCAACAATGGTGACAAGTAACACAATTAGCAAAACTCTCAACTTAGGAGCTAACGCCTTCCAGCTAACAACGATGCCGACTGCCCCGCCTGCAGCAAGCGCGATGAGCCCTCCTCGCGATTGAGATCCAGCAAGCAGTCCAACCGATACAACGCAGCCCGCTATTCGTGCGAGCAAGAATTCACGTTTCGGCCAAAAAGCGAGGACTAACAAGATTGGCACCAGCAATAGAGCCAAAAAGTTCGCCGACTGGAATGGTCCAGCTAGTCGGTTGTCGTAGGTAAAGGCCGTCCCGTTAAAGACCGTTACCAATACCCAGGTCGATGTTGTTGCGACTGCTCCGAGCAGCCCCACAACAATTGCTCGAGGCGAGTAGTTCTTAAATATCGCACTAGCCACAACCAAAAACAAAGCTGGCTCTAGAAAGAAAGCTCGCCACAACCCAAATGCTGTGCGAACATCACTGCTCACCAAGACAGCCAGCAATGACATTGTGAGCCATAGGCCGATTGCAACCGCATATGCGCGAGAGATTGAGACCTTTAGAGGTGAAAACGAGGCTCCCACTAGAAACGCCCACAACAAAATCTCAAGAAGTGTTGTTGGAACACCAAGCGACCCCCGAACTTGGTAGAGAGGAAGAGACGCCAGCACCACAATCACCCCATAGTGCGGTCGTTTATATGAAAGGACTGCCGTAGCCATAGCCAGAAGACCAGCAAAGAGCCATGCAAAATTCCCACTTATGCTGACTGTTTGCTCTACGCCTAGAACGTGCTCAACCACGATTTCCTCCTTGCTGCTTAACGCCGAGCGTTACTGCAACCAGCGCTAACCACGGAGCAAGAATTAGTACATAGAGAACCGTGTTGTTAAGAAATGACCCGAACAGCCAGGCCACAGTGAAACACATTAGACCCGTGGCAACCCAACGGTAAGATGACAAGCTATCGCGAGACGCCCTCCAGAGTCGAACCAAAACAGTGCCCATAAAGAGCGTAAATGCGGCGAGTCCAATAATACCGGTTGTCGCCCAAATATTAAGTATTGAGCTGTCTGAACCATTTGCCGAATGCTTTTCGAGACGATCACCTGCAGCAAGGTTTTCTTTCACGAGTGCTGCTCCATACGCATTGTAACCAACGCCGGTAATTAAGTGCGTCTTGGTTAGAGACCAAGCTTGCTGCAATGAATAAATCCGATTCGAGCCGCTTTCATCGCATTTTCCTCCTGTTTTTGCAGCGTCACATCGATATCCTTCTGGCTTATAGTTTTGTTGATTCGCGAGCTGCTTGGTTTCCGAGAATCGGTCGCTTAACCGTGAGGGAACAAAAAACGCCGCGATGAATATCAGTCCGACCAAGAGCGCCCAGCGCATGGACCTGAAAAAGACGAGCCCTGTTACGGCTATCGCTCCGACCACCCACGCACTTCGTGAGTATGTTAGGAACAAGGCTACCCAGGACACGCCAAACACCGCAGCATAAGGCCACGCCTGTCCACGATGGGCTGCAAACGCGCGACCCAAGGCAATACACATAACAAGTACCAAGAAAACACCATAGAGGTTTGGATCGAAGAACGTCGAAAGCAGGCGGCCAATATGAGGATCCCAACCGTATCCGGTCATGAATATGAAATTTCCGACAAAAACCAACTGCCAAAACCCCAGCAGGACCGTAGCGGCCCCGACATATACGAATCCTTCGGTAAGGGCCTCGCGATACCTCTGAGAATCAAGCGCCAGAAGCGCGCCAAAGATCACAATTGTTGCGAGCCTAAGCGCGTAAGCCCCGGCAGAGACGACTTCGTGGGAAGTGTAGTCGCCGCTATTAATTGCCAGTGCCAATACAGCCCAAGCGACAAACCCAAAAAGTGATACCCACATGACATCACGGAAGATCGGGCGCGTTGATCGACGATCACGAATTAGCCAAAAGACCAGCGCTAGGCTGAGACTCGCAAGGGCCAGATCTATCAAAATCAACGATCCGCTGCTAGAACCAGCCGATACTCGAAATAACTGACCCGCTGCTACTGAGCCAAGAAATGCACCGGCAACGAGCGATTGGCGTGAAATGCGAAGCCCAAACATACATCCATTCTAACCAATTCAGCGCGCGGGAGGGGCGATAGACGCCAAGATCTCAACTATTTGCTTGGTAGCGCTATCCCACGAGAACTGAGCAGCGCGCTTTACGCCGGCCTTGCTAAGCACGCGCCTCTTTGTATCACTCTGCCATGTTTCATTCATCTTCGCTGCCAAGACTTTTATCTCGAGCGGTGAGGCAAATACGGCGCCATCGGCTGCTACTTCTCGCAGGGCTGGAATATCAGAACAAACTACGGGTGTTCCTGTTTGTAGTGCCTCGAGCACCGGTAGTCCAAATCCTTCGTAAAGACTGGGGTATACAAACATTCGTGCTGCTTGAAGCAATGAAACTATGTCCTCTTCAGGTACGTAATCAAGGTGTCGTATATCAAGCCCTCTATCCCGAGCCTTCTCAAGAGCGTTGATTACTGGTTCTGTTTCCCAACCGAGCTTTCCAACTATAACCAACGGTGCGCCGATACTCGCCATTTCGTACGCAGCGATGAGCCGTTCGTAGTTCTTTCGGGGCTCAATTGTTCCAAGCGACAAGACAAAATCTGTTGGTAGGTTGTACTTACTACAAATCTGGTTCGTGTCGTCTTTTTCACTAGCCGGCCTAAATTGCGGACCAGCCGCTAAGGGAACAACATGAACCTTCTCGCCCAGATCCTTTCCGTAGCGTGCAAGTAAGTCATTTTTTGTGGCCTCGGAATTAACGGCGATTGCAGCAGCATATTTAAGGGCTCTCCCGAGAGCAAGCCGTTCGATAATTCGGGCACGGCGCTGTGGGGCAGCTTCTCTGCGAAAGGCGATTAAGTCATGCACAAATAGCAGTGTTGGTATACGCATGAATTGTGGGGTGAGGTAGCTCGTCGGTGCAAAATATACATCACAGTTTTTTAAAGCATCTCTCGCCACGTTTCGGTGCCAACGGAGGCTTCTCCCTGGTATAACCGTAAGACCACGCTCTGACTGCGCCGTATCAACATCAGCGTAATAGCGCAGCTTAAGCTCTGGATAATCAGACCGTAGGCGCGGCAGAATCTCTGCCGTCAAGCGTCCTTTGCCAGCTGGACGACCAAGTGTTTCTCGAACATCAACGCCGACGATCATGGTGTCTCTTTGCTCCTGCAGCGCGATAGGCTTCCAGGGTCTTTTGGGCCGTTTCGCGCCAGGTGAATTGTTTTGCCCGTTCGCGCCCCGCACTCGAAAGCCTTTGGCGAAGCGGTGCATCTTCAAGCAGTCTTCGCAATGCATTTCCAAGCGCTTCGGTATCTTCTGGATCAAAATAGAGAGCCGAGCCCCCACCAACCTCAGGAAGAGAGGCGGCACTCGAGGCAAGCACGGGCGCGCCCGAAGCCATTGCCTCCAGAATAGGAATTCCAAATCCTTCGTAATGGCTAGGAAAGACAAACGTTTTTGCACCTGCGTAGAGCGCACGCAGGTCGCGATCGGAAACGGCGCCGGTTAAAATCACTCGCGAACCAAGTCCTAGTTTTTCAAGGAGCTGTCTTGTTTCATCAAATAGCCACCCTTGGTTCCCCACAACGACTAATTGTTCTGTGGTGTGACGCCTAATGGCAGCAAATGCGAGCAGGAGGGTTCTGAGGTTTTTCCGTGGCTCAAGCGTTCCGACAGATAGTAGGTATTCACCGTCGATTGAATAGGTGTCCTTAACTCGGGAAATATCCTCCGGAGCAACCGGCTCAAAAAACCTCTCTCCACAGCCAAGCGGCGTAGTGACAATCTTTTCTTTCTCTCTCGGAAAATGCTCTGCGATTGCTTCTGCCGTAAATTCCGAAACGGCAAGTATCTTGCTTGCGGCTCGCAAGGTTTCGGGCACAAACTTCGTTAAATAATCGAGGTTCTTAGGTTCGACATAATCAGGGTGCTCGATAAAGGTTAGGTCATGCACCGTCACCACAAATGGCTGTTTAGTTGGGGGTGCCACGTAGTTCGTAAAGTGCCAAACGTCTGGCTTTGGCCGCATCCAGTCAAGCGGTGGGGCACCAAATGTCTTCCAGGATAGTTGCCAGGCTCGGCGATACCACCCGCCAAACGGATCAACATGCGAATTCGTAGTCCCTACATCAAGTGGCGATCCCCAAAAGTGAAACATGTCCTCCTGGTCAATCGCCAAGAGGGCTTTTGCCAGTGATTCAATGTAGGTCTTCGTCCCACCAGTTGCTGGGTACTCTACCCAGCGCGTGTCGATCGCGTATGTTGCTGCCATATAGTCCTATTCTACGCGACGATTCGCTCAAGCAGCTCATCAAAACGATTGGCGGTGGCTTGCCATGTCCAATGGCCCATCGTCTTTCGTCCCTGTTTTCCGAGTTGTGCCCTTAGTTTTGCATTGTCGATCAATTTTTCTAACGCACTGGCAAATGCTCCTTCATCGCGCTCAACCAAAAATCCTGTGCTGCCATCGACTACTGTTTCTGCTAAGCCACCTTCGTTGACGGCCACAACCGGCGCCTCGGAAGCCATCGCTTCGAGTGCAACTAAGCCAAGAGGCTCTTCATATTGCGCGGCTGCAAAAATCATTGCCCTGCCATAGAGGTCAGTAATCTCAGAAAATGGAATTGCTTGCCTAAGATCAAGTTCCACATCAGCCAAAACGGCAAGCGATTCAAGGTGTTGGCCGTAGTCTCCCCGGTCGCCGACCACAACCAGTCTGGGGCGTTTCGATCGAGGAATTCGCGCCAGAGCAGCTATCACGAACTGGTGACCCTTTGCAGGATGAAGCGCCCCGACCGAGAGGACAAAATTATCTCGCTTCTTGGCGGGTGTGAATGTCGCTGAATCAACACCTCCGTAAACAACCTCTGAGGAGACTCCGTAAATTCGCCTTAGGTTCGCCTGAGTAAAATGAGAAGTAGTCGATACAAGCGAAGCCGCGCGGATTGAAGCGAGGTCAAATTTGCGCCTTCGTATATTGAGCGGCTTTGTAGCGATTTTTTTGAGTCGGTCTTTTGCCGAGACCATAGCTTGTTTGTCATACACTTCTCGAAGATATTCGGGAGCAAAGTAGAGCGTTGGAATTGTGATGTGTTTTAGTGGTTCAGGAGCTTGGGTTACCTGGCTAGCATGAAGAAAAGCGGCGTCAAACCCCCCGTTATTAATCTGATTAGCAATCTCTTTAGCAACACCCGAAACGGCCGCGAACTGCCTGTACCGAGACGCGAGCGAGGTTGCCGATGGAAGAAAAGTTGAGATCCTATCAGCTCTCTTTAAGAGCGATTGATCGAGACTAGCTGCGGTGGTAGGTGTGAATAGGGTAATTTCGTGCCCAGCCGTCGTGTGTCGAAGGTATTCTTCCAGTAAACGTAGTGCGCCTCCACTTGGAAGGTTGTGGTAAAGAGCGAGCTTCATGAGGTTCTCCCCGTGTGCCAATCGAGAACTTGCTTATATAGCGTGCGCTGATTGCGGGCTGCACGAGCTAAACTACCCCGCCTATACCGAGCGCTTATCCTTGTGGGCAACAGCAGGAGCGTTGCGAGCCCGACTATCAGGATAGAACCAGCGCAGGCTATCGCCTTTTGTACCTTTACGTAGAAAGGACCGTGATATTTTCCGTAAAACGCGTACAGGCTCGGAAAATAGTGTGAAAATCTCTTGGTCAGAGTGCCTGCCTTGTCGACACTACCACCCCAGTGGTGAATGACTTCCAATTCCGGCAGATACCTAATTTTGTACCCGGCTCGCCTGACACGCAGATTAAAATCGGTTTCTTCTAGAAAAAAGAAGAACCTTTCATCGAGCGTTCCGATCTCTGTAAGCAAACTACTACGGAACGCGAGGCAGGCTCCAATTGCATCGCCGACAGATTGAGGATGTGCCATTTCGGAGGGTGTAAGCAACAGTTTCCCGGGATACCTTTTGCGGGGAAACAATCGATAGAGCAGCCGGTTGAGCAGTGTGTACTCATAGAGTGAGGTCAAAATTGTCGGCTCAGTCCAAGCAACAGAAGCCTGCACTTCGCCCTGCCCGTTGATCAGCCGTGGCGCGACGATACCAACTTCCGGATGCTGCACAAGGTAGACACCTAGAGACTCTAGGGTGGTCTTTGAGGGAAGCTCTGTGTCGCTATTGAGCATAACGACAACATCTCCTGAGATTCGCTCAAATGCCTGGTTGTTTGCAGCAGCAAAGCCTAGATTGTCATCGTTTTTTATCAAAATGACACCCTTGTAGTCTCGCTCTACCAATTCCGGGCTTCCGTCCTGCGAGCCATTGTCGACAACGATTATTTCTGGCTCAGGGGTTTGGGCAAGAACGGTTTCGAGACATGCACGAAGTAGCTCTTTGGTGTTGTAAGAAACAATAACAACAGATGTTTTCATGCGTTTTCATAGATGTGGCGCAGCTTCGATGCAAGGGCAGCTGCGCTTCTGGTCTGCTCCATTGTAGCTCGAGCCGCCTGACCAAGCGATGCGCGAAGCCTCTTGTCGCGCATTAGGTGCGAAAGCTCGTCAGCCAGCGCTTGAGCGTTGCCAGCAGGAAACTCGAGTGCTGTTTTTCCAACAACAATGTCTTGGCGAAGTGACGGCACGTTTGAGCAGATCGTTGGGGTGCCGCTACTTAGCGCACGGATCAACATTCCGCTGGCCGCACCTCCGAGCTGTGGCTCGTACGGCAAAACAGCAACACTGCTCTCACAAAATGTTCTCAGCAACTCTTCTTCTGAAAGATATCCTGGCAACTCAACATCGGTGGCGATTCCCAATTGATCAAGCTGAGCTAGAAGTGGCTTCTGGCCATACTGGGGGTCCTTTCCAACAATATGCAGCTTGAGAGCTTGGCCGGGCTGCTGCATGCGTAGGAGGCGGAATGCCTCAAGTAACGTCTCGAGTCCTTTATGTGGCCCTATAAAACCGGCGAAAAGTATGTGAAAAGCGTCATCTCGCTCTCTACGTTTTCCACTTGGAAACGCCACATGTGGTACCACCTGGGATCCTGAGATACCCCATACTTCTTCCAAGTCCCTTCTGCCCCGTAGGCCAAGCACGATGGGCGTTGCAGCCCTGAGAAGGCGTCTGCGTTGAGCTCTGCCATAGTGCTCATCCAAGATGCGTCGCGCTATTCTGATTGGGCGAGGCTTTGTCTCAAGATTCAAATAGCGATAGGGTCTGTGGACTATTTCGCGGGGCTCGTGCAGCGTCACCACAAGCGGTACTTGGGCATAACGTCTTAGTGCTTGGGCATAGAAATATTCACGGTACGTGGCGTGGGCAAGCTCCAGATGAACCAATGAGTACTGTTTGTAGCGTCCGGTGCGAGTTTCATGGCGCACGTTTCTCCAAATGTCGCGAACTTCTTGCTTGCTTGGCATGCTGACTGGAAAAAATTGATTATCAAAATCGCAGACCTCGGAGATGACTTTCCGAAATTGAATTGCGTAGTCAGCAATGCCTCCCTCTTCCCCGGGCCTTGGAGCTACATAGAGAACTTTTTTCACTCGACCTCTTTGATGAGTCGCGACTTCCACGGATAGCCGCGGCGAAGCAGTTTTCTAAACTCAGCGGCGGTAATCTTTCTGGTTTTAGCGACCTGGTGGTGCGCCACGATGGTGCGCGGCCACGCGATGATAAACGAACCTAGCCCACGCAGATATGCCCATCCGTTCCCGTTTCTAACTTGATGCAACGCAAACCGCGCCTGATGAAACAGTAATTTTGGAAAAAGTTTTATCATTGTGGTGTACGGCAGGTTTTTCCAAAGCAACACAAGCTGATTTCTGGTCATATTTCGAACTGTAAATGGCGAAGTTCTGCCCGACGTGCCTGCTCCAACGTGATACACCTTTGCTTTGGCTGCGAGATAGCCGCGGTATCCAGCCAAATGAGCACGCAGGCACAGATCAGCATCCTCGTAATAAAAATAGTATCGTTCGTCCAGGCCGCCCAGAGCCTTCCAGACAGTCCTTGGCACTAGTAATGCGCCCCCGCAACCGATTAGCACCGGAGCATCATCTTCAAATTGCCCCTCATCGATGGTGTCCTTTCCGCGAGGATAGTCGACTCCATATTCGTAAAGGTCCTTCCCTGCTTCATCGATCAGCTCACGATTGTCGTAGTGGAGCATCTTTGTGGCCACGAAACCTAAGTCCTGCCTTGAATCTGCGAGCAATGTCAGCTCCTTAAGCCAACTTGTGTCTGCCTCGATGTCATTGTTGAGAAGCGCCAAGTATTTTCCGTTTGCACCTGCTGCAGCGATATTTACAGCCTTGGCGAAACCTTCGTTGCGCGGCAGGGCTATGGTGCGAACGTTTGGCCATTTCTTTAAAAACACAAGTGAATCGTCTTCCGAACCATTGTCTATGACGATCGTCTCAAAATCCTGAAAAGTTTGGTTCTTGAGCGAAGGCAGCACTATTTCCAGAAATTTTCGCCCGTTCCAGTTCGGAATGATAACGCTTACTTTCGGCGCAGCATGTTCCATGGTTTGGTAACTACCTTTCTGGCTACTGCGCCAGGCCCCTGGTTTGCAACTATTGACCGAACTTCATTTGGCCAAGACCGACGAACAGCCTTGCGGATGCCTTTAAGGTCTGGGGCTGATGATTGCTTCGGTAATTTTTCGAGATAAGACACGAGTGGCAGAGCCGCCTTTTCCCAAGTAAGGTTACGCGCAAGTTTTTCAGCACTTCTAGCACTTCTAGTGCGCAACGCAGAATCGTCAACGAGTTCCTTAATTGCTTTAGCGAGCTGCTGTGGTTGCTGCGGAGGAACAACCAGTCCTGCCCTAGCATCAGACACGGCGTCTGCCAAAGTATCACCAGCTGTTGTTACCGTTGGTAGTCCGGCCCAGAAATAATCGAGTAGTCGCGTCCGAAATGCATACTGTGTCTCAAGATGATCAAAGTGCGTTGAAATACCAATTGAAGCTTCAAGTAAATAGTTGTGTCTCTCCTCGTAGGGAATCCAGTCATGGTTGATGATCACCACATCTTCAAGCTTCTCCTTCGCAACAAATTTGAGGGTATCCTCTGTAGCGCGTCGGCCTTCTTCGGGAATTGCTGGTGGCCTACCAACCCCCATGAAAAATAGTTTTATATCTTTTCGTTGCTTCTTAATAATGGCCATTGCTTCAAGTGCTGTCTTTGGATCAAACCAGTTCCATATGCCACCACCCCACAGCACGACATGATCCCGCGGGCCGATTCCTGGCCAAACTCCTTTTAGAACCTGTTTTGTGTGTTCTGGGTGCTTGGAGGAGACGCCGAACGGAACAGTGACGATGGACCTGCGGTATCCGGGGTCTTCTTGGTAGCGCTCGGATGAAAACAGCCCCGACATCATCATTCCTCCCAACCATAAGTCTCGCTGTTTTTCAGAGGCACAAAGGATTAGGTCAGCAGCCATTATTTCTGTTTTAAGCATTGTTAGTTGGTCTCGCTTTGCTTGCGACGACTGTTTGCTCTGATGCGCCTCAAGCATTTCTAGTGGCGCTGGGTCATATAAATCGAGCACGAGTCGAGTTCGTGCCTTGAGTAGTTTGGGTAGAATACGTGGATATATATACTGGGCGATACACACATCAACAACCGAAAGCTCGCGGAGAATTTGCTGTAGGTTGCCTCTGGAAAATGTCCGTAGCTCTACCCCTGCCATATCCAGCGTTGAGCCTTCGGGAGCAACTATCCGAACATCTGCTACCCCCGACAGAACGCGAGCCAGCTCGACAACGCGAATAGCCGGTCCGGCCATCTTTTGGCCAATGTGCTCGAGCGTAAAAAACGCGACAGTCTGGCGCATCAATCCTCCAGGCGCGCTTCGGCAAGCAGCCGGAAGTAGACACGTGGTTTAATCAGGCGGAGATTATCCGCGAGTCGATAGGCGTAGAAAAGTGGCCTTGGTAATAGTTTTGCGACGATGCTCCGATCCCAGTTTTCAATCTGGGCAACGCTTACATAGGGGAAGTGCCCGGCCAACAACTCGCGCAGCGACGTTTTGGTGAAAAAGTTCTTATGATCAACTTCGAGGTTGTGACTGAAGGTAACGGGCGCGGGATCGAAAGAAAACGTACAGTTGGGAACGCTGATGATTACGTTTTTCGCAGTTACTCGACGGATTTCTGAAAGCAGCTTTTCTGGCTCTGGAACATGCTCGAGAACCTCAAATAAAAAGGTTGTATCAACGGCGTTATCGGCAAGCGGAATCTTTTGACCGTCAAAGTGGGCTGCGTTTACACCGAGCTTCTTGGCAATCGCAACATATTCTTCGTTAACATCGAGCGCCTGAACTTTGCACCCGTCGTCTTGTAGTCTCTTTGAATAGCCACCTGTGCCACAACCGAGGTCTAAGATTTTCGAACCGGCGTGTTCTCGAACGTACGCCAACAGGTTTTCATCGACAATTGCCAATGGATCAACTCCCGTATACCACTCCGTGGTGTCGCGTGGACCCTTCGGCATTTCTGTTGCTAACTTCTTCTGCGTCTTTGTTGTCATCGTCTTAATTGTTTCAGGATTATTGCTGCTTTGCCACCTGTGGTACGTCATCTGTGAGCACCCCTCGATCTCGAAGGTACTCAATCAAGCCCTCTTCCCATGATAATAGGCCTGCGCCGAGAGACCTGGCGCGAGAACTATCTAAAGAGCTTCTGGTAGGGCGCTTGGCTGGCAAATCGTATTCTGCTGCAGTTGTCTTTTCGAGCACGACGGTGGAACCAACAAGTTCCGCGAGCTTTCGGACGAATTCATACCTGCTTACTTCCCCTTCTGCGGCAAGGTGATAAAGTCCGGCAGCACCCAAATCGAGCAGGCGGAGCGCACCACGAAGATAATCTCTTGAGTAGGTTGGTGAACCATATTGATCAGAGACGATCGAGAGCTTCTCTCGCTCTGCAAAGTACTTAAGCATTGTTGAGGCAAGGCTTTTTCCATGTTGCGAGTAAAGCCAACAAACTCGGGTGACGAGCGCTTGAGGATGTACATCCAGCACCGCTTCTTCGCCTGCAAGTTTTGTCTCTCCGTAATAGTTAATTGGCGTTGCTTTATCCGCTTCGATATACGGAGAGCCTTTTCGACCATCGAATACGTAGTCCGTGCTTGGAAAGAGCAGCGCTGAGCCTGTGTTTGCGGCTGCCTCTGCGACATTGCGCGCCCCCGTGACATTGACCTCAAAGGCAGCGAGGCGGTCGGTTTCGGCCTGATCAACGTGTGTGTATCCGGCTGCGTGAATCACAAGATTTGGCTTTTCTGCTTCGATGTCTCGCAGAACTGCCTCGCGATCTGTTATATCCAGATCAACGTGAGATCTACCGACAACCTCATCATCGACGAGCGTTTCAAAAACTTCTTGGCCGAGTCCGCCACCTGCTCCGGTCACGAAGACTTTCATCGCGAGACCAGACGTGCTTTTGCGCCCTCGACCCATTTTGGATTGTCGCGGTACCACTGGACAGTTTTAGTAAGGGCGTCCTCGAAGTTGTTTGCCGCCCTCCAGCCAAGCTCTGTTTCAATTTTTGAGGGATCAATGGCATAGCGGAAATCGTGCCCGGGGCGATCCTCCACAAAAGTGATTAGTGACTCAGGTTTACCCAGCGCAGCCAGAATTGCCTTGGCAACCTGAAGGTTTGTTCTTTCGCTTCTACCGCCGACGTTATAGACCGCTCCAGGCTCTGCTTTGGTCAACACGGTGTGAATAGCGCTGCAGTGGTCTTCGACGTAGAGCCAGTCGCGAACATTTTGACCGTCACCATAAAGCGGCAGTGGTTGCTCCTCAAGAGCTGCGCCTATCAGAACCGGAATAAGGTTATCCATTCTTGGAAATGGGCCGAAGTTATTGGAACAGCGCGTAACGGTTACGGGAAAATCATACGTGCGGTGGTAGGCTCGACAAAGCAGGTCGCCGCCCGCCTTGCTTGCGGAGTAGGGGCTGTTTGGAGCAAGCGGTGTTTCCTCGGTAAAGAATCCTTCCTTACCGAGATGACCGTAGACCTCGTCTGTCGAGACGTAATGAAATCTCGAGATTTCAAATTCACGAGCGGCGTCGAGCAAAACCTGCGTACCAAGAACGTTCGTAGTGGTAAAAACTTCTGGCCCTGTAATTGATTTGTCGACTTGTGCCTCGGCCGCAAAATGTACGATCGTATCGACACCCTGAACGGCCCTTCTGACCACTTCTTGGTCGCGGATATCGCCCTCAATAAATTCATAGTTTGGCTTATTTGAAACTGCGCTCACATTGTCTGGGTTCCCAGAATACGTGAGGGCATCCAAATTCCGAACGGACAACTCAGGGTAGCGCTCGAGCAACATCCGCACATAGCAGGAACCAATAAAACCACACCCCCCGGTTACTAAAACCTTCTGTGGCGTATGTGGCATTTTAAAGTTTTCCTTGCCTGACCAAATCAGCGACCTGGTTGTTCGCCGCAAGAAGCTCATCAAATGAGGAGCCCGCGTCAATCCAGTAACCATCAAGGCGCTCACATTCCATGGTGCCTTCGCGAACATAGACGTTATTGAGATCTGTGATTTCGAGCTCTCCTCTGCCAGATGGCTTTTGGTCCTTGACGATGTCAAAGACGCGCTCGTCGTACATGTAAATTCCAGTTTGGGCGAGATTAGACTTTGGAACCTTTGGTTTTTCCTCAATTCCAACGACCCTCTCACCATCAAGCTCAATTACTCCGTAGTGTTCGGTATGTTCCACTTCCGTAGCAAAAATCATGGCGCCCTTTTCTCGCGCTCTAAAGCGCTCCACGGCCGGTGCTAAATTGTGTGTGAAGATGTTATCGCCAAGAATCATCAACAGCTTGTCGCCGCGCGCGAACGGCTCAATCAGCTGGATGGGTTCCGCCAGGCCACCGGTGGGATTTTCTTGGATTTCGTAAGTAATTCGCAGCCCCCAATCTTTTCCGGTGCGTAGCAAGTTAATGAGCTGACCAACATGCTCGGGATTTGTCGTGATAACCACATCAGAAATGCCCGCCTTGGCCATTGCTTCGAGCGGGTAGTAAATCAGCGGCTTATTGTAAATCGGCAGCAGGTGCTTGTTCGTAACATGCGTCAGTGGACGCAGTCGCGTAGCTCGACCTCCTGCTAAAATCAGTCCCTTCACGTATTTTATGGTACCACGCTAGGGGGTGCCGTAGGCCTCTTTGAGGGTTGGGTTGCGCTGATCCTTATCAGAAACAATCCTGTCCTTTGCCTCAACGGGCCATGTGATACCGAGTGTCGGATCATCATAGGCAACAGCGGGATAGGGGTTATCTGGGTGCCAGTGCTCAGTTACGAGATACGAATACACCACTCGGTCGCTAAGAACCGCAAACGAATTGCCGAGACCCTTGGGAACAAAGAGGGCGTTTGTTGTATCAAGATTAAACGTTGCGACCTCCCTAAAAGTCTTGCTCTCTTTCCTTAGGTCAACAATTGCAGCAAATACCTTGCCCCACGCTATATGAATGTATTTATCCCAGGGCTCTGCATGGATGCCCCTAATTACACCGTACTGGGATTCAGAAACATTCATTTGCACGATGTCGAGGGACGGTAAACCAAGGTCTTTTAGCTTGGCAGCTTGGTATGCTTCTCTAAAGCTTCCTCGCTCGTCTTCAAAAACGTCGAGCTTAATTTCTCGTAACCCCCCTAGGTTTGTCTCGACTATATCCATCAGTCGACTCGTTGCATCCAGAAACCCCCTGGTCGAACAGACTGGTTAAAGGAGGCGAATGCCGCGGCCACGTCTTTGGGGTGGCGAAGGGTCATGGCGCGACCACTCCAGCGCACTTCGTACGCTGAATTAAAAGCGAGGAATGCCTGAAGAAGATACTGCTCGTTCCAGAAACGGTGCTCATCAAGTACCCACTCTTTGGGATACTCCTCGGGGAAGAAGATGTCGTGAACATGTACCCACACCCCCTTCTTTAGCCTGGGCAGAATTTCGAGAAACTCGTACCACACATCACTGCCAATTTTCAAAACGTGGCTCGAGTCGATAAAGAGAACATCGTTTTCTCCAAGCGCCTCAAACTGCTCGACCGGAACATTTTGAACCGGCTCTTCAATTAACTCCGCCACCTCTGGAATATCGTTTCTGAGCATTGGGGTGGGGTAGGGCTCAATTGCGGTAATCGACCCTTTGGATCCTTCGACCGTATTCTTCCGCAGTGCTTCCGCGGCTAGCAACGTGGTGTTTCCAGAACCAATCTCGATTACCTGTCGCGGCTTAAGGTGGCGCAAAAGTGCGTACAGCACTTCTGCGTCGACAGATTCATACGATCCATTATGGAGATGGAACTGCGTTGGGTCTGAGGTCTGCTCGCGGGGTAGAGCGTCGTACTCTGTTTTAAAGTTTTGAAGGGCACCCAGAAGCCTTAACTGTTCTGATAGGCGCAGGTCTATCCCGGCAAGGGCATCCCTTGCCTTCCAGATTGAATCGTCGAGCGTGCGTGTATCTGGGATTGGTGAATAGTAGTGGTTTGGCAAAACATGAATCCCCGCTTTCTGGAAGCCGCGGAACACCTTTTTTCCTGTTTTGCCTGAAAAGGCCTGACTGTACCATCGTTTTGCCACGATACTAGACTAGCATGCTAAGCGCGATCATCAGATGCATCGAGTCTTGATAGCACTATCGCTACAAAGCCAGCGACGAGCCAGAGTCCTTGTGGCAAGCTCCATAGAAAATGGTCGGCAAACGAAAGTGCGGTAAGTGCTCCAGCCAGGATAACTAAGGAAAAATGTTGGATCCGCTCGCCTGGAGAGATAATTCGTAACGCATGAAAATCCTTTGCTGTCTTGCCAATAAAGTAGAGGATCGCCGCAAATCCCAACCACCCGAGCTCGAGCGCGATCAAGAGAAGTGCGATGTGTGGTGGCTGATGTTGGTAATAAGGTAAGTCTGGTCGCTCATCGCTGATAGCCGGAACCGCGTTTCCAGCACCCACCCCAAGCGGGTTTTGCAATGTGCTGCTGAGGGCAAATGATATGCCGGCAGCCCTATTGTCTATGCCGGTCTCCTTGGCGCTATTAAAGTCACTTCTTTGAAGAAGCACTCCCAGCACCAATGTCGTGGTAACTGCCAGTAGGGCAAAAGTAATTATGAGCTCTTTGGGAAAAGCTAGGCGGAGCTTAAGCGCGTAGACCCCGAGAGCGGCTAGGCCGAGCGCGGCAACTAGAAGGGCACTCCTGGAGTACGTCAAAATTAGTCCGCTTCCAATGATTCCCAGGCTGAAGGCCAGTCCCACTCGAGCGGCACTGCTTACCTTGGGTCTTGAGAGCAGGATGGCCGTACCCAATATGAGTCCTGTAAGGAAATAGCCAGCCAAGATGTTTGGATGGGGGAGGCTCCCATATGCACGCAAGACTACGTCGGCCCCTCCGGCTACCTTGGCAACGCCGAGCATGGTTGTGCTCAGGCTGCTCTCGCCAAGAAAACGTAGACCCAGGTCGTGCCCCAAAAAGGTTTGCGCTCCACCCCAAAGCGCTTGGAGCACTATGCTTGCCAAGAAAACCATAAAAAGCGCCCTGGCGGTTTTTCTGTCGCGAAGCTGCGCCGCAAGAGCACCGGCAAAGACGGTGGCTGCAAGAATATGAAAGGCCGCACTCAGTGCTAATTCCGGTTCTCGGGCCCAAAGAGCGGAAAGTGCCGCTAGCGCGGCGCAGCCAAAAAGAGGGGCTAGCCGGATGACTTGATTTCTTTTGGGTCGATAGAGCCAGAGCACCCCCACCGCAAGCATTAGGAATTCCAGGGGGTAAATTGTCACGTGAAAAAATGCGTTATCGACTGGCCCGAGTTGTTGGCCACGGCTTATAAGCCAAACTGTCGAAAACGGTGCGCAGAATACGATGAGTTCGACGAGCCACTGCTGTGTTCGCCTAACTACGATTTTTGGCTTCATGCTAGGCCGGCTTGATCACCACGCGGCGCGTCCGGCCTTCGCCGCGCGATTCGCTCTCAACACCGTCGATATCTGCCACCACTGTGTGAATCAGCCGTCGCTCATATGAGGTCATTGGGGGGAAGCTCGCCTGTTGGCCGGTGTCACGAACTTCTTTTGCCTTTCTCGCAGCTGTCTCTTTAAGGGAGTCGTGTTGCCTGCTTCTGTATCCGTCAATATCAACAATTACCGGAAGCCTCTCGCCCTTTGCGAGCATTATCATTCGTACCAGGTGTTGCAGAGCATAAAGCCCTTCTCCTTTGTGGCCGATCAGTCTCGCTGGATCCTCCATGGCGACAGAGAGTTGAGGTGAAGCTTCGTTTTCAATTACAACACTTGCTTCAAACCCCATCTTGCGAATTATCTCGTCAAGAATCGTTGCTGCTTGGGTGAGGGGTGTGTCGGCCATATTACTTCTTTCGTTTTTTTACATTAACGGTTGTGGAGCCTTTCTTCTTTCCTGGAAGGGCGACTGGATCCTCCGGATTCGCTTCGTTCCAATCAATCGCACCCTCCTTGGCAGCCTGCGTAAGTGGCATCTCGGCAATAATGATCCGCTGCTGAATAATCGCGAACAGAGCTTGGGTTGCCCAGTAAAGCGGCAGTGCGCCTGGAAGAGTGATTGCAAAGACAAAGGTAAGCACAGGGAAAATGTAGACAATCTGCCTGTTAACCGCCGGTGTTGAGTTGTCCTTTGGCAAAAGCATTTTTGATTGGATGAACTGAAAAACCGCTGCGAGCAGCGCCAACGCGTAAAGGCCTGGGTCTTGTGCGGCGGTCTGTGAAAGGTTAAGCCCCAAGAAGTTGGGGTTGATTGATTCTGGCCTCGCAACAAAAGAATAAAGCGAGTCGAGGTGCGTGCCCTGAATAGCGTCTCTAAAGACAAAGAAGAGCGTGGCTAAGACTGGGAGTTGGATAAGTACCGGCAGGCAGCTGCTGGCTGGATTTACACCCTCTCTTTTGTAAAAGGCCATGAGCTCTTGAGCCAGTTTTTCACGATCGTCCTTATGTTTTTCTTGCAGCTTTTTTAGCTCTGGCTGAAGTGCCTGGAGTCTTCGCTGTGACCGCAGTGCTTTATTTGCAAACGGAAGCAGGATGATTCTAATCAGTATGGTCAGCGCAATAATCGCGAGCCCCATATTGCCAAGCACGTTATAAAACGTGATTAGCGCGTTGAAAATTGGGTCAAAAAAGAGAGTTTTAAGAATTTCCATTAGCGTACTGGGTCATATCCGCCCGCCGCCCTTGGGTGACACCGAGCTACGCGGTGTGCTGCCAGGCGAGAGCCTTTTAGCGTGCCATACTTTTGGATGGCATCTTTAGCATACTGTGAACATGTTGGATGATAACGGCAAACCCCGTGTGGAAAGGCTCCTTTAAGCGGGCCGTGATCGGGAGAGAGTGTCTTCTGATAAAGGGTTAGCAGTCCAAGGACTAAAGATTTCATGCGCGTTTCTTGAGCGCCGACAGAAGGGAGTCGGTCTCCCTCTGCAGCTGTACCCATTCTACCGCGGTAGCTCCCGGCTTGGCTATCACCACCAAGTGATCACCCGACGTCAATCTATCTACTCTGGTTGATAAAAGGGCTCGGAGTTGTCGTTTGAGCCTGTTTCGGCGCGTAGCAAGCAGACTGACTTTTTTTGAGACAACAATTCCGATACTTATCTCTGCATCCTTCTTATAAAGCCTAGCCACAAAGTGTTCGCTTGCAGCATGTTTTCCATGGCGAAAAACGTCGGCGAAGACGTTACCTTCCTTCATCCGCCATTCTGATTTGAGCATTACGAAGTCGCGGCAAGCTTTTCGCGACCCTTAGATCTACGACGCTTAAGCACGTCCTGACCCGACTTGGTCTCTTGCCGAGCTCGAAAACCGTGCTTCTTGGCACGGCGGCGCTTTGATGGCTGATATGTTCGCTTCATAACCGTCTTAGTGTAGCGAAAGAGACCCCCCACAGCAATGGTTATAGAGTGGAAAACTTTTTCTCATTTAACTTTTAATCGCTTGGTTGAGGCAATGTTGTCAGGTTGTGGATAAGTTTGCTATGCTTCACCTACTCTGTGGAAAGGAAAACACCAGCCGCTTTATGATTCCCGAAAAAATATGGCCCGCCGTCCTTGGTGAACTAGAAGTAACGCTCTCGCGCGCAAACTTCACTACGTGGTTTAAGAATACCGACCTTGAAGGCGTTCAAGGTGAAACCGCTCGCGTCACTGTGCCAAATGCGTTTACCAAAGAGTGGTTGCGCCGGAAGTATCTAGACGATGTTTTGGAGGCACTGAAACGACACGTGCCCGAAGTAGCGTCGGTTGAGTTTGTAGTTGGTAGACCCACCGCTAGCGCCCAGGTTGTTGCTCCCGCCACTGATCCTTCGCCGCGACCTGCAGACCAGCCAGTACCTGGAGTCGCTCATACGCCTGGTCGAGGCAGAATGCCACAGAACACGTTTGATAACTTCGTGGTTGGTGGCTCTAATCAACTTGCCCATGCAGCCGCTAAGGCGGTTACTAACGATCCTGGCGGAACCTACAACCCGCTTTTCCTGTACGGGGGCGCTGGGCTCGGCAAGACTCATCTGATGCAGGCGATTGGTCGTGCCATCGAAGAAACAACCGACAAAAAGGTTCTCTATGTCACGACAGAAAAGTTTACAAACGAGCTAATATCAGCGATATCCCAAAACCGCACCGCGGCTTTTAAGAATCGCTATCGAAAAGTTGATGTGCTGCTGGTCGATGACGTGCAGTTTCTGGCGGGCAAAGAAACAATGCAAGAAGAATTCTTCCACACATTTAATGCCCTGCACCAAGATGGTAAGCAGGTGGTCTTAACTTCCGATCGGCCACCCAAGGCAATACCGACCCTTGAGGAGCGTTTGCGAAGTCGTTTTGAATGGGGACTTACCGCCGATTTGGCTCCCCCTGAACTTGAAACCCGCGCCGCCATTCTTCGTGCGAAAGCCCGCGATCGTCACTACGAGGTTTCGGATGAGGTGCTAGATTTCATTGCCCGCTCAATCCAGCAAAACATTCGTGAGCTTGAGGGCGCCTTGATTCGAATCATGGCACACGCGGAGCTGACGGGCACTCCACCAACCAAGCAGCTCGCAGAGCAGGTTCTTGGCAGTGTTCTAGCCGCCAGACATCAGCGCCACCTTACCTCAACCCAAGTGATTGACGCAGTGGCAAAGTTTTACGACATTCCTGTTGAAGCTATTAAGGGGCAAAGCCGCCAACGCGAGGTGGTTAAACCGCGACAAATGGCAATGTTCCTGCTCCGAGAAGAGGCCAACCTCTCGTATCCGAAGATTGGTCGGGAAATCGGCGGACGAGATCACACCACGGTTATTCACGCGGTAGAGAAGGTTGGTGGAGAAATTGAAGGGAATGAACCCCTTCGTCACGAACTAAACCTTCTAAAAGAGCGCCTTTACGCCTAGCGCCGTCCCCAAATCTGTTAATTCCACGGGGGATTATGTTGTGGATAGTCACTGCGATCAGGCGTGAAAATATCCCCATTAAATTCACAGTTGCAGAGCCGGGAGAAGTCCCGTACGGCTCACTCAGCACTCCCCAACAAGACACCACTCTCCCTTGTTTCCACACAAATCATCCAGTGGGCATGGGGACGGAAATCCAGTACGATAGAGGTGTTTTGCGGGGCAATCCCCAGTTTCCCACCCCCTACTACTAATACGACTAAATAAAGAAAGGCCTTTCTTTTTGGTACCTGTGTATGAAAGTAATCACCACCCAAGATCTTCTCGCTAAAGCCCTATCCGCTGTTTCCCGTTTCGTTAATCCCCGCGGGACACTTGCTGTTTTAGGCAACGTCTTGCTTGAAACTAAAGACGGCCGTCTTCGTGTGTCCTCGACAAACCTCGAGCTCGGCATAGACTATTTTATCGGTGCCAAAATTGAGTCTGAGGGATCCATTACCGTTCCGGCCAGGCTGTTAAGTGAATATGTTTCAAACCTTCAAGAAGAAAAGGTTGAGCTTTCTACTGAGGAGCAGACGCTTCACATAAAAAGCACGGGGGCACAATCGACCATTAATGGCATTCCGGCTTCGGAGTTTCCGCTCATCCCAACTGTTGAGGGCGGAAAATCCGTAGTTGTTTCAAGCTCTGGAATTTCGGACATTATTTCGAAGGTAGCGATTGCCGCCGCAACCGACGAGACGCGCCCAATTTTATCTGGCGTGCTTTTCCACTTCAGGGACCCCGAACTACGCGTTGCCGCAACTGATTCTTATCGACTCGCCGAACTCACAATGCAGTTTGAGAAGGCCTCTCCCGAGGAGCTAAAGGTTGTAGTTCCCGCTAAGGCGCTCGCCGAACTCGGTCGGATTATTGAGTCTTCAGAGGTAACCATTCGTACGGCAGAAAACCAGGTCCAGTTTGAAACCGAAAACCTAAGACTTGTATCGAGGCTGCTCGAGGGCGAATTCCCAAACTACTCTCAGATTATTCCGGAAAAATTAGATACCTCAGCAAAGCTTAACCGTGCAGGATTTATTAATAAAATTAAAATCTCCTCCCTGTTTTCTCGTGAGGCCGGGTTCGGGATTAGGCTGGCCTTTACTCCTCCGGGGAAGGTCGATATTTCAGCTCAGGCGTCTCAGGTTGGTGATAGTCATTCGAGTATCCCGGCCAAAGTAGAAGGCCCCGAAAACGAAGTCTCCTTTAATGCTCAGTATCTTCTGGATTGCCTCACTGCCATCGGTGACGAAGAGGTTACTCTCGAAACTTCTGGCAAAATGAGCCCCGGCGTAATTAGAAGTAGTAAAAACGGCTCATATCTCTACGTGATCATGCCATTACGCGTCTAACCTCCAGCGGCATAGACCCTCTTCTCCGCCAAATCGCACTCACCAACTTCCGGTCATATGAGAGGGGTGCTTTCGAGTTTGCACCAGCTACCGTTTTTGTTGGCCCAAACGCATCTGGAAAAACAAACGTACTGGAGGCGATTTACCTTCTGGCATCAGCAAAAAGCTTTCGAGCCGAGCGCGAAAAGGAAATGATTCGCTGGGGCGCTCCCTTTGCTAGGTTAGAAGCCGGGATTAGGGGGGCAAACTCAGACCACAAAATAATCGCCAAACTCCAAGAGGCAAACCGCGGTATTACGAAGCGTTATGAAATAGACACTAGCCCACTAAGATCGAAAGAGCTTCCCACAATAATGCCCGCGTCACTATTTTCAGCCGAAGACGTTCGTCTTGTGGCGGGAGCACCGGGCAGGCGAAGGAAAGCCCTAGATTTGGTTTTGGGGCAGGTTTTTCCACAATACCGGGCCTCGCTGGGCCAATACACGCGTGCGCTTGCATCTCGAAATCGACTACTTGAGCAAATAATTTCCGGAGAGACCGGCCATGACCAGCTTGATGTCTGGGATGAGCAGGTAGCCCGCTCGGGCACAGAAATAATCACCGCCCGCGAGCGCTACATTAATGACCTAAACAGCGGCCTGGGCGAGGTATACCAAGAGCTTGCCGCAACTTCTCCCACAAGCAGCCGAACCCCAGGAGAGCCACTTAGAATTGCGTATGAAGCTTCAACGACTGAACTATCACAAGAGCTACAGCGCCGTCGAAATATAGACTTATCCGTTGGCACTACCACTATGGGGCCACACCGCGACGACTGGATAATGGTTCTGAATGGAAGAAAGCTCGCCTCTTTTGGTTCGAGTGGGGAGTTTAGAAGCGCCATGCTCGCGCTCCGTCTCGCTGAGGCCAGGTGGATAAAGCAACAGCTTGAGGTAAGCCCTCTAATGCTACTGGATGACGTGTTTTCAGAATTGGATGAATATCGACGTGACGCGCTACTTGAACACCTTGGGGATTCTCAGGTAGTTATAACTACCCCGGAGGCGAACATTTTACCGAGGAAATTTGAACAGGTGGCAAAAATCATTGAGCTGAGTGGGGCAAAAGATGTTCAAGCCCCTAGGTGACTTGCTCCCAGGTGCACTTGGGCGCCTGCGGGTTCAAAAGCCCGTTGAGGCGATTACTATTTGCCGGGCAGTTGATGAGGCCCTTGCCCCATTGTGGGATCACGCCGTCCCAATGCGCGCGCTTTCCTACCGCGATGGCGGCGTGCTTATTGCTGTAACCTCCTCATCCTGGGCACATGAAGTGGCAACAAAATCAGAACAGATAAAGGAGGCTGCCAACAAAGCGCTTGGCGCGAGCCTAGTAATGCGCATTCGAACACGTGTCTCACCCACCGCAGCACGCGGCGAGGAAAGACCAGGCTTCTCTGGATAAACCTAAAGCTTCTCGAAGCGATCGACGTCGAGCACGAAAACGGTTGCCCCGCCAACTGTAACCTCAACGGGGTCCGCCATAAAAAACTCACCTGGACCGCCCATGGTCGGCGTAGGAGTCAGTTGTTCCACGTGGCTCTTGGCGGTTTCGCCGATAATCTTAAGCACATCGTCCACCTTTTCTTTCTCTGACCCTACTAGGATTGTCGAATTCTTTTCTTTTAAGAAGCCTCCAACGGAATCCAGACGAGTACTACGAAACTCCGCAGAGGTGAGCGCGGCCGTCGTTTTTTCGGCATCTTCCTTAGAAACAATCGCAACAACCAGCTTCATATCACTAGACTAGCAGACGATACATATCAGGAAAAACTAGTTGCCATCACTCTCAACTGCCAAGACCTCAAGTGAGTAGGTACCGGGGTACTGGCCGATTGAGTCGAGATATTTTTCGATGTATGGCTTCTGGGCGGCGGCCAGGGACGGCTTGTCTGCCCCCCTTGGAATTGGCACGTACGCTCGAAGGGGCAAAATATTGCCCTTGATCTCACCGGCAATCTCGAGCCGCCAGTACTCCGTCGCCACTGGTAGTTTTGCAAGTGCCGGAAAGCGCTGCTGAAACTCGACAACACCAGCATCGTGCCCCGGCTTGCTCGGATCGGTAGAAACGGGCAATGGTGTTCCAGATGGTGAGGGGGCGGGTGAGCTAATAATCGTCTTCGGTTTGTCGCTGCGCAGCACAAAGAACGCGACAATCAACCCGAAGAAGACCAGGGCAAGAACAATGAATGTAATTTTAGATCGATTCATTTCTTTGGAAAGTCATAATGCCAATGTTGCTTCGTGGCGCAAGTTTCAGTGTTACGCGCACCACCGTATTTGCTCGCAACTTCGTCACCCTTGCTGATATCAAACGGTACGGCAGTGCACTCAAAGTCTACCGAAATGCCCTGATAGTGCGGTGAATTAGGAGAGTGGCATTTGTCGGTAATTGCATTAATGCCTATCTTCATGTCACCAGCAAGCTCAACCAGGAATTTCATAAGCTTTGGATTGATATCCACATCTGTTCCTGCAGGGACGACCGCTGTGCCGTTTGCGCAGGTGGTGTGGAATTTCTTGCCCCGACTAACGTCTTTTAAGACCGATTCTGTGCTGCCATTCGAACTCGAACCATCTAAAGGGAACGACACGTTGCTGCTATCAAGCAGTTGTTTAGCAAGATCTCGAACGCTTCCCGAAACATTTTCACCATCGCCATCTCCACAGTCGTTCCCACTGGTGTCGGCGTTTGGATCGGCCGGAACGTTTATAGACTCAGCTTTTGCGAGCACCTTGTCCACATACCACTGAGCATGGTTATAGGCGAAGATCGCTTTTTGCCAGTCCCGTGGGGCTCCAGAGGCACGTAAATATTTCGCGGCAGCGTAAATAGCATCCTTGGGGTCATTGGGATCCTTTTTACCATCGCCGTTCGCGTCGACTCCGTACGTAGCCCATGTGCCGGGCATAAACTGCATCCAGCCAACAGCACCAGCGGTCGACGTGCTCAAATTCGTGCCATACGCCGTTTCGACGAAATTAATGGCAGCCAAAATGCTCGGCCCTCTGTCACCAAGTCGGTATTTCGCCGCAGCCGACTGATAAATCGGAATAAGATCACTGGGCACCCCGGCCGGATTGGTATCACCTTGGTTTACGCGGGTCTGATCAGATGTGCTCGCCGCATCGTTTGAAGCCCCACATGTTTGAGCCCCACCGCTCTGCGCAGAAAAGAAGGCAAGACCAAGCGCAACTGGCGCCACCACCATCGCGAGCAGCAGGATAACGGCCACAATGGCCACGAGGGCAATCACCTTTCCGTTCATGCTTTTGGCTCCCGTGAGCAGCTACCGTCACTTTTTGGTGCTTGAATTCGGACATGGAAGTGATCTTCATGATTGGGCCATTCATTCATAACGCCAGGCAAGTGTTCTTGGTTGGCGTATTTATTTCCATCTTCCCGAACCGATGCGTCGTTAAAGAAAATGTACTCAATGTTATTGGTTGAAAACCACAGTTTCGCATAGGACACACTTGCTGGTTTCGAATAGGTTGGTAACGTCATGTTGGCCGCCGTGGTGGTGTAAATGTCTACGTCGACGCCCTGCTGGTGAGACAAGTGGCCAGCGTCGTTGAGGTCGCCAATAAAAATTGTGTCGCTTGGATGATTCTGCTTCCAGGCTTTTGAGGTTGCCGCAACAAACTCTACCAAACACTTCGTGCCAATATGGTCCGACCCACCATAAAGGCTCCAGTATTTCGACTCTGGAAGTTTGTAGCATCCACCAGCGGCGGATCCAGATGTGCACGAAGCCTTTTCAATGTTGATATCGCTGATGTCTGCTAAACCCCCGACGTTCGTAGCTGCCTGGGCATCGCTACCGCTGCCGGACTTGTTTCCGGCAACACCAGTTACCCCTACGAATAGAAGAATTCCCCCAACAATTAGCATGATTACTAGTGCGACCACAAGGAGTGGAACCCAGACCTCGGATGTAGCTGCCGCGGCTGCAGTAGCTTCGGCCGCCTCAGCACTGGCGGCAGCTGCTTCAGCAGCCTCCGCAGCAGCCGCCGCACCCTCGGCTGCAGCTGCGCCACCCTCAGCCGTCATCGCGCCGCTCTCTGCTGCCTCGCTACCAAGCTCAGCCTCACCCGCTGCGCTCTCGGCGCCCTCATATTCACCTTCTGCAGAGCCGTCTACACCATCTGCATCCCCTGAATCACCATCTCCGCGTTCGTAAGAATCATCCTCGTTGCCACGAAGGCGGTCAGACTCATCGTAGTCTTCATCCTCGTCAACACCCTCCTCATCTCCATCCATAAGCGACGTCTGATCAAGGGGTTGTCCCACACCAGCAGTATCTACACCCGCCTGGTTAGCGCTTCTTTGTGCAAGAGCTGCGTCAGAGGCATCGTTTTCGGCAAGCCCATTGGATCCAGTCCCTGCAGCCGCGCGTTCTCCAAGCGGTGTACCAAGCTGGCTTTCATCAAACGCACCGGAAGGCTTGTCTGTGTTTACGGGAGGTCCATCGGGCTTGGCACCATCCGCCTTAGAATCACCCTTTGCACCTTTGTCGTCATCAGAATCCTTCTTCTTTGGTTTAAGGTGTTTCGGTGACGGCCTTGAGTGACCCCCTTGTCCACCAAGATCTACTGGCTCGCCAAGGTCGTCGATGATGTCGTCAACAACACTTGGTTGCGGATCTGGTTGTGGTTTTTGTGCCATTTATGAGCCTGTGATTATTTTTCCCTTAACCTTGTAGGCTGAACTAAAGCCATTATTTGATTCTGAATACTCGATTTTTCTACTCTTCCAACAGTCAATGACCTTTTGCATCTTGTCGTTAGTAATAAGCAGGTCCACGGCAGCTTTCTTGGTATTTACACCAAAGTGATCAAGCCCGATCGCCCCCTCGTCGTTGTTGTAGCACGGAATAACAATTAGCTTCTTTGATGCGTCGTAGCCGCTACCGCTAATTGGACCAACCGGTCCTCCGCCCGATGCCGGTGTCGAGGCAAACTCACCAGTGTATTTTTTGCCCTTATAGGTAACGGTGTAGCCAGTTGGAGAAGACGGATCAATTTTCATGTTGCACGAAATGGAGCATTCAAGGCCCCCCTCTACGCTTGGGTCTCCGCTTGTCCCCGGGGTATAGTTTGTAACAAGGAACTCAAATGTTTCGCCCGGTGTGTCGCTTTGAGGACATTCTCCACCACCAGAACCACCACCAGAACTACCCAGCGCATCTACAACCATCTTGGCGTAGGTGTCGGAGCCTGCCCAGCTAGGGTGAATATTGTCTGGCTCCATCGAAATTTTGTCTCGATCTTTATAGAGGTCGATGACGGTGAAGCCAAGTGATCCTGATTTGCTTTCAAGAACCTGATTAAACTTGCTCCGATACGGAGTTTGAGAAATTATGTTAACCCAGTAGATTTTGGCGTCATTGTTTGCAGCCTTGATTGCGGAAATCATGTCCCCGACTTCATTATCGAACCGCGTGTCCTCACCGGTGTAGTAGTTTGTACCAAGCTCCACCACAAAGGTTTTGGTGTCCTTAAGTTGTTCTTTCTTGTTCTTCACCACATCAATTCCCCAGGTCAGCATTTTCCCGCCCACCGCCTCAACGGTCGGGTCATACCCCTTCGCTGAAAGGCGTGGCTTAAGTTTGCCCTGGTCTGAATCGAGACCAACCGTAATTGAGTCGCCAATCATGTAGAGTTTGCCCCCGCCGGATCCGGCACCGCCTGAGGTGTCACACGTTGGAGCGCTACCCTTGCCAACAAGCCCGGCTGCGGCAAGCGCCGCAAGCACCAAGAAGCCGACGAACGCGAGTCCCGCGACCCCGACTGCAACGATTGGCCACCAGGACTTCATTGTCCCTCCGGTAGGATGCCTTCCTGCTCAAGCTGCTCAAGCTGTTGCGGATTTGTGGTGATGATCTGGTCTTCCGCGTAGCTCGCGAGAACCTTAATCGCGACATGGTTGAGACCCGCAAAGAAGAGACCTTCACCAACCTCTGACTCGAGCAGCAAAAGCTTTTCACCTTCCGTCAGATTGAACGTGTCCGCGACCAAATCAGCCGAAGCGGGAGACTGTCGCAGCAATAGTTGAATTGATGAGTTAGTCACAATTGCCTTTCCATATTTGCTACCCAAGAAGTCCTCTACATCCTGTGTAACTGTCGTAAGCCCGAGATAGTACTTACGAGC
>CAYSOT010000002.1:110663-118919 GCA_964432765.1 uncultured Candidatus Saccharibacteria bacterium
TGCATGTTCTGCAGCACCTCGTGGAAATCTTGAAGTGTTGGTGGCGGGTTCTTTTGCGATGCAATATCGGTCGTAATGTCACGAAGGGCGTACGTTTCAAGAAGCGCACGATCAATCAGCGCATCTTCTTGGGGAGTAATGTCGCCAATCATCAGCGCGATTAGGCCATGTAGGTTTACCACTGCCGTGCGCAAGATTGACTCACCGTCCTCGTCCTCATCTAGCGCAGGCGGGAGGTCGAACGGATTGATATTCTGTTCAGAGTTGAGGTTTACCTCAACGAAGCGTCCACCAACAGCCGCTGTCAGCGCTTTGTATTCATTCTCTGGGTCGATCACGATACAGTCTGTGCCAAACATCAAACTACGCAGCAGCTCAAGCTTCACAGCGTAGGACTTACCACCACCAGCTTTTGCAAAGACAACCATATTGGCGTTCTCAAGCGTGAAGCGATCAAACAAAACCAAACCGTTATTGTGACGATTAATTCCATATAGCACGCCTTCAGACTGGGTTAGCTCAGATGAGGTAAAAGGGAATGTGGTTGAGAGCGAGTCCGTGTCCATGTTGCGCGTCACGCGAAGTTCGTCCGTTCCTGTTGGCAGGGTTGAGTTGAAGCCCTGCTCCATCTGCAGGTTGGCATACTTGGTGAATACCAACTTGCCACCAAGGGTCGACTCAAGCTGTTTGGTGAGCGTGTCGAGATCCTCTTTGGATTTCGCATACAGCGTGAAGTAGAGAGCGTACTGGAAGAACCGCTCCTCTCCTCGCTGAAGCTTGTCTCGGAGCTCTTCTGCGTCGCCAAGCGCGGTTTCGAGTTCGGGGTCACGAACCTTACCCTTTTCGCGATTAATCATCCATGTAGACTCCATCTGGCCGACTTTTTTGCGAAGATTCTGCATCACGTCTTTTGTTTCAACCGGATAGATGAACATGCTGACGTCCATAGTTACGTCGTAGTTAACCACGGGCGACAGCCAGCTCGTATTGATGTAGCGCGGATAGGTAAAGACAAACAATGTTCGCACGAAATAATCCTCAATCCGAAGATAGTTGAAGGTAATCTCCATCGCTGCTGGGGCGATCAAGTCTTTAATTGTCGAGATGCCCTCTTCGTAGACGCGCTTTGCTTCAGCTAACTTCTGCTGATCGTTGAGGCGTGTTTGGCGTTCTGACCGACTCTCTTTTGCCTGGCGATTTGTGAAGAAGCGCTCAAGCGCGCCCGGGCTCTTCGGTTTATCAGCCATTTTGCCCCCCTTCTGATGTGCTTTGCGCCCGCTCTTCTGCTGGGGCAGCGCTTTGTTCATCTGGAGTAACTTCGTTTTCAGGCACTGGGGCAGGCTCTTCCATAAGCTCATCTGGCTCCGTGTATGCTCCGCCGAGACCTTGGATTTGGGCGGCAGTTAGCTCGTCGACATTCATCAGTCTTTGCTTTGTAGCGGTGCCGGGGTTGTAGACGGAGTAAAATAGCTCAACCAGCTCCTCTGAATTAAGTGTCACCGCGCGAAGCCCAAGCGTACCAAGTCCTGACGCAATCGATTCAACCCTTTGGCGCAGCTGCACCTTTCCTTGTTCGAAGCTTTCTTCGCGCGCTTTTGCTTCCTGCTTTTTCGCGCCGCTCGTCCCAAAGAATTTAGCGAGCCCCTTCACGGGCTCTGTTCCTGGGGGGAAGAACGGCACTATTACATAGAAGCGTTTATCCATAATGTTGGTTACCGTAATGAGCCGTTTAATAAACTCGGTGTACTCAAGAATTTGTAGCTTAATAAGCTCTTGGTCTTGCTCGTCGGCTCGTTTGTCGAGCTTCTCGGTGTAGTATTCAAGATCGAGCCTGCGCGATTGAACCAGGATCTGAATGGGGAATGTAAGTGAATTTAAGAATCGCTGATAAGCAAAGATAATCGCGTCTTGTTCAGCCCCGGACTTCAAGGCAAAGTTAAGCGCGCTAGTCATCATAACGGCCCGCAAGCTACCGTCTTTCAACACAATTACGCCGTCCTTGATTTCGGCGATGTTGAGATAAGCCTGCGTAGAAGCTGCTGCCTCTTGGGCTTTGGTCTGGTTTAGTTTCTTATCTTCAGGCATCTTTGCTCCCAGCCCTCGCGGTAGTTTTCAGTGTTGGCTTGTGTACACCCTGACGAATAACCCGGTCGAGCTCTCTTGAAGCTCGGTCGGGCCCAGTACCATCATCTTCTCCCGCCAAAACATCTTCCGGCGTATCAGATGCCGGCATTGAGATGTTGTAACGCTGCACGTGTTCACCACCGGTTACGCGATTGCCAAGCTCGTCCACGTTGCTCCAGCCGCGTGTATCAACAATGTGTGCAAGCTGCTGAAGTCTCGACCTAACCTCCTCTGGATCGGGGGCAGACGGAGCGACAGCTGGTGCTGGCCCGGAATCAGTCAACGTAATTTCCCCGAGCGAAGGGATGCGCTTCCAAACCCGGCGCTGCGGTTTCATCAAGAAGTTAATAAACGAATACGCAAACTTCGAGAAAGGCTGATCGTTAGGGCGAACAAAAATGAATGCCACTGCAGTCACCCAAATAAAGAATGCCACCACGAAGAAGAGCGGTGGCGACAGCGGATTGAGCGCTGAAAAACTTATGAACGTAGCCAGCCCGGCCCCGAGCGCAACAAAGAATTGCTTAAGCGTTAAGGGTCCGAAGATCTTGTCTTCAAGGTCAACGTTCTGCGGGATCTTGTAAGAAGCGGGCATGATTGTTTTGTTTTGTTATGCGCGGAGTGCCAAAGAAATTACGTAATATTAACAGAATTAGGCGTAAATGTCAAGGGTGCACTACATTCCGTGACGATCGTCCTCGCCCCGTCGGTGGTTGCGTCGAGCCTGCTCTCTAGTCGGGCCGCCGTTTAGATCGACCCAGTCACGACCCTGTGTGCCAGGCATGAGATTGCCCTCAATAATTGCTTCACGCGCCTGTTCGTTGAACGTGTTGAAGACGTTACCAACGGCTTGGCGCTTACGCTGTGTAGCAGCGTTTCGGTGTGAGGGGTCCATAATCGAGCGCAGGGCAATCTGGTTGATCCGGTGGCGTGTCCCAGATTCATCTTGAACACCTTCACCGAGCGCATCGCGCCACACCTGCCAGGCACCAGGATGTTGCCGCTGCAGCTCGCTTCCAACCTGAGCGCTTTCCCAAACGTGAGCCATAATCTTTTTCGCACCCTCTGAATCCATTTCTCGCATCTGGATTCCAAGATCTGTGCGGTTGATATCGTCGGCGGTGAGCGGACCACCCCGATACGTTCGCTTAACGTTCCCAATAAGCGGATCAAGTCCAGCCATGTTTCGCTGATACCCAAGGTGGGCGTAACGAGCCAACATGGCGTCGTCGTACCATCCGCGCTGGGAGAGCGCCTTCACAGCGGCGTATTCGCCAATTCGTGTCTCGGCATATCCATGCTCTAGCTGAGATAACTGCGAACCAGGAACTGTTCCCATGTTGTAGCCAACGATTCGTCGCATCGCGGCGTCGTCGATGCCGGTCGCCTCCATTGTCTTTAGTTGGTGATCAACCTGACGCTCCAAGAAGCCAAGCGCCTGGGTATTGTCGAGGCCGGTAATACTGGTTGAAAGGCCAGATCCTGAGAGACCTTGGTTAATGCTGGTCGAGAGTGCCGCCGCTCGTTCTTCGGCGCGTTGCTTCTGACCCGACTTGCGCTGCTCCAAGAAGGCGCTTCCCGTACGCCGTGCTTCACCGACGGTCCACCCGCGACCAAGCGGTATCGAGCCAGACAGCCCCAGCCCCCCGCGGCCAGCAAGCCGCCCGGCGCGCTGACTGTGCTTCATGGTTGTACCGAGCAACCTGCCACCAAGCGACAACGGAATCGCCACCGCCGTAATAATGACCGCAGCATAGAAGATCGCCTGTAGAACACTATCCGTTCCAGCGTCTCCGGTTTTCATCTGAGCCATCCAAGTCGAAAGCATCCCATAGCCAAGGTAAAGAATGAAGAACGCCGCCGGTGCCATGAAGACCCACCGTATAAATGTAAGCAGCAACTTTTTGGCTTCACCACGTGTTAGCGGCAAAACCATCGTGATGAAAATGACGGGAGACAAAACGCCAACCAGCCAAATCACCACAATTCTGACAATGAAAAAGATTAGCAGCAAGATAAGCGCCACTAGCGTAATTAGCTGCGCAATTAGCAGAACGACTGCTTGGCCAAGCGAATTGCCGTTAGCAAGGGCGGGCTGAAGGTCGATTAACGCCGCCGCCTTGCTTATGAACGGCTGCCCCGCGATATACGCAACATTAACAAGGATCGTGGCGAGCAGGAAGCTGAAGTTAACCGCGATGATTGCAAAGATCAGCATCGGAAGCAGCGCGCGCACGCTGTATCGATTTGAATCCAGCCGCAGAATAGTCATTAGCGAGATCGCAATCAGGATCAGCACAAACAAGAGGTTCACAAGGTCGCGGACAATTTTCCATCCCTCAACGAGCGGGGTGATATCGCTAAAGTTCGCTGCATTCACTGCCCATTTCAGCGCTCCGACCACGCTTTGATTAAGGTCACCTACGATCTCCGCGAGCTTCTTGACCGCTAATGCGAAGGGGTCATCTTTGTTTGAATCAAGATAGTTCCCTAGCTTTGATTCTTGCTCACTAGTCTTGAGCCCCGCATTCTTGGCCCACGAGTCGAGGTTGTCCCCAGACTTACCAGCCAGATAGTTTGCGATATCGCTTTCCGTAAAGCCCTCAAGTTGGGCAATAACCCGATCGGTAATCTTGTAACCGTTGCCCGTCTCGTTGCCAATAATTGCAGCGCTGCGCTGTTCGCTACCACCAAGAGACGAACCAGGGGTAACGCGATAGACAAATTTCATTCCTCCATCGACAACCTTGCCATCAACAACTGGTAGAAAGACATAATCATATGAATCCTTCCCACCGCTATCTCGCTTGATGGTGCTAGTTTCGCGTAGCAGAAACGTAACGTCGCCTTTTGGCCCAGAGACTTTTACTCCAAGCGATTGAGGATTTGAATCCGACCCAACACCCTGCCAGTTATCGGCACTAATCGTCGAACCGCCGAGCAGCTCCTGCGCTTGCTGGAACGACAGGTCCTTCCCAAGCGCTGCAGCGGGAACCGAAGCAGCCAGTGCGGTATTTGCCTGCACAATCGGTGCTGCCGCGGCAAATAGTAGCGCTGCGACCAGCATCGCGCTAAGCGCCCTTATTGTGAAACGATTACTCATAGCTCGCATTTCGAAACAAAGATTCTATTGTACTCTTCCTCTTTCATATACGTACACCAAGAACAACCCCGTCATATTTTCTGCACTACAAAATGCGTTGCGCAGGTCGCGAGGTTTGTTTTTGAGCTACTGGGGAAGTCCCAAAAAGCGCTTAATCATCACACAAAAGTGCGACAAAGTCAAGCATCAAAGACAGCGCGCCTAAGGCGTTGTGCCACCCGACCCAGAAGAGGTGCCGCCGCCTGATCCACCCGTACCACCAGTGCCTCCTGTGGATCCGCCGGTACTTGAGGAGCTAGAACCACCCGTATTAAGTCGAGGACCACCCCCGGTGCCGCCACCACCACCGCCGGGACGACCACCACCGCCGGGACGACCACCGCCACCACCACCACCGGGACGACCACCGCCACCACCACCACCACCGGGACGACCACCGCCACCACCACCACCGGGACGACCACCGCCACTGGTCGGCAAGCTGCTTTCGTAGTCTTGGATAATCCTCTCGGCAATTGGACGACTTAAGTAGCCCGATCCAAAACCGTTTCTTTCAGAAAGCTTGGCTGCGCGATAGGCCATAACTCGTTTCTGCGGGTCGTGCATTTTCATCTTGTGGTTTGCATCAACCGCATTGCCCCACTTAACTGCACCTGCCGCATTGGCTGCTTGAACTGCTTGGTGGTGGTAATCGTGGTTCTCGTCGCCGAGCGCTTCCAAGAAGTGGTCATCGATCTTCTGCATATCATGCGCATCCATTTTCTGCATGATGTAATCAGCGCGGTCTTGACGGAATTCTCCATTACGATCGATTGAAGCGGTAATCGGATCACCGACGCTCCGCTGCTGGTAGCCTGTTTTTGCAAAGCTCCAATCGCCCTTCTGAGTTGCCTGTGTAAGCGCTGCACCAGCTTGATCTGATTGGGCTAATGACTGGAAGGCAGCAGCGGAGTGGACTCTGCTGTCTGCAAACTCTTGTTCTGTGTCGTCCAGCGCCCCCCAATTTTGCTGGAGCACACCATTCTCATCACGCGCGTAGATCTGCCCGTCACTTCCGCGTCCTGTCCCAAATGCGGCGGCGTGGGCAATGCGGCGATTACCATCTGGTGTAATCTGGTTCATCTCGCGCGCCGCGCGGCCAACGGCGGCGTCGAATGCTGTCAGGCGCTGACCTTCTTCCGCTCCGGCAATCCAGCCAGAAACACCTTTGCCGCTACCAAGCTGGTCAGCAAGGCGCTCTTGCGCCCGCGCTTGGCGCAGTTCTGATCGCGCACCAAGCCCTGCCTTCAAGGTGTCGTAGCGGTCGCGTACAGACTTTCCACCACCAGCCGGCATTTTGCTTGCCGCAAAGCTTCCTCCGGCTATACCAGCCTTTGCTCCCATTTTTCCACCGAACTTGGCGCCTGCTTTGGCAGGACGCGATGCCCGACTGAGCACCTCCCCGCCAAGTTTCAGTGGGATCACAACGGCGGCAATTGCAGCACCAGCAAAGAAAGCAATTTTCAAGATAAAGTTCGGGTCGTTCGTGTCCCCCGTATCACTTGTGCCGCCCGAAACCAGCTCCGCGGCGATAAATAATATCGCGAATGCAATCGGAGCCATAAACACCCACTTGAGGGCATTCTTCCACCACGACGAGGCAAGCGAACGAGTAATCGGCAGCACCATGAATAGGAAGACGAAAGGAGACAGCGCGGTTAAAAACCAGATCATCAACACGCGGATGATGAAGAAGAACCACAGAATCAAAAGGGCGATGATGACACCGATGAAGATCAAGGCTGCGACGACAAACCGTCCAATACCCGCTTCCGGTTGAAGCAAACTGCCGTCGATGGGTGGGTTTGTTAACAGGCGTTGGGTTTGCGACAAGAATGGGTTCGAAAGTATGTAGGCAATATTAACGAGTATCTGCATGAGCAGGTAGCTAAAGTTAACAGCGATGATCGCAAAAATCAGGCGAGGCAAAAGAGCTCTAATCCCGTAGCGCTCAGTATCAAATCTTAGAATATTGGAGAAGGCAATTGCGACCAGAACTAGCACAAAGATAAGATTCACAAAATCTCGGAATGTCTTCCATGCATCAACCAGACCGGGCGTGCTGCCAAGCTCCTGCAAGTTAACGACACTCTTAATCCACCCAAGCACGGTTCCGAGCAAGCCAGTCAGAGCTTCGCGAATGAATCCTAGTGCTTTGTTTACAGCGGACGCAAAAATTCCTTGGTTTACTTTACAGACGCTGTCTTTGAGACCGTATCGCTCTGCTTGTTCCTTAAACTTGTCGCTATTTGGATCGTCAGTAAGATCATCGCTCGGATTTGGATCAAAGTTCGCGATCGCCATACGCGTATCACCGTTATCTCGAACAACTCCGTAGCAATCCCTTGACCAAACAAATCTATCCCAGTCGTTTGCACCAATTCCGTTGCGCTGCCACTTGATTACTTTGATTCGCGGATTGTATTCCTGGCTAAAGATCCAGACAACACCATCAAGCTTCCAAGTTATGTCTTCTTCGACGGTTGAACTATCGCGCGACATGACATCGGTGAGTACAAAACGAACAGGAAGGCCACCAACTTTTTGATTGTCCGTAACGTCTGAGTCGCCATTGGCCCACTCAAGCCAAGGATTACCTTTATACTTTGCAATTTCAGCTGGTGTTGTGGAGCGCGGATTAAACCCTTTACCACCAGCACCATTGTCATCGTTATAGGAATGGTAGTTAAAGTCACGTTGCTGTCCCTTATAGTCGGTGCTTAGGTACTGGAAAAGCCTACGCGCTTCTGAAATATTGCTTACCCGATTAAAGATTTCTTGCTGTGCTCTTTGTTGGTCGGCATAGCCCATATCCGCATAGGTGATGCCACCACCGCCACCTTGAGGGTTACTTGCAGCTGCGTTAACAGACTTAACTGCAAACGGCGCCACGTTCACAAACAGCATTGCTGCAATCAGTGAAATGACGAGAGACTTCCGAAAATGTTTGTTTAGGATGCGCATGCGTCGTTTGAAAATTGCTCAATCAT
>CAYSOT010000003.1:0-61486 GCA_964432765.1 uncultured Candidatus Saccharibacteria bacterium
TCTTCATCAATTAATTCGTCTCGAACCCGTTGATCGATCCCCTCGTAATGACCAGCGAGCAGTATGATGTGCTGATGCTTCGCCAATCCTTCGGCTACTGGCTGTGAGAATGTCGTACCATGCGGTGTTAGGAAGATTCGATGTGAGTCGGTCTGCGAAAGATCTGCAAACGCAGCAAAAAGCGGCTCAGGCCTCAGAACCATCCCAGCACCTCCTCCGTATGGAGTGTCATCAACTTGCTTACGTGGTCCAAGTCCCCAAGTGCGTAAGTCGTGCACGTGAAAATTAGCGTAGTTGTGCTCACTCGCCTTTCGCATCATTGATTGCGCAAGTGGACCTTCAAAGTACGCCGGGAAAAGTGTGATTACATCAATCCGCATGGGTTCAGTGTAGTGGTGTTATTCATATAGAAAAAGAAACGGGACCGAGGTCAGTGCGTGGGAGAGCATGTTGATGGCGTTTGAGCCAATGCTTCCGAGCTTTGAACCTGGTCCCGTCTCATCTTTCGGAGCGCACTGTTTGATCCCTTCACGGAGGTGCGCGATCAACGAAAGATGAAGTGGTTGGGAGCCGATGAGTAACTCGGATCATCGGCTCCCGGTCCCGGGCGGCGGGAGGTTCACGCATGCCGCGAGGTGCGGGCGGCGGCGGCGTGGGCGCCATCAGACGAGGTACCGAGCATTTCTCCTCATCTGTTGTCGGGGACCGAGCCTCGGTCAGCGGCTGGTCCTGGTTTTCCGCGAGGCGGTGCTCAGCGAGCAAATCGCCTCAGTCTCCTCGCCATGGTCGGCTAGCGAGAAGGGCAGCGCCGTCGTCTCTGACGACAGCATATGAGGGTGGCAGGGATTGAACCTACCCGTCGCATTTTGTTCCCCGAACCGCGCGACGTCGTCCACCGAGTGGACACACCCTCCGTGACGGCTACCCGAGCTCCGTGCCCCCCTGGCGAGGAGTGGTGGGTAACCATCGGGTTCCGCTTTTCCCGTGAACCGTCATGGGCGGAACCAAGGCACTGATAGGATTCGAACCTACGACCTTCTCCTTAACATGGAGACGCTCTGCCGCGTGGGATGAACCACATCTGAGCTACAGTGCCGCGTACTGCAGGCTGGTCTCTGTATGCAAAGGCCAAGCTGCAGTACGCTTATTACGATTTTCAAAGAGCGACTAATCCACAGTACAGATGTCCCAGAAGGCTGTCAAGACAAGCTTAACCACAGTAAATTTCCAGCCCTCAGGGATCTGTAACTAGAGGTCGTCGAGCGGCGACTTTTCGTCTAGATCGCTTCGGCGCTTGGCGGACTCTTCTGCTTCTGCTTCTTCTTCGTCAGCCGGGGTTGCTGGATCATCATCTACGTTTTCGCCCGTCGACTCATCAATTTCTTCATCGAGATCGTCAGGATTATCCCGTAGTGCATCACTTTCATGCTGTGCTTCGCGCAACTCGGTTTCTGCATGGCTTGCTTCTTGACGTGGTGTTTCAAGCTCAACTGCGGCGGTTCCTGTCGGTTCCTTGGTGCTGCCTTCCGGCTCAATTATCTTCATATTGACTCGTGCGTCGTTCTTGGCACCAACCACCTTGAGAAGGGTTCGAACTGCCTTCGCTGTCTGACCTGCTTTACCAATGATCTTCCCCATATCGTCAGGGTGAACGGTTACAGAAATTAGCACTCCCATTTCATCAACGGTGCGGTCTACCTGAACAGAGTCGGGGTTATCTACGATCGCCTTCAGAACATATTCTACAAACTGCTGATCTTGCTCCATTGCAACCTCCAGTTATTCTTTCTTTTCGGCGGATTCATCATCCGAAGAAGCCTCGCCTGATTCAGACGGCGTTTCTTCAGGTGATGCAGCTTCTGCCTCAGGTACCTTCTCTGTAGCGGGCGCTTCTTCAGCTGTGTCTTTTGTTATTTCGGCTTCAACGACCTGCTCTGCTTCTGCGTTCTCGGCCTCGGTAGCACTTGGGTCACCTGCTGAAGCGGGCGACGATGCGGCGTTTTCTTCTTCGGGCTGTTCCTTGCGTGGTGATCGCGCGGGACGTCGATTCTTATCAGTGATCTTCTCTCGCTTCATAGCACCGCTCTTTTCAAGCAGCATTGCTGCGGTTTCAGATGGCTGAGCGCCCTCGGCCAAGCGAACTTTTGCGCGCTCTACATCAATCACGACCTCCTTTGTACGAGGATTGTAGTGACCAAGCACTTCGATAGCACCGCTGTCGGCAGCTGATCTTCGATCAGCAACGACGACTCGATAATAGGGTTGTTTCGTACGTCCGGTACGGGAAAGTCTGATTACCAGCACATTAGCTCCTTACGAATTCATAGCTTACGGGGTTCATCGTGCCCGGTCAAGCAGCAACACGTTCTGCCTCAGGAAGTTTTATTGATAAGAGCGTAGAAATCCCCGTTTCATCCATGGTCACACCGTAGAGACGTTGGGCTGAGCGCATAGTATCGCGATTATGTGTGACGACTATGAATTGAGTTTGTTCTGAAAGCTGACCGAGAAGATCGGCGAAACGACTCGTGTTGGCCTCGTCGAGCGCTGCGTCTACTTCGTCGAGCATCACAAAGGGACTTGGGTTAACTGTAAGGATTGCAAATAGCAGAGCAACTGATGTGAGGGCTCTCTCGCCTCCCGATAGCATGGCCAGGCTCTGCACTCGTTTTCCAGGCGGTTGTGCCTTGATATCAATGCCGTACTCTGCGGCCCGCTCTTCTTCACCATCGTCCTGGATTAGCTCAAGATTGGCTGCTCCACCGCCAAAGAGAACTGTGAAGTACTTAGAAAACTCGGTAGCAATTTTTTCAAACGATTCCTTGAAGACACTTCGACTTTGTACCTCCAATTTTGCAATAATCTTTTCTAAATCCTCCTTGGCTTTGAGAAGATCGTTTGATTGACCTGACAAAAAGGTAAAGCGCTGCTCGACGGCGTCATGTTCTGCAGCTACGTCAGGATCTATCCCGCCAAGTTCCATAAGCCGTTTTTCAAGCTTCGAAATCTTCTCTTCGGAACCCAAAGAGATGTCGGGCAACTCCGTACCTTCGGGTGCAGGGAATTTACTACCAAGTTTCGACTTCGCTTCCGAAACTAAATCTTCTAGGCGGGTTTCAAGCTTCGCGATGGCAACGTTGTTGTCGCCAAGCGCCGTTCGGTATGACTCAAGGTTTTGCTGCTTTGCGGCGCGCTTTCCTTCTGCTTCATTGACAGCCTCGAGATCTCCCATGCTGGCTTGCTGTTCGAGAGCAATTTGAGCTTCAATATCTCGAAGTTTTGGATCTAGAATTTCCTTTGCTGCAACTGCTTTCTTGAGCTCTGAATTGCAGTCTTTCCAAACTTTCTCGTCGTTCGATATTTTCTTACCAAGTTCCTCAATATGATTACCAAGTGCCTGCTCTTCCTGACGGCGTCGTTCTGCTGCGGCCTCATGAAGTCTCTGTGCTTCATCGCGACGCGCAAGTATGACTTTCAATTCAGATCGTTCGAGCTGCAGCTCATCGCGTTCTGTAAGCAGCTGTTGGGCTCGCTCAATGAGTGTATCGTCGGTTTCCCCACGAAGAGGCAGTGTCAATTTCTTGAGTTCAGCAGTAATTTTCGCAAGTTCAGAATGCGTGGCCTTCTTAGCAATGGCATTTTCTAAGCGCTCTATGACGTCCATGATCGCATCAACGTTTGGCCCCTGCGCAGCACCTGCTAACTGAGCCTGGAGCTGGCGGTGCTGACTTTCCAGCTCAGAAAGCTTGGTTTCAACTGTAGAGAGCTTCTTTTTTGTGGAGGTATCCTCTGGAAGCGCGTTCGATTGCGTATCACGAACCTCCGTCAGTCGGTTCTTTGCTTCGGTAATCTGCTCCTGTGATCGCTCTAGAGCAAGTTTTGAAACCTCTATCTTCATCTTCATTTCCGCAGCGGTTCTATCCATGCTTTCGTGTTCGTCTCGCAAAGCAGTTCGCTGCTCAAGCAAGGCGTGAAGACGCAGACCTTGCTGACGTTCTCGGAGCGACTTAACTTCCTCGTCAATTACTACAAGCTCTTTCTGGATCGAGTCGAATTCCTTCTTAAGCTCTTCGCGGCGCGCGGCTTCTTCTCGTAATTGCTGCTGCAGGCCACGGAAGCGATGGCCATAGAGTGAGAGATAGGCATCACCAAGCTCAGCTTCGATGCTCTCGCGTGCTGCAAGCCCCGCTGCTTGTTTGCGGAGAGTTTTCAGGCGAGGTTCAAGTTCGCGAAGTATGTCGGCAATCCGACCAAGATTAGTCGTTGTTTCGCTAAGCTTCCTTCTCGACTCATCGCGCTTCAGTTGAAACTGTTTGATCCCAGCTGCCTCTTCAAACAACCCTCGTCTCTGACTGGGTGTCTGTGATAAGACCTGATCAACGAGACCCTGGCCTATAACGGTATAATTTTCTGCTCCGATGCCTGCTACAGCAAAGGCATGCTGTAAATCTCCCAAGCGAACCTTGGCGCCGTTCACGAGATACTCCGAATCGCCGCTTCGGTAGAGACGCCGCGTCACAACGACTTCTTCGTAATCATAGGGCAAACGCTTAGATGAATTATCAAACGTCAGCGATACCTCAGCTAGGCTCATGGGGGCCTTCTTCGAAGTTCCAGAGAAAATCATATCTACGGAGGCCTTGCCGCGAACAGCCTTTTTCGACTGTTCTCCCAGCACCCAGCGAATCGCGTCGGCAATATTCGATTTACCAGAACCATTCGGTCCAACCACTCCGGTTATACCTGGCTCAAACGTCAGGGTGGTGTTCTTCGCAAAGGACTTGAATCCGGAAAGCTCAAGTGAACGTAGAAAGCTCATTTCGCCTCCAATTTAGAAGCGAGGGCAGCAGCGGCGGCGGCCTGCTCGGCTTGCTGCTTTGAGCCACCGCTACCTTGGCCGACTTGGCGATCGCGAATATAAACCCCGACAGTGAACTCCTTAGCATGGTCTGGACCACTTGAGCTTAGGATCTCGTAGCGCGGTGTGATACTGAACTTATCTTGCGCCTCTTCTTGAAGCGCGCTTTTTGGATCGCGGTCTTTTTTGCTTTCGATGATTTCTGGCAGAAGAACCACGACATGTCGATGAATAACCTCTTTGGCCACATCGTATCCTTGATCAAGATATAAAGCCCCAAGCAGCGCCTCAAAGGCGTTAGCTAGGAGAGCTTGGCGAGTCCGGCCACCACTCTTTTCCTCACCGTGGGACATTAAGAGAGCCTCTCCCACACCAAGTGGGCCTGCGATCTTCGCGAGCATCTCTCCTCGAACAACCGCGGAACGCCAGCTGGTAAGCTCACCTTCCGGATTTGGATATGTGGCATAGAGATGCTCAGTAATCACCAGTTCAAGGACGGCGTCACCTAGGAACTCCAGGCGCTCATTGTGTGGAAGATTGTGCGAGCGGTGCTCGTTCAAGTAGGAGCGATGTGTCAGTGCCGTCGACAACAAATCACGGTCTTTGAAACTCACCCCGAGGGCATTCTCGAGTTTGGCGATTCGATCAGGCATAGAGCTCCTTAGCTCTGGTGACGGCGAGCTGACTCAATTCTCGTAGGTTCTTATAGCCGATTGCCGTAGTGGTCGTAGATGCGTCAAACCAGCGCGCATCCTTAACAAGGTGGTCAACCGGATCAAATTTCTCTGGATCAAGACGAGCACTTCCCACAAGCTCAAGCAAGTAGACATCAACTTGCTTATGGACCATCCGACCACGGTAGCGAAAACTGTATTTGTTCTTGCCGAGATGTTCGATTACCTTGCTTGTCACTCCCGCTTCTTCAGATATTTCACGAACGGCAGCCTGCTCTGCTGATTCACCAGGATCGAGATGGCCTTTTGGTATCGTCCAGCGGTCGTCGAATGAATTCTTGATGAGCAGAAATTCGAGTTCTTTTTTCTCTGGGTTGACCACAAATCCCCCAGCCGAGTGAACCGACAGCGCGGAGTTTCGTATGCCGAGTTTCTTAAGCATCATCTTCCTTTGCCGCCTCTTCTGAATATCGATCGCTACCACGGTAAATGGTCCCGAGCACTCCATTAACGAAGGAACCTGAATTCTCGCCGCCGTAGGTCTTTGCCAACTCAACAGCCTCATTAATTGCCACCTTAGGTGGTATGTCGTGAGAATAGAGCACTTCGTATACCCCAACCCGGAGCACGGCACGATCGATCGATGCAATTTGATCGAGTGGCCATTCTGGTGCATTCTTCGCAATTAGTTCATTGAGTTGATCAAAACGCTTCGCGACACCTTCCGCCGAGTCAACGACGTAGGCAGCATCCTCAACGTCCTTGCCGGCTAGTCGAACGTTTCGTTTCACAATTTCAGACAGCTCCACTTCAGGATGGAACTCCCACTCATAGAGCGACTGCATCAGGATTGTTCGGAGGAGGTGCCGGTTTGCCATATCTGTTTTACTCGTAAGTACCGGCGCGTCGTGCTACTTCGCATCTACTGCGCGCGACCGATACTCCCCCGTATCGGGATCGGCGTGGTGCGACAAGCGAAAGCCTGTGGCGGTCTTGACCGCGGCAACCGGCTTGAGCGCATCATGTGAGCGACGCATATTGCGTTTAGTGCGTGACGTGCGTTTCTTTGGTACTGCCATATCCCTTAGTCTACCGTTTTTTCAGGGTCAGCACTAGCGTGATCATGTGGTTCTTTGTTGAGATCCTTACCGCACACGGCACATAAGCCGAGACAGTCTGGCTCATGTATCGGGGCAAGCGGGATAGCAAGTAGTAATGCCTCTCGAAGGGGTTCTGCGAGGTCTAGGTTCGCTCCATCCGTCTGAAAGGCGTCTTCTTGCGTCCTTGAAACAAATACCGCCTCAAATGACGTAGCGATCTGCTCAGGGTATGAAACAAGACACCGGCTGCAGTCGAGCAAGACGGTTCCGGTGACAGAGCCTTTTACCAGCCAGGAATCTTCCAGCGCAACTATGTCACCTTGCACAGCAAGGTTTTGTACATTCAGATCCCCGAGCGACTCTTTTTCGGCAACTTCAGCTAGCTCCAGAGTGGCGCCGACTTCTTTGCCACGTAGCGGTGTGATATCAATTTTCACTTCAGCACGAAATTTATCAGCTTGCCAGGGACATAGATCGTCGAGCTTGGCTCGCTTCCCGCTAAGTGCGATTGTACGTTTGGATCAGCCAGCGCAGCAGCGGTCACGCTTTCTTTGCCCTGCTCACCGCTTGGCATTTCTACAGTGGCACGCACTTTCCCATTAACCTGTACGACAATTTTCACGGTCTCATCAGCAAGCAAACTAGCTGTGAATTCTGGCCACTGGGAGCCAAAGATAGATGATTCATTTCCGAGACTACTCCAGAGCTCTTCGGCAATATGTGGCGCCAGCGGAGAGAGCAAGATAAGATACGTCTCAAACGCTGCCCGCCACTCAGCTGCCGGTAGCGCGGCGTCGCTACCTTTTAATTGATACAGTTCATTGAGCGCCTCCATCAGGGCACTGACTGCCGTGTTGAAGCGGAATTGTTCGATAGATCTCGTTACATCACGAATAGCCTTTTGCGTTGCACGAGCGAGAGACGTTGCCTGGACGCCGACGGGTGTGTTGTTCGAAGAAGACAAGGGTTCATCGCCAATTGACTGCGAAAGCTCTTGTCCGAGTACCCAGACGCGCTTCAGAAAACGATAGACACCTTCAATCCCTTGAGTGCTCCAGTTGGCGGCCTGATCATAGGGGCCGATAAACATTTCGTAGACGCGCAGTGTATCGGCACCATATGCCTCAACTATCTCGTCCGGATTAACAACGTTTCCTTTTGACTTACTCATTTTCTGGCCATCCGCGGCCTGAATCATCCCGTGGTGCCTAAGCGACAAGAACGGCTCTCGGAATGAGAGGTGTCCGAGGTCAGAGAGTGCCATTGTCCAAAATCGTGCGTAGATTAAGTGGAGCACGGCGTGGTCAGCACCTCCAACATACACATCAACTGGTGCCCATTTTTGCAATGAGGCAGCATCCCAAGCGTGCTGCGAAACATGGGGACTGGGGTAGCGCAAGAAATACCAGCTTGAATCAGCAAACGTATCCATCGTGTCCGTTTCACGCTGTGCTGGCTTGCCGCAGCTAGGGCACTCAACAGAAACCCAGTCCGAAACCTTTGCGAGCGGGCTACGTCCATCACCCGTTGGCAGATAATCATCGAGCGAGGGCAAGGTTACCGGCAGGTCCTTCTCCGGAACCGGCACCTCGCCACAATCATCGCAATGCACGATTGGAATCGGCGCGCCCCAGTATCGTTGGCGCGAAATCAACCAATCGCGGAGCTTAAAGCGTTTTGTGGGTTTAGCGCGATCCAGAAGTCCAAGATCAGCCGTGATCTGATCACGAGCGACGCTACTTGCGAGCCCATCGTAGTCACCCGAGTTAATCAGTACCCCTTCACCGGTGTAAGCAACGCCTTCAATGAGCCAGGCAAAAGCGAGAGAATGCATCGGGTCATCTACTTTTTCCTTGGCTTCGCCGGGTGAAAGCCACTGATGCGTAAACATACCCTTTTCATGATCCTCTAGCTCGACTGCAACTTGCTCGCTACTACGAAGCTTGAAGTGGACAAAAACAGCCTCGGTAACTCGTGCCTTATTGTGCGCGATTGTACGGTAATGATTCTTGGCAACTCCGCCGCTTGTGAGATATTCGAGATCGGTGTAGCCAGTTTCCTCGGCGACCTCTCGCCTTGCTGCATCAACAGGATCTTCGCCATCATCCCTTCCACCACCAACGAAAAGATGCTGTCCATCCTTCCATCGAAGTGAAAGAACATTTCCCTGGCGGTCCTCGACAATGGCGACGATACTCTGTCGCTGCTCCTCCCCTTCAATCGGCGCGCCCGTCTCCGGCATAATCACCTGCTTGATCGGCAGGTCGAACTTTTTGGCAAATTGCATGTCGCGATCATCGTGTGCAGGTACGGCCATAATGGCGCCGGTCCCGTAGCTTGCCAGCACATAATCCGCAATCCAAATCGGCAACCGCTCGCCATTCGCAGGATTTTCTGCATAGGATCCGGTAAAGACGCCGCTCTTTTCGCGATCCAGAGCAGTGCGCTCAATTTCCGATTGCGTTTTTGTATCAGCGACATATTTCTTCACCGCATCCAGCTGCTCGGGAGTGGTGAGTTTTTCAACGAGTGAATGTTCCGGGGCAAGCACCAGATAGGAAGCACCAAAAAGAGTATCTGGCCTCGTGCTGTACACGACGATCTCACCCGCTGGTGAGTTAAAGCTCAGATCGGTGCCGACGCTACGACCAATCCAGTTGCGCTGCAATGCCTTGATTGATTCTGGCCAATCGAGCTCTTCCAGATTATTAAGTAACTCATCTGCGTACTGGGTGACTTTGAAGTACCACTGGGTTAGCTCCTTTTTGGTAACGGTCGTACCGCAGCGCTCACATGCGCCGTCGATAACTTGTTCATTCGCCAGCACTGTCTTGTCGCTTGGACACCACCACTGCCACCCACCTGCCCGATACGCTAAGCCGGCTTTGTGTAATTGCAGGAAAATCCACTGCGTCCAGCGGTAGTATTCTGGAGACGAAGTATCTACTTCCCGATTCCAGTCGTAGGAAAATCCGAGACGTTTCAGCTGCCGTCGGAAATTGGCAATATTGGTCGCGGTGTTTTCTGCGGGATGAACATGTTTCTTAATCGCCGCATTTTCTGCGGGAAGGCCAAACGCGTCCCAGCCAGTTGCATGCAAAACATCCTCGCCACGGTAGCGGTGATAATGGGCCGTGATATCCGCCGCCGTGTATGGCCTGGGGTGCCCAACATGCAAGCCATCTCCCGAGGGATAGGGAAACATCGGAATGATGTACTTTTTATTCTTTGGGCTTTCGGGTGCGGCAAAAAGCCGTGTTTCTTCCCAAACACTTTGCCATTTTGGCTCGATATCCTGCGGTTCGTAACGTTTCACGCCTTCTATTGTAGCGCGCTATGAGTGTCTTCGGCGTAGAGAGACTTCTTGCCCTGGCCGCAGCTCAACGACATTAAGATCGAGCGCCTCAGGTAGAGGCTTTCGAATCGGCCGCTTTGGTTTTATACGAACGGTGTCCGGTGCCTTTCTTCCATTTGGCGCATCGACCTCGACCTCGATGACTTCCCCCGCCGGTATTTCGAATCCGCGCTCCTGCAAGGCTTCTACATCCTCTATCGATGGATCAACAAGTGGAACCTCAGCTGCTGGCACACCCGTGATCTCCTCTATTTGCTCCACGCCTTGTGCCAAGCCATCAAACACGCCGTCTCGATCGGCAAGCTCTGCTGGAACAACCGGTGTAACTCGCAGGGCAATGTCTCCATGCAAAATTCTCTGGTGGTATCCCGCCTGCAGTATTTCGGTCCCCTCGGGGCCTTGCACTTTTATTGTCATCTCGGCGGTTTGGGGATCCGTTTCAACATCGACGCGACGGTTATCCGGCAACGCTGCCTGACCTCCCGACATTCCGTCTGGTCGCTCTACAAATCCGTCAACTGAATGAATGCTCCGCTCTGCCATACATTTCCTTTTTGTTTCTTGTCTGTGTGTCTATTGTAGTAACCGAGCAGCAGGCACTCAAGCGTTTTGTGCAGGTGGTTCGGCCTGCTGAACACGAAGCTCCAGTTCGCCGAGTTCTTCGCCTTCCGACTCTATCGTAATCTTCAACGTCCCCGGCTGCTGGATCTGGAATCCATCGAAGTTCAGGTTGAGATTAACGTTCGCCGACTCTTCTTTCGGCACAGCGGCACGATCGATTTCAAACGTTCCACTGAAAGGCGAAACGACGTCGCTTCCTTCTTCAGTACGAAAGGTAATTTGAATCGGCAGTTTCGTCTCCGTCGTCGCAAGGCCAAGCGCCAGAGCTAGGCGAGGGTAGATCGCCGGGAATTGCTGCTGAGCGACAATGCCCGGAGAGCCGAGGCCCGCAAATACGCCGATCATGTTCATTTTGCCGCCATCTGACTGAAAGACATTGTCTCCGAGATGGGCATAGGTGATACGTGTTTTTGCCATACTTCTACGCTATCACATGCCTATTCAAACAGAAAAAGAAAAGACCCGCCTAAGCGGGTCTTTTCAAAACGTGTCCTTACTGCTTCGGTCGCGCTTCGCGAACGATCAGCGGACGGCCGTCGAGCTCTTTTTCGTTGAGCTCGGCAGCGGCCTTGTCGGCATCGGCATCGTCATCGAATTTGACGAAACCGAAACCGCGACTGCGGCCGGAATCACGATCTTTAATCACGGTCGCTGAGACCGGATTGAAGGCAGCGAAATGCGCCGACAGACCGTCGTCCTCTGTGCTATAGGCAAGGTTGCCTACGTAGAGTTCTTTAGCCAAGATGGCTCCTCTCATTAATCAGAGGAGCCTTGGAAGATTTCTGTACTGCACTCTGAGACTTATACAACACGCTCAGCGTAGCTTGAACAGCCCTTTATTACAACAAACCGGACGACTCTTGCTTGTCAGCTTGCGATGAATTTGCGCCCATTGCACCATAGCTGTATGTGTGGTGGTTTCGTCGTCACGTACAACAATGTAAGCGTCTACGCCAAGGAGTTCATGGCGGAGGTACCCGTTTTTAATAAACTTCCACTTCCAAATTACAACGTTAGGCCTTCACAAGAATGCCTTGTCGTAGTCGGTCGTGAGAGAAGAATCGAGCGTATGCGCTGGGGGCTCATACCATCGTGGTCAAAAGAACCACAGACTTCATACAGTACATTCAACGCAAGAGTCGAGAACATCGCTAATAAACCAACCTATCGAACACCGTTTCGTCGAACGCGGTGCTTGATTCCCGCAAGTGGTTATTACGAATGGCGAAAGATAAATGGATACAAGCAACCTTACTACCTTTATCCTGAAGACCAGAAACTTCTTGGGCTAGGTGGTGTTTATGACACATGGACGGACGAGAATGGCACAGAACTTAAATCGTTTTCAATAATCACGCTTCCTGCCAGCGGAACTGCTGCCGAAGTGCATTCTCGCATGCCGGCAATAATTGACCCGCAGGACTACACTAGCTGGCTTGATCCATCGCTAGTTGAACCAGATGAAATTCTGGCGCTTCTTACTAAAGCAGAAAGAGAGCTAGCTATTTACCCCGTATCAACGGCTGTCAATAAACCGGGCATCAACAACGCTGATCTAATCAAACGAGTTAGCTTGCCCTAATGTGGAGATAGGCGGACTCGAACCGCCGACCTCCTGCATGCCATGCAGGCGCTCTAGCCAACTGAGCTATATCCCCGTGTTCTGTATCAGTATACCGACGCTACTGCGGTGAAGGAATAATCAGGGAAACGAGACTGCGAGGTGGGGTGCCCGTCGAGGCGTATTGCTACGACGGGCACCCCGACCTTCAGGCGTTCAGCTTGCGCAACTTCCGGCTCGCTCGCCACAGGTGAAACCGACGGCGAATCATTGCGCTCTTCTTCTGCCTGGTTACTGATTCGAGTGCACGATGGACATCGCGGACTCGGTAGCCATGGCGGCGAAGCTGGCGCAGTGACGCGGTGGCGTGCCGTAGTTGACGATCCATGGCTGCCGCGAAGACGACGTATTCGACCTCGCCACTTTCCGCCAGGGCCTCACTGATGAATGCGAAAGCGGTCTCGATATCCGCCGCAACGTCCTTCAGCAGGCCAGAGCAGACGCGCGCTTCGAGGACCGAAAGTTGCCCCAGATCCTCGTCCAGTTGCGTCAGGTAGTGGTAGATCTCATCGAAATCCCGCTGCCTGACAAGCTCCTCGACCGTACGAATGACTTCATCCCGGTAACCCGGATCACCGTCGAGCTTCATGATGCACAGCTCGTCGATGTCGGGAATCGGAGGTCCGGTTTGTGTTTCTTCCTCCATGCCGCCCCTTCGGTCGTTTCCCTGATTTGTAAGGTGTCGGCAAAATGCCAACTAGCAGATGCTACGTGCCCTGCTTCATCGAGTCAACTGATTTTGTGTCTACTCGGTAACTATGGCACCCTTGGCGTGCCAATCCTTGCGAGCATCATTCTTGTATTCGTAGATGTCGCCAGCTGCGATTGAACCCTCTGATGCCGCTGTGCCAATCTGCCGGAAATATGCCGATGCGGTAGTGTTGTCGCCGGCCGCCCAGACGTTTTCAACGGAAGTTCGCTGGTGATCATTAACGAGAATAAAGTTACCGTCATCAACGGCTGCACCAACTAGGTCTGCCAGCGTGCGATCCGGCGTAGAGCCAATCTCGATAAAAACACCGTCGACGGCTATTTCCGTGCTACCATCGTGCGGTTCGGCCAAGGTGACGCCGGTCACCTTCTGTTCACCATTGATAGAAACAACTTGGTTTGGCTTCACCATAGTCACATTGGGCAGCTCTTCGACGCGCTCGACCCAGATCGGTTCAGCTCGGAAATCTTCGCGACGATGAACAAGATACACTTGGCTCGCGAATTCAGAAAGATGGAGCACGCCTTTGAGCGCTGAGTCACCGCCACCAACCAAAACCACGGGCTTATCTTTAAAGAAGGCTGCATCACAGGTGACACAATACGATACTCCTCTACCTTCAAATTCATCTTCACCCGGTACTCCAAGTTTGTTGTGTTTCGTGCCCGTTGCCAGCAATAAGTGATGACCACGTACTTCTTGTCCACTCCACGTATGCAGAATGAATTCGCCATTTTCTTTTGTAATCTGGTCAACTTTATCGAGCAATGTCTCCGCGCCAAATCCAGTAGCGTGGTCGACGAATTTCTTTGCTAGATCCATGCCACTAATAGAAGCGTAGCCAAGGTAATCCTCGACAAGATGAGTTGTCGAAACATATCCGCCCAACTCGGGCCCGACAACGACGTTTTCGAGCTTATATCGCGATGCATAGACCGACGCAGCCAGCCCGGCAGGGCCTGCTCCGATTATTACGAGATCATGCGTTTTTGTGTCTGCCATGGACTAGAGATGCGCGTTGATTTTCTCTTCGATGGCCGGCTTTGGCTGAACGCCAATCAACGTTTCAACGGGTTGGCCAGCCTTGAATACCATCAGCGTAGGAATGCTCATAACTCCAAACTGCTGAGACAGTGCTTGCTGTTCGTCTACGTTCACCTTACCGACCTTTGCTTTGCCGGCATACTCAGTGGCAAGCTGCTCAACGATCGGTTCGACCATCTTACATGGACCACACCAAACTGCCCAGAAATCGAGCAGGACCGGAACATCACTTTTCAGAACTTCGGACTCAAAATTATCGGCGGTAATTTCCACGTAAGACATGAAGACCTCTAAAATTTAATGACGTTTCCGAATCGAACAATCAGCGCAATAGCAATTCCGGCGATTGTATAAAACAGCAGCATGGCAAGAATAAATCCGACACCAAAGCGGAACCCATCACGTACAGTCATGTTCAATTCAGGTGGGAGCACATACGGATCATGCTGCTCTCGGAAAAACTCGTCATCCTTCACATCTTCCTTGATGTGAATCTCGTTCGGCTTCGCTTGTTTCTTGGCTGCGTCTTTGGCGGTAGTTTTCTTCACCTCTCCACTCTACCAGCGCACGCTAAGCCCCTTCAAGCCACATTCTCCCCAAGCTCCTTTATGCGGCGCTTGAGATACTCGCTTGTGTTCCTGCCTGGGTCATCGAGGACCTCTTCGAGTAATTGCTGCATGATTTCACCAATCCGTGGCCCAGGAGCAATATCCAAGATCTTCATAACGTCGGTACCATTAACGACTAACATTCGTGTGTCAATCGGATCTTTCTGAACCTCTACAACGCGTTCCTGAAAATTTTGAAGCTTCTTCGTATAACCAATCTTGCAACCAGAGCCGAGCCTGTCGCCTACTCGTAAATCGACCAGATCCTGGATATTTTCTGGTCCAACCCGACGGATAATCCTGCGAATGGCTTTGTCTGTGGACTCAAATTGAAACAGAAACATGTGATGTCTAACAAGATTCGTGACACGCTCAGTATCCGCTTTGGAAAATGCGAGCCGTTTCATAATCTGGCGGGTCATGCGGGCACCGATTACTTCATGCCCGTGGAATGTTCGTTCTGCTTCCGGACCGTGCGCCGAGCGTGGCTTCCCAACATCGTGCAGGAGTGCCGCTAGGCGAACTAGCGGGTCTGTCGACGGCGTCGTCTGAAGCGAACGTATGGAGTGCTCCAGGACATCATATTTATGGTGTTTCGGCTGACTCATGCTTTCACCCTCAAGCAGCTCCGGAATGATTTCTTTCAAAAGACCTACTTCATACAGCAAGCGAATTCCTCCGGCTGGGTCGCTTGATGCCAGAATTTTCATAAGTTCGTCTCGCACTCTCTCGCCAGATACATTTCGAATGTTTTGGGAGCCAACTACTATCGCATTACGCGTTTCTTTCTCGAGCTTAAATCCGAGCTGGACAGTGAAACGAACCGCGCGCATGAGACGAAGTGCGTCTTCCGTGAATCGCTGATCAGGATTTCCAACGGTGCGAACAAGATGTTTTTGCAAATCGAGTAAGCCACCGAAAGGATCAACAAGAGCGTCATCTCGCCATGCCATCGCGTTGATCGTGAAATCACGACGTGCGAGGTCTTCCTCGAGCGTCTTTAGAAACGTCACTTTGCCTGGGTGCCTTGAATCTTCGTAGGCGCTCTCGCTGCGGTAGGTTGTGACCTCGTAAACATTTCGACCCACAATAACACCGACTGTACCAAAACTGTTTTCGTAGACCGTTTTCGAGAATACACGCCGTATTTCCTCGGGTGTGGCGTTCGTAGCGATATCCCAATCCTTGGGCACAACTTCGCGAACCATATCCCGGACGCAACCGCCGACTAATACGGCCTCAAAGCCAGCCGCCTCCAGCTCGGCCAGAATACCTTGCACCTGTTTTGGCACATTTGTCATGTTGCTTAGTATACCTAGACGTCGAAGAGAATCCGCGTATCAAGTGTTTTTGAACCTCGTCTGGTGACCCTGAAGGGATTGAGGTCGAGTTCGCGAATTTGGGGCACATCGTCCATCACTCGTGCTATACCAACGATGGCTGCGAGCAGGAGCTTCGTGTCATAGGCTTTTTCGCCGCGTACACCATGCAAGACTTTCGAGATAGCAGTACGAGAAAGTAGCTGTTCCGCCCGAGCTTCATCGAGCGGGGTCAAACCAAGCGCAACGTCATGCATAACCTCTACGTACACTCCACCGGTTCCAACGGCAATGACCGGTCCAAAAACAGGGTCTCGCTTCGCCCCGACGAGCACATCAATGCCTTCGCCAATTTCTTCTGAGATCGTTACGCCCCGCAAGCGCGCCTTAGGCACCAAGCGTTTCACTGATCGGTGGATTCGCTCATAGGCCTCAGAAAGTTCTTGTTCGGAAGCGATTCCAGTAATCACTCCACCGACGTCGGACTTGTGTAGTATGTCTGGAGAATCAATTTTCATAACGACCGGATATTGGCCTTTAGCTACTTTTTTGGCCCCAGCAAGGTCACTTACTAATTCCGATTTTGGACTTGTGATGCCATATGGTTCCAGCAGAGCTACTGCCTCTGCGCCCCATATCGCCTGATTGCCGGATCTTTTCAGAGCCTCGACACGCTCGGTCGTCTCTCTTGGTATACGTTGCTGTTTTGGCACTGGACTAGGCTTGCTTCGTTGCCGCTCAGCAAGAGCAAGCGCAGAAGCAATGGTGTTCACAGCGCGTACTGGATCTGGGTAGCACGGGATCCCTGCCATGCCTAACCGCTCGGCACCCGAACGAACTGCTTGACCACCCATGAAACTGGCAATGACCGGTTTCCCACTTCCCGCATTTGCAATGATCACATCTGCCGTCGCTTCAATTTCTGTCATGGCTTGAGGTGTCAGCAGAACAACGGCACCGTCGACATTCTTGTCTCGAAGTACCGTCGAGAGAGCAGTACTGTATCTCGAGGCTCTGGCGTCACCAATGCAGTCAACTGGATTATGGACATTTGCTTCATCTGGCAAAGCAGTCGCCAGTGTTTTGATGGTCTTTTCAGAGAAAGTAGCAATCTGCAGACCTGCGTTTGCGATTGCATCAGTGGTCATCACGCCCGGGCCACCTGCGTTTGTGATTATCGCTATGCGATCGCCTTTTGGAAGCGAACTTGAGGAAAAATAGGTAGTTAGATCAAACATTTCCTCAAGCGATCCGGCGCGGATAATCCCACACTCACGGATAACCTCTTGCAAGACGTCATCGGATCCGGTCAATGTGCCAGTATGGGAAGAAACCGCAGCACTGCCCTCATCTGAGACACCTGCCTTGAGTAAAATCAGGGGCTTGCGACGAGCCAGCGCAGATGCAGCGCTGCGGAAGGCTTGGCCGTCGTCAATGCCCTCAAGATAGGCTAATACGACTTTTGTTTCCGGGTCATCTGCCAGGTATTCAAATAATTCTGCCTCACTAATGTCTGGCTTGTTACCAACGGAGATGAAGCGCGAAAAACCCACTCCCGAGACCTTTGCCCAGTCAAGAATTGCTGTACATATTGCACCGCTTTGGGAAACGACGGCTACGTTTCCGCGAGGTGGCAGAGAACCAGCAAAGGAGGCATTGAGCGGAGTGGTGGTATCCATCACACCAAGGCAATTCGGCCCAAGGAGCCTCATTCCAAATTCTTCCACGATCTCTAGCAGACTCTGTTCACGCAGGAGTCCTTCTTCGCCGACCTCTCTGAAGCCCGCCGCAATTACTATAATCGTCTTCACGCCCGCCTCTCCACACGCCCTGGCAACCTCAATAACGACGGAAGCGGGCACTACCAAGACGGCTAAATCCGGAGCCTTCGGTATAGCGGCTATATCGGTGTAGGTATCAACATCAAGAATCTTGCCGGGTTTGGGATTGATAGCATAAATCTTCCCCGTATACCCACTGTCACGGATATTACGCAAGACAATGTGGCCAAGCTTAGCGCGATTAGAGGACGCGCCGATAACGGCAACCGAGGACGGATTAAAGAGTGTGTCGAGTGAGTGTTTCATGTTAGTAATCCATATCCGCGCATGGCTTCAGGAGGCTCAATATCGTAGAGCATTAGTACTGTGGGCGCGACGTCCCCCAGCAGGCCGCTCGGCTCCGGAGAAATGTCGTGATTGAGTTTACCATCCCGATACGTAAACGAGTCCTTCTCAGAATCTGGCGGAATGATAATGAATGGCACCGGGTTGGTGGTGTGTTCAGTGTCGATTTCTCCGGTTGTGAAGTTGATCATCTCTTCTGCGTTTCCGTGATCTGCAGTGATAACCAGAAAATAGTTATTGCGATTCATGGCTTCAACGACACGGCCCAAACATTGATCAACTTCTTCAACGGCCTTCCTGGTTGCATCAAAATCACCTGAATGACCAACCATGTCCGCATTCGCATAATTGACCATGATAAAAGGATAATCGCCTGTCTCTATCCGCCGGATAAGTTCATCAGTGATGGAGCCCGCGCTCATCGCCGGCGCTTGGTTATAGGTTGCTACCTGCGGCGAAGGAATAAGAATGCGCTCTTCAAGTGGGTACGGCTCTTCGTACCCACCGTTAAAGAAGAAGGTTGCATGCGGATACTTCTCGGTTTCGGCGACATGGAATTGCCGCATCCCATGGTCCGACACTACTTTCGCCAACGAATCAGAAACATTATCTGGATGGAACGCGACGTGCACGGGAAGGCTTTTTTCGTATTGAGTCATCGTGACAAAATAAAGACTTGTTGGGGCTTGGGCACGGTCGAATGCCGTGAAGTCTGACTGAGAAAACGTCTGCACTAATTGACGTGTGCGATCGGGGCGAAAATTAAAGAAGATTGCCGCGTCAGTGTCGGAGAAGGAAGCGACCGGCGCTCCATTCTCAACAATCACCGTCGGCTCAATGAATTCATCCGTTAGACCTTTACCATAGGCTGCGTTGACTGCTTCTTCAGCAGAGAGAGCAGTCTGGCCTTTTCCATTTGCGATTGCATCAAAGGCAAGCTTTACGCGATCCCAGTGTTTATCACGATCCATTGCATAATAACGACCGGAAACGCTTGCTATCCGACCGACGCCGGCAGACTTTATCTCACCCTCAAGTTTCGCGATTTGGTTAAGAGCGTCTTTTGTTGGCGCATCGCGGCCGTCAGTAAATATATGGATGTAAACACGCTCAACATGCTCCTGAGCAGCGAGCTTTATGAGCGCAAAAAGGTGCCTGATATGGCTGTGAACACCGCCGGTACTGGCTAACCCAACAAGGTGGAGTGCTCCGCCGGTAGCCTTGACGTGCTCACACGCAGCCAGCAGCGCCTTGTTTCGAAAGAAACTTCCATCGCTGATTGATGATGAGATTCTCGGTAGATCTTGGGGCACTACTCGGCCAGCGCCGATATTGAGATGCCCGACTTCGGAATTTCCCATTTCACCCCAAGGTAGCCCAACCGCTTCCCCGGATGCCTGCAGCAGTGCGTGGGGATACTCTTTCCAGATTCTTCCATAAACCGGCGTATTTGCCTGGGCGATTGCGTTACCTTCAAAGACAGATGAGTATCCCCATCCATCCAAGACGATTAAGGCAACCTTCCGATCATTCACAATGCCGCACTTTCCCTAACGACCACTGCCCGCTCCGAATGCCAGATATTTCCCGGCATAGACGGCGCTGCTACCGAAGGTGGACTCAATTTCTAGGAGACGGTTGTATTTGGCGATTCTCTCGCCGCGCGATACGGAACCGATCTTTACCTGGTGTAGTCCCCAACCAACCGCCATATCGATAATCGAAGTGTCATTTGTTTCACCTGAACGGTGGCTTATGATTCCATGAAGCTTGTGATCGGAGAGCAGCTTCCAGGCGTCATGAGTTTCACTATAGGTACCGATCTGGTTTGGCTTCAAGATGACTGCCGAAATCGTGTCGGCGGCAATTGCTTCACGAATTCGGGTGATATTGGTCACGGTCAGGTCGTCTCCAACAACCTGAATCTTGTCGCCGAGTCGCCGGTAGAATAGTTTCCAACCGTCCCAATCGTCCTCTGCTAGCGGGTCTTCTATTGAGACAATCGGAAATTCACCAACCAGCGCATCAAAGAGAGCTGTTAGCTGTTCGGCAGTCAGCGGTTGTCCTTCAAAAATGTAGCTGCCATCACGGTAGAATTCCGAAGCAGCAACATCGAGCGCGAGGGAGATATGTTTTCCTGGTTCATAGCCTGCTTTTTTGATAGCCTCGACCATCATGTCGAGTGCGGTATGGTGATTATCAATATCAGGAGCATATCCACCTTCGTCACCTACGGCTTTCGAATACCCTCTTCCTTGTAGAACTTTTCCGAGTGCCTGGAAGGTTTCCGAAAGAGCGCGCAGTGCCTCGTGGTATGAATCGAAACCGTGAGGCACATACATGAATTCCTGAATACTTAGGCTATTGTCTGCATGCGCACCACCGTTGATAACATTGCAGAGCGGAACCGGGACAATGGTGTGCTTGACCCCTGCATGATGGCTAATATGTTCGAACAGTTGTTGATGATGCCCAGCTGAACGTGCTCGGAGTGCCGCAAGACTTACAGCCAAAACTGCGTTTGCACCAAGGCGAGACTTATCGACGGTTCCGTCTGTCTGCCGCAAGATTGCATCTAGTTCATGTTGGGACTTTGTGGTTACCCCCTTCAACGCCGAGGCAAGCTCGACATTAACGTGGCTAACGGCTTTTGCAACGCCTTTCCCATTCCAACGCTCATTACCATCACGTAGCTCAAGTGCTTCGTGGCTTCCCGTCGATGCGCCCGAGGGAACTGCTGCAACACCTGTTCCCTTCTCGCTCACAACCGTGGCCTCCACGGTCGGATAACCTCGAGAGTCAAGAATCATGCGACCGCTGATTTTGGTGATTTTCATTATGCCTCCGCTAGTTTTCGCTTCAGGGTAGTAATAATGTCAACGGGTGTCGGATCTACACCATTGAGATACGCGAGCTCAACGCTTGCCAGATCGCCCAGGAAAGATACGGTCGAAACATGAGCCAGTGGGTCCTTGCCGCTTCCCCATAACTCCACAAATGGCAATTTATGCTCCTTAAGCATCTCCTTCATGATCGTGAACCTCACTGCGTGACGCGGATGCTCAAGCTGGCTTCGCAGAAGCACAAACACTCCGTTCTCCGGTAGCGAGGATGGAAATTGGAATCCGACGAGTGCGTTATGATTTTGTTCGGGAACCACCTCAAAGGCGGCTGTTTGTTTTGCGTTCTCTGATATCTGGCCCTTCAATCGACGAGATGCTTCAGCAAGGAAACCTGCCCCATATACAACGGGCAGTCTATCTTTGAGCGCCCCGGCAACCTCAGTAGCTTCAGCTGGCTGATCACCGAGCGCCTCGACAGCCTGAGCGGCTGACTCGACTGTGGCCCTTTGTTCAGCTATATATCCTGTGATCTCGAGGAGCTTCAAGATTTTTCCAATCCCATAAGGAAGCGTTGCGCGAGGCTGACTCTCGAGGGTAATCTCGACAACGGGCACCCCATCTGTCTGGGCCTTCTCTGCCAGGATGCCTCCACTGGTTACAACGATAATCGAAGCCCCAGCAGCACGTGCCTGATCATACGCGGCAAGTGTTTCCTCGGTTGAACCAGAGTAGCTCGAGGCAATTACTAGGCTATCTTTACCGACATAGCCGGGCAGTTGATAATCTCTAATAACCTCAAACGGGTGCTTGAGCGAGCTTCGCAGCAAGTCACCAACGATACCAAGCGCTATGGCTGAACCACCCATACCAGCACCTACAATTTCTCTCTTTTCGCGGACTGACTCTGGCAGGTCTAAGTCTTCGCTATATCCGCGGCGCAGCAAGTCGGGCCATTGCAGGACTGTTTGACGCATGTTTTCTGGATCGATCATTTGTTGTTGATTTTAGGCACTCTAAACCTACCCGTATCCTACCAAACTTCACGCCCGGCGACGATTACAATTCAAGTGGACAATCTGAGTCGAAGGTTCGCTGGGGCCGCAATCTCAGGTGCAGCGCGGCAATGATATGATACCCGCCCGTCAAAAAGAGGGCGGCTATAAGCGGTGTAAGGAGTTGTAGAGTCAGCGACATGTGTTTTTGACGTTTTTTCGTGTGAGCGAAATTGCGTCAATATAGCACAAAAAAGCGCTTTTGTCAAGACTCGACGGCTGAAATTATTTAATACGGAACGAGCTTACTATCTGGTCGTAGGCCGATCTATCTGGAGAATCAAGTTTTTGCTGCAGGAGGATTGCCTTGTCTCCGTTCACGAATACAGTAATCACATAAGCCGTAAATCCGTATGGTGTTTCATACTGATATGCCGTGCGGCCTCCTACGGTGATGGCTTTTTGTTTAATTTGCGACTGATCTTCGGCGGTATACTCTTCCCTAGCTTTGTACCACCCTTCCGCATCAAGCCGCGACGGATTTGGTTGAATAATGATTGCCAGGCTCTCATATGCTTCCTTGTCGGTTTGAATTCCTTTGCTTTCTAGCTGCTTCGTAATCCCAGCATTATAGAAATGCACAACACCCGAAGGACTTTCTTCAAAGCTCCAGTCAAACGGGTATGTCAGGCTGTATCCGTTGGTTCCATTGGTATATTCCTTTGTAGAGGATTGCCCAGCAGTCTGCTTGGGAAGAGGATTGCTCCCGTTTTTTGTGAAAACGTGGGCGAGATTAGCTGTTTGGTCGGCTACAATATCGACCACAATCTCTTGAGAGTCGTAGTCGCTGAGCTCAAGTTTGATCGTGTGCTTTCCGACCGATTTTGTTATTGTCGTGTCCGTTTTCTCATCAAGCTTTTTTCCATCAAAACTAATTGTCGCGCCACTTGGCACCGAAACTATTTTCACCGATCCACGCTTTGCGAAAACGTCACCGGATAGGGAAAACTTGTGGGAAAAGAGTGCGCCTACCAAAATGAACGCTGCCGCTAGAAGAACAACGACGGCCGCCCAGAAAGCAGATTTTCGATAAACTGGCGTGACGCGGTTTTTAGATTTTGCTTTTGCCATCAGTGTCTATATTCGAACTTCTAGCCGACCCACCGCAAGCAGTTAACCATTTAATTCGTATCGGAAACCCTGCGGCGACTGACGGGTCAGATCGCGCACAAAGGAGGTGGCATCCTCTGCCATACGCCTGGTTAATTCTGCGAGCAAAGAAGAAAATCTGGCATCCCAGGGAATACCGTGGTCGCCACCAGCCACTTCGATATACACGACCTTGTCTGCACCATAGCGTTGACGCAGCTGACAATACGTCCTGTACGATGAAATACGGCTCACAAGCGCATCTTGGTCGCAGGTGAGTACTATTGTTGGTGGCATGCCTTCGGCCTCTTCGTTTGGCATAGCAAAGATTTCGTCGCCGTGCATAAGGATTCCTAGTTCGTTATGGACACTCTGCAATCGATTACCCATTGCATCTACGACGGTCCGGCGATACGCAGCTCTATCGATATGCTCCGGACGTCCTAGTCGCCCAGAAACAATCGGGGCTGTAATCGCAGCGTTAATAACCCAATCAGCGCCTAGTGAGTGCAACGGTTTCTGAACCGTCTTCGGCAGATGGTCGGTAACAGTTTCGGCTAAGTCCTCGAGTCGATTTGTGAAATCTATAACTCCCCGAAGCGCAATCGGGGTTAGACCTGGAACAAGATCGAACGGCGATCGCTTAACGACGTTATCGAGTTCCGGTGGGTTTATCAAAACCATACCTTTTAGTCGCTCCGAGACATCGTCACCATCTCGCAAACCAACGAGCGGAGGAAGTTCATGGGCAGCTTCTGCGAGCATCCGCCAGTAGACCGTCCCAAATGAATGTCCTACCGCAACGACGTCCCTATCAAGATCCCTGACTCCTCCGGAGAGCTTCCATAAATCACGCGCAAATATGACCTCAAAATCTGCTGTTCGTTCGGGACGAGGCGCATCCTTTGATGGATATCGATTGCGCGCCGCGAAGGGTAATTCAGAAACAGTGTCTTTTAAGAGGTCAAATTCCCGACGCGTGCCACCAAGACCATGTTCGGCAAAGATTACCGGAGAATCACTAGCCCCTTCGCGCAGTACATATGCTCCCTCGAAACGCTTCCCATACTCCGCATACACTACGAAATCGCGCAGCTCCTCGTCTTGATCGAGACGGCCATGCGCGTCGCGCGCCTTTATTTGGCGGACTTTGCGCAGTCTTTCGCGAGACGTGCTATCCACTACCAACTTCGCCATCTCACGGGCGGTAAGGGTAACATCTTCGGCGAGCTTACCGACGTGTGACGCATATTCTTTAGCCCACGGAAACGTCGGTTCTTCCCCGAGAGCCACAAGAGTTCCCGTCTCTTCTATGGCTACCGAAGCAACTCTTGGTCTCTCTGTAACTCTAGCTTCTTCAGTCCCCGGCTCGGCAAATATGGTTGTTTCGACAGCTTCCACAGTCAGTTCCTCGAGATTGTGTAGTTGCCTGAATCGTACCCTACTCGCCGTCCCAACGTAAACGCTCTTCGCCCACAATGATCTCAAGGGGGGCCTGTAGTCCCATTTTTTCAAGCTGCTTAGGGCCACCTAGTCGATCGAAAACCCACCAAAAACGAGCGGTGGCGCCTGGATTCGTAAAGTCAGTTTGCTTGGCAAGCCGCTCAATGCGTGAACCACTAACCCTTAGTCTCTCCCCCTCGGTAGCAATGGAGATGATGTCGGGAGCGAGATCCTGGACAGTAAAGGTGGGAACAGTGGTGGAACTTTCACGCGGTTTATTTTCGATGGAACCGGCGATCCTCTGGGTAAGTTCTTTCAGACCCGCACCACTTGCCCCAGACACAAGGTGGATGGTTGTGCCTAGCGCTTGTTCCACGTCGCGCTTCACGAGATTTGAGAGCTCCTCATCCAGCGTATCGACCTTGTTAATGACGACTATCTCGGGTTTGTCTTTAATTAAGCTGCTGTACGATTCAAGCTCATGACGAAGTGCCTTGTAGTCTGCAATCATGTCTGGACGAGTTGGATCTAGAATGTGAAGTAAGATGCTCGTCCTCTCAATGTGTCGCAAAAAAGCATCACCTAGACCCTTCCCCTGATGCGCTCCTTCAATCAATCCCGGGATATCCGCGAGTACGATTTCTTGGTTACCATACCGAGCAATACCCAACTGGGGAATTACCGTGGTAAACGGGTACTCCGCTATCTTGGGCTTCGCAGCAGTCAAACGCGAGAGAAGAGTCGATTTACCCACACTCGGGAAGCCCACAAAGCCCGCGTCAGCCACCAGCTTTAACTCGAGCTGGATTTTCCGACTTACTCCGGGCTCTCCAAGTTCCGCATAGCGAGGTGTCTGCCTGGTTGAGCTGGTAAAGTGAGCGTTTCCAAACCCTCCTCGTCCACCACGGGCGATTTCTGCACTGGTGCCGTCTGTCACAAGATCTGCCAAAGCGGTCTTACCCTCCCGGATTAACGTGCCAACAGGTACATGAAGCAGCAGGTCATCTCCATTCTTGCCATGCCGTCGCGACACACTGCCGGACTGACCCGAGTCAGCGGTAAAGACCTTGCGCCTGGCAAATGAAGACAAAGTAGATAAGTTCCTGTCAGCAATCAGAATGACACTGCCGCCGTTTCCCCCGTCGCCCCCATCCGGACCGCCTTTCGCTTCACCACGCGCCGTCCGAAAAGAAACCCTACCGTCGCCGCCACGGCCGGCTGTTACCTCAATTTCAACACTGTCCCAAAACATTCTTTCAGTCTACGTACTAACTGCGTGCTACGGTAGGGGTATGACAGAAATCCTATCTGGCACCAGAGGAATCGATACAATTTGCTTTGCTACGTGCAACGACCCTGATGCACTGACTGCTCATTACGAGAGGATACGTACTTTAGAGCAGGTCTTTCTCGGAGACTCTCCACTATTACAAGAAAGATCTACCGTTGTAAGCGAGCTGCTTATAGGAGATACGCTCGTGCCGCTTGTGCCTACAGAGATGCCAGATATTCCTGAAAACCACGCTCTGCGAGACGCAGACGCTCTTGCAGATCAATAAGGCGTGACTCGTCCCTGACTTGCTCGACGAACGAAGCTGATATTAGGAAATCTCCCCGCCAACTCGCCGCGACAGCGGCCTCTTCGCAGAGCACATCACGATGCTCCTCGGGTGCATCGGTAATCATCTCTCTGACCAGCCCGTACTCGCCGCACGAAGCAGCGGCCTGGAGCGTGTGAACAAGGGGGTTTTCTTCAGGAGTCAGACTAAGAGACGGCTGCTCTTTAGTGCTTCTCATTTATTGCAGGTGCTTAGAAATGTTTTGCTCGTGCTCTTCGTTGGTTTTCGCGAAGTACGTCTTGCCATCACGCCCCGTTAGATAGAATAGGTAATCCGATTCTTTTGGATAAAGCGCGGCTTGTAGGGCAGTCAAACCAGGATTTGAAATTGGCCCCGGTGGAAGTCCTTTCACTTTCCGGGTGTTGTATGGATTGTTTGAATTTAGATCGTCGACTGTCAGCGAAGCGGTCGGCTTCCCAAGAGCATAGCGAGTTGTCGCATCTATATCCAAGCGAATTCCTTGATTGAGGCGGTTATAAATAATGCCGCCAACGAGCGCTCGATCTGTCTCTGAGCGAACCTCCTCCTCAATCATCGAGGCAACTATTACCGTTTCGTAAAAATTCTTCACTGGGCGATCCTTGGCACCCTCTCCTTCATTGAGTTTCGTCTCATAAATCCGCTTGAATTGGTCAAGCATAATTTTGGCAACATCAGCTTCTGTAGTTCCTGCCTTTGGTACGGCATAGGTTTCTGGGTACAAAAATCCCTCAAGTGTAGCGTCGCTCGGTGCGTCTTTTAGAAATGTATATTCTGGGAAGTCCTTCGCTTTCAGGCTCTTGAACTTCCCTTCGTCAACAATGCCTTTATCGGCCAGTGAAGAGGCAACCTGGTCGAGTGTCCATCCTTCCTTGATAGTGAAGAAGCGCTGTTCTGGTTGCCGCGTCAAGGCCTGGGCAACCACCGGAGCTCTTTGGGCACAAGAAACTGAATGCGCTCCAGACTGAAACTTCGGTGACAGTCCATTGATCCGCACATGCAGCCCAAATGCGAACGTCGACTTGATCACCCCTTGTGATTTCAGTGCCGAACCTATTTCTGTAAGCGTTTCGTTTTCTCGAATTTCAACGACTCTTTCCTGGCCATCGTTGCTTTTACAGGGTGCTCCCAAGGCGTTCGAATACCACAACAGTAGAAGCAGTAACGCCACAAATAAACTTCCGCCAACAATTAACCATCGCTTCATTGGTGCTCCGCAAGATACCCGCGTAGCATACCACAGGCAGCAGCATCGTCTGTTCCGTTTTCCACCGTTGTTGCGGTCTCATCCTCGTACATAATTTCGATTGATTCTGGGAACTTGAGCGACTCGACTATACGCTCAGTTGCAGCCACCTGCTCACCAAGCGAGCCATCAAGGCTGCGTGGCCTCCCAATTACAATTGTGCCTACTTCATAGGACTCAAGTACGTCCAAGATTGCCGCTTGAAGATTAGTTGTCTCAACAACCATCAGTGGCCTGGCTGTTAAGCGAAGCTCATCACTTATTGCAATGCCCGTCCGCACAGTTCCTATATCAAGACCGAGTACGCGGGTCATATTTATATGCCAATAGTCGGAGAGGGGCTTGGAGATGGTTCAGGAGCGACAAAGTTGATTGTCACATTGTTATTGCGCTTTGGAACGGTACGAACCCAGAAGGGCGAAAGGGTAATTTTGACATCCTTGATACCGATTGCCGCCAATGCCTCTCTGGCAGCTTCTGGGGTTTTGCCCTCGACTGTGCGTTTTATCTCTTCTTTAGAAACTTGTAGCGTAACGGCTGTCTGGATGATGAGGTTGCCCGTTAGCGTATCAGCCGAGACGTTAGTTGCTGCAAACGAAAGTTTCGTCGCAGAATCGACGATATCTGACCCGACAGGCACTTTCCCGTTCAAGGCGGCATCGCGTAGCTTTCGGTAATCATCTTCGCTATAGGTAAAGTATCGTATTTGCACACGGCCTGTTACGGTAACCGTTTTTCCGGCAGAGCCAACTTTTGGCGAAGCGGTGCTGGTCAGAATATTGGTCGCAACCACCTGAGGGCTTATTGCATAACCAACGGCCAGTTTCTGTTTCGCTTCAGCAAGTCCGTCTTGAGCGGCCGAAGCAGCTAGCTCGGCTCGCGCTTTGTCAACATCGGCTTTTGAGACTTCGCTTCCCGGGGTTGAGGTGCCCCCCGAAAAGGCTGTCTCGACTTGCCCATACACTGCGTCAGTTCCTCCAAGCCCAGGAATAGTTAAACGCGTCCCAGCAGGCAGATTACCGTCTTCACCGCCATCGTCAGCCGTCACAGACACTTTCTGCTGCCCGCCTGCAGGGACAGTAACAGCTGCCTGAGTACGGAAAATGCGACCGCTAGATGTTTGGAACCTAGTCTTATTCACAAGTGGCTGCGTCTTCGAGAGTGTGTTTACAACGACAATTTCGCCAGAGGCTTTCTCTCCAGCATTGCTTGTACCAGTCGTGTCTACTGTTGCTGAAGCGTCTTTGGTCACTTCAATCACTTTCGCCGGTAACGTACTTGTTTTCTGGTCGAAGCTCGCCGCACGAGCAGAAAAAATCACCGGTTGTGAAACTTCCAATGGTTCTGTTCTTGGAACAACCGCAAGCGTTGCTTTTGGCAAGAAGACGTAACCTGCGACGGCAGCAAACGCGAGTGATCCAGCAGCAACACTGACCAATACCCGACGTCGACGCAGGATCGCGCCAAGCGCCAAACTCTTCTTTGGGCTCTTACGTTGTTTCTTTGCGGTCTCATCGTGTCGAGGGGTTTCCGGGTGCTCTTGTGTCTTTCCTTTGGTTGGCTTACCCGCCTTGACCTTCTTTATCGGTACAACTATCGCCCCGGGAACTTCTTTTTCATCTGCCGAATCTGCCTGGGCTGTTTCCTTAACGGTTTCTTTAATCTCGTGCTTCTCAAGTTTAGCTGGCTCGTCGGTGCGCGGCTTTTTCTTGAATGCAATTGCCACGGGAGTGCCCGGCTTTTCGCTGGTCGCTGTTTTTGTGACTTTCTCAACTTCTGGCAGTCGTTGATGCACTGTAAGGCCAACGGCTGATGCGAGATTGCGACCAGTTTTATCGGTCGTGACTATTGAGAGGCGCTTTCCCATTGCCTCACTTTGGCGACGTAGCAACTTTAGGTTGATGATGCTCTGGAGGATGCCGGCCCGCTTCGGTACGACAATCGCAATTTCCTGATCATCAATCGCCTTTAGCCGATCTACGACCGAAGTGATTTCTTCATCTGGCTCGAGATAGAGTGCTTTCATAGACTTCAGTTTGCCATAGCGCGTACAGTGCGCCTCAATAATGATGGTAACAGCTCTTCATGTCCCGCAAGATCGAGAGCGAGGTTTGCTAGCGCCATCGGTGTCACATCTTGCTGAGACTTAAGTATGCCAGTCGAGTCTTTCACGTTAGAAACTTCGCTTGGATTAATAAAATGGACCGACGGTTTCTTGGCGAACGGCAGCGACTTGTACCAACTAGCCCCTTGCAACTGTTTTCTGATCTCTGGAAGAGCAGAACCACCTCCACAAAGCAACACTCGCGATGGCAGGATATCGAGATTACCAAACTCAGCGAGCGTTAATTCAACGCCCGATAACCAGACCGCAGCATCTCCTTCCATGGCCTCTCGAACCACTTTCATCGACGGGGCATCAAGCCCTGAGGCAGCATACCCCAGCTTGATGCGCTCTGCTTCTTCGAACGGAACATTCAGGGTCGAGGCGAGGCGTTTGGTAAAGCTACGACCTCCAAGCGCAAACATCTTCGTGCCGACAAGGCCACCATTGTTTACGACGGCCACGTCTGTTGTACCGCCTCCGATATCGACAAAGACTGCTGAAAATTCAGCTTGATCCTCAATCCCCATACAACGAGCTACTGCATACGGCTCTGCCGCAATGCTCAAGAGATCAAGTCCAAGCTCTTCGGGAATTGCTTGCAGAGCGGTCAGATGAACAAGCGGCGCGAAGGCGTTAAATATTCCGATAGTTACGTCCTTACCCTGGAATCCAACTGGGTTTGTTACGCGATAGCCATCTATACGCACATCAACAATCGCCGCGTTAACGAGCTTTACATCGATTTCGTTATGGCCAGTCTCCCAGGCTAATTGCTGCCTAACCTGATCAAATGCTTTCCACTGAACCTTGTGCACAATGTTTTTCAATTCTGCCAGGTCTATCTTCGAGTCCGGACGAGCCCGTTCATAGTGCACCGTTGTCGTTGCTCCTTTGACAAGTTCACCGGCTATTCCCATAACCACCTGCTCCGGCATCACCCCGGCCATTTCTTCGGCTCTGGCAAGTGCAATCTCACAGTTTTCGATAACACCGGTGATATCTGTTACCGCACCTGCCTGCATATCACCGAGTTTTTGACGTTGGCGTCCGACGCCTAAAACAACGGCCTTATCTTCGACAATTTCACAAATCAGTGCTTTTACGAATTCTGTCCCGATATCCAAGGAAATAAAGTAGTTCGCAAGCGGTGTTTCGCTGCGTACAATGCCCGATAATTTATCAAGAATACCCATAGATTGTGTATGTTTTCACGTACGTCGTCATTGTACATCTGACGACAAAGGCTCGCTTACTCCACCACCGCCTTCACGCGCCGCACTCCGGCCCCAACAGACTCTTGTTTCGTAATTCTGAAGTTACCAATTAAACCAGTATGCGTAACATGAGGACCGCCGCAGAATTCTTTTGAGGTCGCACTTTCTGGATCTCCGACAAAGTAGACTGAAACAGTCTCGGGATATTTGTGTCCGAATTCCATTTGGGCACCGATTCGCTCAGCCTCAGCTCTTGGCATCTCTCGACGCGTAACTTGGAGGTCTTCTTTAATCCACTCATTCACCTGTGCTTCAATTTGGTGTACTTGCTCGGGAGTTAGCTTTTCGGGATGTGAAAAGTCGAATCGTAGGCGCTCGGCTGTAATGTTCGAACCACGCTGCTTCACATGTTCACCAAGCACATTCTGCAGGGCAGCATTCAGAAGGTGGGTCGCGGTATGAAGCTTCACTACTTCATCTGAGTGGTCGGCGAGACCGCCGGCAAACTTCTGTTCTGCCCCACTGCGTGACTTTGCCTGGTGCTCTGCAAACGCTGCCTTAAAATCACGGCGCAGGGCCACTTCATCAATATCGGCTTTATGCTGCTTCAGTTCTTCGATTCCCAGCTCAAAAGGAAAACCATAGGTCTCAAACAAGAAAAAGAGCTCTTTACCTGTAAGCGTTTTACGCTTTTCAAACTCCTTAATACCACGTTCTATGGTGCGAGCGAACTTCGCCTCTTCTCCTGTGAGCTCAGCGATAATCGCGCCCTCTTCTCTCGTTAACTCTGGGTAGGCCGCCGCATATTCACCGATAACCGCTCGCGCAATTGTCTCTACAAATGGCACTTCAATGCCGAGATGCCTTGCCTGCCGTATCGCCCGTCGAATGAGCCGCCGAAGAATGTAGCCGCGTTCTACGTTTGAGGGCTTCACGCCATCTGCCACCATAAATGTTGCGGCCTTTAAGTGATCAGCGACGATGCGTGCAGCGCGTAGGTCGTATTTTTTTGAAATTTTTGCAATGCTCCCAAGTAACGGTGCAAAGAGGTCCGTGTCGTAAATATTGTCTGCCTCTTGCATGATCGCGCTGATACGCTCGAGACCCATTCCAGTGTCTACGTTACGCTGCGCCAAAGCCTCAAATGTGCCTTCATGCGTTTTGTTGTACTGCATGAAGACGTTATTCCAAACTTCAATCCAGCGATCATCCGTCGCCGGCTCTCCGCTTGGCTTTCCGTCACCTACCCAATAAAAGACCTCTGTATCTGGACCACACGGACCTGTCTCGCCGGCTGGTCCCCACCAGTTGTCTTCTTTGCCATAGTAGTAAACCCGATCGCCTGGGAAATTTGGTTGTTTCCGCCAGATGGTAGCCGCTTCTTCATCGCGCGGCGCGTCATCATCCCCGGCAAAAACTGAAACCGCCATTTGGTCTGCCTTGAGCCCAAGCACTTTGGTAAGAAATTCCCACGTCCAAGCTATCGACTCTTCTTTAAAATAATCACCGAGCGACCAGTTCCCGAGCATTTCCAGGAATGTAGCATGCGTATCGTCGCCAACTTCATCAATATCTGTGGTGCGGATACATTTCTGAACGCTCGCAAGTCGTTTGCCACCAGGGTGAGGCTCTCCAAGCAGATAAGGGACTAGTGGATGCATACCTGCCGTAATAAAAAGAACCGTTGGATCGTGTTGTGGAACTACCGGAGCACTGGGCAATATTGCATGCCCCCGATCAGCAAAGAAGGACAGAAAAGCCGATCTGATCTCGCCCGACTTCATCTAGCGCTTTGGCCGCTTTGGCTTTGCCTGCTTAAGGATTTCTTCCTTGGTTCGTTCTGCTTCTGCCTTACCCTCGGCCGTCGCACTTTGAAATGTCTCAATCGCTTCGGAGAGGCTTTCCCGGAATGATTCAATAATATCCTGGACCGCTTCTGTATCCCTTAGTTGCCGCGCTTGCTTAGCGACGGTCGATTTTGCACGTTCTTTCTGCTCATCAGTTACAAGAGCGGCGATCGCGGTTCCAATTGCGACGCCAATTGCAAACCCTCCAAAACCATTTCCGTCTTGCTTGGATTCTGTGTGCTTGTGACACTTACAATCTGGGTGTTTACATGCCATGGTTCCACTTTACCCAATGACAGCGCTACCCACCAACTCTGTACCACTGTAGAGTGCGGCGAATTGGCCTGGTGTTGGGCCTCGCTGCTCTTCGTCAAAGGTGATCTTGAGCCCCGAATTCGTCACTTCCACCGCTGCTGGCTGGGCTTGCATCCGATATCGTATCGCGACGTCGTATTTCCCAGAACGCGGTTCTCCCGAAAGCCAGTGAGCCTGATGCGTCCTCACGAATCGTGTATAAAGATCCCGGTCATATCCGACGGTTACCGTATTATTTACTAGATCAGTTTCCAATACATACAGTGGTACAGTTGCTGAAACACCAACGCCTCTTCGCTGGCCAACGGTATAGAGCGCTGCCCCTTCATGCTGGCCGACCACAGCACCGTCTTTTGTCACAACATTACCGGTAGCCGTTGGAATCGATTCTTTTAGAAATGCTGCAATATCGAGATCTCCGACGAAGCAGAGGCCTTGGCTATCTGGCTTATCTGCTACCGGCAGATTTAGTCGCTTAGCCTCTTCCCGGACAGTAGTTTTCTTCCAGGTACCCAGCGGAAATAGCGCATGCTGAAGCTGTCCCTGCGAAAGCTGAGATAGAAAATAGGATTGGTCTTTTGCTGGATCGGCACCTTTGTGGAGCTTAGCGGTCACACCTTCCATCTCGATGCGCGCATAGTGACCCGTCGCGACTGCATCAAATCCCCGGTCGCGGGCCCAGTCTAGGAGAATCCCAAATTTTATCTCGCGATTACATAAGACATCCGGATTAGGTGTCCGACCCGCAGCATACTCTTCGAAAAAGTAGTTCATGACACGCTCGCGGTATTCTTCTTCAAAATTGAGAATTTCGAGCGGAATCCCCAAGTGAGCAGCGACTCCCACAGCATCCTTCCGATCAGCAGACCATCTTGAACACCCGCGGAGGTTTCGCTCATCTGACCAGTTCTGCATATGCACAGCCAGCAGGTCGTGACCAGCACGCTGCAAAAGGGACGCGGCGACTGCCGAATCAACCCCTCCGGATATTCCAACAACTACTTTCATCAGTACCCCATTCTAGGGCTAAGAGTTACTTCGGGGCAACGCCCAAGCCCCACATCTATCAGCTACGACGAAATGTAATGTACTGATAGACTGCATTTCGATCGTAATACGACTCAAATCGCAAGAATGGACCTTCGATTGGATCGTGCATTACGTAGCCGTCGGGGCGCTTGTCGATTAAGACGACATAGTGTGAGAGAGTCCCCGGTCGGTCGATGTAGACAATCACCGGATTGCCACTCGCAAGTTGGCGATCGATAAAACTCCAGTCGACGGTGTTTTGACCGAGAGGATATGGGGAGTTGGCTAGCTGGAGACGACCTTCCGAGGCACCGGCAACGTTTCTCCAGTCGAGTAAGTCATCAAAGAAGGCATGAACTGAGCGGAGTTTAGCGTTAAGCTGCGATGGATTTGTCTGGATGCCATATGATTTGAAAACCATCGCGAGCGATGTGACTCCGCAACCGTAATCACCAATAGTAGATGAAGACGAAAAGCCGAGCGTCTCGTCGATCCATCTGGAATCGAGTTGATTGAAGTAATAGCCCGAGTCATCCCAAACGCGCGATCCGATACGATCCCTGGCACTTTTAGCAAAGCGGCCGGTGCGCTCAAGTTGTTCACGCATTGTTTCAAACTGAGCCCTAAAGAGAGCCTCGTCTCCTTGGGAAGTGGCGAGTAATTGCTGTTTGTTTTGACGAATTGCCGCAAGCTCATTGCGGCTTGTTTCTACACCCTCTTTAAGACGATCAAGTTCAGCCACGGAAGCGAGCAGCTGCTCTCTGGCTTGGTCTACCTTCCGCCCTGTTTGCTGAAATACCGAAAGTGCCGTTGTTGCCCTAGATTGCAGCATTGTTAAATACTGCTCGAGAGTGAGGCTTGCAGAAACTGTGTTAGCCGCAACGAGAACCGTGTAGGCAGTTGGCTCATTTCGAACATAGTCTTCGTAGACAAGGCGTGCTAGTTGCGATCGTTGCGTTTTTTGCTGAGCAAGCAGTAACGACAGATCTCTATTCGTGCTTTGTATCTTCTCTCGCAGCGATTCAATACGAGCGCTAGCTTCACGTACCTCTTGCTCCTTAGCAGAGACTGCTGCATCTAGCACAGCAACCTCATCCGATAACGTCGAAACTTCGGCAGCCGCCTTCGAAAGGTTGCGCTGCGCGTTACTGAGATCGTCTGCCAGTACGGAGGATGGGAACAATAGCAGCGCTACTAGAAATAGATACTTCATACAACGAACGCAGAAATCGCAATAGTTGCCATCAAGAGTACGGTAATAATTCCAAATAGATTGAAGAACCAACCGTTAATATGCTTGCCCATGATTTTTCGGTTGTTACAAATGAGAAGCAAAATTACAAGCAAGACCGGAGCAATTACCCCTGCCAATACCTGAGATAGCACGAGCGCCTTGATGACATCTACGCCAGAGAGCGCTATTACTACACCAAGAATCATCGACGCAGTAAGTGTCAGATAAAACCCGGGGGCTTTTCTCACTTTCTTCTCAAACCCATCTTTCCACCCAAACGTCTCAGCCATGACAAATGCCGTCGATCCCGTAAGCACTGGTACTGCGAGTGCTCCCGCCCCAATGAGTCCTATGGCGAAAAGGAGTGTGCTTGCGCTCCCAGCTAGTGGCTCCAGCGCCCGAGCCGCGTCAGCAGCGGTTCGAATTTCTATACCGCTTGAATAGAGCGTCGCAGCAGTCGTCAGAATGATAAAGAAAACAATTGCATGAAGGTAAATCATTCCCGCGTTTACGTCCACTAACGCGTCTTTAAGGGAAGCCTTGGTGTGTTTAGTGTGGAGCTCCTCGACCTCCTCGGCGCTCTGCCAGAAGAATAGGTACGGTGTAATCGTGGTTCCAAGTACGGCGACTGCAATAGTTAGAAAGGTCGCGTTCCATTCAAGATGCGGGATCAGCGTGTTGTGCAGGGCATACAGCCAGTCAGGCTTAGCCAGAATGGCTGCAAAAATATAGGCGAAGAAAACAAGTGTGAGCCATTTGAGCACCGATTCAATAGTGTCGTAGCTTTCGTACAATTCTACCAAGAGGATTATTAAGGCCACTGGTGCGATAAAGAGTGTTATATCAACGTTTGGGAAAAGCAGATTTAATCCAGCGGCAATACCAAGTAAATCGGCCGCAATGATGGGTATATTCGAAATTATTAGAAGTGCCGCTGCTAGGTACAGAACCCATTTTGGATAGTTCTTCCTAATAACTGCTGCCAAACCCTGGCGCGTGATCAAGCCGACTTTGGCACACATACCCTGAACAGCGATCGTCATGGGTAGTGTTGCGACCGATAACCATAAAAGCGAGTAGCCAGTGGACGCTCCTGCAACTGAATAGGTCGAAATACCCGATGGATCGTTATCAGCCGCACCAGTGACAAGCCCTGGTCCTAACTTTCTAAAAAATCGGCGGATAGATTTCATGTTGGTCTCTGTCTGCCCGCAGTATAGACGTTAGGTCTACTTGGGGCTATCGAGCTTAAAGAAAGATCTGGCATTACTAGAAGTAACTTTATCTAGTTCTTTATAAGAGATGTTTCTTAGCTCGGCTAGGCACTGCGCGCTTTCCGTGACGTAAGCCGGCTCATTACGCTGCCCTCGCTTCGACTGAGGCGGCAAGAAAGGCGCATCAGTCTCCAACATTATTCGTTCAAGCGGTATGTTTGCCGCAACCGCACGGAGTTCGTCGTTCTTTGGATAGGTTAGCGTCGCGGTAAATGAGATCATCAAGCCTAGCCCCACGATTTCGTCTGCAAATTCCTGCGATCCTTCAAAACAGTGAACTACGGCGCCGGCGGGCTGTGCGGCGCCAGAAAAAATTTCGCGGAGCGTCTCAAGTGTTTCTGCTTGGGCAGCTCGCGTGTGAACTATCAACGGAAGCTTCAGGTCCGCAGCGATCCTTGATTGAGCCAGGAAAGCTCGGCGCTGCAGTTTTAGGTCAGGATTTTCATCATGAAACAGATCAATGCCTGTTTCGCCAATTGCTACCGCACCTTCTGTTTCTGCCAGGCTTTGCAGTTGTGAAAGTGCTGTTTGGTCGACAGTGTCGGAGGCGTCGGGATGAATGCCAACGGCTGGATATACATACGGATAGCGAGCCGCAATAGACGCCGTTTTTCGACTTGCCTCGAGTGATGTTCCAACAGTAATTATCTGGCCTACTCCTCTCTGCTTGGCACGTGCAATGACTTCTTCAACTTCGCCGTGGTATCGATCAAAGTCGAGATGAGCATGAGTATCAATCATCTAACTTTCCTCATCGCGTAAATTCCGGGAAGTGCTAGCAAAAATCCAATGAGAAGCGTCAGCTTGTCGCTCGCGATAAGACTTACGAAGGCCAGAAGAGTAAATAGTATGAAGTACCCCATGCCATTCGCCATCTGAATCACCGTAAGATACTCAAGCCGCGGCTCTTCGTCTGCGTGTTTGTAATAACGACTGAAATAGGGGGTATAGACATACGCACTCCCGATACCAGTCAGTGTGTTGATTCCGGCGACGTGACCAGCTGTCGAGGCGGCAAGTCTCAACGTACTGCCAGTCAACATTAACCTTGATCCTCGGATGATGTAGGGACGTTCACCCTTTGTATCTTCACGCCTGCCAACGTAAAGCGAGACGAGTATACTCGCAAAGACAATTAGTGACGAAACAAGACCAATCCCGGCGTATCCGACTATGATCAGCGATATAAAAAGGGGCCAAATCACTGCATCTACCGCGGCATTGACGGTAAAACCGAATGCGGCAAGTAAGTCCCGCCGGATCTTGCCAAGATCGAGAAGCCTGAAGTTCAGCGGGCGACGAGTAACAATTTCTGGTCCTGATAGAAGTGGGAAAATAGCAACAATACCAAGCGCGATAGTAATCGCGTACACAACTGACATGCCATAGATTTGAGCTATCAATCCCCCAATAACCGGGGCTGCGCCATGACTAAACATGATTAAGGCATTCATCAGACCGACTTGCTGACCTGCTTTCTTGGGCGACTTGGCTTTAGAGAAATTGATTCGAAATGACGTCATGTAAAATGCGCTTTCCATCCCGTTAACCGCTGCCGTGGCGTAAAAGAGCCAGGAGTGTTCTTTCAAAAGCACAAGCAGAATGAAGAACGATACGTTAATCAGGTTGGCAATTGCTAGGACCCTATTTGCACCGATCCGCCCAATTAGTCTTCCGGCAAGAGGTGAGCAAAGTGACCAAAACAGGCCACTGAGCGCGAAAAATATAAACACCTGCAGCAGCGTAAAATCAATGCGCAACAAATAGATAGGAATGAAAATTACTGCCAGGTAGGAACCAAAGGCAGCAATCGTATGCGACCAGTAGAGACGTTTTACTTCTGAGAGACGGTGCAAATGGTGCTGCTCGTGATGTGGTAGGTGCATTATCGAATGTACCGAACAGCAAAACTGGCCGGTCCTCCAATAAGCAAGGCAATCAGTAATACCGATTTATCATCGAAGAAATACGTCAGCGCGAGTAAAAGCAGCAACAGTAAGACACAGGCGCTGGATGCTGCAAAATTCATCCAATAAACATACTCGACTGACGGTCGTTCGCGAATATGTCTGTAATACTCCGTAACATAGGGAGTCTCAGTGAGGGCATGTCCGAGACCTGCCAGGATATTAACTCCCGCTACCCCACTCGCCCCCTGAGCGCCGATGCGAACCGTATTGACGGCCGTCATCAGGACCGATCCTTCACGTAGATAATGTTTAGAGCCTCGCTTATCCTCTCTCCAGCCTACGTAGAGAGATACTATGATCGAGCTTGTGATGATAACCGAGCTCAACGCGCCAACACCCGCATATGTAGGCACGTAAATGAAGATAAATAATGTCCAAAACCAACCCGATATGTCTGCTTCAATTTCCGATGACCCATTCGCAATAAGGTAACGACGAATAGTCTTCGGCGAAACAATCTCGGGACGGAAATCTTGCTTCTTCCAACGCCCACGTAGCTCCCAGAGTGCGAGCGATGCCAGAAGTATGATTACCCCGCTCGCTCCATACAACACAACAATCCCAGCCTCCTGGGCAATAATTCCTCCAACTAAAGGCGCGGCGGCACTGCTTGCCAGCACAATCCCCGAGACGATCGCGATGTCTTTTCCAGCTTGCTTTGGCGGAAGCGACGTAGCAAAGGCTACGCGCATTCCCTGCCAATACTGGGCAACAAAGATTCCCCACAACGCCGCACTTGGTAGAAACCAACAGCTCGATGGCGGAATGAAAGCGATAGCCAAAACCCAGAGTATCGTCAGCGGAAGACTTGCCGCCATGGACGCAACCGGACCAAAGCGAGCATTGAAACGGGCGGCTGGCCGCAGGACCAGTACCCAAGTCGCAGCCATGATCAGAAAGTAAAGTATTATTTCACGCAGACTGTAGCCAGAGATCCCTAAATAGAGTGGCAAAATAAGCCCGGCCATGGAAATGCCTGTCATGCGCAATGTATGTGCAAGTGTCAGCTCAAGCACCACGTTTTTCGTCATCGTGGAGTGATGAACTTGGTGCCGATGAATATGAGCGTCGCTCATCTAATCCTCGTCATTAAGTATCCGGCTGGAATTGCACAGGCGATCCCAAGGATGTAAATCGCATGCGCGGGTATGAAGAGCGAAAGCAGTACAAGCAATAGTAGAAATATTAGGGCTGTCGCCTCGTGTGCCATCTCAATAGCTGCGATGTATTCATAACGTGGTGATTCGTCGGCGTGCCGATAATAGCGATCCATGAACGGAGTAACATAGAGCGATTTCCCGACACCTGTGAAAAGATTCGCTCCAAAGACGTGAAGGCCGTTTTGTGCCAAAAGGCGAATTAAACTTGCCACATTGATAAATCCGTATCCTTCCCACAAGAAGTGTCTAACTCCCTTGCGCTGCTGCCTCCAACCTACATACAGAGAAGCCGCCGTTGCCCCAATTGTCACTACCGATGAAAGAATTCCTACCCCTGCGTAGCTTGAGATAAACGCGTACACAGCAATTGGCCAAATAATCGAGTCAGCAACATAGAGCATCCCATTTCCACCATTACCAATCATGTCGTCGCGATACTTTTTCCATTTAAACTGAGACATATCGATGCTGCGACGCTTTACGATTTCGTGATTACCAAGGAGCGGCAGGCTGGCAATTAGCATTACTGCTGCGGCCACAGCGTACGTCACGGTGATCCCGGTTGTAGTTGCGATTATTCCACCGATTGCGGGGGCTAGCCCAGTTACTATCGCCATAACCGCATAAAGCATTCCGATTTGTTTGCTTGATTTCTCGTGGGCGCGAGCCTTGGAGAAGTTGGCGTGAAAAGCTGCCCAATAAATTGCTCGTGAGAAGCCGCCCGGCAGTGCCGCGAACAACCACCACGACCCGAGCTGACTAATGAATGGGAGGAGCGCAAACTGCATCACCATGAGGATGTTCCCTATGACCATGCCATGATTTGCCCCGATTTTGCCGATAATCCGCAGCGAGAGTGTTTGAGTCACAAGTGAAGCCAGCTGTCCCCACGCCATGAAAAGCAGGACTTGGGTAAGACTATATCCTTTCGTAAGAAGAAAGATGGGGATAAATAGTCCAACAATCCCGAAGCTCATCGTCGTGAGCGAATGCACCCAAAACATTCGCCTTAGTTCCGTCAGACGAGGGAGATGGTAATGAATGTGGTAGTGGTCAGCCATGATTCTTTGGGAAGAGCGGATTACCGCGGACTACCTTTACCCCTGCTGGCAGCTTCTCCCAAGCAGTAATGTCGCCCAAATTTTGAACGGTTTCCGATATTCCGATCCGACGTTGTAATTCCTCGGCTGTATTTGGCAAAATCGGTGCATAGAGCACAGCCAAGTTTCCAACCACCTGGGCCAAAGTGAAAAGAGTATTAGCTTTTTCTTGCCCCTCTTGTCTGAATGGCTGCTTCTGCTCGATATACTTATTAGCTCGCGATGTAAGTGCGTGTATTGCTTCAATCCCCTCGGCCAAACGACATTCATCGAAGAGAAGTTTGACTCGTTGCCACGTTTGGCCAATTTCCTCTCGCACTTCGGGGTCTATTTCCCCTTTTGGCACAAACCCCTCGTAGCCGGAATCAATCATCGCGATGACACGGGAGGCAAGATTCCCGAAATCGTTGGCGAGCTCGGAATCATATACTTCATTAAAGTGATTTTCCGAGTAATCACCGTCGCCCGCGAAAGGAAGCGCTCTGGTTAGGTAATACCTCACAGGATCGACTCCTTTTTCTTCAAACAGCTTGAAGGGATCAATCACATTACCTTTTGATTTACTCATTTTTTGACCTTTTGCATCGACTTACTCATTTTTGCGCCATCAATGGTGATGTGACCGTGCACATAGAGAAGTTTAGGCAGCGGTATTCCTGCACCCATGAGCATTGCGGGCCAGATAGCAGCATGAAAACGTATGATATCTTTCCCGATGATGTGTACGTTTGCTGGCCAGAAACGCGAGAAGAGCGCTTCATCCCAACCATAACCGATGCCAGTTAGATAGTTTGTTAACGCATCGCACCACACATACATTCGCTGCGACTCGTCACCCGGAACAGGTACCCCCATCGTCAGCTTGTCGGCGGGCCTTGAGAAACTAACATCCTGGAGCCCCTCTTTAAGGAGTCCTAGAATTTCATTGCGCCTTGTTTCTGGTTGAATCTGAAATTCACCGGAGTGGATAGCATCGGCAATTTTATCGGTGAAGGCGGAGAGTTTGAATAAGTAATTCTCCTCGCTTCTATGCTCGAGGGGCGTTTGATGTACCGGACAAAGGTTATCGACAATTTCTTTCTCCGTGTAAAACTGCTCACAGTCGACGCAATAACTTCCTGAATATTCCCCTTTGTAGATATAGCCCGCTTGATCAAGCGCTTGCCAGACCTTTGTTGCCCCTGGATGATGGTGCCCTTCGTCTGTTGTGCGAATAAAAGCATCGTTGGTCACTTCGGCAACTTCTGTCAGACGCTTAAACTCGCTGGCATATTTATTCGCGAGTTCCTTTGGCTCAATATTTTCTTTTTGAGCGACCTTAATCAACTTGAGTGTGTTTTCGTCCGTACCGGTCAAAAAGAACGTGTCGTCACCAAGCAAACGATGCCACCTGGCTAAAACGTCCACTTGTAGAAGCTCGATCGCGAAACCAATGTGCGGCGCACCATTCACATACGGGATAGACGTCGTTATGTAATATTTATTGGTTTTTGTCATCAGCTTCTATTGTAGAGAAGCAATGAGCAATCGGAAACGCTAGACTGTCACAATCACAACAACTTCGCCGCGTGGTTGGTTGAGCCTATAGTGCTCAGCAAGCTCTGAAGGAGTGGCTGATTTAAACTCTTCGTGGATTTTGGTTAGCTCTCTGGCCACCACTACTGAAGCAGTGGGGTGGCGTTCTTCCAAACTATCGAGCAGCTTCACGAGACGATGCGGTGATTCAAAGAGTACCACTGGCTGAACGCACCCAGCTAATGCGTCCAGTTTCGTCTGTCTTCCTTTCTTGTGTGGCAGGAATCCAAGAAATGTAAATGAATCTGCATTAATGCCGGCGGCAGATAATGCGGTCACTACCGCCGATGCCCCAGGGATAGGAACGACTGGATGCCCAGCCTCACGGACCCTTTTTACGAGCTCGCCACCAGGATCGCTGATCGATGGCGTCCCGGCATCACTCACCTGCGCAACTGGTCCATCCTGCAGTGCAGCAATTACGTCTGAAAACCTTCGCTCCGAACTATGAGCATGAAACGAGCGCAGCGGCGTAGCCAGTCCGTGGATTGCAAATAGCTTGCGCGTTGTTCTCGTATCTTCCGCAAAGACAATCGTCACTTCACGGAGCACCCTTAGAGCGCGCAGGGTTATATCCTCGGCGTTGCCTATCGGCGTCGCTACCACATAGAGCGGGTGCTTTTCAGCCATGCAGAGCCTCGCGAATGGGAGCTAGTTGTCGACGCGGCGCTAGGGCGCAGTCATTGTGTGTGCCGGGTATCTCGGTAACTTTCACGTTTTGGTATCGGGTGTGAATGCGCTCGAAATGCTCTGATGGAATAATTTCTTCATCCTGTGGCTGTAGTATAACCGCGCTTCGCAGCCTTCCTAGCTGGCGCGAAAGATCAATTCGACCGGCCCAGCTATAGAGAGCCCGAGCTCTCTGTGGGTTAAGTATTTCTATCCGATACAACAATGCGCGTAGCAAATGAAGCGGATGTCCACCGAGAAGTGAATTACGAATTGCACGCAGGCGCGCGTAGCGCCGCCGCTTTCGTATGAATGGAAACATCACGGGCGCAATCGCGACAACGCGCTTGACGCGATCAGGATTTGAAGCCGCGTAGTGGAGCGCGGTTGCCCCACCCATTGAATGTCCGAGCAAGGTAAATGATTCATTGGGCGCAACTGCTTCGACGGCGCACTCAAAGAAATGCCAATCGAGTTTGCGCGGCAGCTGCAGGGGATGGTCTGCCCATCGGATATCAAATTCACGAGACAATTTTTTAAGAAGCGGTCGGTACGTACGCCCGCGAGCCCCAAGACCTGGGAGAAAGATCACAACCGGCTTAGACTGCTTACTTTGCATAGGCTTGGCCTAATGCTACCCATTCAGAAATAGTTAAGGTTTCAGCTCGACGTCTCGGATCAATTTTTATATCCTCTAGAATCTTTAGGGCATCCTCGTGGCTTAATTCGAGGTTACGCGCAAGTGTATTGTGGAGCTGCTTTCGCTTCTCAGAGAAACCAGCGCGTACAACCGTAAAGAAATCTTTTTCAGAAAGGCCGTCAAGCTGCGCTTTTGTCTCTTTGCCAATGTTTTTTATGGTCAATATCGCCGAATCAACCTCTGGCGGGGGCACAAAACTAGTACGAGGTATGATACTTGCTATCTGGGGAACTCCGTAAAGCTGAACCGATAACGCTAAAACGCTCATTTTGGGCGGCTTCGCGGTAATGCGTTGCGCTACTTCCCGCTGCACGGTGAGCGTCATTCGAGTAGGCTTGTTCGAGCACTCCAGAAAATGTCTCAGAATCGCAGATGTAATGTAGTAGGGCACGTTGCTCACGATACTGTAATGGCTAGGATAACTTGCTGGGTCAATTGCCAATACGTCATTTTCTATAATCTCCACGTTGGAGTGGGTAATGGTAGCACGTTTAAGATGTGGGATCATCGCTGGATCCAGCTCAACTGCAATAACTTTTCGCGCCCTATCGGCAATAAGTGGTGTAAGCACTCCTGGGCCAGGTCCGATTTCGATGACCGTATCTGAGGATTTAATCTCCGCTGCTTCGATTATTTGCTCAACCGCCTCTTCGTCTGCCAGAAAGTGCTGACCTAGATCTTTTCGCGCCTTGAGTCCTTGAAACTTCATGTGACCTTACGCATTAAAGAACTGAATGAGCTTGATAATTTCTTGGTACCAACGGACGCAAATTGTACTGTCAGGACTGTTTCTGAAAGTTCAGTCACTGTGCCCGGGCCAAACTTCGGGTGCTCTACTTTATCGCCAATTTCTAAGTACTGTGGCTCCTGTGTCTCGTCCGGGTATTCAAATGGTTCCTGTGAAACCGTGGCTTGTGAGCGGAGGCTCGGTGCCCGGTACCGACCCGCAGGTGCATGAACAAGATGATCCGGTATATCGGATAGAAACCGTGACGGAAGATTTGCCTGCGGTGTCCCATAAAGCACACGGGATGAAGCATACGTCATGAGCAGCCGCTGCATCGCCCGAGTCATGCCGACGTATGCTAGTCTACGCTCCTCTTCCATTTCCGATGGGTCAATCAATGATCTCGAGTGCGGAAAGATGCCCTCCTCCATGCCGACCATAATCACGAAGGGAAACTCGAGGCCTTTCGCAGCATGCAGTGTCATCAGGGTTACAGCCTGGTCTTCATCGTTCATTTCATCGATATCGGTAATAAGTGCGACGTCCTCCAGAAATACGCCGAGAGCCTCATACCCTGAGAGATGATCATACCGAGTGGCACCATTTTGTAGCTCGGCGATATTTTCCAAACGCGCGGCCGCCTCGACGCTTTTGTCGTCGATCCATTCTTCGTATCGAGTTTCCGAAAGAATTGCCGAGATAAGCTCTGCTACTGTTGCGTTTTCAGCCTTGCTTCGAAGATTCCTATACAGCGCATCAAAACGAAGAACGGCCCGTCTGCTCGCCGGCGCTAAGGCTGGTATGTCTTCAGCTGCTGAGGTTGCATGGGCCAATGAAATACCACGCTTATCGGCTGCCTCGGTCAATGCGGCAATGGCCTTATCCCCAATACCTCTTGTGGGCACATTGAGTATTCTTCGGAACGCAACTGTATCGTTCGGATTATTCAGCACGGTGAGATAAGCAAGAATATCCTTCACTTCTTTACGCTCATAGAATCGTACTCCTCCGACAATCCGGTACGGAATATGCGATGTTCTTAGAGCTTCTTCAATGGCTCTCGATTGGGCATTTGTTCGATAGAGCACGACGACATCACCGTATTTACCGCCGCTTGCCCGATGTCGACGCGCTTCGAGTACTACCACATCGGCCTCATCACGCTCGTTCAGCGCTTCAAGGACTGTCACCAGTTCGCCGGGTCCAACATCTGTCCAGAGTTTCTTTTCTTTGCGTTGCCTATTTTGCTCAATCACCGCCTGTGCTGCATCGAGTATGGTCTGCGTCGAGCGATAGTTACGTTCTAGCTTTATAACGACGGCATCGGGATAGTCTTCTTCAAACTGCAAGATGTTGCGAATGTCAGCACCGCGCCAGGAATAAATTCCCTGATCGGGGTCACCGACAACGCAGATATTACGATGCTTCTGGACCAACATACGTGTCAGGGTGTATTGCACCTTGTTGGTATCTTGGTATTCATCGACCATGACATATTTCCAAAGCCGCTGGTACTTGGCAAGCACGTTTGGGTGGTCGCGGAATAACCGCACGACGTGGACAAGCAAGTCATCAAAATCTAGTGCGTCATTACGGCGAAGCATCTTTTCATATTCCATAAAAATTCTGGCAATCGTTTCTTGGCTGTAGTTGGCTGCAAGCTCTGTATAACGGTCAGCTGAAACGAGCTCATTCTTCGCGGCTGAGATTTCATGTCTGACATAACTTGGGTTGAATTGTTTTTGAGATATCTCAAGCCTGTCCATTGCATTCTTAACGGCAACGAGACTGTCGTGAGCATCATAGATTGTAAATCCTGAAGCTAAACCCGCGATCTGTCCGTCGCGACGGAGAATTCGCACGCATATGGAATGAAACGTCCCAAGAGTCGGTGCTTCATAGGCTCTGCTGCCGCGAGCTGCCTGCTTCAATAGCGCAGCAACGCGCTCTTTCATCTCTCCTGCAGCCTTGTTTGTAAATGTCACGGCAAGAATATGCATCGGCGACACGTCCTTATCGGTAATAAGGTGTGCGATGCGGTGCGTAAGTGCCTTGGTTTTACCTGAGCCGGCGCCGGCCAAGATAAGCACAGGACCATCAACCGTTTCGGCAGCACGGCGTTGTTGCTCATTAAGTTGCTTTAGTAAATCCATACTTTCTTATTGTAGTTGGCCTAGGGGAAACCAAAAGGGAACGCACTGCGCTCCCTTTTGTGATGTTGATATGATTTATTTCTTCTTTGGGAGTTTGCTGTGTTTACGTCGATATCTGATCGCTGTCCACTCAGCAAGACCTAGCAGGATGGCCCCGGCAAACCCGCCGATAAGGACCCACCAGCCCGGGCTGAGCGTTTTTGATTCAGCTTGAACCTCAGCATTCGGGTTACTGGTCACAGAAGCGAGTGGCGAGACGCTAGGTGAAGGTGTCGGAGAAGCCTTGGCCGATATCTCTGGAGGAACGGTGGCAGCAGGCTTTGGTGCATTCTGGTTCTTTTCGGTGGAAGATGGCTTGAAGTTTAGCGTTATCGACCAGGGTTCACTTTGGTCGTTCCAGTCATGCATACAGTCTGGATACTTGGTATAGACGTAGAGTTTAATCGGTCCTGCGACCGGCACTTGTTGCACTAGCTGACCACCACCAGTCCAGCGATACGCATTTTTCAGGTCAAGATTGTAGGTAAACGTACCATTGCGGTAGTTCTGATTTGGAAGGGCAGCAATTCGGTAGAAGTCTTCGTTTTTGTCGCTCAGCGAGACTTCGCTTTCCATGGCGCACTGGTTGCTAACGCTTCCCGCCAGCGCAAAGACCGTGTCAACGGTTGCGTTGGCTGATGGAGAGGTAATTCTCACATTATCAAGCGCCGCCTGATCCTCGGGAGCCGCGAGTGTCGCTGTCGGGACAAGCGAGACAGCAAGTGCAATGACGACTAAGTGTTTTTTCATGTGTTGTCTTTGCTTTTTAATTTCTGACTCGATACTACGCGCCATGGGGCAGTCCCGCAACTCAGTAAGGTAAGGGGTGCGCGTCGGTCAGGGCGCGGACTTCTGAACGCACTTCCTCGTAGACGTCTTCATTGCCAATGTGGTGCAGGGTTTTGGAGATTAGCGAAGCAACAGTCTGCATGTCTGTTTCCTTTAACCCGCGAGTCGTCACTGCAGGAGTGCCGATGCGCACCCCGGAAGTTACAAACGGTTTCTCGGGATCGTTGGGGATGGCGTTCTTATTCAAGGTAATGCCAACCTTGTCGAGTTCCTCTTCGGCCGTTTTGCCTGTTACCTCAGCTGGGCGAAGATCGACGAGCATCAGGTGGTTATCTGTACCTCCCGAGATAATTCTGAATCCTTCTGCTGTGAGGGCTTTAGATAGTGCAGCGGCGTTACTGACAACCTGCTTCGAATAGTCGGTGAAGTCAGGTCGCAGGGCCTCGCCGAAGGCAACGGCTTTGGCGGCAATAATATGCATCAGCGGACCTCCTTGCATTCCCGGGAAAAGCGCCTTATCGATTTTGTTTGCAAGGTCTTCATTGTTCGTCATGATCATGCCGCCTCTCGGCCCGCGCAGCGTCTTGTGTGTCGTCGTCGTGACCACATCGGCAATTCCAACTGGTGATGGATGCAGGCCAGTGGCAACAAGTCCGGCAATATGAGCGATATCAGTTACAAGATATGCTCCGACACTATCTGCAATCTGGCGCATTCGCTGCCAATCAATGACGCGGGAATAAGCCGAATAGCCTGCCATCAGCAGTTTTGGCTTATGCTCGAGTGCCAGGCTTTCAATCTGATCATAGTCCAGGCGCTCGGTTTCCGGATCGAGACCGTAGGTTACTGCTTTATAGAGTTGACCGGAAAAATTAACGGGTGAGCCGTGGGTGAGGTGTCCACCATCAGCCAATGCCTGACCCATGATTGTGTCGCCAGGCTCAACAAGTGCAAAATAGACGGCCATGTTCGCCTGCGCTCCCGAATGTGGTTGAACATTGACGTATTCAGTACCAAAAAGTTTTTTCGCCCGTTCACGAGCAAGGTCTTCTGCTTCGTCGACATAAAGACACCCACCATAATAGCGCCGGTGTGGGTAGCCTTCAGCATACTTATTCGTTAAAACAGAGCCGGCTGCCCTCAGAACCGCAGGGGAAACGTAGTTTTCAGAAGCAATTAGCTCGAGACCGTGGCGCTGTCTGCCAAGTTCTCGCTCGATTGCATCAAATAATGCTGAATCTGTAGAGTCGCTTTTCACATATCCAGCTTAGCAGGCTGGGACCTATCGAGACTAGCGAATAGCTTGATTGATCTGCGCTTCGCTGATGGGACCTTCGCGGAGGATCGTTAAAGAATCGCCGACTTCAACAACAGTTGAAACCGGTGTAATCGGCAATTGGCCAGCATCGAGTGTGGCGTGGGGCAGAAAATCTTTTTCCACATACTGCAAGAACTCATCCGGAGAAAATGCTGGGGGCTCGCCACTTCGGTTGGCGCTTGTTGCGGTAAAGGGACGCCCGAAGCGCTCTGCCACCAGTACCGGCAAAGGGTGCGCCGGCATGCGAATACCGATTTTACCAAGCCCCGAGGTGACGCGGCTAGAAACAACGCCCTTGTCAGGAACCACAATGGTCAATGGTCCTGGCATAAACGCTTCCCATAGCTTGACCGCCAAGGGAGAAAATTCAGCTATTTCCTGCGCCTGTCCCCGATCGGCTGCAATTACCGATAACGGTCGCCCATCATGCCTACCCTTGAGAGAAAAAACTTGCTCTACTGCCTCTTCGTTTGTTGCATCAGCAGCTAGACAGTATGCGGTGTCGGTAGGAATAATCACTACGCCTCCGTCTTGCAAGAACTCCACCGCAGACGCGGCGGCCGCTGCATAATCGCCCGGGTGATGTGCAGAAATTGTTTTCATGGCAGTAAAAGTAAAAACTGTCCGTATACTAACAGAGATGCAGTACGCCGCAATTTTCGGTCGCAATCCGGCACTTTCCGTCGCCGAACTAGAAGCGCTTGGAGAGTTCTATGGTTTTAGCGTTAGTCCGCTTGGGAACTATGCAGCGCTACTGGAAGGGTTTGATCCTACAATTGCTGAGAAGTTTGGCTCAATCACGAAGTTGATTGAGCTTGATAAGACAGAGTTTCCGACCGCCGAAGCGTGCATAGCAGCATTTGCAGGGCAACCTTTCTCAAAGAAAGTGCTTTTCGGGGTAAGTTCCTACGGGCGCACACCAGCTACTCCACTCACCGCCCTGGCTCGAAAATACCTGTCGAAGCGCGATCTTCCCCACCGGTATCTTGCCAAGCACGATGGAAAATCTGGGCGATGGCCGGACGGAGAGTTATCCGCTGTTCAAGTAAAACATCAAAAACTCCTGACCAAAGGCTACGACTGGTGCGTAATCGAAGCCGACAGCTCTTTCCGCGCTGGTAGGACTGTCTGGGTATATGATTTTGCAGGTTTTTCCTCACGCGACTATGACAAACCGGTGAGCGACCAGGTACGAGGCATGCTTCCACCCCAGCTTGCACGAACAATGGTTAATCTTGCCACGCAAGGAAAGCAGCAAGTGGTGGTTGATCCATTTTGCGGCGTTGGAAATTTACTGCTTGAAGCAAATTCGCTTGGCCTTGCCTGTGTGGGGTCCGATCTTGATGCAAAAGCAATCCGTGACGCGGAGCGCAATCTTGCTTGGTTAAACAGCAAAAAGGAGAATTCACCTTCAGCGGAGTTGCACGTCACAGACGCAACGAAGCTTTCATCGCTTCCCAAAAACTCAGCGATAGCAACTGAGGGGTACTTAGGGCCACTGCTGAGGCAAACCGATTCGGAAGAAAAAACCATCGCTGTGGCAAAGGAGGTTGAAGATCTGCTGAAATCATTCCTAAATCGCTGTGAGAAGCTGCAGAATCCGGGTGACAGAATAGTTATAACGGTGCCCGCTTGGCGACTCCGTGATTCAAGGATTCATCGCCTAGCTTTCGTTGACCAACTGAGTGAATTTGGCTACACTAAGGTTCGTCCCGTACCAACAGGATGGTCGTTTTCCGACCTCACCAAGCGAGACACTATCGATGTCGCGCGAGCAAAGCAGCGGGTCATCCACGAACTACTCATAATCAAGAAGCACTAGATGGCACATACTAAAGCAGGCGGAACTACTAAACTTGGTCGCGACTCTGCAGGGCAGCGGCTCGGCACCAAGGTTTCGGACGGCCAGAAAATCCTCGCTGGAGGTATTATTGTGCGCCAGCGTGGTACTAAGTACGCAGTGGGCGAAAATGTCATGCGCGCAGGTGATGACACCCTCTTTGCTACAGCCGATGGAGTAGTGAAATATACCAAGAAGCGCATCACTCGCTTTTCAGGCTCAAAAAGCCGCCGCACGGTTGTTTCTGTAGTCTAGTTCGATTCAGCGCTGCTGACACAAGTCGATCAGAAGATCGGCTAGTTTTTTGCTGTCGTGTCGAATGTAATTTCTCTGTAGCAAGGTGTCGCCCTTTACAGGTTTTGGCGCTTGCCTGGCGATGAGATCGGCACCGGTTGCGCGATATGATCTACCCACAAAAATTGACTCGTCATATTCTACCCATTTTTCACCAGCAGCCCGGTACTTCGCCAGAAGTCTGTCGCTTGGTCTAGTCGTGTCATAGACCACATCATCAATAATTCCCTCGCCTGCATAGCGTTCAAGCACCTCAACAAAATCATGAACCTTGAAACCTTCTGTCTGCCCTGGCTTCGTTACCAGATTGCAAACGTAAATTACGCGCGCTGGTGTTTGCTTTAAGGCTTCCGCCATGCCATCGACAAGCAATGTCGGCACCAGTGAAGTGTAAAAAGAGCCAGGCCCAACAACGATGGCATCTGCCTCATGAATCGCCCGCTGTGCCTCGGGATTGATTTTGGCTGGTGGATCTAAAAAGACATCTGGTGACGCTCCCTCACCGAAAAAAGAGTCTTCGATGCTCTGCTGACTCTTTAGGATCGATCCGTCCGGATTACGCAGACAAAGGTGCGTATCTTCGGTCGTAACCGGAAGCACGGCACCTTCTATGGCAAGAATCCGACTGGCAGCCTTCACGGCTTCAGCGAAACCGCCAGTTGTCTTTTCCAGCGCTGAGAGCAGCAGGTTGCCAAAGGGATGACCTTCAAACCGGCCACTTTCAAATCGGTAATTCATGAGCTCGCGTAACAAATGTGATTCAGGTGACAGGGCAACGAGACTTTGCCTGACATCTCCCGGAGGAAGTGCCCCGAGCTCATCACGAAGTACGCCGGTGGAGCCTCCATCGTCGACCATGTTGATGATTGCAGTTAATTTCTTCGCTCGGCCCTTGAGACCAACCAGGACTGTATACGTCCCAGTTCCGCCCCCGATAACAACAACGTTACCAGCACGTGGTGGCACTGCTTGTACTGATTTCATGCTGTGGACGTAGAAGACTTTTCCGGAGCATGCTCTCGGACAGCGGCCTCAACGAATGCCAGAAAGAGTGGATGTGGCCGATCTGGTCGCGATTTGAATTCAGGATGGAACTGGCTGCCAACCATGAATGGATGGTCAGCAATTTCGACTATTTCGACCAAGACATCATCCGGCGTCGTTCCAGCGACCCGTAAACCAGCAGCTGTGAGTTGCTCGCGGTAATCATTATTAAACTCGTACCGATGGCGATGGCGCTCTACTATTTCCTCTACCCCGTAAGCTGTTCGGGCTTGGCTGCCGGGAATTAACTTGCAGGTGTAGTTTCCGAGGCGCATCGTGCCACCCTTGGTATAGATAGACTTCTGGTGTTCCATGAGGTCTATAACGCGATGCTTTGCTTCTGGATCAAATTCAGCTGAATTAGCAGAGTTGTCACCAAGCAGATTGCGAGCAAACTCAATCACGATAACTTGCATTCCGAGACAGAGACCTAGATACGGGACCTTGTGTTCGCGAGCCCAGCGAGCTGTCTGTATCTTTCCTTCTACACCTCGGTCCCCGAATCCACCAGGCACAACTACACCATCTACACCCTCAAGTAACTTGGTCCCTTCCTGTTCAATCTGTTCTGAGTTTACCCAGCGGAGTTTAATTCCTTGTTTGTGCTTAAGCCCGGCGGCTTTGATCGCTTGCGAGACAGAGATATAAGCATCATTCAATTCCACATACTTACCGACAATCGCGATTTCGAGATCTTCGCGATCGCGCAGCATATCGAGCGCGGAAACCATCTTGTGCCATTGAGCGAGATCCGACCGCGTTCCGCCGAGTTTTAACTTCTGATCGATAAAGTCGCCGAGACCGCCTTCTTCAAGCTTGATCGGAACCTCATAGATGTTGCGGGTAGTAACCATTGGAATAACCGCTTCTTCATCGAGATCACAGGTCGTGGCAAGTTTTCGAAGTAGTTCAGGTGAAATAGGCGCATCGGCACGACAGACGAGCACATCTGGTGGAATGCCAAGACCCATCAACTCGCGGACACCATACTGGGTTGGACGAGTCTTAAGCTCGTTAGTAGTCGGCATAAACGGCAGCAATGTTACGTGCACAAAAAGGGTGTGGTCGTGTCCGGCACGCCTGCGTAGCTGTCTAAAAGCTTCGATGAATGCCATGCCCTTGATGTCACCGACCGTGGAGCCAAGCTCCACCAGCAGCACTTCGGCCTTGGTTTTTTCGCCCGCTAGCTGAATTCTGCGGATAATCTCATCTGTAACGTGAGGCACTTCCTCAACGGTTTTGCCTAAAAAGTCACCTCGGCGCTCTGCCTCGATTAATGACAGGTAGACTTGCCCGGTGGTGAAGTTTGATTCTCGGATCAGCTCCTCGTCGATAAATCTCTCATAGTGGCCAAGATCCTGGTCTGTCTCTGCGCCGTCGGCGGTCACAAAAACCTCTCCGTGTTCGTAGGGATTCATGGTTCCTGGATCCACGTTTATGTACGGATCGATTTTTACAATGCTAACACGAATACCCCGTGCCTTAAGCAACCGTCCGAGCGAAGCGGTTGTAACGCCTTTGCCAAGCGACGACACTACGCCCCCAGTAACAAAGATATATTTCGTTTGTTTAGGCATTTTTTAGTACCAAAATAGAGCGAAGGAGACCCCTTGGCCTTCGTGCGCGGAGAGTGGAATAGTTCATTCTTGAGCGGATTCTTCTTTGGCGGCCTGCTGGCCAGTAACGACAACGTTGAGGATAGCTGTCACACCTAGTCCTAGTTTAACAGAGACTTGGCTTGTTCCTAGCTGCTTAATCGGCAGTCCATGGAGGTGATTCTTATCAATCTCGAGTCCGTGGTCTGATTTCAGCTTCTTCGCTACATCTACGACAGTTATTGAACCGAAGACTCGATTGTTTTGTCCCGTTTTCAGCGTGGCTTCCATGGGCGAAGCCGCGATCTTTTCGGCAAGCGTATTTCGATTGGTTACTTCCTCTTCTCGGCGTTGTTTGGCCTTAGCAAGCTCGGCTTCGCGCTGCTTGATTCGTGCCGGTGTTGCAACCTCGGCCCTGCCGTCATTGAGCAAGAAGTTACGCGCAAATCCAGCACGTGCAGACAACAGTTCGCCAGCAAACCCGATCCCGTCGAGGTCTTTGTTCAAAATTACGCTAACGTGGCGGTGGCTCCGTTTCATACCAATCCATTGTACGAACTGAGCAGGCCAGCGTCCAGACGTTAATCGTCACGTTGTGATTTGGTCTGAAAATCAGCAATCTTGCCAGTTGCCGCCGCAAGGAACGCTTCTGCCTGCCTGATCTCTTCTGCTATCCCTACGTGGTTGAGGTCGCCTAGCTCTTCGGCGGTAACCCAGCGGTAGTCGGAGAAGTCACGAGTATCAAGCTGAACGTCATCGCTTTCGACCTCTACCAAGAAAGACAGGACCTTAACTGTCTGGCCATCGGGGCGGGTGAATGCGGCATCTTTCAGCAGTACTTTACCGGGCAAGGCCTTCAACCCAACCTCCTCTTGCACCTCTTTACGGAGGGCTTCTTCTATACTTTCTCGTCCTTCAACTTTGCCACCTGGGAATGCCCACATGCCCGGGTGTGCAATCTCATGGTCGGCTCGTTTAACGATAAGGTAGCGCCCGTCACTGCGACGAATGGTTGCGGTGACGGCAACAATATGGAGTTTATCTGACTTTGTGTAGCTCATTTCAGTCGATCAATAGCTGCCTGCAATTGAGCGTCCCGATTATCTGAAGAAACTGTTACCTGCGGCGTGATTCCTTGCTTCGAAATGCTCGTTCCATTTGGAGTCAACCATTCTGCGATTGTCAGTTTCAATGTGCCGCCACCGACGGTAATGAGATCTTGAACTGAACCTTTGCCAAAGGTTTTCTCACCAACCAGCGTCGCGCGCTTCGAATCCAGTAGAGCCCCGGCCGTAATCTCAGAGGCTGATGCACTCCCCTTATCAACAAGCACGACGAGAGGAATGTCTGGGAGTTGGGCATTACCACTGACTCGCTGCTCTTCGGTTTTGCCCTTCGCAAACTGCTCTTTAACGACCACGCCATCCTTAAGGAATACACTCGTCACATCTACGGCTCCCTGTAAGTAGCCACCTGGATTCCCGCGCAAATCAAGCACTACACCTCGAGGCTTCTTGGCCGCAATATCAGCTGCCGCCTTCACGACCCCTTCTTTAGTGTCGTCGCCGAACCTGCTTATCGTCAGAATGGCTACGTTATCACGATATGAAAGTTCCACTGAGGGGACTTTGATCTTCTCTCTAGTGACGACAACTTCTCTGGCGTTCTGACCGGGCGATTTAATGTCGAGCTTAACGGTTGTACCTGCAGCACCACGAATCTTTTTAACGATTGCGTCCAAGTTTTGCCCGGCAGTCGCTGCACCATCGACTCCGATCACGATGTCACCCGATTTAAGGCCGGCACGATCTGCCGGCGTGCCAGCGATAGGAGCAATAATCGTAATCGCACCATCGCGCTCACCAACCTCTACCCCGATACCTTCAACTTCCCCGGCGAGGGCCTTGTTCAGGTCAGAAGCCTCGTCCTTGGTAAGAAATACGCTGTAAGGATCACCGGTTCCAGAGACCAGGCCTTTTGTTGCCCCAAGCTCCAGATCCTCATTTGAGACTGGCCTGGGGTACCGTTCACGTATCAGCTCTTCGACCCGATTAAACGTTCGTAAATCTAAGCTCTGGTTGGTGGTTTCTGGACGTGTCTGACCAGTAAAAAATCCGGCGCCAAAAACTAAGGCGGCCAACAGAATCGTCCCAGTGATTTTCATAGCTTTTCCAGGGCGTCGCATACTTGCCTATTGTACTGGGGTGCCAGCTAAACGGAAACAAACGATCTAATTTTATGCTTCCTCCTCAAGCCACCAAGTGATGAACTGAGGGGGAAGGGAGTCGCAAATGCAGGTGCAATGCGGGTCTCCCCCAAGGTTGATGTGATCAGATGCTGAAGACGCCGATGATGAAGGTGAGTATGACCACGAGGAAGACAACGGCAGACAACCCGCGGATGTACTGCACGTAGACCTCGCTGTCCATGTAGCGCTCCGTATCGAACCAGACGGTACCGATGAGGATGATCGTCGGGAGAAGCGCTACCAGACCTCCGACTACGCCGCCAAGCACCAGGCCGCGCTGGAACGCCTGCGGGTAGACGGTCGCCGAGACGATGAACAAGACCGCCGGGCCGGCCGTCACCGCCAGGAAGACGGCCAAGGCCAACAACTGCAGCGGGAACCGCTTGAAATACAGGGACCACGGAATCATGGCTCCTCCTTCTGCGCCTAAAGCGCCGTCGTTCGTTGGTTGATGTCAGCCCGGCGCAGCTCGTAGAGCAAGCCGAGAGCTGATCGAAGATTGTCGTAACGAGGCTCTGCACCGTCAGCGATGCGCTGCTCGAGCTCGTGGATTGCACCGTTTAGGCCAGAGTCTCCCGGATGACAGGAGAGAAACCAGCCGGCCAGCGCCATCTTTGGAGTCGCAATGTCAGGCTTGGTCGTATCAGCCGCGCGATACTCCTCCCAAGCCCGCAGGAGTGCCTCGCGCGAGCAAGACGGTCCGGACATATATTCACCTTTCTGCCAAGGAACAAGTCTGTCAGCTCACGCCAACGACCCAGTGTACCACCGAATACCGGGCTTGCTGAAGTACATACTTTCTCGCTTGCTTGAGTAGTATACATATGTATACTACTCAATATGGGTACGACCGAGTTGAACGAGCCGATAGACGTGCTCGCAAAATTTCATCACGGCACAGTCGAGCCGACTCTGCTGCGTTGGCAGGGGCGACGGTACTGGATACAAAAGCTCAACCTTCATCATGCCGCCAAGCAGGGTACCGATAATCTGCACTATTTTTCCGTAACCACTGAAGTTGGAGACTGTACGCTCTGCTATTCTCAGAACAACCTGACGTGGCGTCTTATGGAAACCTCTTTCTACGGCTAATGCGGCGGGTACTCCACCTTGATATGGACTCCTTCTTTGCAACGGTGGAGCAACAAGCTAGGCCTCACCTGCGCGGCAAGCCTGTTGGAGTAGCTCCGGCGTTCTCAAGGGGCGGAACGATTGTCGCAGCTTCGATTGAGGCAAAGCTCCTCGGTATTAAAACCGGAACGAGGGTTGGTGAGGCCCGGCGGTTAGCGCCAGACATTGCTCTGTTTAAACCAGACCCACCTAAATACCGGGCCGTTCATCGGGCATTCCGAAAAATTATTGCCCAGTACTCCCCTGTCGTAAAACCTCGCTCGATTGATGAAGTCGCGATCTGGCTAGACGGTTCGCTCCCCGACAGGCGCAATCCTCTGGAAGTTGGAATGGAGATCAAGCAGAGAATTCGGGATGAGGTTGGCGATTACTTAAGTAGCTCAGTCGGGATAGGCACTAATTGGCTGCTCGCCAAAACAGCGTGTGAATTCAAAAAACCTAATGGCCTCTTTGAGATTACATCTGACAACATCGAAAGTGTCTTAAGCGCCTTGTCGCTACGTGACCTCTGTGGCATTGCCTACCGCATGGAGGCGCGTTTCCAGCTCCAGGGTATTACGACCCCTCTCCAGCTCTACCATGCCGACCCTGTGGACTTAAAGCGACGACTCGGCTTCGTCGGCTACTACTGGCACCGGAGGCTTCATGGGTTCGATATCGATGAGACCGACTGGGGCACTAAGACGCTTGGGCATTCGTCTGTCTTACCGCGACCAACTCGCGAAATTAAGCAGCTCGCTCCGCTTTTGCAAAAACTCTGCGAACGAATGGCTAGGCGACTCCGACAAGATAACTGGCAGGCCGGTGGTCTGGTACTTAGTGGTCACTCGGTTGAAGGTGCGCGTTTTGGATCCGTTGCTTCATTTACCCCTACAAACGATTCCTTCTTTCTCTTCCGACAGGCCAAGCGCCTTCTAGAAACAGGCCCTCCTGAATCTCCCCTACGTAAGCTGGCTCTCACGAGCATCCATCTGCGAGAAGATCGTCCCCATCAACCATCGCTTTTTCAAGTCGACGAGAATCGACAACGTGCAACGTATTCGGTCGATCAAATCAACAATCGCTGGGGTGATCTTACCGTCCATCCAGCAACAATGCTTGGGCTTTCTGATGTTGCTGGCGATGCTATCGCCTTTGGACAAGACATGAAAACACAGCGGGAGCTTCAGCCCTTGCAAGAATCAGAATAAAACTGCCCCGAGTAAACGGGGCAGTTAAGGATTCAGTAGAAGTGGGGGTTTAGCGGAAGCCGCGGAAGGCGCTGCGCGGGAAACGGTGCTGGCCACCCCAGTAGTTCTGGTGTCGCACTTCAATGTCGCCGTTGCTCCAGATACCAGTCACAACACCAGTGTGGTTGTAGGTCCACAGAGCGGTTGCACCGATGTACGGTGACTGAGTCAGTACCGGCCAGTCGATTGGGTTACCGTAGCCTGGGTTCTTCACCCCGGGCTCGTTAACACAGTTACCACCAGCACGTGCATAGCCAATTGAACCAGTCAGACCGGCTGCACTTCCACCACCACCACTCGTTGGCGCTGGAGAATTCACAACAAACGAAGCTGGTCGGGTTGAGCTATTACCGACAACCCCGTCGATTTCCTGGGCGCCTTGGGTAGCAAGAATTTTCTGATATTCTTCTTCGCGGTTGAGTGTTGCTTCGGCGAGTGCTTGCTTTGCCTGCTCTTGAGCCTCAGCAGTAGCAATCTTATCGCCAAGTTGTCCCTGCAAGGCTACGAGACCCTCTTTCTTAGAATTCGCTTCCGCAAGTTTCGTATTGAGCTCACTCTTTACGGCCTGCAGTTCGCTTGCGGCCTTTTCGGTCTTAGCGCTGATTTCGTCTTGGTACTGTTGCTGACCAAGCATGCCCGAAAGGTTTTCATTACCAGCAATGACGTCGAACGAGGACGTATCGCCATGAATGTAGGCCTCTTTGATGCTCTGCAGAAGAATTTGCTGCTTTTGCTCAAGCAGTGGAGCGAGCGCAGCTAGATCGGCCTCTATTTTCGCGATTTGGCCATTTACTTCAGCAACTTGCCCAGAGAGGTCACTAGCCTGCTGACGCAGATTTGCTAAGTTGCCGTCCATGGCTGCGTTAGCCTCAGCCAGCGTAGCTGGGCCGGAAGTGGCACTGACACTGTCAGCAAGCGGTAGGGCGGTCGTAGCGGTAAGTAGTGAGGCCGCTCCGAGTAAGGTCATCAATCGTGTCATCTTGGTCTGCATGGGATGTACTTGTATCTCCTAATTAATATGAGTGCCGTAAGGCAACGATGGCCATTATAGGTAGTGGGAATAGGCTGTCAAAACTTTTTTTGGTCCCCGTCCTAAGTAGACCTATTATAGCAAGTAACCATTATAAATGCTATTGTTGACAATATTTCTCTGCTGGATGCGTTTGTAGAAATTTGTCAAATCTTTTAGTATTTAGCTCTTTTTTGTCCTAACAGAGAGATTATTTAGCCTTGTCCTAGTTCCGTAAATGACGCCTGATAGCAATCATTGAACTTAGGACGCCTACGCCTATACCAGTTACGAGCTGGACGACGAGCAATGTCAGGAAGTGCTGCTTGAAATAAGTCTGTACGTTGACGGTATTCTCAAAGAAATTCGTCAGACTTGGCCCGACCAGGCTGACGATAAGGTAAACCACAAGCATGGCCACGACGAGGCCAATCAGCCCATAGAAAACACCTTCAACAATGAATGGACCACGCACGTACCAGTTTGATGCACCAACCAGCTTCATAATTTCAATCTCCCGCCGCCTGGAGAAAATTGTGATGCGAATCGTATTGAATACCACCAAGACCGAGAAGGTTAATACGACGAGCGATATGAATATTCCCAGTTTCTTTATAAAGTCGAAGATCTTTTGAAGTCGATCGTAGATCAGTTTATTGTCTGCATCCTTATCTGATCTGCTCTGGATTAAGCCTTTCGCAAAATCGCTACCAAGCACTGAATCAAAGTCAGATAGCTTTGAAGTATCATTCGCTTTAATCTCGAGGCTTGCTGGCAGCGGATTTTCCTCTTCAGGAATACTCTCGACGAGTTTGCGGTTCGTTTCAGAGCGTCCTTTGTAAATCTCAAAGGCTTCCTTCTTCGAGATATATCGAACAGATTTAGTGTTCGGTTGCTGCTCAATTTGCGTCTTCAGGGTCTGAATATCATCAACCTTAGCAGTGTCATTAAAGAACACGGCGATGTCGATTCGATCCTTAATATTGCTAACAACGACACTTCCAAGCATCAAAAGAATGACAAATATGGAAATCAACACGAGTGTCAGCGAAACAATTCCGCTTGCCGCGACCGAAAGCCAGCCGTTTCGAACAAATGACTGTAATCCCGACTTGATGATTCGTGGAAGCGTAACGAAGTTCATTTCTTGAGCGTGTACTTCCCGACCTTCTGGTCTTTAACGATGTGGCCCTCTTCGAGCGTAATGACCCGTTTTCTCAGGGCATCGACAATCTCTTTATTGTGCGTTGCCAAAATGACCGTGGTGCCAAATTGGTTAATCTTCAAAAGCAGCTGAATAATTTCCCAGGCGTTAATCGGGTCAAGATTGCCTGTCGGCTCGTCTGCGATGAGGAGCTTAGGCTGATGGACAAGTGCGCGAGCAATGGCAGTGCGCTGAATCTCTCCTCCAGAAAGTTGCCTTGGGAAGTTTCGTGCTTTCTCAAGCAGGCCAACCATTTTCAATATTTTCGGGACACTCTTCTTAATTTCGCTTGTCTTCATACCCGAAGCTTCCATAGCGAAGGCAACGTTTTCTTCGACCGTCTTGTTGTCGAGTAGCTTAAAATCCTGAAATACTACCCCGATCTTACGACGAAAATACGGGACCTGCTTTGAGGACAGGTGCGATATGTCGCGATCGTTGATGAAAATCTTTCCTTCCGTCGGGCGCTCATCAGCAATAAGAAGCTTGATCAGAGAGCTTTTCCCAGCACCGGAGGATCCCACAATTGACACGAATTCGTTAGCACCGACGGTAAGGTTAACGTCCTCGAGTGCGACGTGGTTCTTCGGATAAACTTTTTTGACGTTGACGAGCGTAATCATAGACCGAGTACGCCGTTCAGGTTACCGGCTCAGGGGCGCTCGGTCAAACTTCTTGCTGCGCTACTTGGTCCAGGCGCTGTGCGGGGGAAATTTGCGCACACGACGTTCTGGTCGCATATCTTGCGCAGATTTCCGCGGACGGTGAATCTCGTGTTTTGCATCATGCTCTCGCAGACGATCATTACCACCGTCCTGCCAACGCATTACGCGCGAAAGCTCATCATAGTGACTGGTGCGATGTCTCATGCTGGACACACTAATAAGATAAATAACGGCTGGCCTTGGAAACACGCCCAAAAGTGATGCCGGTTTTTAATAGAATTTTTGTAATCTTTTGATTTTGTGTTTGCCTTGGCACGAACAGCCTGGGCGCGCTACAATCGGAAAGCGCCTGGCGCACCTGAGGCCCCATCGTCTAGTGGACCAGGATATCAGGTTTTCATCCTGAAGACGGGGGTTCGATTCCCCCTGGGGCTACTAGGAACACCCGACCTTGTCGGGTGTTTGCTGTTTGGATTAGGGTTTCATTGCCGCCGCAAAATAGACTACGCCCACGCCCGCCCAGAGAAACGTCTGTCTGCTCATATGCCTATTCTAAACCAGCCGGTTGCTTCGGTTGTGAAAGGCTCATTCGACGCGTACGCTCTAAGCATGACTCATTCGCAGAAGGAAGAATTAGCGCGTGTCACACGAAACCTACAGGGCGTCGCTATATTAGCTGGCAGCGTACTTGGAATAGG
>CAYSOT010000003.1:61586-65809 GCA_964432765.1 uncultured Candidatus Saccharibacteria bacterium
GAACGCTCGGCGCTCGTGATGCGATATACGAAAAAGGCAATCACGGCTCCGAGCAACGGACCCGCGCTGTAAAGTGTCAGGTTGCTCAAGTGTTCGCCTACGGTCGAAATATCATAAAGGTTTGCACCAATCCCAACGGCCGGATTAAATGCACCGCCCGAAATTGCCCCGACCGAGGCAACGCCAACTGTCAGGGACAGGCCAATTGCTAATCCATAATACTGATTGCCGCTGGTTCGCTCATTCGTTGCGGTGTGCAGGACTGCGGAAACAAGCAAAAAGGTAAAGATGACTTCTGCAAGCAGTGCTGTAGCAAAGGAAACGCCGACACCCGGATTTACTGTAAGCAAAACGCCTTGCCCCTTCAGTAGCTCATAGACTGCGGCGGCAACCACTGCAGCAAGAAGTTGGACAGACATATAGATTAACGCGTCATGCGCATGGATTTTCTTTCGCAAATAAACCGCGAGTGTCACAGCTGGGTTGTAGTGACCGCCCGAGATGTGACCACCGACGTAGACGAGCACCGCAAGCGCTGCACCAATCAAAAACGCATTGCCAGTAAAAGCAATTGCCAAAACCAAGAAGAATGTCCCTGTGAATTCTGTAACGTACTTCGCCGTGTTCGTTGGTGCTGCCATGTGCCTCCCTTAACTTTATCTAGGCTCAGTCTATGCTCGCTAGCCTTTGGCTGGCAAGCGGCGCGACGACGCGCCCTGGAGTAAGAGCTGAAGAACCGCACCGGCTACAAAACCCCACAACATCACCTGAATCATGATCGTCCAGGTAAGCGTAGTGGCAATAAGCAAATAACCAACAATCAAAACTATGATTGCGAGCCTCGCATACCATCGTCTCGAGTAAAGTGCCTGCGCAGCCCTGCGCCACGTTGTGCTAAATGCCGTATTTCCGAGCGATGGCAGACGAAGTAGCTGTTGCAACCAAGCTGCTGGCTTAGAAGGACCAAAAGCTGCTGCAGCGCAGATTACGACAACGCCAATGATTAACATCCGCCAGGCGATAGTGGCATAGGGGTTCGTCAGAATATCCCAGACGTTACTGACAGCACCTCTAAACTGCGCCTGCTTTACGAGATCAATGATTTCTGGTCGGGCGAGCTTGAGAGCAATAATCTGCAAAGCCGCCGTGAAAAAGATACCGAAACCGAGCACGAGTACCATTTTGCGCCTTCGTGGAGCGATTGCTATAGCCCACAAAAATAGTGCCAGCACCATCGGCGGAAGAACGGCATAGGCAGTATCTGTAGTCCTAATAACATCGCGGGTCGAACCAAGAAGTGCTTTGAGGTTAACAGTGATTGGCCTCTCGGCTGGCAAAGCTCCTGAATACACTGACGTACCTGTGGAGCCCAAGCGCTCCTTAATACGCTCCTGTGCACCTTGCAGATTTAGCGCAAAAGCGGAGACCTTTGATTGATTCGGCATGGTGTCGGCTCTCGCTTGGTTAACGATCCGACTCTGCGCTATTTGGTTAGCGCTTATCCATATGCCTTGAAACTGTTCACTTTGGATAAACTGGGTCCCCACATCTCGCGATTTCTGCTGAATCTGGTCAGTAAGCGGACCCGCCAAAAATTGTGCTTTGTCCGGAAGAGCCTGTGCAACAACAGTCTGCACATCGTACTGCTCGAAGAGCTGATCAACTAAATTGGTGCTCAGCGCAGTTGCTACTTCATGATCTTTGGGAACCTGGGAAACCAATTTGGTCCACCCATTCGTATCGAGTATGTTTTTTTCAGCCCACCGCACCGCAACAAACGTTGTCGCGCCGATACAGCCCAAGATAACGAGCACGACGGCAACAGTTGTCCGCAACCTACTGTGAGCTGTGGACTGTGAAGCCTTCGACATATCTTAACTAACGAATTCGTTTACGACGGACCCGATCAACAGCATAGGCGCAATACGCGACTACTAAGAATGCTGTTAAACATAGCGTCGCCTGGCTAATAAAACCTAGGAGATTGAAATACTTGGTTGTGCAGACATACGACACTGAGCACTGCGTAGGTGCAACCGAAATGATTCCCCAGTGAACAAGCTGCTGGAACGAGGAGAGCGGGATGCCGATCAGCAGGAAAGGTAGGGCGTATTTGGGAAAAAGCCAATCACGTGAGGCTATTCCGACACTAAATACCAAGAAGAGCGAAAAGATGAGCATGCGGTCAATCCAACAGAGGGTTGCCGCGGGGTTCTTTTGGATCTCAATAAAATAAACACTCGCAAGCGATGCAAGCAACGCCATCGCCCAGCCTACGTACGCTACCACCGGCATGCCGGGAGTTGCGAGCTTGGCTGATTTTCGCGTAGCCATTTTCTTAGGCTTGCTCTGTACCAAACGCTGGTTCTGCAGTCGGTTGTGGTCTTGGGGCGCGCTCACGAACAGGTTGTTCTTGTGATGCAGTCTGCGGTGTTGATTCGCCCTTCTTGAACCCGCGTTCAATTTCCGCAAATGCAGCGTGGTTGATTCCAATTGCCGCGCGAGTTTCTTCATCGAGACGAAGAATTTCTCCTGTGAGCCACTCTCGATCGCTCGCTTCTTGCGCCCGCAAGAAGCTTGTTATTTCGTCGGGTGTTCCACCGCCTTCCATCTTTCCGAAGATCTCTTTCAGACCGGCAACGACGTCAGCGTTGCTTTCGCCAATTTGCTCGGCTAATTTGCCATAGGTATCTTGTACTTCTTCTGGGGATGGGGTCTCTGCGTGCTGCATAGTATTTTTGTTCGATTAGTGAGTGTTGCGTGAAGCACACTAGCATAAATAGCAGCATTTTTCAAGTCTTTGCTGCCTTGCAGAGAGCGGACTTATTGATGTTTGCAACTAATCCTTGGTAGCGAAGGTACTGGGAAACCCTTATTCGCCGATAATGCGACGGCGTTCAAGTAGCTCGTCTATTTGGCCTGGAGTTACGTAGGAAGCGAAGAGCACCTCGGTGTTGTTGAACTCTGTGCGCCGTTCGAGAACGCTTGCCGCAACTCGATCATGAATTATTAATACAGTAATCCGGTCGTTGGATTCACGTTGTTCAAGCAACTGTGCGAGTTCGGCTGAAACTATCTGACAGTCACGAACTCGCTCTTGCTCGTTCAGTGGGAGCAGTTGGAGCACAGCTTCGAAAAAGGCCGTTCTCTCGCGATCTATTGCCACATCTCCCTGATCCACAACTACAAATGGTTCCGGAACCACTAGGGCGCGTGCCTTTTCGGCAGCTTCATCACTCGGTATGCCAAAATCATCGAACTGTTCAAGCAAAAAGATCAGCGTCGATGTTATTTCATATGGTTCAAGTTGCTCGTCATCCGGGTGTGCAAGCAAATACTCGCTCGAGTCTAGCTCCCGCATCACCACACGACGAAGTTGCTCCTGAGGCGGTAATGATTCTTCAATAACATCCAAATCGATCGGGATCGTTTGGTTAGGGTGACGGTGTAATATTCCTCTCAATTCACCGAGTGTCTGCCTGGTAAATACCTGCTCGGCAACGGAATTTCCTTCGATAGATTGGTAGTATTCATCAAGGCGTTCTTGGGCGAGAGCACGCATGTCTTGCCAGACAGCACGAATCTCATCGTCGAGATGCTCAAAATCAACGCGTGGTTCACCGTAATCCATAACAGCGCAGTATACGCCAGCAACTACTTGGGCGAAACTGCGTGGATCATGAGTTTAGTAGCAGCGCTTTGAGCATATCTGGCCCGGTAAAGACGATGCCTTTTAAGCCTAGTCGCTCTGCAGCTGCAACATGGGAAGCAGTATCGTCTATAAATAGACATTCTTCTGGCAGAACGTCGAGTTTTGACAGCGCATAGGCAAAGATTTCGGGCTCAGGTTTAATCATTCCAACTTCAGTTGAAAGAACCACTGTCTCCAGAAACTGTTCGAGCGCATACTCCTTGAGAAGCGTTCGCACTATGGTGGCATCAGAGTTGGAGAGAATTCCTATCTTGTAATCACCAGCGAGGCTGCGAAGAAGTTCGAGCATGTCAGGTATTGGTTGTTGGTTATGGTGCAGCGCATGATCGACCGATTCAAACGACGTGCCGCTTAATCTGCCTAGTTCCGTGTAGAACTCTTGCTTAGTGATATCACCACGATCCGACTGGTTAGCCATCTGAAAGAAAAGTTCGCGCTGCTCCTCGTCCGCAGCGTGTTGATCAACCCATGCCGCAAATCGCGCCGGGAAAAGCACGCCGTAAAAATCAAA
>CAYSOT010000003.1:65909-67071 GCA_964432765.1 uncultured Candidatus Saccharibacteria bacterium
TCAATGGTAATCGCCCCGCTAAACAGCCGATCGACCGACCAAATAAACACGAATTTAGATAGAAACATGATTGGCCAAATCAGCATGATGAGTGACGAAACTTGTAGTCGACCATGTCGCAGACGATACCAATTAAGCACATGGGTTTTTAGCGAAAATGTAGCAAAAGTCAGTAGCTCGAGCACGAGCGACGCCAAGAATATTGTCGAGAAACTTTCTGCTACTACGAACTCCGTGTAATCTGCACAAAATCCAAGAACGGCGGCATAAATCAACGTCCCTACAAATACCTCTTTAAAGACCAATTGCTTCTTCGTAAAGACGGGGTGAGTACTCCGCGCTAAGGTATCAGACACTCAATTCTCCAATAGGCGTATTCACGTGCTTCGTAGTTAACTCGATGGCTGAAGGATGCTGTTGCGGTTTCCTTCAGTGTCTTCAAACCAGGCATAACGACCAACGCCCGGAATATCCATTGCTTCTCCTAGTACGCGCCCGCCGGCAGCGGTGATTTTTTCAAGCTGCTTGTCTACGTCGGTCACTGCAATAACTACTGACGGAGCACGTTCACCGTCTGCTTCTGTCGCCTCATAAAATCCGCCATTAATTGCGCCAGGGTCTGTGGGCCTACTGTTCTCCCCGACCGGCGTGGTCTGTGCGGTAACATAATTGTTCATTTGAGGGCCCATTTCCTGCATCTTCCAACCGAAAACGGTTTCGTAAAACGCTGCAACTCGGGCACGATCCTTAGTAGGCATTTCAAAATGGACGACTGGGTTCATGGACCTCCTTAGTAATTTACTTCTGTGGTCACTCTACGCCACCTTGTCAGACTGTCTAGCACGTGCCTCATAGAACCTTGCCCTAGCTCGCTCGGATAAGACATATTCATGATGTATGGTAATGCCATGACTCGGACAACCATTTCAGGTGGCACAGTGCACACGCTCCCGGATGATTTGCGCACGGCACTCATCGCCAATTCTAAAGTTAACGATCTCTGGGAAGGACTGACCCCGCTTGCTCGCAACGAATTCATTTGCTGGGTAGAAGAGGCGAAACAGGATAAGACCCGCGAGCGTCGCATTCGCCGAACGTGCGAAGAGCTTCTGGAAGGAAAACGCAGACCCTGCTGCTGGATCGGCTGTATTCACCGTACGGA
>CAYSOT010000003.1:67171-75665 GCA_964432765.1 uncultured Candidatus Saccharibacteria bacterium
AAAACATTGTCGCCAGCCTCGGGCTGCGGACAAAGTTTTTCAAAAAACGTCTGGATTGCGCTATCGCCACTTTTAGGCATTCTCCCATAGAGTGCACCGCCATACCGACCTGGGTTCTTAGGAAACAACATGTTCTCATATCCAGCTATTTCTGTTGCTATTTCCAACAATGCCGCCGGGGTTTCGCGACCATCAAAGTGTGGATAAGGATTGCCAACTACGCGCGCCAGTGTTTCGTAAACACGTGGTGATTGTGTAGCTAATCCAACAAAGTCGGGTTGCTCTTCCTCTAGAATTCTCTCGAGTCCCTGGGCCAACGCACCCGCACCGTGGAACTGTTCTGCCACAGCAATTCCTTTAAGATATACCGATTTGCGATTGTGATCCGGCCCGACAAAGTTGATGTTATACGACATGAAACCGGCAACTTCTCCATCAATCACGATGGTACGAACCTCTTGACCACGCAGCGTTGAGAGTACGCTCCTCCGCAAACTGTCACTAACTTCCACACCAAACGCTGAAGAGCATAACTCAACCATCAGATCCTCATCTGGCAAGGCGCTTGAGAATTCAATACGTGAATGTTCAGGCTCAACCATAACGAAAAATCTTAGCACAGCTTAAGCAAGATCGAGAAGCTTGCTTAAGGACTTCCGTTTGAAACGGGTTCTGCTGTGCTCTTTTGCACATTAGTTACTTACTTTAATGAAGCTTCCAGAGGGAGGTTACTCCGCCGATTCGTCGGGTTGGAAAATACCAAACGTATTGCCTTCTGTGTCTAAAAAGTAACCCTGCCAGCACACTCCGGGAACCGCAAGCTTGGAAAGTGCAACGATGCCACCGAGTTTCTGGATTATCTCTGCAGTCTGATCAAAATCATCAACCATAAATGAACAGACAAATGCATTTGTGCCATGCCCCATTTCGGGTCGATTTGCTGGTCGCTGCAGTATGCCCCCAGCAAGCTCTCCGGGCTCGATTAACCAATACTCGGCTGATACACCTTCCATCTTTTCATACGTCCACCCAAAAACCTGCGCATAAAACTTTTTTGCGCGCTCAACATCGTCCGCTTGAATTTCAAAATAGGTCTTCATGCCATGTCTCCAAATTTACAAGTTTTCCTGGAAATCATCCGGCCTACCCCTACGCAAAACAAGTGTAGAATCTACTAATTCTTTAGTAGGTCCCGCCAGTATCGTAGGCGAATGGTCCATTCCGAAGTACCCTGCTCATGCCACCGCACGCCCTCGTTAAGTGCGGTGAACGGCGACGTTGATTCACTGCGGTGGCGAAGAAAAATATGGAAATGACAGGGAGTAAGCGTTTGCCCTACAAACTCGGAACCGTTATTGCTTAGAAGGTTATATCCCTCAAAATCGGCTTTAACCGATTTATACTTATCACTGATTAGCCCGACGATCATGCGAAACTCCGCAACTTCCTTATCTCCAAGCTGCTCAAAAGAGCAAATGTCTTGATTCCTCGAGATTACAAGCAAGTGACTATCTGTAATCGGCTTTCGCGGAAAAGCAACTAACCAATTAGCAGCTTGCACTATGTGCTGCTTGTCAGGGATATCATCTTGTCTGCTCACGATGGCTTTAAAATAACACTTCCCGCCGCTTTCCGACAGAAATCCTCGATATACCTTTCCATTTCTTGTTGGATCGCTTCTTCTGCTGGTTGCGCCACCTGGCGCGCTGCCAGCACCGAGAGGGCCGTATCTAGATGTATTAGCGCATCCCTTCGGAGCACTTTATTGACAGTCATTTTCGAAAGTCCACGCCGACTCCGAAATTGGCGTACGAGCTCAAACCGTGCGCCAGCAGATAGTTCTGATATATACGGCAAATTCCAATGCGCATCAGGTGGCATATATATGTGCTTGATTTGGAGGAGCTTCAGCGGGTCGCTCATCGGATCACCGGGATAAAGTGCTTTTTCGAAGTCGATCACGCGCAGAACTCGTTCATGGTCAGATGCGGCAACCAATACGTTCGAAGGAGTTAGGTCTCCATGTACGAAGCTCTGCTTTTCTCCTGGATCTACGCTCGCGTCTGACATTCTCCGGTAAAGATCGATGAAGCTCCTCATCTCTGAAAAACCGACGCTGGGTCCTAGGAAATCTAGGAACGCTTTTGCCCTTGCTTCGTAGTGCTCTTTCAGCGGACGAGTGTCTGCACATTCATTTTGTGCCTGCAGAGAAGCTGCCCAGGCCAGCAAACTAGCGTAGTCTTCGAAGGACAAAACCTCACCTTTCGAAGACACATGCTCTCCGGAAACGTGGGGTTCTTCCCAAACGTTTCGGGGTACTTCATCCATTTCTATGCTTCCTCCCCATCGCACAGCCACGGCCTTCACCCTGACTGGGAAATCTTCTTGAGGGAGTAAAATCTCCGAAAATAGGGCTTGTAGCGCTCGACCCTTCTGTGGGTGCAGGTGTGGTGATACCGCGTCTGCCGCATTGTCAGGAATAGCACCCTCTAAAGGACAGATGTGTATCACTGAGTCTCTTACTCTCAGTGTTTCGTTCATCCTGCCCCCCCACAACCTTTCTGTATTATCGAATGAAGCGCAATCACCGGATTCAGTAAGGCTGCGAATGTTCTCGGGAACAGGCTTCTCGATCATCAAGGCCGCCCTGCAATCTTATAGGGCTCTGGGTGTCGCGACGAAGCGCGGCGATGCAGCATGCGCGTTTCCACTGTCATTCCATACCCCGGTCAGGTGCAGCTCTCCGTTCACTACGGCAATGATTGGCGTTTTCGGAGCAACGGTACCCCGTACATCATGGAACTGGCACCCTGGGACCCATAGCCAAGGAAGGCTTCCTTCCGGGGCTCCTAGCATATTGCGGATATAAGCTGGGTTGTGCGCCAGATAGGCCAATACTTCTACGTGCGGGGCAGTCTCTGGTGTGCGGTACCATGCTGGATGAATCGGCTTGTTCTGCTCTGTGATATGCGTCCCCTCAAGTGAGGCAGGATTATATCCAGCGGTTAGATCAATGCGCGAAACTGTAACCCTACTCGAGGGGCGCAGCAGAGTCGCCTCTCCAAAATGATGAAACTGATCACTAAACCGGCGCTGACCCTCGGGTAGCTCCTCGTCGATGCCTTGAATCGTATACCGCGCATCCCACTCTTCGATCGGTGCCTCTTCCCCAAATGGCATCACTACAGTTTTTCCGGGAAACGTCTTAGCTATTTTTTCCCAAAGAAACGCGAACGTTTCTTGCGTTGAGCCTAGATTCGGGGTCAATACGGGCACGTCAGTCAGCCCGACTGCTTCTGTAGAGCGCTCAGGAATATCAACGTCGACGAGCTGTTCACCCTCTGCTTGTCCAAGCCATTCGCGAATATGCTCTGCTTGCTCCGGTATCGTGCAGCTAGGTACGGCTTGCTCCTCTGGAGCTTTTTCTACACCTACATCTGCGTCTAGCTTGTATCCAGCGCCCTCTAGCCCTTCCATATTGCTCCCTATGGTCTTACTATTATTCGTTAACAGACGATAATATCATAGAATTACCATCTGTAAAGATTATGTCCTACGAGATCACATCCGAATTCAACGATCGTCCCCCTGACGGCGATATCGAAAAACGCCTGTGTGAACTTTGGGAAGAAAAGTCTGGAAGGCCCGAAACTGAAGGCGTTGAAGAGTTTACGCTTGTTATAGCCCTCGAAAAACCGCAGCGGGACTCACGCTGTATAGCGAATTCAATTTTAGGCGCACTGGAAAGTACCCCACCGGCTAATGCGTATGAATGGTCTCTCAAGTGGGGTCAGACCAGAATTGCCGTCAGCCCCGACGACCGGCCATTCGAAGTACGTTTCGTTAACTATTATATGGATGAATCGAAGGCCTTCATGCCCCTTATGACGACAGTCACTGGTCGTCCTTCTGAACTGCTCTGCGCTTCACCTGACGACACGCCTGATCCTATACAGATTAGGATCAACGATGACGAGTCAATTAGGTATGAAGCAGCGGTACTGCAGATAGAGAGACTGGTCGACGAAGCAGTCTGGGCAACGTGCAGTCGCATGCTTGCTGAGAGTGAAATGACGCCTGCTGAGGCATTTTCCCGCGCGGTGGCAGTTGTAAAATCGCGCGGTTTCGATTTTAAGTACCTATCGGTCTCTGAAATACTAGCCTCACATGAACGTTTCTGCGAAACATCTGTGCGACTCTACGGAGACCGCCATGGACAAAATACGCTGCCCAAAGTGATTGGCCTCATTTCCCTTGACAGCCATGAGCTAGTCCCAGGATACGAGTCTTCATATCGGGCTGCTGCCGAAGAGACTGTCGATACGGAATGTCCGGTCTGTAAAGACATAGCCGCCACGAAGAAAGAGAGTATACCTGAGGTGGTCGCGGTTTCGATAACGGCGGGCAAAGAGCTTCATATTGGGCATATGTTTCACGTCGTCAAAGCCGCTCTGCACAGGTCTCTAAATAATGGTGCTGACAGCTTCGTGGTCGAAGTAAACGATACTGGCCCGCGCATTGAAGCGCTCATTGAACAAGGCGCTCGCCTTACTGGCCTCTCAAGAGCCCAAATTATAGGGCGTATAGAGTCAGGTGCGGTTGCGCCGACAGAATTACATGAATGGTATAAGCATGGCAGAGAGCAAGGTCGAAGCCTGTATGCGACTATTCCTGAGAACCCGTCTGTTCGGATGGAGCATCAGCGCAGTAAGACCGAAGAGCTTCTCGGGCGGCTTGTACCAACAAGCAGGTGCGAAGCGCTCAAAAGTAGTGATTTCGACCACGGGCACGTTTTGGCTCATTCTGATCCGGCTTGGCGCGCTACAGGAAGCGAGCGCATAGGCGGAATGCAGCTGCGCCGCAAAGGCGGGCCTACTGCTTACCTCACGCGCATGTCGTTCGTCGACAACATCATCCGCCGTCATTCTCCGAACCGTGTTGTCTATGTCGATTCTGCCTCCGAAACAGGTAAGGCAACTCGGCACGTTGAAGCGATTACAGATACGAAAGTAGAAGTGCGCAATGGTGCCGCGGTTGGCCTGGACTTTTCGATCCTTTCCGGGATTTCATCGACGGAAGCAACCAGTATGGAACGAGCACTCTATAAATTAGAAACAGAATACGGGATCGAGCCGGCGGATGTAGTAAAGAACATAGGCTACCTAATTACATTCATGCCGGCAGTGAAATATCCGGGGAAGGAATCCTTTTATAATTTTCATGACGTGGATTCGGTTGTGAGGGCCATCGACGCTGCGGCAACAATGCGCAGGTCAGACTTGGCTTTGATGGAATCATTTATAAAAAAAGTGGAAATTGACGCAGAGATTGAATTTGTGCAAGAAGCCAGCAAACCTGAGAAGACTGTGGTCTTAAAATTCCTTCGCTCGCGTGCGGGCTATTTAATTAACGAGCTGCATACGGGGCCCTCGCGCGATTACGCCCTGCAACTTCAGGAGCCAGCTCGAATCGTACGCGCTTCAAGAAAGCAATTTCCTGATTACTCGCAGCGACTGGCAGTTTATGCTTACTTGGCGGCAGAACTAGAAGGTCAAACAAGCGAAGTGAGAGAGGTATCCACTACGTTGCAAGCTCTGCAGATGATGGGATATCAGACGGCCGAATTGCAAGAAGATGCACTGCATATAATGGCCGAGAGAGACATAGAATTACAGTATGAATTACCCCTTCTTAATCTCGTGCTTTGGAATACGCTGCAGACTGTTAATGTAGTGCGGTCTTTAACACCGGATGCGCACTATCAAATCTCACGCGCCATTGCGATTGTACGGAAAGCGTTCGGCGATGAAGAGTAGGAATAGCGAGATTAGCGTAGTGCTAGTTGGCGGCAGTGGATTCTGGGCGGAAAGGTCACACATTCCGAACCTTCTGGAAATTCGCCCCCGGCTACCGCTGCGCGTGACTGCCATCATCGACCCCGTGCCGCCTGCGGATCGAGTGAAGAAGCATCCTAGATTGGCCGAGCTGGTAGCGGCAGACCACCCACAGTATGTCGACCCAGCCAACAAAAGTATAGAAAGTATTTTCGGTGAACTTGAAGATCTTCCGGATGCAGTAATAATTACCTCGAATCCGGAAAGTCATTATCAGTATGCCGAATTCTGCGCCCGGAACCGCATCGACTATGTAGTCGACAAGCCGGTATTTGCCAGGATGAATTCGGCGCATGATCGCAAAAACGCAGCCGGCATCATGCTCGATTTTGATGCCATCTGCAAGCTTCACCAAGCCGGTCGAGGAGTGCATTCGAGAGGCGTAACGCTCCTACGCAGAAGGCAGCTGGTACCGTTCGTAAATGCAATGGAAAGCCTTGCGGACGTGCATGAGAGAACGGGGCAAGGGATCAGCCATGCTTCGCTCACAAGTAACGGTGGCATACATAAGTTCCCAGAAGAATTCGCTTAAACCACCGGCGCGCACTCATATACGAGCGGCAATGGCTCCCTTGCGCACTCCGCATACCACTACATCGATATCATTGCGTGGATGCTTGAGAGTGCCCCGGGGCACTGTACGCGAGTAAGGATTTCCCTTAATTACGTCCGGCGTGTACGGGACTATCTAGGCGTCGGAGGGCATGTTCCACTGTCCGCGCTCCTTGGCATCAAACAAGATCCAGAACTTATCAAACGACTTTCCGACGCCGTATTACTCTGCGAGCTCGACGTCGGCTTCACGTTAGAGCTGCTGACTTCAAACGGCAATAATGCCGGCGCAATTACGTTTACATACAACCATACTGGATACTCACCGCGCACTCGAAAGCAGACATATCCCTACGATCACGCGAATATGCCTGGCGGTGGGCGGGTGTCACAGTCAGTCATCGATATTCATCAGGGTCCCTTGCAATCAATTAGGCTTGGTAAGAACGATGTTGTTTTCGAGGGACACTTGATCACAACGGAAACAAGAACTCATCCGTTGCTGCGAAAGCGACCATATTCAAGAATTGAGTATCCGGATGCCTATACGCATACCAATTCAACGCTTTCCAATGAATTACTGCGCTTTCTTGCAAACTCGCGCGGTGGCAACGGTCGAAAAGGAACCGCGCATCCAGCACCGATCGTTAGAGAGCGGCTAGGTATGCAACTGTTTTCAGCGATGTACGAACTTGTGGCCGCAGAGGCAGCTGGAAGATTGCATGAAACAATTGAAATAACGCTTTAACGGCATTATAAGCATATTCTTTCTCCTAGCTTACGTTCCCCGAACCTCCTGCATAAAATTGCTTAACGTTTTCTTGCACTTCTTCCAACAGTGCGTCAGTTGCTTCTTTAGTATTGGAGGCGATGTGAGGGCTGATATATACATTCGGATCAGTTTTGAGTTTCGCAACTTCGGCTGAGTACTCAGAGTCCTCATCGTCCACAACGTCAAGCGCTGCCGAACGCACGACGCCCGACTGCAAAGCTCGCACTAATTCAAGCGTATCTACCACGCCGGCTCGGCTGACATTTACGAGCATCGTGCCTGCTCGCAACGCACGAAAGCAATCACGATCAAAATACCGGTCCGTATCTGACGTATGCGGAAGCGTGAGGCATACGACGGAGGCAGATGTAAGTACATTCATTAACCGCGCCTTGCCGCCAGCCTTGCCCTGAATGCGAACTGAGATCCCGAGCAGTGACAGGAGTCTGCCTAGGTGTTTTCCGATGCGTCCATCCCCCACTATAACGACGTGGGCACTCGTGAACTCTACCCCCAGCAAGCTTTCATTCCTCGGTACGGATGCGGTCTGAGGATTCTTTGAAATACTCGGTATGTTCTTTAAGAGGGAAAAAATTAGCGCCAATGCATATTCCGCTACAGCTATCGTTGCATAATTCGGGCAGTTCCATACTTTTATCCCGTTTGCTTTGGCAACTTGAGTGTCAACCAAGTCGATCCCGCTCGCGGGCACAATCAAGGCCTCTAAGTTCGGAAAGTGCTCGATCGTTTCTCGGTTCATCGTTAAGTAATTAGGGATGACAAGAGTGATTCCCCCCAGATTTCCGAGCTGCTCGATGCCCCCTTCTGGAATTTCTCGTGCGTCAAATCCTACCTTCATGCACCACTCTCGTATAGCCCTCGGTGCACGTGAAGGATTCGTAATAAGAGCGTTGCGATAGTCGGTCATATGCGCATAGTAACTTCATTTACTGCACACGGCTATGTAAAATCTAAGTGCAGATCACTCTTCTACGTGCGGCAGTATCGATGCCACTAACCAGCCTCAACCATAAACCGGTGACGATAGCGTCGCAGCCCCCTATTCAGACGTCCTGCTCTGGCATGTACGAAACAGCTCTGAGATATGTCCCGTCCCGAGCTTTTTAACCACCTTGAAGCGTATTTCTCCGATTCGATACCTGAAACCGTATGCCTTCCGCATCCGATGGAATTGGGTACCCACTAATAACTCAACCACTTGCTCCGGGACTAGGATTCGAACCTAGGTTGCCAGGGCCAGAACCTGGTGTCCTAC
>CAYSOT010000004.1:0-51025 GCA_964432765.1 uncultured Candidatus Saccharibacteria bacterium
ACCACCCCACCTACTGTTGCCATCTCTCCGGCACTACCCAGTACCGTCTCTGGATCACAGACTATTACTGCGACTGCCTCTGATGCCTCGGGTATCACCAAGGTAGAGTTCTATGTCGGAGGAGTCTTAAAGAGTACTGATACGACTGCTCCCTATACCTACACCTGGGATACCACCACCGCCCCAGATGGACAAACCACCGTGGCTGCCAAAGCCTATGACTCCTTTACCAACACTGCCACTGCCTCACAGCTCACCAGTGTGAGTAATGTGGTGGTGCCGCCGGGGGGACCATCAGGCCAGGCGATGCCAGTGGGAGACCTTACCGGTTGGAAGCAAATCTTTACCGACGACTTTACGACGAACGTTCCACTAGGCTCTTTCCCTGCAGCAGTATCTTCGAAATGGAATGCCTATCCAGATGGATGGACCGACACGAGTGGTAATGGAACATACTATCCATCAAAAGTTTTGAGTGTCGCAAACGGTGTTTTAAACATGAATCTCCATACCGAGAACAACGTCCCGCTCGTTGCTGCGCCGTACCCGAAACTGCCGGGAGGTGTCGATGGTCAGCTTTACGGTCGGTATGCCGTAAGGTTTAAAGCCGATGCGTTACCAAAATATAAAACAGCTTGGCTGCTGTGGCCGGTGAGTGAAGTTTGGCCTCGAGATGGTGAGATTGATTTTCCAGAAGGCGATCTAGATGGAACTATTTGTGCATACATGCACCGTCAAAATGGTACAAGCGGAAGTGACCAAGACGTTTTTTGCTCGAACACGACCTATCCTGCGTGGCACACGGCAGTGGTTGAATGGTCGCCAGAGGCAACGAAGTTCATTCTCGATGGCAACGTAGTCGGCACGAGTACCTCTCGAATACCGAATACCCCTATGCGCTGGGTCTTGCAGACAGAAGTTTATTACGGCGGGGGAAAACCCGCTACAACTACAAATGGAAACGTGCAAATTGATTGGGTATCGATATGGCAGAAAGTATAAAAGTGGTTGAGACTGAACCGGTTTCTTCTAAACGGGCGGCATTATTGTCTCGCACAGTATCAATCGGGTCAGTTGTGGCTGGCATATTCTTGCTCCCAACAATAATGTACGTGGTCCTTTTCCCGGACGCAGCCACGGCACCGGCGTATCACACTGGAGTGCTGGTGATGATTCTCCCGGCAGCGATTGGTCTTAGTATCGGTATTGCGATACGAGATAGGGACTCAGTGCTTTTTGGTATTGTCTCGGTGTGTGTCCTGATGTTTTTCGGAGGGTTTTTGTACGCGATGAACGGCTTAACGTTCTAATATCGCTCCATGCTCCGGTAGGATAAGGGCATGGCCAGACTAGATATCAAGAAGAATGTGCCGCTTGGTCCTCATACGACCTTTGGAATTGGTGGCCCGGCTGACGTGCTCATAACCGCACGTTCTTCAGATGAGCTCGCCGAGGCTGTCGCCTGGTCGAAAAAGGAAGGTCTCCCGGGTTTTATTTTAGGCCTTGGCGCAAACATATTAATCGGCGACAAAGGATTCCGCGGCGTCGTCATAAAAAACGAAGCGACGGCAGCTGTGGTGAACGGCACCAGTGTACGGGCAGAAAGCGGGTCTGTAATTAACGATCTGATTGAGCAAACAGCCAGAATTGGTCTATCAGGACTTGAGCATTACCAAAATATTCCGTCAACGGTGGGCGGTGCGATGTGGCAGAATCTACACTTTCTGTCCTATCCGCATGAGCGGACTTTCTATATAGCCGAGGTCGTTCAATCGGCGACAGTGCTCACAAGGGACGGTATCAAAGAAGTGGGGGAGGATTACTTTGAGTTTGGGTACGACGATTCGTCGCTGCATCGAACTGGAGACGTAGTGTTGTCTGTGGAGTTTCGGCTTGAGCGAGCAGAGAAATCCGAAATAGAACTGCGTCGTCAGAAAAACGCTGCTTGGCGAGAAGCCAAACATCCTAAAGATGCAGAACACTGTAGTGCGGGGAGTATTTTCCAGAAGATTGAAGGCGTTGGCGCGGGCCGCCTGATTGATGCGGCTGGTCTGAAGGGGCACCGTGTTGGCGGAGCGATTGTGTCTGAGAAGCACGCAAATTATATTCTCAATGCAGGCGACGCCACAGCGCGAGATGTACGAACTTTGATTGCTGAAATACAGGAGCGTGTCGAAGCAGACAGCGGATACATTTTGAAGCCGGAAATAGGATTTATCGGTGAGTTCTAGTCGTTTGCCAAAAAAGTCTCTACAATAGACCCATGCGCAAAGTTCTCGCGTTCTTAAGGGAGGTCCGCGCCGAAATGGCGAAAGTCGTTTGGCCAACCCGTGCGCGTGCCTTGCGTCTGACAATTCTCGTGATTGTTACCACAGTGCTCTTTGGAGCCTTTATCGCCGCCGTTGATTTTGGCTTCGGCAAAGGCATACAATACGTACTCGACACCACCCAGAAGAAAGCGACGCCCGCACCACAGCAAATACCTGGTAGCGACGCCGGACAAGTACCTGTCGTACCGCAATCCCAACCTACACCCTAATGCCACGTCAAACTCCCACTTCAGAACGCGCTTGGTTCGCCATCCATACCTACTCAGGGTATGAAGATCGCGTGGCTGAAAACCTGCGCCAGCGTATTGAAAGTATGGATATGGCGGACAAGATTTTCGACGTGATTGTACCGACGGAAAAGCAAATCGAGATTCGCCACGGCAAACGCCGTACAGTCGACAAGAAGATCTTCCCAGGCTACGTACTTGTGAACATGATCGTTACCGACGATTCATGGTATGTCGTTCGTAACACCCCGAACGTTACCGGTTTTATTGGCGCTGGGACTACTCCAACCCCAATGAGCGAAGATGAAATTAAGACCATCAGGCAGCGAATGGGTGTTGAAGAGCCAACCTATGAAGTCGACCTGGCGCCTGGCGAGACGGTCAATATTGTCGATGGGCCATTCAAAGACTTTGATGGCCAGGTTGATGAAGTTGATAAGGCCAAGGGCAAAGTAAAAGTACTCGTTAATATGTTCGGTCGGGAAACTCCGGTTGAGCTCGATTTCTTACAAGTGAGGAAGATCTGATATGGCTAAACCAGTAATGACTGTCGTAAAACTTCAAGTCGCAGCAGGTAAAGCTAACCCAGCGCCGCCTGTTGGTACTGCGCTTGGGCCACACGGAATCCAAATCATGGATTTCTGTAACGCCTTCAACGAGAAGACACGTGAGATGGGCGACACCATTGTTCCGGTAGAGATAACCATCTACGAAGATCGTACATTTGATTTCATCATGAAGACGCCGCCGGCTGCGGTGCTGATCAAAAAGGCGATCGGCCTTGATAAAGGCTCGGATAATCCCCTCAAGAATAAGGTTGCGAAGATTTCCGACGCACAAATTGAAGAAATCGCCAAAACTAAGATGCCCGATCTGAACGCGAATGATGTCGAAGCAGCCAAGAAGGTCATTGCTGGTACGGCGCGCAGCATGGGCGTCACAGTTGAATAGAACAATAGATTAGAAGCTAAGCGTGGGAGCCTCGCGGCGTTTGCACCACAAAGGAGAACACATGCCAGCTAAGAAAGCTGATGATGCACAACCGACTGATGTGGCAAAGCCCGCAGTCGCAGAGAAGGCTGAAGCGAAGCCTAAAAAGGCTCCTGCAAAGAAGCCAGTAACCAAGAAAAGCTCGAACAACGCTTTAAAGGCCCCCCTGCGAGGTAAGCGCTATTTTGCTGCTTCAGAGAAAGTGGACCGTGAAAAATTATACGAACCACAGGAGGGAGTCGCGCTTGCGCAGGAAACAGCGACCACGAAATTCGATGCCACAATTGAGCTACACCTAAAGCTCGGAGTTGATCCGCGTAAAGCCGAGGAGAATGTTCGGGGTACGGTGAAGCTGCCCGCAGGAACGGGTAAAGTTCTCAAGGTGATGGCGTTTGTGCCAGAGGGGCAGCAGGCGGATGCAAAGAAAGCCGGTGCTGACTTCGTGTCTGACGAATCGACCCTGAAGAAACTTCAAGCCGGTTGGGCAGAGTTTGATGTTGCTGTGGCTACTCCAGATCAAATGCCGAATGTCGCAAAGTTTGGAAAAGCGCTTGGACCAAAGGGCCTCATGCCAAACCCAAAGGCTGGTACTGTTACCGACAAGCCAGCCGACGCAATCGCTGAAGTGAAGAAGGGGATGGTTGAGTATCGCGTTGCCAAGGATGCGACCGTGCACGCTGGAGTTGGTAAAGCATCCTTCAAACTTGAGGACTTAGTGGCTAACGTCGCGGCGTATTACCAGGCGATTCTTAGCGCCAAGCCCAGTGATCTGAAGGGCACCTACATCAAAAGCGTGACGATTACTTCCACGATGGGCCCGGGCATAAAGCTGAATCCAGAAGCACTCAAAAGCTATAGCGGAAAGTAGGTAACATGATTCTTGCCGACAAAGATATCCGTACAGAAATAGAAAACGGACGGATCATTCTTGATCCGCCTGCGGACCTTTCGGAACAGCTCGGTTCTGCGAGTCTCGACCTGAGGCTTTCATCCAAATTTCGAGTATTCAAGCCAACCTCGACGCCGTTTATCGACCCGCAGGATCCCAACACGTTTGCGGATCTGACAACGTCAGTCGACGTGGCTGCGGATGATGGACAGCCCCTACTGCCCCATGCGCCCGCTGGGGAGCGAGCTTTTATCATTCACCCCGGAGACTTTGTGCTCGGCATTACGAAGGAAGAGGTTCAGTTGCCGAGCGACATCTGTGCGCGGATTGATGGCCGTTCTTCACTTGGCAGGCTCGGGATTGTCATTCATTCGACAGCGGGTCATATTGACCCAGGGTTCAAGGGCGCAATCACCCTGGAAATCACTAATATCGGACGCGTCCCCGTACTGCTTTATCCTGATATGCGTGTAGCGCAACTCGTTTTCGAACGCATGAGCCAGCCCGTTGAAACAGCATATGCTGACAAAAAGGGCGCTAAATATGTTGGTCAGGCAGAACCTGGCGTGAGCAAGCTGGTCGAAGACAACGAATAGTCCGAAGTCCGGTATAGTAAAAGCATGGCAGAGAACCACCAAATTGAAGTGGAAGTGAAAGTCTTGCTCGGTGAGCAGAGTGCTGCCGATGCATTTATTCAAAAGCTTACGGAGGCAGACCCTGAGCTTAAGCAAACTGCCGAGACAAACCAGCTCAATCACTACTTTGATGAGAAGGGGGACCCGGCTCGTCTTGTCTCCGAAGTGTCCGGCATATTGAGGCCGGCGGACCTTTCGCAGCTACAGGAAATTACAAGTGAATTTGATAAATTCACTCTACGTACACGATTCGAAGACGGCGTTATAACGCTCGTTGTTAAGGCGGCGAAGGCGGGCGAGGATGAACAACATGCGGTAACGCGGGTTGAGGGTGATTACGTCGCGAATGTCTCCACGATTGAGGAGCTAGATCAGCACGTTTTGGCGTCTGGCTACGGATATCTTTCCAAGTGGTCGAGACGTCGCAAAACATATCGCTACAAGGATCTTACAGTCTGCCTTGATAAGAATGCTGGGTACGGGTATCTTGCGGAATTTGAGCGTGTTGTACGTGGCGATGAAGCTGCTGAAGACGCGAAAGAAGTCATTTTGGACGAGCTTGCAGGGCTTGGTTTGGAAGAACTGCCCCAGGATCGACTTGGTCGGATGTTTGCGTTCTACAACGAGCATTGGCCGGAGTATTACCAAACCGATAAAACGTTTATCGTAGAGTAACTATGAAGCATCCCGAATACCAATATTTAGAATTACTCCAGGACATCCTTGAAAATGGCGTCAAGAAAAAAGACCACAATACCGGCAATGGACTTACAAGTGTATTTGGCCGACAAATACGTTTTGATCTTTCCCAAGGGTTTCCACTGCTGACGACAAAAAAGGTGTATTGGAACGGTGTGTTGCATGAACTAGTGTGGTTCCTTACCGGACAGTCAAACATTAAGTATCTTGTCGATAACAACGTTCACATCTGGGACGATTACCCGTATAAGGACTACCGAAAAAAAGCCGAAGCAGGGGAGTTTCCTGAGCTCACACAAGAAGAGTTCATTGCGAAAATCTCCGAAGACGAGGAGTTTGCCCGTCAGCACGGAGAGCTGCCGCATATCTATGGTTCGCAGTGGCGATCGTGGCCGCGTCGAGACGGCGGTAGTATCGACCAAATCGCCTGGGCGCTTGATACGGTAAAGAATTTTCCAGACCGAAAGCACGCAGTAGTCTCCGTCTGGAATCCGGAGCACCTCTATTCGATGGCGCTACCAGGTGAAGCGCTTAGCTTCCCGCTGTGCCACATATTCTTCCACTTCAATGTCGCAGACGGCAAGTTATCGTGCCAGCTCTATCAGCGCAGTGCAGACATGTTCCTTGGGGTTCCATTCAATATCGCGAGCTACTCAATGCTGGCGCTCGTGATCGCGCACCTGGCCGGGCTGGAGCCAGGGGAATTCATACATACGTTCGGTGATGCACATATTTACGAGAATCACGAAGCGCAAGTTCGGGAGCAACTAACCCGCGAACCTAGAGCCTTTCCAAAGCTTGTAATTGACCCTTCGCTTACATCGCTAGACGACGTTTCTGCAGACAAGTTCACGCTTGATGGCTATGACCCACATCCAACCATTAAAGCGGAGCTGACAGTCGCCGGTGGTTTCCAAGAGAAAGACCGGACCAATATCGGAGGAAAATCGGCATAAAAGCGCCGCGGATTAGTTGCATCGTCGCACTCGATGAGCAGCGAGGAATCGGTCGTGGCAAAGATGTGCCGTGGCATATTTCCGGGGACCTGAAGCGTCTCAGGGCGCTCACGATGGGGCACCCACTGATTATGGGAAGGACGACTCACGAGGCGATTGGACGACCACTGCCTGGTCGTACAAACATCGTGATTACACATGACCCAAGGTACCGCTCTGAGGGCGCGGTAGTGGTGCATTCACTCGATGATGCATTATCAGTCGCGCGTATTATCGAGCGTGAAGAACTCTTCATATTTGGAGGCGGTCAGGTTTATGCAGAAGCGCTGCCGCATGTCGAAAGGCTCTACCTTACGATTGTTTCGGGAACCCACCAGGCCGATACGTTTTTTCCCGAATTTGAAGATATGTTCACAAAGGTCGTGTCGCGAGAAGAGCATCTTGAGGATGAAACTCCTCATGTTTTCGAAACACGCGAGCATTGACGCATAATTTTTCATATCGTATAGTTACTTTTGTTGCCAAAGACCGTAGCCGTCGTAAGACTTAATTCGCTGCGCAGGTGATACGAAACGCCCCACAGGGCTCTTCATATCTCTTTGGCGACAAGGAGATTTTTTATGCCAATTACACGCGCCAAGAAAGAATCTAACGCATCCCAGCTGATTGATCGGCTTGGTCGTATTGAGGCAGCTGTTTTTGTGCATTACCAAGGACTCACTGTTCGTGACTTTGAAGAGCTTCGTCAAAATCTACGGGAAGAGGGAATTGATTTCACGGTCGTTAAGAATAAGATTTTCCGGTTAGCAGCCAAAGAGGCGGGGATTGCCGTAGAGGCCATAAGCGGACCAGTAGGAGTAGCTTTTGGCTACACTGACCCGGTTACAACGGCTAAGGTTGTGAGTGAATTTGCGAAAAAGCATGAGCCGGTAGAGATTGCAGGTGGGATTGTTGACGGTGTCGAGGTCGATGCTGCAATGATCAAGAAGTTGGCAAGCCTACCAAGCCGCGACGAGCTACTTGGTCGTCTCGTCGGCAGCCTGACTGCCCCGACGCGCAACCTTGCAAGTGCACTCTCTGCAACGTCGCGTAATTTGGTCTATGCCTTGAAAGCAGTTCAGGAACAGAAAGCGTAGTTAGTAGATCCTGCTTAGCCTCTCGGCTTGGCAAGATGTGCTAATAACGAAATTCAGGAGGAATCATGGCTGATGATGATCAGCAGAAGGAAGCTCAAACCGCAGCAGAGCAAGCCGAAGAGGCGAAAGAAGAGGCGGAAGTAGCGGCGGAAGTCGCAGAAGAAGCAGCAGAGACTGCTGAGGAAGCGGCAGAAGTGGCCGAAGAAGCAGCGGAAAAAGCCGAAGAGAAGGCCGAAGAAGCTGCTAAGGCAGAAGACAAGCCTTCAAAGGAATACTCTGCCGATATAACGAAGATTATCGACCAGATTGAGAAGATGACTGTGCTCGAGGTTGCAGACTTGGTTTCAGCCATTGAGGATAAGTTTGGCGTCTCGGCTGCTCCAGTGGCAGTGGCGGGTGCGGTCGCAGGCGGTGCAGCCGCTGGTGGCGACGAAGGTGGTGCGGAAGAGAAGTCTTCATACACAGTCCACTTAGCAGCAGCTGGTGACCAGAAGATTAACGTCATTAAGGCAGTCCGAGAGATCACACAGCTCGGCTTGAAGGAAGCGAAGGATCTTGTAGACGGTGCGCCCAAGGATGTTAAAGAGAATGTACCGAAGGAAGATGCCGAAGAGGCTAAGCAGAAATTGGAAGCCGCCGGCGCAACGGTTGAACTGAAGTAGTTTAAGCCACGAACCTCTAAAGAAAGGGCCCTCCCAGGGCCCTTTCTTCATGAATAGCACTAGCACTTTCACTCTTTCCGAGCTACCATGTAACCTTCCCTCGTAAAAGGCGTTGAGCTTTGTCTCAGGGAGGGCATAAAAACCCTTGACTAAGGAGTTTTTATATGCTAGTATCGAAAGCTTTGTCCGTACTACATCGCGAGCAGAGCGCTGCACGTTCACAACCTGGCTAATCACTCATCATTGCAAACTCCTCACTGAGGGGTAAAAAGAAATACCAACCAAACGCAAAACGCTCAGTTTATGAGCCGCTACGCGCGAGGTTGGTTTTTTAGTACCTGAGATAGTGACACGGGGTACCAGTAGGGCACACACTCGCTGATACCCTTCGCCACTATCTCAAGTGTCTACCCCAATCGATCTGAGGAGGTCGAGAAACATGACGCACACCACGCGTCGCAGAGTCGGTATCGCAGCCGTCGTGGCTGTGATCCTGGCGGTGGTCGCGGTCGTCGCGATCGTCGTGAGCAACAACCCGCCCGGCAACAGCCAGGCGCAGAGCGGCACTTCCGCCGCTACGGTCGCCCCCGACAACGTTTCGGGCGCGAACACCCCGAGCGGTACCCCCGCTCAGCGTGTCGCCGTCAGCAAGTGGCTGGCAGGCTACGGCTGGAAGCGTTCTGAGTTCAGCTTCCGCATCGTCGCTCCCGTGAGCGTCGAGCGTGGGGCGAACAGCGTTTCCGCCAAGCCGGTCGTCACGAAGAAGGAGCTCGTCTCCTTCATCAACGGTGACAGCAAGCGTTCGAAGGCCTACCGGGCCTACGTGCGCAAGCACATGTCGGCAGCGCAGTACCGGAAGGTGCTGCAGGGCGACGGCTTCGTCCGCGTCCAGCTGCTCACTCCGGCGACGTACGTCGCGGGTTCCTACCTGCGCGGTGGCGAGGTGTACTTCACCAACGCTCCGCGTGGCGTGAAGAAGGGTGACGTGCTCTGGGTCTACGCGCCCAGTGTGAAGGTCACCCGGACCGCTCCCGACGGCACCCAGACGACCACCACGGTCGTCAAGGTCCGTCAGGTCGGTAACACCCGCGCCGGGTGTGGTAACGGTCACTCCGTGCCGCGTCCGAGCCGGTCGGTGCCGAAGGCTCCGCCGATCTCGGTCCCGCCCCCGAGCGTGCTGCGTCACAAGGACCCGCGGTCGCTGTCGGATCTCGTCAAGGCCTACGGACGCAAGTTCGTCTTCGGCCCGACGAAGCGACAGAACGGCGAGCACTACACCTACGGTGACAACCGTAGCGACAAGTACCCGCCGAACAAGGTGGCGAAGGATCCGGCTGACGCGAAGGACAAGAGCCCGATCGTCAACAAGCCGAAGCCTCCGAAGCCCGGTAACCCGCCGGTCGTGACGCCCCCGAGTACTGGTGGCAACACCGGTCAGGGCGCGCCGCAGCAGGACCAGAGTGGCAGCACTGTCCCGCCGGCCAGCGGCCCCACCTCCGATCATTCGTCGGACGGCCAGGCGCCGCAGACGGGCGGATCTGGTTCCCCCGGGAGCTCCGATCCCACCCCGCCGGCCCCCGAGGATGGCGCTCCGCCGCCGCCCTCCTGAGTAGGAACGAAGTCTCAAAAGCTTCGACCTCCTCAGATGCAGTATCCGGAGCGGGCCGTTTGGCTCAAACCCATTTCGGCCCGCTCCGGTCCACCTTCTCGTCCCTTCACTCCAGAGAGGAGCAATGATGCACCCACCGTAGCTCTATGCAGTTCCCAACTTCATAGATTCAGCTGCGGAAGGAGCTCAGGAGAAACAGAACGACGTTTTGGCTCACGCCACTACCTCGATCCCTGTTTCTCCTGACTCCACCCCTTTCAATGATGGCTGATTAGTCAGGTTCGCACCTTCACAACCAGAGAAACTTGCCAACTTCACTTTGACCTTCATCGGCTGGCAGACCGGTGAAGCGTAGATAACCCTGCCACTATTACTTAGGAGGAATTCATGAACAGCATTTTACGATTCCGCCGGAAGAAACTTACAGCGGTCGTCGGATTAGCTCTCGGGCTACTGATGATCCCTCTCTTCCAGGCGTCACAAGCTGCGTCGGGGGTCAACCTCGACATGATCAGCTCCGTCGCTCTCCACAGCGGCACTGGAGCACCAACGGGCTATCACAACGATATTGACGTGCACAACCGAAATGTCGTTGAGATTGCGACCGTCATGCACAACACGGAGGACCCAAACAGTGGGGCCACAGCCAAGGACTTTAAACTTCGCTACCTCTTGCCAAAGGCACCGGTAACGACAGCGACAGTCTATGGCGAGGTTAGCGCGAGCAACGCGACACCGAATAATAATTACCATACGAATTGGTCGAATAAGCTTACATCGGCATCCGGCAATAGCTTTACAATCGGCAACATCGGTGGTTTCCGCGTCTACCAAAACCAAGTGAGCAACGGCTATGATGCCAAGTTTAATTGGGATAGCGGTAAGGATCTTCCCTCAAGCCAGGTGACCGTTAACGAGTCGCCGAACTACTGGGAAATCATCGTCAAGCCGAACGCCGATGGAAATCTTGGACCGTGCTTCAACCACGCGCTCAAGGTCAGTTTCGTCGTCGACGTAACGGAAATTCAGCAACCTACATCTCAGCTCTCGCTTGAGAAGAAGGTGCGAATTGGAAACACGAACTTTGTCGACGAGAACTCGGCTAAAGTTGGCGACAAGATGCAGTACTTCATTCAGCTTAAGAATGCGAGTACCGCAGCTGCAAATAATGTCACATTGCGTGACGCGCTGCCGAAGGACATCGCGTTGATACCTGGTTCGGTCCAGATTCGCTCTGCTGCAAACCCGACTCTACGGGCAGCGGAAGATACGCTAGTCATGGGCGGGTACACGTTTAAGACGTTCGAACCAGGAGCTTGGGTCCAGATATACTTCAATGCCCAAGTGAATGATGTACCTGAGTGCTCCTACTGGGAGAAGAACTTCGCGCTTGTGAAATCGGATGAAACTAACGGCGTTGAGTACTATGACTCGGTGAAGACAACAATCACCAAGACATGTACTCCAACTCCTACGCCAACTCCGACGACACCGCCGACGTCTACTCCAACCCCGACTCCAACTCCGACCAATACTCCAACTCCGACTCCTACTCCAACCCCGACCAATACTCCAACCCCGACTCCAACCCCTTGCGTCGACCTCAATACGTTGACGATCAATGCCCCGGTTGGTTCGACGGCCAAAGTAGCCGGTCCGGACAATTACAACCAGTCATTTGTCATCGACAATTCTGGCAAGGTTGTAATATCGAAGAGTCTCAAAGTTGGCACCTACACGGTAACAGTCGGTAAAGAGTCGCAAACGGTTACGTTTGAACAAATCTGCCAAGAGCAGACTGTAACCTTCGCCGGTATTGTGACCTCACCGTCACCAACACCGACGACGACCCCGACAGCGACTCCGGTACCACCGCAGCCACCGACGGATAAGGGCAACCTGCCCAAGACCGGTGCTGCTGAAGCAGCGATGCTTTCGCTCTTTGCCATTGCGGCTAGCGCCTACTTGTACGCTCGTGAGCGACGTGCGCTAAAGGCGACGCAAACTGGCTACCGCGTCAAAAAGTAAGTATTAGACTTACTTCAAGACGTATCGAAAAGACCCCTCACATGAGGGGTCTTTTCATATGGGACAGATTCCGCGCTACACTTAAGTCATGCATGAAGAACTCCTCCAGCGCATTCGCGACCTTCGGCAACGCTTTGCCAAGGTAAAGGAGTATCTTTGACCTCTCTGGCAAACAAACTGAGCTAGCTGATCTTAAGCAGCAATCGCAACGGGAAGATATTTGGGCCGACTCAGAAGAAGCAGCCGCAGTGATGCAGAGGCTGCGAGAGTTGGAAACTGCTGTAAGCTTCTGGGTGCATTTTGAGCGTGACCTATCGGATCTAGAAGAACTGCTTGGACTAAAGGATGAGTCAACGTACGAAGACATTGCGACGAATCTCAGATCGCTCGAAGAAAATTTTAATCAGCACGAAAGTGAGTCACTACTAAAGGGGCCATACGACTCGTATCCGGCGCATCTGACAATCCAGGCAGGGGCCGGAGGCACAGATGCGCAGGATTGGGCCTTAATGCTTGAGCGCATGTATCTACGCTTTTGTGAACGCCGGGGATGGAACGCTGAAGTACTCGACAGATCTGCTGGAGAAGAGGCGGGTATCAAGAGCGTCACAATTCATGTGTCGGGTGCGTCAGCGTACGGATACTTACGTGGAGAGGCCGGGGTCCACCGACTTGTGAGGCAATCACCATTTAATGCAAAGGCACTTAGGCAAACATCCTTTGCACGAGTCGAGGTACTGCCCGACCTGCCTGAAAGTGCAGTTGAGCTCGACGCAAAGGATCTACGCATTGATACCTACCGTGCGTCATCGGCAGGTGGCCAGCATGTTAACAAGACTGATTCTGCCGTTCGTGTTACACACATCCCAACTGGGTTGTCGGCGCAATGCCAAAACGAACGTTCCCAGACACAGAACAAGGCTGTGGCAATGCGCATGTTGTACGGGAAATTACTGACACTCTCGAGACAGCAGCAAAAAGACGACCTTCGCCGTCTAGAGGTCAATGAACAAGCCGCGTGGGGGAACCAGATTCGTTCCTACGTACTGCACCCCTATAAACAAGTTAAGGATTTACGAACAAAGGTTGAGTCAAAAAACCCGTCCGATGTTCTGGACGGGGATCTGGAATCGTTTATTGATGCCGAACTGCGGCTGGAATCGTAGATTTTACGCTTTGCCAATCTCGGCAAGCCAACCTTTAACTTTTTCGAGCACTTCGCCCGGAGTAAAGTTTGATTTCATGAGGTACTGATTGGCGCCGAGTGAAAAGCCTTCGTCGATATAGGATTGTTCACCAACATTTGAGAGCAAAACGACATAGCAATCTTTTAGATCTGGATCTTCTTTGATTTCCTTCAGCGTATCAAGTCCGTTTTTCTTTGGCATCATGATGTCGAGCAGGACGATATCCGGCTTGCTCTTACGCATCTCAGCAAGACCCTGCTCACCGTCAATTGCCGCAGTGACATCAAGACCCGCGAGCTGGAACTTTTTGACGTACATGTCCGAGAGAACTACGTCGTCTTCACAGAGAAGTATTTTTGCCATCGATTAGTATTGTTACATTCGCACCTGTAGGGCGCAAGCATTTTAGTTAGTTTTTCTTCGCCTGCTCTGCTGCTGCCTCGGCGACATGCTCAAGCGAAGACGTATCAAGAGTCCCGTCATCCTTGGCCTTGACCGGTTGAACCACTTTTTCTGTCGGGCGGTCTGCGCGCGGCAGGCTGAGGGTGAAGAGGTTTCCATTGGGCTGCGTATCTACGGAGACGAAGGCGCCGTGCGATTCGATTATTTGTTTGGCAACATAGAACCCGATACCTTCATCTAAGCCGCGTCCTCCAACGTAGTCGAAGACGTTCGCCTGGCTTTGCTTGGGTAGAGGAGCACCCTGGTTTCGGAGTCTGAATTCTATCGTTCGGTCACTGACATCAACACCGAGCTCGACGGATGTTTTTTCATTTGCGGTGCGAACAGCCGTGTTTACAAGCATTGCCAGGAGCCTCGCAACTTGTTCCTTGTCGATGTGCATTGAAGCATTACTTTTCAAGGCCGGTATGTTTATTGCTCGATTGGCTTGCTTAGCGATTTCTTGGAAGCGCCCATCTGAGTCTTTGAGAAAATCACTGACAATAACCGACTCTTTGTTGGCTTGTGACTTGTTGGTCGACAATTCTTCGACGTGTGTCATGTCTTCGATAATGCCGAGCAGGTTATCCATGCTATCAAAAATTGTTTGAATGTATTTCTTTGCCTCGGCTGGGAGCTTGCCCGCGTCACCCTCGAGCAGCATTGAGGCGTAGCCACGCATGGCAGTCACCGGAGCTCGTAGTTGGAACGTGGCGAGGTTGATCAGGCGACTACGGATTTCTTTCTCCGCATTCTCGGCCGAGGCATCACGGGCAACAATGACACTGAAGTCATCGGGCTTATTAAGTATTCGCCTGGCGATGTAAACCGGAGTACGCGTACCTTCTTTACCGATTAAGTAGAGGGGATCTTTGGTGGTCTCGCGTGGCAGCTTCGCATCTGCACCATCCATGTCTTGGAGTGCAATGATCGAGTCAATCGGCTGGTGAAAGGCAGAGCGATTGGGCCAATCACTCATCGTCGCAAAAGCTTGGTTGGCGTACACCACTTCACCCTTCTCATTGAGCAGCGCAACGGCTTCGTCTAAGTGCTGACCAAACTCTTCCCATAGCTTCAATTGATTTTCCGCTGAGGAGGATGTCTCGCGCATTGCATCCTGAATACCGGCTTGCCGGAATAGGGACCGAATAAGCAGGATAAAGGTTAGTGCCCAGCCACCTGCCAAGATAAGTACCAGTGGACTCATGAGCCTAGTATACTATGGAGGTCTGCCTTTGCTGAGCGAAATCTTATAAATTATCGCTTCAGGGGAGCCGGAGTGGCGGAATTGGTATACGCGACGGACTCAAAATCCGTTGGCCGCAAGGCCTTGAGAGTTCGAGTCTCTCCTCCGGCACAGTTATGCATCACGAGCTGCCCAGCGTATGATGGCTGCGTGCAGTATCCCAAACCCGGAAAGTACGTACATTTTAAGCACCCTGATCGGGTCTATGAGGTTCTTGGAATTGGGCGCCATAGTGAGAGTGGCGAAGAGTTTGTAATTTATCGACCACTTGGAGGCGATACCCCAACAGAGAGAGCTTTTTGGATTCGTCCAGCGGCGATGTTTTTAGAGACCGTTGAGCGCGATGGCTATCATGGACCACGATTCCGCGCAGTCGGAAGCGACGTTGAAGGCTTGTCAGATTCATAGAAAAATGTTATAGTTGAGCGATTATTAATTGAATTCTCTCAGGTCTAGATAATGAAGATTGGCAACCGACAGCTAAAGCGAATCCCGCTTCCTCGAATTCCCAAACCACAGTCGCGATTCGGAAAAGTCCTCAAGGCGATTCTCCCGTTGCTACTGATTGCGCTGGCGGTCTTTGTTATCTATAACTTTCCTGCACTTAAACGACAGCTGACGTATCTCATTCACAAACCTAAGGTTGGTAATCCGACTGATTTGCCACGTGATCTGCGGGCAAAATCATCGATTCCGGTCAAGCCGGCAACAGAATGCGGTAAGCCCATAAGCTTTGACGACAACGGAAACCCGACAGCAATTTGCGATGATTACATCTATATCTCGAAGATTCGAGTCGGTGCCCCAATTGTTTTCCCAACTGAAACGAGCGATCAGGTGATTAACGATGCGCTACTTAAGGGCGTTGTGCATTACCCGGGTACCGCAACCTCTGGCCAGAAAGGGAATGTATTCCTAACAGGACACAGTTCTTACTATTGGTGGGTTCAGAGTGATTACAAGACGGTGTTCACTCTTACGCCGCAGCTCAGTAGGGGAGACTCGATTGCGGTGTACCACAAAGGAATTCGCTATCTTTATGAGGTTACAGAGACATTTGATGTACAGCCTACGCAAACTGACGTTCTGGCCCCTACAAAGGATTCCGTCCTGACGTTGTCAACGTGTGTTCCAGTGGGGACAGCGCTACGTCGACATATCACCAGAGCTAAACAAGTCTCACCAGATCCGGCGACGAACTCTTCTGCTGGGACCACTGGAACCACCCCGGCGCGCCTGCCAGGCGTTCGCTAAAGATTACGGTTCGAGAAGCGTGACTGATTCAAGTTTTGCGCCATCTAGACGAACTTGTGAATATGAATCTGTTATCTCTGAACGGGACCCGAGGCTCGAGATGGTGGTGTCATTTGAACCGTCGGTGGCGATGGCGTGTAGCTGACCACCTCGCTCAAAATATATGTAATGGCCATTCTTGTGCACGCGGAAAACAGTTGGTGCTTCACTGAAGCGCGTCACAAGAGAAACCTTCCCAGTCTCACGCCGCCAGATACGAAACTCACCTGCATCTGCTGTCACTACAGCACTATCGTCACGTGACGGATTAAATCGCTCCACGTTTGAATCGATAGGCAACAGCGTTTCTGATACAACCTGATAGAGATGCTTGCTGGCTGTAAGCACATAAACAGTCTGGCTGGCAGGGTTGGCTGCAAGTCCGACCACAGCCTCTGGCGCGGTGATGCTTACCACTGCTCCATTTCTATCGACCCGCGAAATAGTTTGTCCGCTTGCGGTGTAAACCAGATCACCGCTACCGGCCGGAGGGATAGTCGTAGGGCTGAGTGGAGTTTGTTTTCCACTTGGAACATCAAGGGTTATCCATTGCTGATCCTTCCGAATGATGAGCGTATCGTTTCGCGTCCCGCTAAACACTGCCCCGGGGAATGGGGTTGTCATGAGCTGATCGCCAGAAGAGGTGAGGATGACCGTTGATGTAGTACTGCTTACTGCGAGTCGCGATAAATCTGAAGATAGCGAGATATTGGTAACCTGGCCGAAGTCGGCTGGTATAAGTGAAACTCTTTGGGGTGTCGCATTTGCATCAACCTGAGATTGCCAAATTGCCGTACCGTTCTGATCAGCAGAACAGTACATTACCTGGCGACCGTTAGGCGAGATCACAAAAGGACAATTGCTTGTCTCGCTAAGAGTGCGCACGGTTGGTTCTTGCAAGAAGAGGAGAATGTCTTCTTCAAGAATTGCGTTTCCCGAGCTGACAATGACTGATTTCTGGTACGGAATGGTCCCGGACTTACTGACGCTAATGTCGTAGGATCCAGGTGATAGCTTAATGCGGGTGTTTGTAGTTTCCTTGCGTATCACACCGTTAACCTTGATTTCAGCTTTGCTTGGGGTAGAGCCAAGGACGACAAGCGCGGTCTTCGCGACAATGCCGGTTTTCGGGTTGATGCTGTAGCCCTTTGCAAACAGAACTGCGGTAACCGCAATCAGCGCAAAGATGCCAACCATTAGTAAATAAAATGTCCCGCGCGCTCGATAACGATAAGGTGTAGTCACGCGAGTAGTATACATCCCTTGCGAGAGAGGATATTGGACAGGTAGACTAGAGCCTGTATGGGTACAGTCGTACAAGTAATTGGCCCCGTGGTCGACGTTCGTTTTGAAGGCGAGCTTCCTGAGATCTTTGATGCTCTCAAGATTGATGGTGACGAACCAATCACGCTTGAGGTGCAGCAGCACTTGGGCAATAACACCGTCCGTGCTGTCGCGATGGAATCAACTGATGGACTTGAACGCGGTACTGAAGTCACTGCAACTGGTGCTTCAATTTCCGTTCCGGTTGGAGAAGAAACACTAGGACGAATGTTTAACGTTCTCGGCGAACCGATCGACGGTAAGCCAGCAGTCAAGACAAAGGAAGCATGGCCGATTCACCGGCCAGCACCGTCGTTTACAGAACAAGCGACTGAGACCGAATTGCTCGAGACTGGCATTAAAGTGGTCGACCTAATTGCCCCGATTGTGAAAGGTGGAAAGGTCGGATTGTTTGGTGGCGCTGGTGTCGGCAAAACAGTTCTAATTCAGGAATTGATTCGCAATATCGCGACAGAACACTCTGGCTATTCAGTATTCGCTGGGGTCGGTGAGCGAACTCGGGAAGGCAACGACCTTTACCATGAGATGAAAGATTCCGGCGTTCTTGATAAGACAGCTTTGGTATTTGGTCAGATGAATGAACCACCTGGAGCGCGTCAGCGAGTAGCTCTTTCAGGCCTAACGATGGCAGAGTATTTCCGCGATACTGCTGGGCAAGACGTACTTCTATTTGTCGATAATATTTTCCGATTCACCCAAGCCGGCTCAGAAGTCTCGGCGCTTCTTGGTCGGTTACCATCGGCGGTTGGTTATCAACCGACCTTAGCAACCGAGATGGGTGGTTTGCAGGAGCGAATCACCTCCACTAACAAGGGGAGTATCACCTCGGTCCAGGCAGTCTACGTCCCGGCGGATGACCTTACTGACCCAGCGCCTGCGGCGACCTTTGCCCACCTTGATTCGACCATCGTGCTATCCCGTGCAATTTCGGAGCTTGGTATTTATCCAGCTGTCGATCCGCTTGATTCCGCTTCGACAGTACTTGACCCGGCAATCGTCGGTGATGAGCACTACCGTGTCGCACGAGGCGTTCAGCAGACGCTCCAGCGATACAAAGACCTGCAAGACATCATTGCAATTCTCGGAGTCGATGAACTTTCCGAAGAAGATAAGTTAATCGTTGCAAGAGCACGTAAAGTGCAGCAATTTATGAGCCAACCGTTCTTTGTGGCTGAACCGTTTACTGGCAGAAGCGGTGCATACGTCTCACGCGAGGACACAGTCCGTAGCTTTGCCGAGATTATTGACGGTAAGCACGATGATCGACCAGAGTCGGACTTCGGTTATGCCGGCAGTATTGATGAAGTAGTTTCTCGCGGCAAGAAAAAAGCCAAGGCGTAGCCATGCTGAAATACACCGCCGTTACGGCAGAAGGGGTCGTCCAAGAGGGTGAAGCAGAAGCGATCCAGTTGCCGACCGGCGACGGTGAGGTTACTGTTCTTGAAAATCATATCCCGCTTGTCTCGACACTGAAGCCGGGCGTAGTCTCAATTCGAACCGGAGAAGAAATAGAACACGTTGCCGTTTCCGGAGGATTTGTGCAGACCGACGGTACGGTTTTGACGATTCTAGCCGATACAGCCGAGAGGGCTGACGATATTGATGCCGAACGTGCCGAACAAGCACGTAAGAAAGCCGCCTTAGCCATGGAAGAAAAGCTTGAAAAGGAAGAAGTGGCGGAGCTTGCTGCTACATTGCAAAAAAACTTGGCCAGGCTTCGAGCTGCAGAGCTCGTGAAACACCGGCGAAGGAAATAACGTGGCTCGTTACCGGATTACTGGGCCGTCTGTGCTCTCGGGAGAAGTGTCCGTGGGAGGTTCTAAGAACGCCGTTTTGCCATGTCTCGCTGCGGCGCTTTTAACTGACGAAGAAGTTGTCCTTGAAAATGTTCCCGGTATTCGCGACGTAGAGTCAATGTCCGAAATTTTGCATACATTCGGCTGTGCCATTGAACGTACTGACAATTCTGTCACTATCTCTGGGACGCGAGAGGTGTATCCGGTTGACGATGCACTGACCAGCCGCCTCAGAGCCTCAATCCTCATCTTGGGACCTCTCCTTGGAAGATTCGGCCGTGTGGAGATCGCACATCCCGGTGGTGACATTATCGGTAAGCGTCCGATTGATATGCACTTCGATGGTCTGCGCGGGCTTGGGGCACATATCGAGCAAACAAACTCACACTACGTCGTTTCGGCCGAGAAAGGTCTTGTTGGTGGAGAAATCTTTTTAGAGGAGGCGTCTGTCACGGCAACCGAAAACGTGATGATGGCGGCGGTACTCGCGCAAGGAAAAACAGTCATTCGCAACGCCGCTTCGGAATTACACGTAGTTGATTTGGCCGACTTGTTAATTTCGATGGGTGCGAAGATAGAGGGCGCAGGCACAAACCGCATAACTATTGAGGGCGTTTCCAGTCTTAGCGGCGTAAAGCATCGCATCCGTCCCGACGAAATCGAGGCTGCCACATTGATGATCGCTGCCGCGGTTACGGGCGGAAGCGTCGTACTGAAAAATACGGACCCAGAAAATATGGGAATAATCCTCACGAAGTTACGTCACGCGGGTATTTCGTTTAGTACGGAGCACGATCGCATCACAGTGACAGCGCCACATGAACTTGTTGCCACGAATGTGCACACAAACGTCTGGCCCGCATTTCCAACAGACCTTGTTTCACCGTTTACAATCCTGATGACACAGGCAGCGGGTATGAGCCTTATACACGACTGGATGTATGAAGGACGGTTTTTCTATACCGATAAGCTTGTCACGATGGGCGCTAATATTGTTATGGCCGATCCTCATCGGATACTCGTCTATGGCCCCTCAAAATTGTCAGCCAAGAACCTTGAAAGTCCTGATCTGCGCGCAGGTATGACGATGGTTATCGCGGCGTTGATAGCGGAAGGGACTACGACTATTGAACACGTGGAGCACATTGAGCGAGGTTATGAAAAAATCGATGAACGACTACGTAGTCTTGGTGCGCAGATTGAGCGAGTTGAGTGACGCCGCTGCACGGTGTAGACTTACTTTGCACTAGTAAACTGTTCTAAATCGGGACAACTTTTTTGTTCAGCAAACGACTTGGCATCGACCTTGGCACCTCAAATACGCTTGTCTACGTTCAAGACAAGGGTGTGGTTATTAATGAACCATCCGTCGTAGCGGTCTCAACAGAAGACAATAAGATTATGGCTGTGGGGCAGGAGGCGAAGGACATGCTTGGTCGAACGCCGGAAAGCATCGAGGCCCATAGGCCGCTATCTGACGGAGTAATCGCAAACTACCGCATTACTGAAGCAATGATGCGCTATTTTATTAATAAAGCCGTCGGCAATGTGCGCCTTTTTAGGCCAGATGTAATGGTCTGCGTGCCAGCGGGGGTTACGTCCACCGAACGGCGCGCCGTGATTGATGCGACAACTCAGGCGGGTGCGAAGAATGCCTATATCATCCGAGAGCCATTAGCAGCGGCGATTGGAGCCGAAATTCCGATTGGTTCTGCATCCGGAAATATGGTTATCGATGTTGGTGGCGGAACATCAGAGGTAGCAGTAATTTCACTCGGTGGTATCGTTGCGGTCGATTCAGTGCGAGTCGGTGGCGTAAATTTTGATCGCGCTATTTCAACATATATTCGAAAGCGACATAACTTGGCAATCGGAGATGTCACCGCTGAGCAGATCAAGATTCAAATTGGTTCGGCAGCGCCGGTGCCAGAGGATGATGAGCAAACGATGGAAGTACGGGGTCGCGATATGGTCGCAGAGATGCCCAAGACGATCAGTATCTCAACTAATGAAGTAGTCCGAGCTGTACAGAACGAAATTGCCGAGATTATTCAGGCCGTGAAAGCAGTGCTCCAGAAGACACCGCCCGAACTCTCAGCAGATGTAATCGATCGGGGGATGGTGATGACAGGTGGCGGTGCACTGCTAAAAAACTTAGACGTTGTCATAACACAAGCCACGTCCGTTCCGTGTCACCTCGCGGAAGATCCACTCTTTTGTGTGGTCCGCGGAACCGGGATAGCGGTCGATAACCTTGAGTCTTACAAGCGCGCCGTAGCAGTTCGCTAGGTGCCGACTAACTATACTTCCGTCATACTGTAGCCATGTTGATTGGATTCGATGCCTCACGTGCCAACGCAAAGCAACGCACTGGCGTTGAATGGTATGGCTATCACGTACTGCGGGAGCTCGCTAACCTTGATCTGGAAAACCAGTATCGCGTTTACAGTTGGGAACCGTTACGCGATGAATTGGCATCGTTGCCCAGTAACTTCGAATCCGTCATCGTCCCACCGCGTAGGTTTTGGCCCTATACGGCACTTTCAAAGGAACTTCGGAAAAATCCGGTGGATGCGCTCTGTATTCCGTCACATCTTGTTCCGCGAGTTCATCCAAAGAACACGGTCGTAACCGTGCACGATCTAGGCTTCCGACACTTTCCGGAGAACTACACAAGGTACCAAAGACTCAGTCTGAAGTATGGAACTCGCTGGTCTGTTAAATGGGCAAAACGCATCGTAGTCCCGTCTGAGGCGGTTGCGCGTGACGTGGGTTCTTTCTACGAGTCTAGTGAGCCAAAGATATCCGTGATACCCAATGGATACGATCATGAGATGTTCCGTGGCTTAACAGCAGCAGAAGTTCACGATGTGATGCAGAATCACCGCGTGTCTGACCCCTATCTGATGTATATCGGTAGGCTTGAGGTTCGGAAGAACGTAACCCGGATTATAGAAGCATTTTTCAGGCTACGTGACTCAGGTTTATTTGGGGGCCAGCTTGTACTAGCTGGAAACCCCGGGGAAGGCTATGACGAGATTCGTGAACTTATTCGTAAAGAGCGCGAAGCTGGTTCAATCATCCAACCGGGTCATTTACCGAATCGGGAATATGCTGCGCTACTGCGAGGAGCGCGGGCATTCATCTTCCCAAGTCTTTTTGAGGGTTTTGGAATCCCTATTCTCGAGGCGTTCGCCGCCAAAACGCCGGTCTTAACATCTCGTGGCGGCGCGACCGAGGAAGTAGCCGGCAATGCGGCTCATTTGGTGGACCCTTATTCCGTCGAAGAAATTCATCTCGGCATGGAGAGGTTACTGAGCGATCAGACATATGCAAAAGAACTTGCTCTGGCGGGTCTTGGGCGCGTCAAGGATTTTTCATGGCGGCGTACTGCGGGGCTTATTCTTGAGGAGCTGACATCATGAAATCGGTCAGTATTTTAGGGGTCGATGTTGACTCTATTGGGGTAATTGACCTTTTGGCAGAGCTCCGAAAAGATCTAAACTCCGGGGAGCGCCGTCACATAGTCACGGTCAACCCGGAGATGGTCATGCGTGCTCAGCATGATGCCGCTTTTAAGGAGTGTATTAATGCGGCTGACTATCGAGTCCCGGATGGCAATGGCTTAATTTGGGCGGCTGACTATCTGCGCCGCCCCCTGCGTGGCCCGATGCGCCGATTGCGTGGCTGGATAAAGGCGCTTACTTTGCTCATCAAATTCCTAATTCGTCCACGTGGTCGCGTGATTACGGAAGTTGTCCGCGGTTCTAGCCTGGTGACTGATCTTGCCGGTCTGGCGGAAGAGTTTGGGTATACGGTTTATTTGCTCGGAGGAGCTCCTGGCGTGGCTAAGCGTGCAGCCGGAGTGCTGAAAAACGAGTTTCCTGAAGTGCGAATTGGTGGCGCAGAGGATGGGTCACCACGACCGGATAGCGATAAGAAGATCCGTGGGTCGATAAAGCAAAGTAAGGCTTCAATTCTACTAGTGGCGTTTGGGGCTCCGAAACAAGAACACTGGATAGCTCGTAATCTTTCCGAGCTTGATGCTCCGTGTGTGGCTGTTGGTGTAGGCGGCGCGTTTGACTATCTTACGGGAAGCGCCGCGCTTGACGGCGGGGCTCCGGCAAAGAATCCGCCCGGTGTGATTCAGCGCAGGGGACTTGAGTGGTTCTGGCGATTGATTACTCAACCAAGGCGTTGGCGAAGGATTATGACAGCGTTCCCTTCGTTCGTTCGCGCTGTGGTTCGGTACGAAAGCGCGCGGCACAGGATACAGTCGTGAGAAAGCGCAGTGAGCGTCGTCCCACGCCCGTTTTGCCAGGGCGATTTTTAGAGCGGTATGAGCCTATAGCGCCACCCGGATTTAGGGAATCCGTTGTGCAGCCTTTAAAAAGAACAATCCGTCTTAACACTCTAAAGGTTGATCGAGAATCATTCTTAAAGTGGGCAAAAGAGCATCATTGGCAACTTTCGCCACTGCCCTGGTATAAAAATGGGTTTCAAATTGACCGTGCGGATCGCAGCATACCGCTGGGGCATACGCTGCCCCACTTCACGGGAAGGATCTACGTACAGGAGGCAAGCTCTATGATTCCGCCGCTCTTGCTCGATGCAAAAGCCGGCGAGCGAGTACTTGATATGGCGGCTGCGCCAGGTTCAAAAACGACACAACTAGCGGCAATGATGAACAACAGCGGTCTTTTAGTTGCCAACGATTCTTCCGTAAGCCGACTTAAAGCGCTTACGGCTAACCTGGAGCGATGCGGGACACTCAATACGGTCATTGCCAACTTAAATGGCCATCGACTTGGCAGGATCACCGGCAGCATGTTTGATCGAGTACTGCTTGATGCACCGTGCACCGCCGAGGGCACAGCTGCAAAATCTCCAGAAGTCTTGAGACGGTGGTCCGAAAACGCCATTAAGAAACTGGCAACGTTGCAATCAAAGCTACTCGCTGCCGCCTGGCAGGCGCTCAAGCCCGGGGGAACGCTTGTCTACTCAACGTGCACATATGCGCCCGAAGAGAACGAGGGTGTCATTTCTGAATTTCTAGCGAATCATCCGGAGGCCGATGTTGCAGAGAGTAAGCTTCCGGGTCTTGCCACGGCAAGTGGCCTGACAACGTGGGAAGATCATAAATTTGACCCAAGACTAGCCCTCGCACATCGTATCTGGCCAGGAGATTCGGGGATGGAAGGATTCTTCATAGTCGTTCTTAAGAAGTCGGGCAGTGCCGAGGCCACTGTTTCAACAAATCGATTCAGCGATCGTCGCTATGAACAAACGACTGAAACACCGGCGCAGTGGCTTGAGGAACGCTTTGGCTTCAAGGAGGATTGGGATGCTGGGCTGACCTGGCGCTCTAAGGAGCATGAGTATTGGCTTATGAGTGACGAGGCGGCGCTCTACCGCGCAACGCCAATCGTGCGCAGAGGGCTCCGAGCGGCCAGGAGTGTGCGAGGCGGCTATAAGCCGACGCTTGATTTCATGCAACTTTACGGCCGCTCTGTAAGCCGGTCGTTGATTAGTACGGATGAGCAGCAGACAGCAAGGGTGATGGCCGGTGAAGATATTGCTCGCCCTGGGGGGTCTGGATACTGGGCGCTGCACAACGGTGCAATGGTCTACGCAGTTGGACTTGGGCAAGAAGCACGGATAAAAAATCAAGTTCCCGTCAGTCGCCGGGTTGGCTAGGTATACTAGCAGTATGCAAAAAGTTAAGACGCGCTTTGCTCCTTCCCCGACAGGGTACCTTCAGATTGGAAATGTTCGAACAGCCCTTTTTTCGTGGCTGCTCGCGAAGCACGCAGGCGGTACGTTTTACGTCAGAATCGAAGACACTGACCGAAACAGATTTGTTGAAGATGCGGAAAGTGTCATTTTTGAAACACTTTCCTGGCTTGGTCTAGATTGGGACCCTTCGGTGTGGCACCAGTCCGAACGCCTCGAGGTGTATCTTGCAAAAGCCAGGGAACTGCTTGCAAAGGGGTATGCCTATGAATCGGATGGCGCAATCAGGTTCCGTTGGCCAGATGACCAGAAGGTTATCACTGCTGAATACTTCACGAGTGATTCGCGAAAGGACCAGCGGGTGTTTGATCGAGTGGCTGAACCATCTGCTTTTGAGGATTTCGTATTAATCAAAGCTGATGGATACCCAACGTACAATTTTGCCCACATTATCGATGACCACGAAATGGGAATTACCAATGTGATTCGGGGCGATGAATTTACAAGTAGCCTTAATAAATACCTGAAGCTCTATGAGGTTTTTGGCTGGCAGCCTCCAAAGTTTCATCACGTTCCGTTAATCCATGGTACGGATGGTAAGAAGCTCTCGAAGCGAGCTGGTTCAAAAGGAGCGCTTAGTTACCGCGACGAAGGCTATCTACCCGAAGCAATCGCAAACTTTATCGCCCTCATTGGGTGGAGTCCGAAGAATGAGGCAGAGTTGTTCTTCTCTCTTGATGAACTGGCGAATGCTTTTTCGCTTGATGGCATACAAAAATCACCCGGCGTCTTTGATGAACAGAAGCTTCGCTGGATGAACAAACAACATATGGCAAACCGTGATTCTGGAGAGCTTTTAGAGCTGGCAGAAGCACTCGGAAGCTGGCCACGTCGTGGTGTTGCAAACGAAGAAGCAGCCTTTTCGCTGGCACTTGAGCGAGCCTCGACGCTGCGGGAAGTTTCGCCAAATGAAGTATCGTATCTCTTTAATTCGCCGCATCTCAATGCAAAAGATTTGATCGAAAATGAAAGCGCCGAAAGCGTAGCGGTATGGCTTGAAGTATCTCAGCGGCAGCTGGCTGGAATAGAAACTTGGTCTCCCGACAGACTTCAGGGGGCCTTTACCGACCTTAGGACGCAGTTAGACCTTGCGCCAAAACAGCTCTTTCCAGTACTGAGAATTGCCCTGACTGGCGCCGAGCAAACTCCATCGCTTTGGGATGTGGCTGCGGTACTTGGTAAAGAGGAGACGCTGGCACGACTTGAAAGTGCTGCTGCACTCGTCGCGTGACGCCTCGGCTGGTAGAATAAAACCCGAAAGAGAGATACAAAATGCTCCGAACGCATACGCTCGGCGAACTCGAGAAAAAACATATTGGTCAGAAAGTCACCCTTGCGGGGTGGGTTCATCGACGACGCGATCACGGCGGACTAATATTTGTAGATTTACGTGATCGTTACGGCTTGACACAAATCGTGTTTGACCCCGAAGAGGCGGCGGCGTTCGCTATTGCTGAAGAAATTAGGCCAGAGTGGGTGCTGCAGGTTTCAGGCATAGTCAGACCTCGCCCGGACGGCACGGTAAACGAGGAGCTTGCTACCGGTGCGATTGAGGTAGCGGTTGGTTCGATCGAGGTTCTTTCAAGGGCAAAGACACCGCCTTTCGAAATCGAGCACGACGGAGACGTTAACGAAGAACGTCGCCTGGAGTATCGCTATCTCGATTTGCGGCGAGCTGGAATTCAGAAACGCATCCTACTTCGAAGCGAGATTATTCACACGATACGTGAAGCGATGACGTCGCAGGGATTTGCCGAGATTGAAACACCGCTGCTCACGAGCAGTTCCCCAGAAGGCGCTCGTGACTACCTAGTGCCGAGCAGGGTTCATCCAGGCAAGTTCTTTGCGCTTCCTCAAGCTCCGCAACAGTTTAAACAGCTCTTGATGATTGCTGGTTTTGATAAATACTTTCAGATTGCGAGAGCGCTACGAGATGAGGATTTACGAGGGGATCGTCAGCCGGAACACACACAGCTCGATATGGAGATGTCCTTTGCTGAGCAAGACGATGTCTTTGCGGTCGTCGAAGCGGTCATGAAAACGGTAGTTTCTAAGCACACCAAGAAGAAGCTTACAAAGGAATCATTCAAGAGACTGACATATCGCGATGTGATGAATCGCTTTGGAACTGATAAGCCAGACCTCAGAATCAAGGAAATGGAACTCTCTGACGTTACAGACCTCTTTAAAGGAGGATCATTTAAGGCCTTTGCAGATGCGCCCGTTGTGAAATGCATTGTTGTGCCGAGCTTACGAGACAATTCCCGTTCCGACTATGACAAGCTTCAAGAATTTGCCAGAGAACGAGGAGCGAAGGGCTTAGGCTGGATTGTGGATTCTGGCACAGAATATACATCTCCGGTTGCGAAGAACTTATCAGATGAAACCAAAACAGCACTGCGCAATCTGTTAAAAACGAGCGAAGGAGACCACGTCTTTTTTGTCGCCGACACGTATAAAGTTGCTTCGACAGTACTTGGTGAACTACGGCAGTACTTCTTTGCCAAGTCTAGCGATTACGAAAAGCATCGAGACGAACTCGCTTTTGCTTGGATTACTGACTTCCCAATGTATGAATACGACGAGACAAAACAAGCGTGGGACTTTTCACACAATCCATTCTCAATGCCACAAGGTGGTCTTGAAGCACTTGAGAGCAGCGAGCTTGGGGATGTGCTGGCCCATCAGTATGACTTGGTCTGCAATGGGTATGAGCTTGCCAGTGGGGCCGTTCGTAACCATCAACCAGAGACATTACGAAAGGCCTTCCATAAAGTTGGTTACACAGATGAGCACTTTGATAAGAAATTTGGCTATTTCTTAAAAGCATTCGCGTATGGTACCCCGCCGCATGCCGGCATTGCTCCAGGTATAGACCGACTTGTAATGCTCCTCACAGACCAGCCGAATATTCGCGAGGTAATCGCATTTCCAAAAACTCAAAAAGCAGAAGATCTGATGATGCGAGCCCCATCTGAGGTAGATGAGGCACAGCTTCGAGACATTCATATCCAGGTGAAAAAATGACTTCCTTTGCGATCAAGCAGGCTACTTTCGAAGGCCCACTCGATTTGCTGCTGTCGTTAATTGAACAAGAGAAACTCGACATCACAGAAATAGCGTTGGCTGAAGTAACCGATCAATATGTATCCTTTGTCGACGAAATGGAGCGAAAGCGCCTCCCAGAGGTTTCAGAGTTTCTGGTGATCGCGGCACGCCTGATGTTGCTTAAATCTCGCGCACTTTTGCCCATCGACACTGAGGATGAGGAAGAGGTGGATGATCTGGTAGAGCAATTAGCAGAGTACAAGGTTGTGAAAGAGCTCGCAGCATTGCTCGGTAACGAGTTTGAGCAGAGTAATAGTAGCTACGGACACCCTGCTCAGGTCGTTTCGATTGAACCGCAATTTGTGGCCGATGGAATCGATGTATCGGTCTTGTCCGATGCATATGAAGCCGTACTACGCAAAATCCCAGACCCTCGCCCAGAGAGAGAAGAACAGCTAGCGGAGTATGTCACGCTCGAAGAATGTATTAGCCGTGTTAGTGAAACGCTGCAAAAAAATCAGCAACCGTTTGCAGCATTGTTTGAAGGACTTACTTCAAGACTTCAGGTGATTGTTACTTTCTTAGCCGTCTTAGAGCTTTTTAAGCAACGCTGTGTCCGCATCAGCGGAAATAATTTGATGTTGGCATGGCGCGGATGAAGCTGACGGCAACCATAGAAAGCATTCTTTTTGCAGCTGGTGAACCGGTTAGTCTTTCTGAGCTTAGTGCGGTGTCTGGATTGAACAAGCGAGACCTGCGGGAGGCACTGGATCAGCTGGGGGATGAGCTTTCGGATCGCGGTATTCGTTTAGTGGATGACGGAAAAGTTGCGCAACTTGTGACGGCTCCCGAGTCCGCGGAGACGATTGCGCGGTATGTCCAGAATGAATTACGCGGGTCACTCTCTCAGGCAGCGCTTGAGACGCTAGCAATTATTGCCTACAACGGGCCGGTGACGCGCCCTAAAATTGAGGCAATTCGGGGAGTGCAATCATCGCCAGCGCTGCGAACTCTTTCTATCCGTGGGCTTGTATCTGAAGTTGGTCGATCTGATGCGCCCGGTCGTCCAATCATTTACGATATAACGGTAGAATTGATGAAGTCGCTCGGGATTAAGTCGCGGGATGAGCTGCCTCTCGTTGAGGCAAAACTCGCCCAAGCAGCCGAACGCATTAGTGCGTGAATTTCCTTGAAACAGCTCTGATTTCACTGACGGTCGTTATTGCAACGATCTTTCCTAGTGCGCTGCCTCAGCCGAAGGCTACTGGGCAGAATACGGTAATAATAACCGCGCCGCCCCCGGCGCCGTACCCGCAGCGGAAGACAAGCGCTACAGAGCCGTTAATTACTGCAAAAGGGTCCCAGGTAATGGACCTTGGAAGCGGTGCTGTACTCTACGCGAAGAATGAGCACGATACGCATCCAATTGCTAGCTTGACGAAGATGATGACAGCTTTCATCGTTCTGCAGCGCACCTCTCCGGGTGACATGGTTACCGTAGGTGAGGTTAAAACAACGGTTGATGAATCACGAATGGATTTGCGGCCCGGTGAACAACTAACCGTTGATTCACTGCTTGCGGGCATGATGATCCAGTCTGCCAATGACGCGGCGAGCGCCTTGGCGATCCACGTCGCAGGTTCCGAAGAAGCGTTTGTTAAGCTCATGAATGAATCCGCACGTCAGCTTGGGCTTCAAGAAACCCATTATAAAAACCCAACTGGACTTGATAGTGATGGTGCGTATTCGACTGCCGCCGATCAAATGGTTTTAGCCCGTCTTCTCATTAACCAGCCTCGTATTGCAGCGGTGGTTTCAGAGCCCACTGCAACCGTCACGAACGTGACAGGGCGAAGCTACCCTTTGACGAGTTCGAACAAATTACTAGGTGGGTACTTGCCGATAGCTGGTCTCAAGACCGGGACGACCGATGCGGCCGGACAGTGTTTAGTTGCTGTCGTCAGTGAGGGGAATCGACAGGTTGCAGCGATTGTTCTCAACTCGCAGGACCGGTTCCAGGAGACGAAATCACTGCTTGACTGGTCGCTTACCAGCTTTACCTGGTGATACTGTTGCGAAGCCCCATCGTTCTGCTACTATTTAGGTAGGTGAGCACGTCGTGCAGAGGTGTTTACGTGATGCGGCGTTCTTCGCGTGCGAAGCGCCTTCAGAACTATGCAGAATTCAGGAAAGCCTATCGTGGCCATTGTCGGAAGACCAAACGTCGGTAAGTCGACGTTATTTAATCGTTTTATTGGTACCAGACAAGCGGTGACGAGTGAGGTAGCTGGTACGACGCGTGACCGAGTCTACGGTGACGGTGAATGGGGTGGTCGTTCCATCACATTTGTAGATACGGGTGGGCTTGTAGAAGAGCAGGACGAGCTGAATACTGCAGTCTCAAAAACTGCCTACGATGCCATTGCTGCTGCAGATGCAGTACTGTTCGTGCTTGATGCCGCAGCGGGACTGACTGCTTCGGATAGACTGATCGCGGAACAGCTTCGTAAGCGATCTACAAAAATTCTTGTACTTGCAAACAAAGCCGACAGTGACAGGCAAGCAAGAGCGGCCCTCGAGCTCTATGAGCTTGGTTTTGATGAAGTCTATCCCGTCTCTGCACTGCACGGTAAAGGAACAGGTGATGCGCTTGATGCAGTGCTTAAAGTCTTGCCAGAGAGTGTGCCTGTCCAGGAGGAGCAACCAGAAATGCCAAGACTTGCCTTAATTGGTAGGCCAAATGTTGGCAAATCAACGCTTTTTAATTCGTTGACTAAGTCTGATGGAAGAATTGTTTCCTCTATACCTCATACCACGCGTGATGTCGGAATCGCTACAATCTCTACTGACTTAGGAGAGCTACAACTCATTGATACAGCGGGTGTGCAGAGACGGGGCAAATCAGGCAAAGGCGTTGTTAAATATAGCCTTCTGCGTACGCTGAGGGCGATTGACGAGGCAACTGTTGTGGCGCTTCTGCTAGACGCAGTCGAAGGGCCCACGGTACAAGATGCACATGTCGCCGCGTACGCATTAGATGCGGGCAAGTCGCTTATCGTCGTCGTTAATAAATGGGATCTAGTTGAGAAGACCGCTGATATTCAAGAACACTTTTACGATCTACTGAGTGCCAAGCTGGGATTTTTGCCGAACCCCCCAGTCGTCTTTATCTCTGCCAAACACGGTGCAAGGCTCTCACGTCTTTTGCAGGCAACATTTGATGTTTGGGAAATTGCAGGCAGACAAGTCCCGACCCGTCAGCTCAATACTCTTCTTCAGCGCAATCTTGACCGTTTGCCTGGGGTGTCTGGCCGCCGACCGCCGAAACTCTACTATGCAACGCAGACCGCGACGCACCCGCCGCGATTTACGTGTTTCGTTAACAGTGCAGCTTCGTGGAGAGATACGCATCGTCGTTTCGTGATCAATCTTATCCGTGAAGAGTTTGGGTTTTTAGGTACTCCAATACAGCTTGATTTAAAGGCAAAGCAACCAAAAGAGGCTGTCTCGTGAGGCAACGTTCTCTTATCGTAGGCCTTGGCAATCCCGGCGATCGCTACAGCGCGACGCGACACAATATTGGCTGGATGGTGCTTGATAGTCTCGTTAGCCGGCCATGGAAGAGGGCGCCTGTAGGCAAAGGTATGCTCGCAGAGCTTAATGGGACCCTACTGCTTAAGCCTCATACATACATGAACCGTTCCGGTAGTGCCGTAGCGGCAGTGACACAGTATTACAAGGTGGATCCTGGTGACGTTTTGGTCATTTCAGATGACGCAGATTTGCCATTTGGCACTATTCGCTACCGCCAGAAAGGTTCTGCCGGAGGTCAAAGAGGACTGGAAGACATCTTGAAAGCGCTTAATACGGAAAATATTGCCAGAATCCGTATTGGTATCGGCAGAGGAGAAGGGGATCTTTCAGACTACGTACTTAAGCCGTTTAACAGCGATGAAAAGAAAGCCCTACCGAGTGTTCTAGATGAAGCCGTGGTGCTTATGCGGGAGTGGTTAGATGAGTAACGGGAGCTTCTTTAAGCATGTGCTTGAAAAGACAGACACGGCAAGCATTGTCGCAGACCTGCAAAATGGGAGAGTACGGCTAGGGGAGACTTCTCGAGGTGTACGTGAGCTGCTTCTTCTGGCGTTAGCCAAAGAGTTTGACCGCCCGTTTATAGTCATTACCTCCGAGCATCTGTTCGCACCTGGTATAGCCTTTCCGTGGCCAGCTGAGGTAAGCGGCGCGTCATATGAAATAGCAGTCGGCGTAGCCCAAATTATCGGCAATAAGGCAGGGCTCCACTTGGTGCCCCCTGACCTGCTTGGCGTCCCTCTGATCGGTGTACGCCGTTATGACACTCTTACCCAGCATCTTCAGAAAGGTGCTGAATGCTCGATTGAAAATCTTACCAAAAAGCTCGTCGAAGCCGGCTATGATCAAGATCCAGACCTTGAGCGATCAGGAACTTTTAGAAGAAGCGGCGGTACGGTTGCTGTCTGGGGGGTAGGCGATCGTTTTCCTGTTCAGCTGGACTATTTCGGCGACACAATCGAATCAATTCAGCGAATAGAGCATGAAAAAACAACTGCTCTTCCAGAGGTGACGTTTTTTCCAGCTTCGATCACTGATCCAAAAGGTCCTGCGCACCTGCGTGACTATATTAAACTGGCTGGAGCCGCGATTGCAGGTGAAGAGTACCTGCTGGACTCGGCCGAAGATTTGCAAGGCTTGCCGCAGCTCGCTTTTACATTTAAGTCTGGTGATAAAGTGCTGTCACTGCCATGGAGACGAGCGGACGTTTTGCATAACCGTAGCGACCTGCACGAGACCATCAAGCGCTACCAGGAAGACGGCTGGCATGTCGGTCTAGCGCGCTGGGAAGGTCCAGCGGTTGATTTGCCCGACCACGTCGAAGATGTACGCTTGCCAATTACGGAAGGTGTGCGTTGTGATGATTTGCGCTGGATAGTATTTACACCTTCGGAGATTTTGACGCGCCCGACGAAGCCTGCTAAACGGCACTCTGACAAATTTGAGTTGCAGCTTGCTCCGGGCCAATTGATAACCCATCGAGATCATGGCGTGGGCCGTTTCAAGGGCCTTGTCAGACGTAAGGTGGGGGAACTGGAAAGGGAATATCTTTATCTTGAATATGCGAAAGGCGATAAACTCTACGTCCCAGTCAGCGAAGCAGATAAGGTTGATGTCTACGTTGGCCCGCAAGATGTCACGCTGACTCGTCTCAGTAGCGCTAGCTGGGAACACATTCGGGAGAAAGTTAAGCAATCGGCTGAGCACCTAGCAAGGGAGTTGCTGACCGTTTCTGCGAGACGTGAAATCGTCACTGGCATTAGCTACCCGCCACAGCCAGATATCGAACAGAGACTTGCTTCATCGTTTAAATATGAAGCGACAGAGGATCAGGATCGGGCCATTGCACACGTATTCGCTGATATGGAGGATAGTCGACCAATGGATCGGCTGGTTTGTGGTGATGTTGGGTTTGGGAAGACGGAAGTCGCTATTCGTGCGGCCGCAAAAGCAGCTGCCAGTGGCAAGCAAGTAGCAGTATTGTCTCCAACGACGATTCTTGCCGAGCAGCATCTCGCGACATTTACAAAGCGTCTTGCTGAATTCGGCTTTGTTATTCGTGGTATGTCGCGATTTAAAACGAACGCTGAGCAATCAAAGACGCTCAAGCAGCTGGCTGAGGGAAAAGTGGATATTGTGATTGGAACACACCGGCTGCTTTCCGGCGATGTCCAGTTTCACGACCTGGGGTTACTGATTATTGATGAAGAGCAGCGTTTTGGGGTGCGCCACAAAGAGCTTTTGAAAAAGCTGCGCGCTCAAATAGACGTCCTTAGCCTCTCTGCGACTCCAATACCTCGGACGCTTAATCTGGCTCTTTCTGGTTTACGAGAGATCTCGACAATTAAGACTCCTCCATCTGGTCGTCGTCCGGTTGAAAATACGATAGCGGAGTATGACCAGAAATTAGTTGATCAAGTGGTTCGTGATGAGCTCGCGCGCGATGGACAAGTTTATTTCCTGCATAATCGGGTGGCGACGATCAGGGCAGCCGCCAAGGAGCTTGGGGCACGCCATCCCGAAGCCGTCGTTGATATTGCCCATGGTCAAATGACCGAAGACGAACTCGCAGACGTTATGGCTAAATTTGCGGCGGGTGACACGGATATTTTGGTATGCACAACAATCGTCGAGAATGGGCTTGATCTTCCGAATGCAAACACCATGATCATTGACGACGTGGCGACACTCGGACTATCACAGAGCTACCAACTGAGGGGTCGTATTGGACGGGGTAGTAGGCAGGGTAGGGCGTTCTTTCTCTATAGACCTAATTCACTCTCTGCAACCGCTAGGCAGCGTTTGCAAAGTATTAAAAATGCCAAAGAGCTGGGCTCTGGTTTTCAGATCGCACTTGAGGATCTTGAAATCCGCGGTGCTGGGAATGTACTCGGTCGTGAACAGTCGGGTAACGTACGAGCAGTTGGACTCACGATGTATGCGAAGGTGTTAACGCGTGCAGTTGAGGAACTGGAAACGGGTCAGCGCATTCTTGAGACCGATCTCGATCTACCTCTCCCGACGGCAATTCCACAGGAGATGATCCCAGATGAGGCGGAAAGGCTAGCGGCTTATCAAGCGGTTTCCAATGTTTCATCACAAGCAGAGCTCGCGGGCGTGGCCGCGAAACTGCGGGCAAAACGTGCGGTTTGGCCAGTTGAACTCTCAAACCTGCTAAGAATGCAGGCGATTCGTCTCGCTGGAAGCAGCGCAAATATTACTGCTTTCCGATACGCGGCGCTGCCTGGGCGCAATCGAAGCGCGAAAATGGTTATTGGGGAACTTAATCACCCATTTGAAGAAGACGACGTAAAACGACTCGAGAAAATTGGCTGGTATGTGTCTCCTCAAAGAATTTATGCTCCAGTTGATCGGGAAGAGATCCTCTTACTTATCGAGCGTCTGCTCGGGGAACTGAGGTGCCTTGAAATAACAGAGGCCTATAACCCAAAACTGAGCGAAAAGGCTAAAGCTTAGTTTAGCAAGCTGCTATAATTGCAGCATGCAACCATATAAAACCACATTCGCAAACGACAACTCCGAAGAGCTTTTGCATGCTCTTCGAAACATTCCCGATCCACCTAAAGCGCTCTATATTCGAGGCTCACATTTAAGGCAAACTGGCATACGCATAGCAGTAGTTGGCGCGAGAGCAATGTCGGTTTATGGACAACGTATTGCGCGCACGCTGGCTATGAAAATAGCGTCACGGGGTGGAGTGCTTGTGAGCGGATTGGCGTTCGGGATTGACGTTACGGTTCATGAAGCAGCGCTGATGTACGGTGGATCCTCGATTGCGGTGCTACCAGCAGGCGTGGAAGACGACGCAATAACGCCACGTGCCCATGTTGGTATAGCACAGAAGATCGTAAAGAGCGGTTTCCTTGTTTCGGAATATCCATCTGGCACCCCCTATCGCAAAGATCTTTACCTAAGACGAAACCGCCTCATCTCGGGGATTGCCGATGTGACGGTGATAATCGAAGCAGCGCTTCCGAGCGGCAGCCTAACTACAGCCCAGCACGCACTCCACCAGGGTAAGGACATTTGGGCCGTTCCGGGTCGGATTGATGAGAACACCGCTAAAGGTGTCAACTGGCTTATTTCAGAGGGTGCGCAGCCGCTCGTTGATATCGATCAATTTGTTGCCCAGTACTGTGGCGAAGAAGAGAGCAAGAAAGATTTGTCTGAACAACCAGTTTTGAAGCTACTTCTCACTGGGCCAATGACGCTTGAAGAGCTTTGTATTTCCCTCAACAGAGACGCAAGCAGTTTGCTTGGCGAGCTCTCTCGCCTTGAAGTTTCTGGAAGAATTATTCGGGGTAGAGACAACTCTTACTCACTTCTTGATTGAAGTAGGGGATAAGAGCAGTGTGCTCTTGTTACTATCTAAAGGGCAATGAAACTCGTGAGGCGTGGGAATGCCTTAAAGGCAAGGCGTCGGTAACCTGCGCGAAGCCGACGACGTGAGACAGCGAGCATTTTGCCGTGTCCGAATGAAAGTGCGATTTGCATGGCGAACTCCTGATTAGTTATTAGAAAGTCTTAAGATACGTGCGGCCGAACTACAGCCGTTACTCGACCCTGGATAGACCATTCTTGGTCGGGGTAAATATTTTGGTAATTGGGGTTCTCGGCTTTTAAGAAGGACATATTGTCTTTCTTGATATAGCGCTTAACGGTGGCGTCGTCACCGATCAAGGCAACGACAATATCGCCGTGATTGGCTTGCTCTGTCGGCGTAACGATAAGCCAGTCACCATCAAAAATTCCGGCTCCAATCATCGAATCTCCAGTAGTGCGCAGTATGAAAACATCTTGTTTGCCACGCGTTAGATCTGTCGGCAGCGTCACCCAGTCCTCAATATTTTCTTCAGCCAGCATGGGGCCCCCAGCTGGAACTCGGCCGATGATTGGCAAGCGGGTAATTGATTCACCAAAGTCCGCAACGGCCTGCTTCACCCGATCTCGTAATCTAATTCCACGTGAGCTAGAGTCACGGGTGATGTACCCTTTTTTCTCGAGGGCCTCGAGATGGCGTTGAACCCCGCGAGGATAGGCAACTCCGAGCCCTGCCATAATTTCTCGAATCGTCGGAGGAAGTCCGTTTTTATCTATATATTCGGTTATAACGTTGAGCGTTTCTGACTGTCTGGGAGATAATTCTTCTCGCATAGGTTCCTGCTTTGGTTTAATAAAGACCCCCGCCATTCCCACCTTGACACGGTGTGTATGGTTGAAATGACGGGGTGTTAAGGGAGCGCAAATGAATAGTATACAAATGTATACACCTTGTCAATACTGTTTTTTACCACCAAGCTAGGACACTGTATCCATGCCTAAAAGTCTTGTCATCGTTGAATCGCCTGCAAAGGCGCGCACAATAGAACGCTATCTTGGTAGCGGGTTTCGCGTATTGGCGTCGTATGGTCACATTCGGCAACTTCCATCGAAGCAGGGGTCAATCGATGTTGAGAATGACTTCGCCCCGAAGTATGAAGTGATTGGAGACAACAAGAAGCACGTCGCCTTACTCAAGAAAGAGCTGAAGAATGCTGATGCCCTACTTCTGGCGACGGACCGTGACCGAGAGGGGGAGGCGATTGCGTGGCACCTTACTGAGGTTCTCGGTGCGGACCCCAAGAACACCAAGAGGATCACGTTTAACGAAATCACCAAAGAGGCGATTACGGAGGCGCTCAAACAGCAACACGCCATCGATCAGAATCTAGTTTCTGCGCAAGAGGCAAGGCAGACGCTCGACTATCTATACGGTTTTACGTTGTCGCCATTTCTCTGGAAGAAGGTCCGCTATGGCCTCTCGGCCGGTCGGGTGCAATCAGTCGCCTTGCGTTTGATTGTGGAGCGCGAGCGAGAAATTACTGCCTTTAAGCCCGAGGAATACTGGACGCTTGATGCGCGTCTTCGGGCGGATTCATCCAAGGAGGGCACAACATTTGGCGCACAGCTAGTCGAGGATTCCGGCAAAAAACTGGCACAGTTCGACCTGACGCGCGAGCGAGCGACAGAGCTCGCTGCGGAATTACCGCAGCATCCGGTTGTGGTTGACTCGATTGAGAAGAAGCAGCGTAAACGAAATCCAGCGCCTCCTTTTACGACGTCCACACTGCAGCAAGAAGCCTCGCGTAAGCTCGGTTTCGCGGCACGGCGAACTATGCGCACTGCGCAGCAGTTATATGAAGGCATTCAAATCAGCGGCGAAGGGAGCATTGGCCTGATTACGTATATGCGTACTGATTCGGTTCATTTGGCTGATTCGGCCTTGAGTGAAGCGCGTACCGTTATTGAGCGCCAGTTTGGTAAGCAGTTTCTACCCGCACAGCCAAGGCGCTATAAGACGAAAGCAAAGGGTGCGCAGGAAGCTCATGAAGCTGTCCGCCCAACCTCCTTTGCCAGGCGTCCAGATGACGTCGCGGCACACCTTACGAGCGATCAACTGAAGCTGTATCGCCTCATCTGGCAGCGTGCAATTGCTTCACAAATGGCAGAGGCCCTGCTTGATCAAACGACGATCCTTTTTCAGGCTGGCGCCGATGGTGCTTCGCGCCTAAAGTCGACAGGTTCAGTAATTGCCGAAGCAGGGTTTATGAAAGTCTACCTCGAAGGACGCGACGACGTTGCTGCTGAGGATGATGAACGCCTACTCCCAGAGCTTTCCGAGGGCGCAACGGTTGTGCTAAATGAAATTACACCAGAGCAGCACTTCACATCGCCACCCCCTCGTTATACCGAAGCGAGTCTCGTGAAGACGCTCGAGGAATACGGGATTGGTCGGCCATCGACGTATGCCAGTATTATCTCGACAATTCAGGATCGAAAATATGTTCGCCTCGAGGAGCGACGGTTCTTCCCTGAAGATGTCGGAGTTGTTGTTAGCGACCTTTTGACAAAGCATTTTGCCAAGTATGTCGACTATGAATTTACGGCGCATCTTGAGACTGAGCTTGATGAAATTGCTGACGGCGAAAATACGCGCTTGGCGGTCCTTCACGAATTCTGGGATCCATTCACTAAGTTGATAGCCGAGAAAGATAAGTCGGTCAGCAAAGAAGAAGTGACACATGAAGCTACCGACAAGCAATGTCCGGAATGCGGACAGGGGAATCTCGTTATTAAACTCGGTAGATTTGGTCGCTTCTACGGCTGCAGTCGCTATCCAGAGTGTCGCTACATGGCCCCACTTGAAGAGGATGCCAAGGAGCGTGAGGAAGCAGAGGCTTCTGCTACTGATGAAAAGTGCCCCAAGTGTGACGCTCCGATGACGGTAAAACGTGGCCGCTTTGGGATGTTTTTGGCGTGTACGCGCTATCCCGAATGCAAAGGGACTAAGCCACTCGTTAAATCGACCGGTGTGACATGTCCGAAATGTAAGAAGGGCGAGCTTAGCGAGAAGAAGACGAAACGCGGAAAAATCTTCTACGGCTGTTCTGCGTATCCGGAGTGCGATTTCGCTTCTTGGCAGGAACCCGTCAAAGAACCGTGCCCTAAGTGCAAGAACCTGGTGACAAAGCGTGGCAAGAATAAGATTGCCTGTACGGAGTGTGATTGGGAATCGGAAAACGTCCCAGCTGAGGCGTAGCTGCGGTACACTAGATAGGTGCGCAAAGTTGTCTCCTACCGAAAAGAAACTCATCCCGGTGTTTACTACACATGGTTCATTCTGCTTGCGCTGCTGGCCCCGATTATCGCTTTTGGTGGAGTAGCCAAAGCAGTTTCGCCGCTACTTAAGTTACCGGCCAAGGAAAACTTTCATCCGACTCAGACAGTTTTTTATGATCGCAACGGGACAAAGCTGTATGAAACGGCCGGTGCGCACCAGCCAGTTTCCAAGAAACTGGATGAGATCCCAAGGCCTCTAGTGTTGGCAACATTAGCTGCCGAGGACGCTGATTTTTATAAGCACAAAGGTGTTAATCCGGAAGCGCTCGTCCGTGCGACATACAAGAACATCTTTACGAACGATCAGCAGGGCGGATCGACTATTACCCAGCAGTTGATTAAGAACACCTATCTCAGTAGCGAGAAGACGACGTCGCGAAAATTAAAAGAGATGACCTATGCAGTGTTACTTGAGCAGAAATTTAGCAAAGATCAAATCCTTGAACGGTATCTTAACGAGGTGTATTACGGCCAGCAGTCCTACGGCGTAGCAGATGCTGCCAAGACCTACTTCGGCAAAGACCTTAACCAATTAACACTTGCTGAGGCGACGATGCTTGCCGGCCTGCCCAGCTCCCCGACGCGCTATTCACCGCTTGGCGGAAGCGCTGATCTTGCTAAGAAACGTCAAAAATATGTACTCGACCGGATGGTCAAGCTCGGCTATGTCTCTCAAGATCAGGCGAATGAGGCGTATGCTCAGACGCTTGCCTATGCCAAAGAGGAAAAAGTGCTCTTTGCTCCGCACTTTGTCTTTTATGTAAAAGAGCAGCTCGCAAAGTACTACGGGGACGATGTTGTCGACTCAGGTGGTTTAAAGGTCTACACAACGCTGGATCTCAACAAGCAACAGACGGCCCAAGAGGCTCTCACAAAGGGGGTGGCCGATGTTGCATCGTACAACGCTTCGAATGGGGCCCTGGTAGCAATGGATCCTCGCAACGGGGAAATCCTGGCAATGGTTGGAAGTCGCGATTTCAATAATGATCAGATTGACGGCAAGGTTAACGTTGCCGATGCGCTGAGGCAGCCAGGATCTTCTTTCAAGCCATTTGTGTACCTTGAAGCATTGCGGCAAGGGAATTCGGCAAATATGGTTCTGCACGACAAGCCAACCACGTTCTACAACACATTCACACCCAAAAACTACGACGGTGGTTACCGAGGTAATGTGACGCTTCGCTACAGCCTCGCGAACTCACTCAACATCCCATCCGTGGAGTTACTTGATAAGGTTGGCGCTAAGCCATCGATTGATTTGGCAAAGAGTATGGGCATAACGACCTTAAACGAACCTGACCGCTATGGCCTTTCGCTGGTGCTTGGTGGAGGGGAAGTAAAGCTTGTCGATATGGTCTCTGCCTACGGCGTGCTTGCTAATAGCGGTACGAACGCAGGTAAAGTTTCGGTGACTAAAATAGAGGATTCAAAAGGTAAGGTTATTTACGAGCGAAAACCGGATCCCAAGCTAGTTGTTGATCCCGGATTAGCCTACATTATGAGCGATATTCTGTCTGACAACCGCGCACGGACAATTGGCTTTGGGGCCGACTCGCCGCTGAATTTTTCTCGCCCAGCAGCAGTGAAAACCGGAACAACCAATGACTATAAAGACAACTGGACGATTGGCTATACTCCATCTCTCGTGGTCGGGGTTTGGGTTGGCAATAACAATGGTGATCCGATGCGTGGAATTTCCGGCGTCCAGGGAGCTGCACCAATTTGGAACGATGTGATGTCGAAGCTGCTTTCCGGAACAACTGTAGAATCCTTTAAACAACCCGGCAACGTGGTAAAAGGATGCGCCTGTGTACGGGCCGTTGGGGGAGGAGTGTCCGAGTATTTCATTAAAGGATCGGCCGGTGCGAATGGTCAGGGGAGTCAAGACACGTCCGGGGATGCTGCTGATCAAAACGGGCGCTACCCAGCTTGGTACATTGACCGCAATGGTCGACGCGTTTATTACTCTCAATAGCGTCTCGCTTGACCCTTAGAACGGTTCAGACGTAGACTGATTGAATCTTGACTTTTTACGATAATTAGGCTATAATTTCGTAATTCTTTGCGCACCATGGAAAACCGTAAAGCACATCTTAAGCAGGCTCAGCAGCGCCATTTGGCATCTCTTTTCGGGAGCGATGGTGCGAAGCGACCGACTGCGCAACAGGCTGATGATCATGCGGCTGCACGCGCTCGTCGTCTTGCAAAGGCTGCTCAAGCAAAGCAGGCCTCACTTTCTGATGATGAGCTCAGGCAGCTCGATCAACTAAAACAGCGAAACACTGGCGCTCCCAAGAACCAGCCATCGGCAGACAGTCCCGACGCCCAGCCCGCACCAGCACAACCTGCACCAAAGCAAACCCAGGCGGCGCCATCAAGGCAGGATACACTTGCTGAGCTGTCGGCGCTTTCCGATCGAAACGACTTGGCTTCGGCAGCACTTCGCAATATGCGCGACCATGCTAGGCGGACAAAACAGGCACCGGCGCAGGCGCAGCCAGTAGCTGGCACCACTAAAGAAACTTCACCGTCTCATGCAAACCAGAGTGACCCCGCGCCAAAAAGAGAGGTACCGCCGACGACCCAAGGCGGTAGGCCGGCATCCGCGACTGCGCCGCGTCGTCCAGCGCCTTCGCCAGAAGAACTGGATGCGCTACTGAAGCGCATGGCCTCACGCGCCCAGCGTGGCGGTGAGCGCGCGGGTGGTCCAGAAGCTGTCGAGGCTGCACCACAAACAGCCGAGGCACCACCACCTCCCCCTGAGGTGGATGTTGAAAAGGACCGTGAAAAACAAGCAGAGCTGGTTGAAAAATTGCGCGCTAAAGAAACCAGACTGCGCGAAACGATCAAGCCAATAGAACAGGCCGCGGATACACAAATTCTCGCCGAAGAAAAACCCGTCGAAGCGACTGTGCCGATACGGGTTGATTCGAATGCAGTTTCATCTGGCCCACTCCATGATGCAATCGTGAAGCTACAGGCGGCACAGCGAGCTCACGACGCTCGTGGACAGGTCGATGGGGCCAACGACGTACAACGAAACATTCCCGGTCACCCGCTGTATCAGGAGCCGTCATGAACCCGACAGATGCGCTGACGAAGAACGAAAAGAACGTCGTTAAGAAACTCGAACGCGTACTGCTTGAAATCCGCATCCCGAGGCATCGGCCTAAAGAGGGGGAGAAGCCCGATGACCTTGAATCCAATGTTGCAGTGGCTGAGCAGCTCTTCAGTTCCCTCCACTCCATCTATCGCGGAGGGATTACTAACGCCCTCTTTGAGCAAGATGCCTTATCGCTTGAAATTGCGTGTTACGACGGTGTCATCGGTTGGTTCATAGGAGTTCCGCTTCATCTTCAAAACTTGGTTGAGAAGCAGATCCATGCCGGCTATCCAGATGCTGAGATTACGCCAGTGCCGCTTTATAACATCTTTGCGAAACAGGGTTACGTCGCAGCAACGTCACTTGCCCTTCAGAAGAAGAACCACTATCCGGTTCGGACCTACCGCGACTTCGAAGTCGATCCGGTTGCCGGAATTGTGAACAGCCTCTCAAAAATTGCTCCCGATGAGGGCGCGGCGGTTCAGATAATGATTGCCCCAACCGGTAACAAATGGCGTGCCAAAGGTCAGGCCGAAGCAAGAGAATATGCCCAGGGACGCGGAAGCAGTAGTGGCGTTTTCGGAAACATCTTCAAATTTGGTGGAGATTTGGTCGGGGCCGCTATGAACGATCCCAAGAAAGAAGGCACTCCAGCTCAAAAAGATGAACCGAAACGCCTAACACAGGCGCAGGAAGACTATGTCGAGAAGCTTGAAAATAAGGCTTCAAAGGTTGGCTACGAAGTAGTCATTCGAGTCGTCAGTGCCGCTGCAGAACGCGGCGTCGCTGAGGCAAACATCCAAAACGTGGTGAATTCTTTCTACGCCTATGGCTCTCCAGACTTGAACGGTTTCAAAGAGATAGTCTCCCCGGTTCAGTCGCAAGCAAGAATCGTCACGAAGTACATTTTCCGTGAGATCGATGGAGCGGGGCGCAAGATGATTCTCAACACTGAAGAATTGGCATCGCTCTGGCATCCTCCAACCAAAGACGTTGAGACACCGCACGTCAGATGGCTTGGCGCGAAGAGCGCACCCGCACCGTCAACAATACCGCGTGAAGGGACGCTACTTGGCTACAACCAGTACCGTGGGGTGACCAGTCAGGTGAAGATCAAGGACGATGATCGCCGTCGCCACCTCTACGCAGTCGGTAAAACTGGTATGGGTAAATCCGTATTCTTGGAAAACATGATCATTCAGGATATCCGCGCTGGTCACGGAGTTTGTGTGATTGATCCTCACGGCGATCTTGCAGAGAAGATTCTAACCAAAATCCCGCGTGAGCGGGCCGAAGACGTCATTTATTTCGATCCCGGCGATACAGAGCGCCCCATGGCGTTTAACATGCTCGATTACGAGCGTCCCGAACAGAAAGATTTTGTCGTCCAGGAAACAGTTGCGATCTTCTACAAGCTTTTCGGCGAAGAAATGATCGGACCGAAATTTGAGCACTGGACGAGAAACGGCATTCTTACCTTGATGGACGACGAAGAGACTGGAGCGGTCCTGTTTGACCTACCACGACTTTTCTCGGAACGCGAGTTTGCGAACTACAAGATTGCTAAAGCGAAAGACCCGGTCGTGAAATCCTTCTGGCAACGTGAAATGGCCCAGACTTCTGATTTCCACAAATCGGAGATGCTTGGTTATTTCATTTCCAAATTCGGACGTTTTATCACGAACGAGATGATGCGCAATATTATTGGCCAACCGAAAAGCGCGTTTGATATTCGCACGGTTATGGACGAAGGAAAGATTCTGATCATGAATCTTTCAAAAGGAAAGACTGGCGAAATCAATTCAGCCCTACTCGGTATGATTGCGGTTTCGAAGGTACAGATGGCAGCAATGAGTCGCGTCGATATTCCAGAAGAGCAGCGTAAAGATTTTTATCTCTATGTCGATGAGTTCCAGAACCTAACAAATGAGGACTCGATTCAGTCGATTCTGTCTGAGGCGCGGAAATACCGGCTTAATCTCATCATCGCGCATCAGTACATTGCGCAGCTTGAGGAGAAAGTTCGCGACGCCGTCTTTGGTAACGTCGGCACGGCGGTTTCGTTCCGCGTCGGCGCCGACGATGCCGAGTTCTTGGAGAAGCAATTTGAGCCCGTATTCGACTCGCACGACCTTTTGAATCTTGATAAAGCTAATGCGTACGTAAAGCTAATCATTGATGGCTTGGCGACACGCGCCTTCAATATGAAAACGTACTCACCGGAGCCAGTCACCGAAGAGGAAAAGGAGATTGGCGAGGCGATCAGGCAGCTTTCCAGGCTGAAGTACGGTCGCGACAAGCGCCTGGTAGACTACGAAATCCGAATGCGCAGCCGCCTCTAAAAGCCGTCCTATAACTCTTGACAAAAGGCTTGCTTTTGTGTATGATAAGCCAATTTTATGAAACACAAACGCGGCCTTAAGATATTCCTAATCGCGGCTCTGGCAGTTACTGGGGTCGGTCTTTTTGTGTCGCGCGCCTCGGCGGACGCTGCCTCACTTGGGTACCACGCACAGTTTATCGGCAGTTCGGCGCCACAGGCGTATTACAGTGGGTCGCAACAAGACGTTTATCTCGACTTTACGAATACGGGCAGTACCACCTGGAGCTCTTCTGATCCACAGCGCGTTCGTTTACAGACGGCACAGCCAGGAAACCGCACCTCGCCACTGGGGGATAGTTCTTGGAATGATTCCGATCGGATTGCCGGGTGGTATGGAAAAGTCGTTAACAACGTCGTGACGCCGTCGTCGACAATCGCACCGGGGGAGACAGCGCGTTTCTATTTCTCGATTACGGTCCCCACCGTTTCCAACAACACGCCATATAACGAGAACTTCCAACTCTATCTCGAGGGTGTCGGGCCACTTGAGGACGACGGCGCACTAATTCAAATAACCGCACTTCCGATGGACTTTGGGGCAACCTTGTTTGATAAATCTCCGACGATAACCGCGCAAGGAAACGCAAACTATACCTTCTATGTTGATTACACCAACACGGGCACGATTGCCTGGGAAGATTCTGGATCGAACCCTGTTCGGCTGACACAGTATCTCGAAGGCGATGGTTACAACTCGGGATTCTGGAGAAACCGAACGTATCCAGGCTCTTTTATTGGGAAGCGCGTGGGAAATTCGATTATTCCAACCTCGACGATTCAACCCGGGGAAGTCGGGCGATTTGAGGCGACAATTCCTGCCGGTCCTACTACCACAGGATCACAGCTTGATGGACCCTACTCAACCTCGTTCAATGTCAGACCAATGGTTGAGAATGTCGCCTATATCGGCGATAGCGCGACGATTGATGTAAATGTCATCGAGCCAGACGTCCCTACCACTTATGACGCACAGTGGGTAGGAAGCAGTGATCCGATTACCGGAGTCTCCGGTTTACGGACATCACATTACATGGATTTCACGAATACCGGTACAGCAACCTGGTATACCAATTTGCCCTCTCATATAGTTCGCTTAAAGACGGCGAGACCGAGTGGGAGAACTTCCCAGATCGAAGATCCGGACTGGGTCGACTCAGAGTTCGTCGGTACGTATATGGGAGTTGTTTCCGGTGGTGATTTCACGTTCCAAAATACCGTTGCGCCTGGCGAAACAGCTCGCTTCGTCGTCCCGGTAACTATTCCTGACGTGGCTACGCAGCAGACGTTTGATGAGCACTTTTTATTAAATGTTCAAGATAGCAACCTTGATCTGCCCGATGATTCCGGTTCCGTTTCCGTGACAGCACTACCGGGGTTCAAAGCGCAGAAGCAGGCGCAATCAGGTTCTGTGACGATGACCTCCCGAGAGACAAGGACGGTCTATATCGATTACACCAATACCGGTTCGGCTCCATGGCCGAATGTTGGTAGCGACAATCCAGTGCTTCGCACATCACATGCCCAAGGTCGAAACTCAGCTTTGGCAGATACTTCGTGGAGCTCACAAAGTATCGTTGGAACCTACGCTGGCAAGGTCGTAAACAATGTTGTCACACCAGTCTCAACGATTAACCCTGGCGAAACCGCCCGCTTCAGCTTTGTGCTAAAAGCACCCGATGTTGAAACGCCGACAAGTTACACAGAGTATTTCCAGCTCTATGCTGACTCATACGGCTACTTTACCGACGATAATACCAACCTAAGTATTACGGTGAATCCTCTCTATAGCTCATCTGTAGTGAACGCTACCGGTTCGACCACCCTTGGTGGGGGAGACTTTACCACTGCGACGGTGGATGTGGCCAACACGGGAACTGTGACCTGGCGCGACAGTGGGCAAAACCAAGCGCAACTTGTAACGTCCGCATTGAATAGAGTTTCTTCCTTCCGCGACTCAAGCTGGATTAGTGCAAGCAAGGTAGGTACATTTGCCGGAAAGGTTGTTGCTGGCAACTTGGTAGCATCGTCAACCGTTGCTCCGGGCGAAACCGCCCGCTTTACGTTTGTCCTCAAAGCGCCAAGCGTAGCATCGAGCCAAAATTATAACGAGTCATTCATGGTGTCCCTGCAGGGACTTGCGGACATTACAGACACCGTAGCAACCATCCCACTGACAGCTGTGCCGGCTGGTTATCGTTCCCAATGGGCCGGTCAGTCATCCTTCCCGACGCTGACCGCAGGGCAATCGGCGACAGTTTATATTGATTTCCGCAATAGCGGCACGATGACCTGGCGGACGACGGGTACAAATCCAGTCAATATCGGCACCTCAGGACCGCTCGACCGGGCGTCGATGGTACGCGATGCTACCTGGAGCGGATCGAACCGTCCCGGAAGTTTTATTGGAACGGTGAGCAACAATGTTGTCACGCCATCGACGACGGTACTACCGGGACAAACAGGTCGCTTTAGTTTCACAGTGACAGCCCCAGCGGTTCGTGCTCAGACGACGTTCCGTGAATACTTCCGTTTGGTGGCAGAAGGATCAAGCTGGATGGATGACCAGGGCGTCTTCATCGCCGTCGCTGTCAACCCAGGCACCTATTCTTATTCGGTTGCAGGCCAGTCGAACCCACCTCTGAGCGTTGCTCCCGGCACACGAAGCGCCGTAACGCTTGACCTTACCAATACTGGTACGGCGACATGGCGAAGTGGTGGGGCAACGCCTTTCAATCTCGGAACCGATCGCCCACGGGATCGTGCCAGCACATTTACCAACAACACCTGGCGCGGCAATAACCGCCCAGGCTCATTTGCGGGCAAAGTAGTCTCGGGAAACCTTTCTGCGACCGATACAGTTGCGCCAGGAGAGACCGCCAGGTTCTCGTTTGATGTCCTTGCGAGTCGCGCGGGTTATTTTCAGGAATACGTTACCCCGGTGGTGGAGACGTACACATGGCTTACAGATCTGGGTATTTATTTCCCTATGCACGTCAACGATTCATCGCTCTATCCCTATGACTACTTTCTTGAATATGCGACCCCGAGTCCAACTATCAAACAGGGGCAAAGTGCAAATATGATCCTTCGGCTGCGCAATATCGGTCGTTCCAACTGGACCAATGACGGTGTGAACCCATTCCGACTCGGTGCCAGCTCCCCGCGTGACCGGGGGAGTGGGTTTAGTGGGGGAACGGGGTGGCTCGGAAGCGGACGGATTGAGCTAACCTCAAACTTCAGCGATCCGGCCAAGAATGTTGGTCAGAGCGTCACCGTTGCACCGGGAGAAATTGGCGAATTTCAGTTTACCTTCACGGCCAATCCTGGACCCGGTATCTACCCAGAAGCATTCACTCCAGTAGCCGAAGGATTCGTCTGGATGCGAGACAAGGGACTACGTTGGACAGTTACCGTAACACCATAAATACCCTTGACTAACACAAAAATAAGCGATATAGTGGCATGTTACACATTTACACTGAAGCCTTGCGCCCCTAGAATGCGCAGGCAAAGAAAACTCCCATGAGCGAAAATCCCAAATTAGACACCATCAGAGAAATGCTCGAAACAGCCGAGACGAATTTACGTTCGGCCAAACAGTTACTGGCAGATTTAACTGGAGTCCAATTCAGCCCAGACTACTCAAAGCGGGCCGTCACGGTTGGACAGGTTGCCGAGGGCGGGCGCGTGATTGAAGGAGTTTTTGACGGAAAGGACATGATTGGCCCAGACAAGCGCAAGTATCCTGTTCCGGCTAACTATGCCTCTAAATCCAAACTTGTTGCCGGGGATATTTTGAAACTTACCGTCACTGAAGACGGATCCTACATCTACAAGCAGATTGGCCCAGTAGCTCGTCGCAAGATGATTGGAACGCTTACCCAAGAAGGGAATCAATACAAGGTTCTCGCCGGAGGTAGGGCATTCAATGTTTTGCTCGCGAGCGTAACCTATTTCAAGGCACAGACCGGCGATCAGGTTAGCATTATCGTTCCTGAATCAGACGAAACAGATTGGGCTGCAGTGGACAACCTGATTGTTGCTCCCGGGGGCGTAGATATACCACCTCTTGAAGAGTAGAAAACAGGGGGGCAGACGATGGAAACCAACACAACAGCAAAGACTCCGGGTAATATCCATCCAGATTCTGAGCCAGAATCTCCTCTGCAACAAACTGATACCGCTCCAGGCCGCTCACGAGCGGGCTTTTTACTCCTTGGACTGCTCGGGATTTTCGCTGTCTTGACCATTGGCTACTATTTGCTGACCGGTTTTGGTAGCCAGGCACTAGACCGCGTTGCTAAGAAAGATATTGGGTATATTGCCCGGGGAGAATTCGACCCTCTCTATAAGCAACTCAATCTTGCCAGCGAGGACCAAGCAGCCACTACGCGAGTTCTGAAAGCCGCCACTTCTGAAGGTTCGTGTCACTTTTCGGCTGGTGAGCACAGCCGCACAGCCGGGGGAATGATTGCAGGCAATTCAGCGTCCATAAGCGGTACCCTGGCATGTGGTAAGCAGTCATTTTTCCTCGTTCTTTACTATGCTGGCAAAGGAACGCCTTCTCAGCCGTATAAGCTCTACCAGGTTGTCGCAGCAGATATCCAAAATGGAGAACGAAGCATAGGTACTGCCAGGCTGTTGGATGTCTATACCGAGTACAAACTAGCATCAACCCCTGATGCTAGACCGCTTCGCTACCCGTCGACAAGTATTGCAGAGGCAGACAAGGCGCTCGCAGATGGCCGGCTCGGAGACTCGTGCGCACAAACTGCTCCCACCAAGGTTGCACTGACGCTTTTGTCGAGCGCTCATTTTGAGAGTTGGCGCACTGTCAGCTGTACCACGATCAAGAAGCCCAGCGGCGCAGTCTAGTCTTTCCTGCTTGCCAAGTAGTAGACAAAAGTCTACTATCAGAGCACTATGACTTTTCCGCACTTCGGGGAGAGGACCTGTGTATACCCTGTGTATAGCTGAAGGTTTTAAGCAATCAAGAATTTATTGGTTGCTCGGTAGAATATCGCTTAATCGAGTGATTCATTGCGATTACTAAAAATCACCATAGCAGCAGCACAGACCACCTCGTATAGTAGGGAGGTGCCTTGCCGATGGTGGCCTGGCGCCCCGGAGATTTTTGTCGACGGTCTAGTATCGTCGTCCCTAACTTAGACATGACACACGCGCTCTACCATCGATACCGACCCCAGTCATTTGCCGACCTTGCTGGGCAGCATACAGCCTCTCGCACTCTGCAGAGAGCGATAGCTAAGGATGTGGTGGGTCACGCGTATCTTTTCACCGGCCCTCGTGGGACAGGTAAAACTACCACTGCACGTTTACTCGCGAAGGGTATAAATTGCCTTAATCCCACAGATGGAGAACCAGATACTACCTGCGAACTCTGCAAGGCAATTGCAGCTGGAAGTTGTCTGGATGTGATCGAAATCGATGCCGCCTCAAATCGCGGAATTGATGAAATTCGGGACGTTCGCGAGAAGGCTCAATTTGCACCGACAGTCGCCAGGCGCAAGGTTTATATCATTGATGAAGTCCATATGCTCACTAAAGAGGCCTGGGGCGCACTATTAAAAACGCTCGAAGAGCCGCCAGAACACGTTGTCTTTATTTTGGCTACCACAGAGATCGAAAAGGTTCCCGAAACCATTATTTCTCGTTGTCAGCGGTTTGATTTTAAACCTGCGACAGTGGCGGTCGTTCAAGACTTTTTAAAGAACGTCGCCTCGGCAGAATCAATTACGCTCGAGGATGACGCAGCCGCGCTGGTTGCTTCCCAAGCGCGCGGTTCGTTCCGCGATGCGCTCTCTCTAATGGACGTGATCGCTTCAGTTGCAGACGGTGCAATAAACGTCGAGATGGTGCGCCAGACACTTGGACTTGCTAGTGAAACAGCGGTGCTTGGCCTTGAGCGCGCGATGGCTACACGGGAGACAGCAGAGGC
>CAYSOT010000004.1:51125-54166 GCA_964432765.1 uncultured Candidatus Saccharibacteria bacterium
CACGCAGGCTTCACCGCAAGCAGCCACTGATCCTCAAAGCGATCCGAAGCCAGATCCGAAAGAGCACAACCAGGCGCGACAGTCTGAGAGTACGTCCAAAGAAGCAAAAGTGACTATCCCGACAGACGCAGAAGCGACCGAAGTATGGGAAGGTCTGCTCAAAGCGACGAAAGACGCCTATAGTCTTTCCTTATGCCTTCAGAAAACTCGCCCAGTAAGCTTTGATGGGAAAGCGCTCACGCTGCAAGTTCAGTCCGACTTCTTTCTCACAAAACTTGAGCAGCCTAAGACGAGACAAGCAATCATGGACAAGTTGACAGAATTGAGTGGCCGGCAGGTGGCAGTTTCCTACATTCTTGCCGAACCAAGCGAGACCGAACTGTTTGATGAAGCGCTTGCGCTATTTGCAGGAGCGAAAGTCGAGTAATGGCTACCGTCGTACCACCCCAAAGCACCGAAGCGGAAGCGTCTGTTCTTGGTTCGATTCTGCTTGAAGGTTCATTGTTTGAAGCAATCGCAGACCAGATACACCCAGAGGATTTCTATCGCCAGGCAAACGGGAAGATCTACGGTGCGATGCTCGAGTTGTTCCAAAAAGGGGAACCGATTGATGTGCTCACAGTTACCAACCGGCTCGAGGAGTCGAAGCAACTCGATGCTGTCGGTGGGGGTGCCTACCTCGCAGAACTGGCTGGCAGTGTTCCGACAACTGCTAATCTGCAAAGCTACACCGAGATCGTCGTTAAGAAAGCGACACTGCGCCGCCTGATCTCAGCATCTCGCGAGATTTCAGAACTGGCTTTCAACGAAACCGATGACATTACGACGATCGTTGACTCGGCTGAAAAACGCCTCTTTCAGGTTGCCGAGCAGTACAATAGTGAATCGTTTTCCCAGTTACGTGACGTTCTCTCAACCACCTTTGAGCGGATCGATGAGATGCACAAGAACAAGGGCAAGCTCCGCGGTGTTCCGACGGGCTTCTCATCGCTTGACGACAAACTGTCTGGTCTACAGAAAAGCGATTTGGTGGTTTTGGCAGCCCGCCCTTCAATGGGAAAGACGACACTTGCCATGAATATTGCCCGCAACGCGGCTGTGAAATCTCGTGCGTCGGTCGGGATCTTCTCACTGGAAATGTCGAAAGAGCAGCTCGTTGATAGACTTCTTAGTCTCGAGGCGGGAGTGGATTCATGGAAGCTCCGGACTGGCCATCTTGCTGAGTCTGACTTCCCGAAATTGGCAGCAGCAATGGACACGCTGGCAGCGGCAAAAATATTCATAGAAGATACCGCCGGCCTTTCAGTGATGGAAATTCGGGCGAAAGCGAGACGCCTGCAAGCGCAGTCGGGGCTGGATTTGCTGATCGTTGACTACCTCCAGTTGATGGATGGTGGATCGGGTCGAAGCATCGATAACCGGGTTCAAGAAATTTCGGAAATCTCTCGCTCACTCAAGGCGCTTGCTCGGGAGCTACAGATACCGGTACTTGCCCTCTCACAGCTGTCACGTGCTGTTGAGTCTCGAATTGGCAATATCCCTCAGCTCTCTGACCTTCGTGAATCTGGTTCGATTGAGCAGGATGCTGATGTAGTACTCTTCATTTACCGCGATGAGTACTACAACAAGGAATCAGACAAGAAGAATATCGCTGAAATTCTCATCAAGAAGCATCGCAATGGCCCAACCGGCGATGCAGAACTGTACTTCTCGGCAGACCAGCAGAAGTTTAGCGATCTTGCAAAGCAAGCCTAGCTATCTGGTTCGTACCCGCCGCATCGGGGTACAATAGTCCGGTATGAAACTGTCGATTGTCATTCCGGCATATAACGAGGCGCGCCGTCTTCCGGCGACACTGGCTTCGATTGCCGAATATCTTGAATTATCCGGTTTGGATGCGGAGATCTTGGTCGTCGATGATGGTTCCACCGATGGAACGATTGAGGCTGTGCGAAACCTACCTGGTCGTGGCCTGCCGCCACGAATCATCTCGTTCGAGGGTAATCGCGGCAAAGGCGCCGTCACGCGTGACGGCATGCTTGAGGCCAAGGGAGACTTCGTGCTCTTCATGGATGCAGACAACTCAACACATGTGACAGAGGTTGAAAAGTTACTCAACATAGCCGAGCAGGGAATACCGGTCGTCATCGGCTCGCGCTATCTCGAAAAGGACAGTATCAAAATCAAGCAGCCGTGGTACCGCGTCATGATCTCGCGAGCGGGAAATGCCCTCATTCAAGCGGTGTTGTTGCGGGGGATTAAGGATACGCAGTGTGGGTTTAAACTTTTTTCACATGATGCGGCGTCACAGATTGCCTCTCGCCTGACAATGGAGCGCTTTTCCTTTGACATGGAGCTTTTGGTTATCGCGAAGCAGTTAGGACTAGAAATCCGCGAAGTTCCTGTGAACTGGTACGATACACCTGGTACGAGGTTGCGACCGATTAAGTCATCTCTACAGACACTCTTTGATCTTGTACGCATACGTTTCAATGTCTCGCGAGGTAGGTATGCCCCGTCGATACGCAAAGATAGTAATTAAGTAGGAGGCTACATGGCGTTTGATAAATTAAAGCAAGCAAAAGAGCTGAACGAATTCAGGAAGCAGGCCCAGAAGATTCAGAAAGAACTGCGCGATACATTGATCGAAGCAAGTGAGCTCGATGGAAAAGTGAAGGTCGTCTTCAGTGGGGAGCAGAAGATTGAAGAAATTTCGATCGACCCAGAGCTTCTCAACCCAGAGCGTGCCTCAGAGCTGCAGCGAGCTCTGAAGAACTGTATCTCACAGGCAATCAGCCAGTCCCAACAAGTTGCCGCCCAGAAGATGCAGGCAATCACCGGCGGACTCGGACTTCCCGGGATGTAGTCCCGCCTGCCTGGCGCAGGTATAGTTGAGGTATGCAAATCATTCCCGCGCCGCTTGAGCGCCTGATTGTTGAGCTGGAAAAACTTCCAGGCATTGGTCCAAAGAGCGCATCGCGTTTGGCATTTTATTTAATCAAGTCTCCGCCTGCCGAGCTCGAATCGTTTGGGCAAGCTCT
>CAYSOT010000004.1:54266-64624 GCA_964432765.1 uncultured Candidatus Saccharibacteria bacterium
GCCACAAATCCGACCCTTACAGGAGAGGCGACGGCGATGTATCTACACAAGCTCCTGGGTGAAAAGGTGAAAGTATCGCGACTCGCCAGTGGCTTGCCGATGGGTGGTAATCTTGAGTATGCTGACGAGCTAACGCTTTCCCGCGCATTGTCGGGACGAACGGAGTTTTAGATGGCTATTTTTCAGACCAAACAACCAGCGGTGCGTAAACGAAATGCCCAGCGAGTGGGATATAAGAAAGTTACTCACAAAAATCTTACCTGGTATAACTTCACGGGAATGGGTGAGGCCGATTATCGTTATTTACAGAAAAACTTTCCGTTTCACCCACTCGACTTCGAAGACTTGCGATCGACCAAGCAGCGACCGAAGCTTGATGAGTACGACTCGTATCTCTTCGTAATTTTCCACGTCCCATACTTTGATCGCCGCACAAAACGTCTTCATCAAGAAGAGGTGGATGTTTTCATCGGGCATGACTATCTCATCACCATTCACTCAGGACGTCTCAAGGTGCTGGGCTCCTTGTTCGAAGAATGCCGCTCTGCAACCGCCAAGGAATCCTACATGGCACCTGGTTCAGGCTTTTTAATGTATGAGCTTATGTCGAGACTCTTTGAGCATGCTTTCCCTATGCTCGATCGCATTGCGGAACGGATTAATGATGTGGAGCGAGATATTTTTGAGGGTCGCTCGAAGGAGATGGTCGAGGAGCTTTCGCATCTCAAGCTAGAAATCATTAACTTCCGTCGGATTATTCGTCCGCAACGCGTTCTTGTGGCGGCCATCGAAGATAAGAAGAAACGGTTCTTACCCGATAATCTCGAAATCTATTTCGACGACGTAGAGGACACGATCGCTCGTACGTCGGACTTGCTCGATAATTACAAAGAAGTCGTTGAGTCGCTTGAAGATACCAATGAAACGTTTATTCAGCATCGTACGAATAACGTTGTAAAGGTGCTGACGTATGTGTCTCTGCTCACGCTTCCAATGGCATCATTGTCTGGACTGATGGCGATGAATATTAGGTATCCATTTCCGGTCGATCAGACGATCTTCTTCGTCATCATCTCAAGCTCATTTGTCTTGGCGATTGGCATCTTTGCCTACATGTTCTGGAAGCGCTGGATTTGATGAACCAAACCGTTGCTGCGTTTGGCTACCCAGAGACGCTTTTGAGGGAATATTCTCACTGGGTTGTATTGCTTCGTCCGGAGCAAGTTACGGTGGGCACTGTCGTTATTGCGACTAAATCGGAGGCGACACAACTTGGCGACCTTTCGCCGGAGCAGTGGGCAGAGTTTTCAGAAATCACACACGACTTCGAGCGAGTAGCAGAGAAAGTGTTTGGCGCAGAAAAATTCAATTATTTTGCTTTGATGATGAAGGACCCAAATGTCCACTTTCATGCTATTCCGCGCTACAGCGAGTCCGTCACGTTAGAGGATGAGATCTTTACTGATCCGGACTGGCCTCTTAAGTCAGAACTTAAGCCGTTGCAGCTTAGCAGTGCAACGTGGCAGCATATTTACGAGCGCTTACATGGGGAATTCAATGCTAAAACTGTATAACACTCTCACGCGACAGAAAGAAGATTTCCAGCCGCGCTCGAAAAAGGCTGTTACGCTCTACACCTGTGGTCCGACGGTGTATGCTCCGGCCCATATTGGCAATCTCCGAACCTACGTTTTTGAAGACACGCTCCGCCGCTGGTTGAAGTACGGTGAGGAGCTTGATGTCGTCCAGGTGATGAACATTACCGATGTTGAGGATAAGATTATCCGCGACTCAAAGGCGCACGACGTTGCGGCCATGCAGGCCTACACACAGCCGTTTGAGCAGCGTTTTCGCGAAGACCTGGCAGCACTTGCCGTAGAGCCAGCTGAACACTATCCGCGTGCCACAGAGTACGTTCCCCAGATGATTGCGCTGATTGAACGCATCATCACCGCTGGGTTTGCCTATGAACGCGAAGGTTCCGTCTACTTCGATGTTCGCCATTACAACGAAGACAATGTCTACGGTCAGCTTGCGACGATCGACTTTACCGGCTTCAGTGAACACCGAATCGATAACGATGAGTATGACAAAGAAAACGTCCAAGACTTTGCTCTATGGAAAGCAGTACAGAAAGACAGTCCTGGTTGGCAATCACCCTGGGGATGGGGGCGGCCAGGCTGGCACATTGAGTGTTCGGCAATGGCGCAGTCCCTACTTGGCGATTTACCAATAGATATCCATACCGGCGGAGTCGACAATATCTTTCCGCACCATGAAAACGAAATTGCCCAGACGAGGGCCGGAGAAGGTAAAGACCTGGCACGCTTCTGGTTACATGCTGAGCACCTATTGGTTGATGGTGGAAAGATGGCAAAGTCGGAGAAGAACTTCTTCACACTGGACGATGTCTGCACGCGCGACTTTGATCCATTAACGCTGAGGCTTTTATTTGTCTCAGCGCACTACCGAAGTAAGCTCAACTTTTCTTGGCAGAGTCTCGAAGCGGCTAAACAGAGTAAACAGAGAATTGAAGATTTTCTGCTGAGACTCGGTGGGCCATTCGATCCTGGAACGGATAACCCGGGAGAAGTCACAGAGCTTCTTGCAAACGCTAAAGCGAGATTTGCTGCTGCGATGCGAGATGATCTCAATACGCCGGAGGCAATGGCCGTCGTGTTTGACTGTATTCGTGATGTAAACACCTTGATTGACCGCGGACACATCGACGAGGGGGAAGCGTTGGCTGTTCGCGATATATTCGATTACTTTAATCAAACTCTCGGTGTCATTCAGGATCAGCAGCAACAGATTCCAGAAGCCGTCGCCGTGCTTGTCGAAAAGCGTCGCCTGGCGCGCGAGCATAAGGATTTTGCGGCGTCAGATCGCCTCCGAGACGAAATCGCGGCGCTTGGCTGGTCTGTTGAGGACACACCCTCTGGACAGCGCGTTCGGAATATCTCACAATCCTCTTGAAATCAAGACTTGCGCCTAGGCACGCGTACGCCTACACTGTGGCTAGCTCTACAAATTAACCAAAAAAAGGAGCACACAATGGCTGTACAAGCTTACTGCGTCAAAGAGCGCAAAAAGGTCGAAATGAAGGACCCGAAGGAAATCACGATGAAGAATGGTCGCCCGGCCGTCCAGGGTGTTTGCCCAGACTGCGGTACTAAACTGTTCAAGATCGGCGCTGCTTCGTAAAGCTCGCTTTTATGCGGAAAGCGCTCGGGTGTCCGAGCGCTTTTCATTTACCCGGAAAAACTAGCGGACAAAATCCCGGCCTACCCCAGAGCCTTGACTTTTAGGGCTAATTATGCTATGGTTATACAATTTTTATGAGTACCAACCATAGTCATATCTACATCGGTGCCGATCACGGTGGATTCGCACTGAAGCAGGAACTTGAAAACGTGCTCGGCGATCAGGTAGTAGATCTTGGCGATACTAAACAGAATGCAAGTGATGATTACCCGCTCTATGCTGCCCGCGTTGCCGCAGCTGTCGTAGCCGATGCCAGGGCAGGGAAGCGGAGCTTTGGGATACTCATTTGCCGCAGTGCGGAAGGCATGGCGATGACGGCCGGTAAGTTTGTTGGAATCCGGGCGGCTGTTGTCTCAACGCCTGAAGGCGCACGGCGTTCGCGCGCTCATAACGATGCAAACATTCTTAGCCTCCCAGGCGATGACCTTGATCCAGCAAGCGCTACGGCGATTGTTGCGGCGTTTCTTGAAGAGCCAGTCGATACTCACGAGCGACACGTTCGTCGTCGCTCAGAGATAGCACGCATAGAGCGGCTTACTCCAGACGTCGTTCCGGGTATTTTTGAAACATCCCCAGAGCAAGTCGCAGCGAGACGTGAAGCGCTTTATCGCTATGAAGGTCCGCTGCATATCGATGTCGGCGACGGTGAGTTCATAGAACGTGCGGCACACTCGCAGTCGGAAGACGCCTTCGATCTACCGAAAGGCAGCGAAGTTCATTTGATGGTCAAACGCCCCGCAGACTACGTTGAGCCGTGGAAGCGTCATAATGCTGAGCGACTTGTTGCCCACATAGAATCCGGGGGAATCGAACCGTTTCTTGAGGCGTGCGCGGAGCACGATATTGATCCAGTGATCGGTGTCGACCTTGGGACGTCACTCGATGCCGTGCTTCCGTATATCCAGCGCGCACCGCGGGTACTTGTTATGGCTGTGAAGGCTGGAAAATCGGGGCAAGCATTTGAGCCATCGGTACTTGAGGTAATTGCGCAATTTGCCGCGCATCACCCAGCGGTGGAAATAACCGTTGATGGTGGTGTGAACGACCGCACCGCCCCAGCTTTGATTGCCGCTGGTGCGAGCAGGCTTGTTTCAACCTCCTATATTTCAGAAAGCAAAGACCCGCTGGCCGCCATAGAGCTGCTTAGGCACCCGCGTGGAGGATACGGTGAATAGTTTACTAGAAGGTCTTAGCCGAGCGACACGCCGGCGCATTCTAACCATGACGACGCAGGCCGCATCAGGCCATCCAACGTCGTCACTTTCTGCAGTTGAGCTTTTAGTCGGCCTTCTCTTTGGAGGTGCTTTTCGGGCTGATCTTTCGGATCCGGCACAACCGGCGAATGATCGTCTGATTTTCTCAAAGGGACATGCTTCACCACTTTTCTATGCACTCTATGCCGCGGCTGGGGCTATCAGCGACGCAGAGCTCGAAACGTATCGACAAGCGGGAAGTCCACTCGAGGGGCATCCGCGGCCGCCGTACCCCTATGCGGAAGTGGCCAGCGGCTCACTCGGGCAAGGCCTCTCAGTCGGCTGTGGCATGGCGCTTGCAGCCAAACTCGATAAGCTCCCGTATCGCACCTATGTACTGCTGGGTGATTCTGAATTTGCTGAAGGTTCAAATTGGGAAGCGCTGCAATTTGCGGCTAGCCACGGACTGGATAATCTTGTCGGAATTCTTGATGTTAATCGGCTTGGCCAGCGCGGCGAGACGATGTTCGGGCACGATCTCACTGCCTACGAAACACGTATCGAAGCATGCGGCTGGAATGTGATTCGTGTCGAGGATGGGCATGACTTAGCTGAAATTCATGATGCATACAAAGCTGCTCTGACAGCTGATGCACCAACGATGATCGTTGCGCGCACGATCAAAGGGAAGGGAGTCGCGCTGCTTGAAGATAAAGAAAACTGGCACGGTAAGACGCTCCCAGAGAAAGAGCTTTCAGTCGCGCTTGAGCAGTTTCCGGAAGAAGATCTTTCACTGCGAGGTGAAATCACTGCTCCAAAATCAACAGTGCCGCGCTCATACGCACACCCTCGCATTACGCTCCCGAAATACGCCCGCGGAGATAGCGTTGCTACGAGGCGCGCCTTCGGTGAAACTCTTGCACGTCTTGGCGTGCGCGAAGATGTCGTCGCCCTGGACGGTGAAGTAGGGAATTCAACCCATGCCGATTTGTTTGCCGCAGAGTATCCAGAGCGCTACATCGAAAGCTATATCGCCGAGCAACAAATGGTTTCCACTGCCGTCGGTATGGCCAAACGAGGCAAACGCGCGGTGGTGGCAACCTTTGCAGCCTTCTTGTCGCGGGCCCACGATCAGCTGCGTATGGCGCAGTATTCCGACGTCTCACTCGTCGTCAATGGCTCGCATGCCGGTGTCAGTATCGGCCAGGACGGTCCTTCGCAGATGGGGCTCGAGGACCTCGCAATGTTTCGCGGTCTCCACGGCTCACTCGTGGTCTATCCCGCAGATGCGACCGCCACGGCTCGCCTGACAGAGCTCGCCTTCGACCACGAGGGAATCAGTTATATCCGTACGGCACGCCCCGAAACGGAAGTGCTCTATGGCAGCGACACGCACTTCATGATTGGTGGCTCCGAAACTCTCCGCGAGAGCGAAGCCGATGTAGCCACTATTTTTACCGCCGGCGTTACTGTCTACGAGGCAATCAAGGCAGCCGATATACTGGCTGCCGAGGGTATCGCGGTACGGGTGGTGGATCTCTACAGTATTAAACCAATTGATTCTGCCACCATAGCCAAGGCGGTGCGCGAAACGAAGGTGCTGCTTAGCGTCGAGGACCACGGACCAGTCGGGGGACTTGCCGACTCAATTCGGGAAGTGCTACCAGCTGGTGCACCAAAGCTGAACTCACTCGCTGTCCGAAAGGTTCCCGGTAGTGCTACGTCTAGTGAACAACTGCATAGCCAAGGAATCGATCATACGGGTATTATGAAAGCGCTAAAGGGGGCACTGTGAGACCCGAAAATCTAACAACCAAAATTCATCTTGATGGTGGCAACGAGTCGGAAACGAAAGACGTTCTCGCAGCACTCGGCTTTCTGGATGGTCAGACCACCAACCCGAGCTTAATCGCCAAACACCCCAAGGTGCAGCGAATGCTCGCGCGCGGAGAAAAGCTAACCCGCGCTGAGTCGTTCAATTTTTACCGCGACGTCATTCGTGATATCGCCGCACTTATTCCAGACGGCTCGGTTTCGATTGAAGTCTATTCTGATGAGATGACAACAACTGAAGAAATGCTCTCGCAGGCAGACGACATGAATCGATGGATCAAGCATGCGCATATCAAATTCCCAACCACTAAAGCAGGCCTTGCGGCAGCGCACGAAGCGGTGGCTCACGGGATGCGGGTCAACATGACCCTCGTCTTTTCAGAAGATCAGGCCGCGGCCGTCTATGCAGCCACCATGGGGGCGAAGCGCGGTGATGTGCTGCTTTCGCCATTCGTTGGTCGCCTCGATGATCGCGGCGAAAACGGGATGGATCTCATAAAGAACATCCTTGCTCTCTACAAAGATTCCGATCACCACGTCGAAGTGCTGACAGCCTCTGTTCGGAGCTATCTCCATTTCCTTTATGCCTTGAGTATTGGCTCAGATAGGATTACCGCTCCGGCAAACGTGCTGATGCAGTGGGCAGAAGCAGGTAAACCGATACCGACTGATTATCCGTATTCACCGCAGCTTAGAAATATTCCGAAGAAAGAGCTGGCGCTTGATAAGCCGTGGGATTCGTATGACATCTACCACGAACTGACAACCGCCGGCGTCGATAAATTTGCTGCTGATTGGAACAACTTACTTGCAGGAGACGTCGCATGACCGATACACGTACACTGAAAAACATCGAGGCGTACGTTCGTGCTGCCAACTACCTCTCGGCTGCCCAAATTTATCTGCAAGATAACTTCTTGCTGGAAGAGCCGCTTTTGCCCCAGCACATTAAGCCAAGACTACTTGGTCACTGGGGTACCTGCCCAGGGATCAACTTTGTCTATGGGCACCTCAACCAGCTGATTAAATCACACGATCTCGATATGCTCTTTGTGCTTGGGCCGGGACACGGTTTCCCAGCAATCCAGGCGAACTTATTTATCGAAGGGACTCTCTCCCAGTTCTATCCTGAAATCAGGCAGAACAAGGCCGGAGTCGCAAATATCTGTCGCAACTTTTCGTGGCCATACGGATTCCCTTCACACTCAAACCCAGCCACTCCAGGCGTGATCCTGGAAGGCGGAGAGCTTGGGTATTCTCTCTCGACTGCTTACGGCGCTGCACTCGATAACCCCGGAATGATCGTGGCCTGCTTGGTAGGTGATGGTGAGGCGGAAACGGGCCCGACTGCCACGGCCTGGCATTTGAACAAGCTCATCGACCCGAGAAGCAACGGTGCGGTGCTGCCAATTCTGCACCTCAATGGCTACAAGATATCCGGACCAACGATTTATGGAAGGATGAGTAACCACGAACTGCGCGATCTCTTCAGTGGTTACGGCTACGAGCCTCATATCGTCGATGGCGACGACAAGGATGTCTACGCCAAGATGAACGTTGTACTCGAACTCTGCTACGAGACAATCCGTGGTCTGCAGTCAGGCGAGCTCGGCGATTCGCCTGAGGCAGCGGTGAAGATGCCGATGATTATCTTAAAGACGCCCAAAGGCTGGACCGGACCAAAGAGTATCCATGGCCAGAAGATCGAGGGTAACTTCCCATCGCACCAAGTTGTCGCTACGCACGCGCGAAAAGACCACACCGAGCTTGAGGCCATCGAAAAGTGGCTTCGTTCATACCGGTTTGATGAACTCGTTAGCAAACCAGGTGCGTTATCTAAAGAAGTGCGTAATGTCGTGCCAAGTAAGTCCCACCGCATGGGTGCATCGAAGCACGCACTCGGTGGCAAACCGACCTACAAACCACTGAAGCTCCCAACTGCCGAGGAGTTTGCCGAAGACGCAACCGTCCCTGGCACCATCGGTTCATCGTCGATGCGGCGAGTCGGCCTCTTCTTAAATGATGTCTTCAAGCTCAATGAAGATTCACGCAATTTCCGCCTGATGTCGCCAGACGAAACCTACTCCAACAAACTCGATGCCGTCTTTGATACGACAGCCAGAGCGTGGGTGCGGCCGATCAAACCCTGGGACCGCGATTTGGATCCGGGTGGTCGGGTCATGGAGATGCTGTCTGAGCACACCCTGCAGGGATTAACCCAAGGCTACGTCCTAACCGGCCGCCACGCGGTCTTTGCTTCCTATGAAGCCTTTGTTCAAATTATTTCTTCGATGGTCGACCAATATGCGAAGTTCATCCGCGTGGCGAGGGAAATCCCTTGGCGTGGTGAATTCGCTTCGCTTAACTACATTCTGACTTCATCTGGCTGGCGCCAGGAACATAACGGTTTCTCGCATCAGAACCCAGGCTTCATCGACGACATGATGCATCGCCAAGGAGGGTTCGTAAACGTCTACTTCCCTCCGGATGCCAACAGTGCGCTCGTCACAATGCGCCATATGCTAGATAGCAAGCAACAGATTAACGTTCTCATCGGCGGAAAGACGCTCGAAGCGCGCTGGCTCACCCCGGAACTTGCCGAGCGGCAGTTTGAGCAGGGGATCATGACCTGGGACTTTGCCTCCGACGAAAATCCACAGGTTGTGCTGGCGGCGGCGGGTGAATATCTCACCAAAGAAGCCCTTGCCGCTATCGACGTCATCAAGGCCGAAGTCCCGAAGGCGCGCCTTCGCTTTGTGAGTATCATGTCGCTTTCACCGATTGGCTTTGATCATGGTGACAAGCGCCGTATCTCCCAAGCCGAATTCGATGGCTACTTCACCAAAGATAAGCCAGTCGTGATTAACTTCCATGGCTATCCGCAAACAATCAAAGAAGCCCTCTTTGACTACGGGGGTTCAAGCGACCGCTTCAGCGTGCACGGCTATCAGGAAAGCGGCTCGACTACGACTCCGTTTGATATGCACGTACGTAACCAAACCAGTCGCTACCACCTAGCGATGCAGGCGTTTGATTACCTCGCCGCTCAGAAAGTGATTACCAAGGCCGCCACTGCGAAGCTACGCGAAAAGTATGAAAAACTGCTCGCCCAGCACCGCGCCTACATTATCAAAAACGGTGTCGACATTCCGGAGATAGACGCATGGCAGTGGAAACGACCCTAGTCATTAACCCAGGCAGCGCTTCACGAAAATACGCTCTTGCACGCAAGGGCCGTATTCTGCTGCGCGGTCATTTTGAAATGCAAGATGGCGAAGCAGTCGTGACCTACTACGACGCACGCGGCACTAAAGCACACGCAGAACTTACCTCGCATGCCTTTGCCAAAACGACCGACCACTTTATTGCAGAGGCAATCAAGCGGGGAATCATTGCGTCAGAAAAAGGAATCACGGTTGTAGGTTTACGGATCGTTGCTCCGGGAACTGATTTCCAGAAATCAAAACGCATTACGCCCTCCTACATCAAAAAACTGGCGCGTGTTGCACGAGTTGCGCCTCTGCACATCAACCCAGAACTGAAAGAACTGCGCCATATACAGAAGCTGCTTCCGCGCGCGGCGTGCTTTGCGATTTCCGATAGCGCTTTTCATGCCACTCTCCCCGATGTGGCGCGGCGTTTTACGATTCCAGAAGTCGATGCCGAAAAGTACGACCTCTACAAATTTGGCTACCACGGAATTTCGGTCGCCTCGGTCGTTAGGCAGTCAAAGCGCGTCTTTGGCAGTCGCCCAAAAAGGCTGGTTGTCTGCCATCTCGGTAGCGGATCTTCAGTGACGGCAGTAAAAGATGGAGTCAGTATCGACACGACGATGGGGTATTCGCCGCTCGCGGGAATTGCCATGGCGACGCGGGTTGGAGATATCGATCCAGGAGCTTTGCTTGCGCTTGCGAAGTACAAGCGGTTTTCGCTTGAACAACTTTCGGAATACCTCAACAAACGTACTGGTCTGCTTGGGCTCAGCGGGCAAACCGACGACATGAAGACTCTGGTTGAGCGCCGCAAACACGGTGCGGTGCAGGCCACCTTTGCGGTTGAGGCGTATGC
>CAYSOT010000005.1:0-54536 GCA_964432765.1 uncultured Candidatus Saccharibacteria bacterium
GCGTAGATCTGTTCTATCTCGAGTGACAAAATAAGTTCTTTTGCCTTACGAGTAATTGTCTGCTCTGGGGAAAGAAGAGCATTTTTGACGAGCTGTTGGGTGATTGTCGAACCACCCTGAGAGCCATAGCCCCGCTCAAAGTTCACCAGTACAGCTCGGGCAAGTCCTCTCGGATCAAGCCCCTGGTGCTTGTAGAAATTGCGATCCTCGATCGCGACTGTCGCATCTTTAATACACTGAGGCATTTGGTCGAACGGAACAGCGGTTCGATTACGGTCACCCCGTATCTTGTAAAGTTCGGTAACACCGTCACGGGCGTAAATTGTGGTCGCTTCGCCGCGCGTTGCAGAGACTTTTCCCGGGAAGGGTAAACCAATTGATGCATATGCCAGAAATGCGGACAGCAGAAGTAGGAGTGAAGCAGAGCCAAACTTAATAAGTCGCTTAACTCTCAAGCGACCCTGTTTTGTGCGCAACACTGAACCGCCGTCTGCGGTTAGACGGTCAGTTGCGATGAGACTTCGTATTCGTTGGCGCTTTGCCATAGGTTTGCTGTTTCAGTATAGCTATACTTATAGCGTCACCCAAGAAAAACTATGACAAATCTTCCAACTATTGCAGAGCTACTAACGCGCGGTGTCGACTCGGTATATCCTTCGAAATCAGCGCTTGAAAAACGCTTAAAGCAAAAGGGGCCGATTAAACTCTATTTGGGGTGCGATCCGACCGGGGCAGACTTGCACGTTGGTCATTTGGTTGGTCTGCAAAAGTTACGGCAGTTTCAGAAAGCAGGTCACTCGGTCATCTTGCTACTCGGCGACTTTACCGGTCGGATTGGTGACCCTACCGACAAACTCGCAGCACGCAAGCCATTGACGGAGAAGGAGGTGCTTAGCAATGCCAAGCGTTTCAAGCAGCAAGTTGCGCGCGTACTTGATTTTGATGGAGCAAATCCAGCCAGAATCGTCTTTAACTCGAAGTGGTTGAGCAAGCTCAGCTTTTCAGAAGTTGTTGAGCTCGCGGATCATTTCACGGTCCAACAACTGCTCGAGCGAGACATGTTTGAGAATCGTCTGAACGACGGCAAGCCTATCTCGCTTCGCGAATTTCTCTACCCCCTTATGCAGGGTTTTGATTCGGTTGAGCTGGGTGTCGATTTAGAAGTCGGTGGAACCGATCAAACGTTCAATATGCTAGCCGGACGAAAGCTTGCCAAAGAATATCTGGGCAAAGATAAGTTTGTCTTAACAACACCAATCCTCGCTGATGCGGAGGGACGAAAAATTGGTAAGAGCGAGGGCAATGCGATTGCTATTGATGCAGAACCAGGCAATCTCTATGGTCAACTAATGTCTCTGCCGGATGAAGTGATTGTGCCGGTTGTGGAGTGGTGTACGAGCAGGCCTCAGTCAAAGTTGAAGGCCTTAGCAGCGCTTGTAAAGAGTAATCCGCGTGATGCGAAAATGCGCATGGCCTACTGTGTCGTGGCCGAACTAAACGGTGAAGCGGAAGCCGGCAAGGCCCAGGAAGAATTTGTGAATCGGTTCCAACGGCATGAACTGCCAAAGGATATTCCTACTTGGCGGGCGCCTAAAGAAGTTGAAGATCTTGATCTTTGGAAAGTCTTAAAATCAAGTAAGCTCGTCCCAAGTTCTTCTGAGGCTAGACGCCTAATCGCGCAGCGCGCAGTTCGTATAGATGGCGAAGTGAGCGAAGACCCAAACACCAAGGTTAAGACCGGCGTCGTTATTCAAGTTGGCAAAAAGCGGGCACTCAGAATTACATGACCGCTACCCCGGACACTCCAGTTGCGGAGCTGAAGGGCGTCGGTGTGTCGACGGCTGCCAAGCTTAAAAGGCTCGGCATTCAATCAGTGAGTGACCTTTTGCATTATTTCCCGCGTCGCTACGATGACTTGAGGCGCGTTGCCACACCGAAAGAATTGGCAAGTTTTGGGGTCATGCAAACGGGACCAATCACACTGCAGGGCAGGCTTGCATCAATCGATATGCGTAGACTCGGTGGCAGGCGTTCAATTATTAAAGCAAGTATTACCGATGACAGTGCCCGCGTCGAAGCGGTTTGGTTTAATGCACCCTATGTGATGAATCAGCTCGAGATCGGGGCGGTTTATCGATTTTCTGGACGTCTCCAGCAAAAGGCAGGACGTATTTCAATCCAGCACCCCACATTCGAGCAGGCGCAGGAGACAGCGACACATACTGCTCGCCTTGTTCCTGTCTATCCTGAAACGGAAGGTCTTACCTCAAAATGGTTACGTTCGAAAATTTCTGAACTCGAAGAAGTCTTTTCTCTTGTCCCTGAATCGCTCCCCGAAAGCGTTCTTACGAAATATAGACTGACTGGAATTACCGATGCCCTGAGAGCAATACATTTTCCAAATGACGAAGAGGAAGCAACGTCAGCGCGTCGAAGATTCGATTTCGAGCAAATGTTAATCAGACGTCTTCTGGTTTTATATACCCAAGCAAAGTGGACCGCCATCCAGGCACAGCGTGTAGTCTATGATTCAACAATTACAAAAGAGCTCATTTCGGTCTTGCCGTGGCCGCTAACGGAGAGTCAGCGGAGGGCAGCTCACCAGATTCTCACTGATCTGGACAGTGATCGGCCGATGCTACGCCTCTTGCAGGGAGATGTTGGGGCGGGCAAGACGGCAGTGGCAGCAATTGCGCTTCATCAAGTCGTAAGGATGGGCATGCAAGCTGCATTAATGGTGCCAACCGAAACACTCGCAAAGCAGCATGCCTCTACTCTTCGTCAGTGGATGGATCAGGTCGGTGTGCCGGTTCACCTACTGGTGGGCAGTATGTCACCCAGTGATCAAGCATCCGTCAGAGATGCCATTAAATCAGGTGAGCCTGGTATTTATGTTGGTACACATGCCTTGATTCAAGATGCTACGCAATTCAAAGATCTTGCCTTGGCGATAGTTGACGAGCAACATCGGTTCGGTGTCGAGCAGCGCGGTGTGCTGACGCAGAGCAGAACCCCACATCTCTTAACCATGACCGCAACCCCAATTCCCCGCAGCTTGGCTAAAGTGCTTTATGGAGAGCAGTCGGTTACGCAACTGACATCCCGTCCAAGAGAACGCGCTATGACCTCTACAAAAGTACTCAAGCCTTCCGTACGAGCCCAAGCGTTTTCCTATCTTAGAGAAGAAGTCAGAAAGGGTAGACAGGGGTTTATTGTCTATCCGGTCATTGATGAATCGGCAACGGGATTACGCAGTGCCACGGCGGCTTTGCAGGAACATAGCTCTGGAGCATTGAGCGAAGTTCGAATCGGCCTACTTCATGGTCGACTGAGTGCCGACGAAAAAGACGCTATCATGGGAAAGTTCTCCTCGGGAGAGCTTGATGTGCTTGTTGCAACGACTGTCATTGAGGTGGGGATTGATGTCCCGAATGCCACTGTAATGATCATCGAAGAAGCGCAACGGTTTGGATTAGCCCAGCTTCATCAGCTTAGGGGCAGAATAGGTAGGGGAGCACACCAATCTATGTGTTTCGTGATTTCTGGGGAAAGTGTTGAGAGCGATATAGAAAGACTGCACGTTCTTGCCGAACATGATTCCGGATTTGAACTGGCAGAACGAGATCTTGAGTTGCGTGGCCCGGGCGACTTGCTCGGCACAAAACAATCAGGATTTGAAATATCAATTGAAGCGTTAACAAATCAAACGTTGCTTGATGAGACCAACGAGGCAGCCGAAGCAATTCTTAAGGAAGATAAACGACTTACTTCTATGCCGCAAATTCAGCGGATTTTAGATGATCAAAAAATCCTAGATTGACAAAAGCAACCAGCAATATATACTGATCTTAAGCAATAAAGCATAAGGTCAATGAACTCTGAAAATCGCTGGGTTGCAAATATCCTTGAGACGATTGAGCGACATCGTCTGCTACTGCTTATTGGTGCTGTAGCCACATTGGTGCTTCTGGGGGTTGGTATGCAGTATGCGGCCAAGGCAGAGGTATCTCCGGTAAGCCCAACCTCTTCACCGTCGGCAATTTTAGTAGATGTGCAGGGTGCCGTCGTAGTGCCAGGGGTCCGAGAACTTGCGGAAGGCAGTCTCGTTAGAGACGCGCTAGAGGCTGCTGGCGGGTTAAGCGCAGAAGCAGACATCGATTCCTTTTCTGAGCAAATCAACCAGGCCGAGCAACTGAAGAATCATCAGAAAATCTATGTACCAAAGCTTGGCTCGGCATCCCCGCAAAGCAGCGATACTTCGGATGGATTGATTAACTTAAACTCAGCCTCTAAAGAAGAGCTTGATACATTACCTGGCGTCGGCCCAGCGACCGCCCAGAAAATTCTGGATTATCGAGAATCGAATGGCTTATTTTCAAGCGTTGATGATCTTGCCAACGTGAGCGGAATAGGCGATGCCAAACTCGAAAAGCTGCGTGCGCTCGTAACAATTTAGATTGGATGGTGCCGGGGAGAGGAATCGAACCTCCACGGGATTGCTCCCACTGGGTCCTAAACCCAGCGCGTCTACCTAGTTCCGCCACCCCGGCAGTAGATCTATCATACCGCGGGTTGCCGTGGGCTGGTACACTGCTCGTGTGAAGACGCTGATTGCAAATTGGAAAATGAACCTAACAGTTCCGCAAGCCGTGGACTTAATTGGGCGAATCGAGGATGGCCTCTTAGATCTTGAAGCTGCGCACTCCCTACCGAGACTTATCGTTGCTCCACCATACACAGCACTTTCTCCACTGCGAGACGTATTGCGGCATGATGGGGTTACTCTGGCTGCGCAAAACTGCCACTGGGCTGACTCGGGAAGTTATACCGGCGAAGTTTCTGCCCCAATGCTTAAGGGTCTCGCGAGCGCCGTTTTGCTGGGTCACCCTGAAAGGCGCAAATACGGTGAGCGTGATGACGTGGTTGCTCGAAAGGTAGTTGCGGCGGCACGAAGCGGTCTAACACCTATCGTATTTGTTGGCGAAGATGATGAACACGACGACACACCGGAAGAGGCTCAGGCAAGACTGAAAACTATTCTCGAAGAGGTAAATGTGTCGGCGTTGCCGGAGTTAGTTGTAGTTTATGAACCACTTTACGCGTCCGCTGACGGGAAGCCGGTTGCGTCAGTGCAAATCGCAGAATTCGCCAGCGCATTGAAAGAGGAAGTAAGCGACCTTGGCCTGCAGAATGCCGCAATCCTCTATGGTGGGGGAATCGATCCAAACCACTCTGATGAACTCATTCAAAATTCATCGGTTGATGGATTTGTTATTGGGCGAGCTGGGCTTGATCCGCAAGCCTGCCTCAGGCTCGTCTCGGCCTTGACTGAATGATATAGTTACTTTCGAAGCAATCACGCATGGCTTGCAAAAATTAAAAGGAGCTTCATGCCGAAAAAAATACTCGTAACTCTGCTATTAGCTCTAGTGATAGTAGTGGTTGTAACTGTCGTTCTGAATACAAAAGACACAAAGAAAGATCTTACGTGTAAAGATTGCAATGTTTTGATAGTTGGATACGACACTGTTGGGGCAAAGCATGTCTCAAGTCTTGGCTATGATCGCAAGACGACACCCAATTTTGACGCCCTTGCCAAGGAGGGAACACTCTTTTCCCAGGCCTATTCAACAGCTCCTTGGACGGTTCCGAGCTTCGTTTCCACATTCACAAGCCTCTATCCTTCTCAACACAAGGTGGTCAACAAGTACACAGCGTTCAACGCGCAGCAGCAAGTTATCACGAAATTAGACAACGTCGCACCGGGAACACAAACACTCGCGCAGCAGTTTAAGAACCAAGGCTATATCACTGGCGCATTCACAGGTGATTCTGGCGCGGGGTCGCAATTTGGAAACGGCAAAGGCTTCGATGTCTATTATGAGCCGACTCCTTTTGGGTCTATCGGTGATTCAGCGACACAGGCCGAGCAGTGGCTCAAGCAGAATCCTAACAAGAAATTCTTTATGTTTCTGCACGGTTATGACGCGCATGGGCAAACTAAGGTTCCAGTTGATTATCCTAAACAGGGAAAGTTTGTACCAAAAGACTATACAGGCAGTCTTACAGGTAGCGCCAAGGAGGAAGCTGACTTACGTGAAAAACAACTGACCCAAAACTTACCACTCAATGAACAAGACTTCGCATTCTTAAATGGAATCTATGATTCAAAGATTTCCGATGGAGATGATAGGTTTGGAAAATTCTGGGAAGCATTTAGCGCGATGGGACTCGACAAGAATACTGTCGTTGTTATGCTTTCGGATCATGGCGAAGAGTGGGGTGAGCACGGAGGTGTTGATCACGGGCACACGCTCTACAACGAGCTAGTACACGTACCGCTCGCAATCAAAGTACCAGGGGTTGACTCGAAAACTAAGGTTGGTCAGCGAGTAAGCCTCTTGGACGTTGCTCCGACAATTCTGGATATTACAAAACTTCAGGCTGATGCAGCGTATCGCTCTCAGCTACAGGGCAAAAGCCTTGTCCCACTAATGAAAGGGCAAGAAGAAAAATCAGCTGATATCTACATTGAGACTGACTATCTCGACTTTACGCACAAGCGGGGAGTGATCACACCGGACGGCTGGAAGTACATTATCACTATGGAAAATGGCAAAGAGGAGCTCTACTACCTTAAGAAGGACCCAGGCGAGAAAGACAATAAAGCAACCTCTGAGAAAGATCGCTCGACTCTCGAAGAGCTCCGTGCGAAAGTTCGAAAGCATATCTCGGAGATGGGTGATAACCCAGATAAACAATGGACAACAGGTTGTTTGCCAGTTTATCCAACCGAGTGTTTACCAGCTAAACAATAATCACGCAAATGAAAAAAGTTGTATTTGGTATCAGTGGCATTCTCTTAGTAGCCATACTTGCTGGGACCGGTTGGTATTTTTCGCAGCGTAAAACAACCTGTAAGGAGAAGTGCAACGTTCTCCTTATATCTATAGATAGCCTAAGGGCAGATCACATGGGTGTGTATGGCTACTCACGTGATACAACCCCCAATATCGATAAGCTGGCCCAGAAGGGTACGGTATTTGAAAATTACATTGCCAGTAGTTATTTGACGCCAACGTCAGAAATGTCTGTGCAGACTGGCCTATACCCGACAAGTAACGGCATTACAAACTTTGATAGCAAGTTAGCACAAAATGTCACTACGCTCGCCGAAAGGATGCAACGTATAGGGTATGTGACTAGCGCCATCCTTACCTCGCCGGAGTTCAGTTCAACCCCTGCTATTCATGAAAGCTTTGCACGAGGCTATGATTCATACCCGAAGCTCACGAACGTTTCCGCCAATGACCCGGAAATGGGTCGTGCACTTCCGGACATCGAAAAGGTTACGACGGCAGCCTCAGATAATGGAAAACCAAAATTTACATGGCTTGCCATCGGCAAACTCCACTGGCCGTTCGGTGTTAATGTAGATTCGATTTTTACTGACCCCGCCTATAATGGTCAGCTTGCCAAGGTAAAGCTTGATACACCGTACTTTCTATTTCTATTTGATGGCGTCCAGTACGGCATGAAACAAGAGCTAAGCGAGTCAGACAAAAAGTATATCGCTGACCAATACGATAACGGCATTCATACGGTTGATGCGTATATTGGGAAACTAATGAATCGTCTGAAAGAAGAGAATGTTCTACGTAATACCATAGTGATTATTCAAGCTGAACACGGCGAAGCACTTGGTGAACACGGATACTACGCCCATTACGACATTCATGATTCTCAAACACGTACCCCCTTAATTGTCATAGACCCACGTCATTCTGGTGGCCAGCGCTTTACGTTGCCCGTTGGCTCCACGGACGTAACGCCAACAATCCTCGGGCTTGTTGGCGAACCTATCCCACCTGGTCTGCAAGGGCTAAGCCTCTCAGAGCTTATTCGGCGAGGACAGCAGTCAATTAACCGAGATGCTGTATACACGCAGCGCGTCCCTCTTTGGGAGGAGACCGCATTACAGCCTATGCGTTCAGTTCTCAATTCAAGCGGCCGCCAGGCCAGTAACCCGCAGCTTCTAGATATTGCAATTAGAACCAATGATTGGAAGTACATTAGAAGACTCTCAAGTCCCCTCCTTAACCAGTTTTCCTGGTGGGGTTTTGTCTCTGGAAAAAAGGTTACAGTTGGCTCCGAAGAACTCTACGATTTGAAGAGCGATCCAGACGAGCTGACAAATGTTGCAACTAAGTATCCGAATATTACGCAAGAGCTGGGCCAGCGATTGGATGAGTGGTATTTGAAGGTCCAGAATAAAGAACAAAGTAGTCCGGGCTCCCAAGAACTCATTCAGCCATATCAGTGATCTAAACCCTAGAGCTTCTCTTTGCGCATAGGTATACTGAAGCGAGTATGAAAGCAGTTGTAAAACCTGGCGAACAAAGCACGGTACATCTTAGTGTTGAGCTAAGCCCAGCCGAAATGACAAAACACTACGACGTGGTCGTAAAAGAGCTCGCGGGGCAAGTTTCAGTAAAAGGTTTCCGTAAGGGGAAGGTACCGCGTGCCGTCCTTGAGCAACGTTTTGGGGCAGAGTACATAGCTGCGCAAGTTCTCGAGCGAGCAGTCAGCATGAGTTACTACGACGCGGTGAATGAGCACAAACTTCAGCCCGTCGCTAACCCCCAGACCACATTACCGGAAAACCGTTCACAGCTTGACCAAACTGGTCTGAGTTACAGCGCAATCGTTCCTGTCCTGCCAAAAGTCGAGCTAGGGGAGTACCAGGCTGTAAAAGTGAAGTCACTAGAAAGCGATTTCAAGCCTGAGCAGGTAGACCAAGCAATTGATGAAATCCGCAAGGGGCAGGCAACCTTTAATGATGTTGATCGTCCAGCTCAGTCAGGTGACAGGGTAGAAATCGACTTTGTGGGCTCGAGGAAAGGAGTCGAGGTTGAAGGCGCAAAAAGTGAGAATCACCCCCTGATCATCGGAGAAGACAATCTGATCCCGGGCTTCTCAGATCAACTTAAGAAAATGCGAACAGGCCAAGTGAAAACGTTTAAGATTCGCTTCCCAAAGGAGTACCACGAGAAATCGCTCGCCGGAGAGAAGGTTGAATTTACAGTCACCATGAAGCGTCTCCAGGAGCGCGTGCTACCTGACATTGACGACGCGTTCGCGAAGAAACTGGGAGTCGGATCACTTGAAGAACTGCGCGAGAAGCTCACAGAAAACCTAAAGGAAGAGAAGCGCCAAGAGGCACGACGTAAGACCGAGGATGCAGTCCTTGAAGCGGTCCTTGCCAAGGCAAGCGTCGATATTCCGAATGCGCTGATAGATGAAGAAGCCCATCGGATGGTTCATGAAATTGAACGAAGCGCCCAAGCACAGGGAATCCCATTCGAAAAGTATCTAGAGCACTTGGGTAAAACCCATGACGAACTAGCCGCCGAGCAAACTGGTGAAGCCGAGCGGCGTGTCAAAATCGCCTTCGTTCTCAATGAGATCGCCGAACGAGAAAAGATAGCCGCTGACTCAACCGTGGTCCAGTTAGAAATTGACCGTCAACTAGCCTCAGCCACACCACAGCAGCGAGAAAGCATTGAGACAGACGAATTCCGTCGCAGTGTAGAGCGCGCGGTTCGGAACCAAGCAGTGATAGATGCCCTGCTTACACGCGCTACGGAGTAGGCGTGGAGAAGCGTAGGCCTAGGGAGCCGTGGGAGGATGAGGAAACTCACTTCTTTGATTTGCTTTCTAGCCGTGACAAAGGGGTTGAAAATGAGCCAAGTTCCGAAACCAAGGGAGAGGAAAGGGGCGTGCAGGTGTCTCGTGAAAAAGGAGACACCACTTCTATTTCACTGAACCAGGCGTCTGCCAAAGAACATAATAGCGAACCGTTGTCTGAAGAAACTGCGCGCCAGGCAGCCGAAACACGCTTGATCGACGAAGCACGGCGCATCGAGCGTCTTGCTACGGATAGACATACCGAATCACTGGACGAACTTTCTCAAAAACTCCCAGGAGACCTGGCAAAGGAAGTTGCCACGACAATCGATAAGCTACCCAAATGGCACCTTGAAGTTGAGCGTGGGCGCTATATTTACACCCACCTCCGCTTGCGCAAATCACATGGAGAGGGCTCGCTTATGCTGCGATTCCAGTTGCGACGCAACCGCCCCATTCCACCACCTGACAAGCTCGAAGAAATCCTGGACAGAATCATTGAAGTTGGAAAGGCTTCGACCGATAAAGGTCGCAGTACTGAGGTAGCCAATTCGCATGAGTTGCTCGAGAAGAATGATTCGTTGGTTTTCGAGGAGCCTCGTAAAAAGACGGCTACCGTCGTTACGAATGAGGGAGTCGCAACGATTGAGATTGCAGAAAAAGCCCCAGAAGATGGCCCCCAGAAGTCTCAGGAGTTTTTTAGAGAAAGCCAAGAAATCATAAGCTCCACGCCGGATACCATACTGGACCGACTGCATGAACCGGAGGCGGAAACATTGATTAGACATGCAAAAAGCGAGGGTATTCTTCCGAGCGATTCCGAAGTGGAGCACCTCTTTGAAAATACTATTAAAGATAGTCTGGAGAAGGAGGGGGTAAACGCCTCTTCAGAAGTTTGGACGACACTCCACCCTGAAGCGGATGTCCAGCTTTCGAATATCCAGGAGGGCGAACCACAGCCTATTCAAGAAACCAGCCTGGACGCGTCTTCAATAAGCGTCGAATTAACTTCGTTGGCTGAGTCTCTGGCAGAAGCAACAGAAGAATTAGCCGAGATACCCCCGCTTCGAGGTGGAGCGGCAGCAGAAGAGAGGCGAGTGCGCAAATTAGATCCCGAAACTCCACCACGTGCCAAACAAGCAGAAACAGCTCGCAAACAACCCGCGCCTAAGCAATCTTCTAGGCAACCGGAATTTGGCCTGTACCAACGCAACGAGCGTTACCTAAAAAGCGAGCAGCCACCGACCCCCACAATGAGACGAAAAGCGCGCAAGCTTGCGCGTGTTTTGGCGAGGCGCTTTGGGCTTGTGCTGACCCCGGAGTTGGCTGCGTACTTGTTGGAGATTGTACTGAGGCCAAAGGCCCAGGGAGAGCACCGAATCTGGGGACTTAATCTTAACCGGGAAGAGCTTATCAAGACGCTAACAGTACTTTGGCTGCAGTATGGTGATACATACGGCAGGCGACCGATCGATTGAGAGGGTATACTGATGTCATGAAAAACGAATTCAACCAAATCCTCATTCCAACAGTCCTTGAAAAGTCACAGTTCGGAGAACGTGCCTACGATATTTACTCGCGCCTGCTTAAAGAAAGAATTATCTTTCTTGGCACAGCCATTGATGAAAATGTTGCCAATATTGTGATGGCGCAGCTACTCTTCTTGCAGTCAGAGAATCCTGAACAGGATATCCAGCTCTACATCAATTCGCCTGGCGGATCTGTTTCTGCAGGTTTGGCGATTTATGACACTATTCAGCATATTAAGCCGGATGTATCGACAATCTGTATGGGCCTTGCTGCTTCGATGGGTGCAGTTCTGCTCTCTGCCGGTACGGCTGGTAAACGCTTCTCGTTACCGCATTCTCGCATAATGATCCATCAGGTCTTGGCGAGCGGGATTGGTGGGCAGGCAACTGATATTGATATCACCGCCAAGGAAATTCTGAAGACCAAAGAAACGCTCAATAAGATCCTCTCTGAGCACACTGGTCAGTCTCTTGAAAAAGTGACGGCTGACACTGAGCGGGATTACTATCTGTCCGCCGACGAAGCTAAGAAGTATGGTTTGATCGATAAGATTATTCAGCCAACTCGCGGCGCAAAAAAGTAACCCAAGGCTCAGATGTATCTTCGATTGCTCAGGCTCATCCGCGAGCTTGAGCCGAATCGTCATTTTCTGAAGTTGTGGGCTTCGCAACTGCTCTCGCTTGTGGCGTTCAACATGGTCAATTTCATGCTGCTGATCCGTGTGTATGACCTAACACGATCTTCGACAGCAGTTAGTTTCTTTGTACTTTCGTTTGGGCTCCCAGCCTTAATCTTCGGGGCCGTGGCCGGAGTCTTTGCAGATCGTTGGAATCGTCGAACGACGCTTGTTACGACCAATCTCTTGCGAGCGGTGGCGGTGCTTGGATATCTGGTCGCATTCGATTCGTGGATATCTATTTTGATTATTACGGCTCTTATTTCGACTATCACCCAATTCTTTGCGCCTGCCGAGGGAGCGCTTATTCCGGAGCTGGTCGAGGGTCGCAGACTCGTTGCTGCCAATGCGATCTTTATGGTCACGATGTTTGCGAGTTTTGTAATAGGTTATGGGTTAGCTGGCCCCCTAAGCGCCATCGGCGGTGATACATTGCCCATTCTTCTGGCAGCACTCATGTTTAGCACCGCGACATTGTTTTGCTTGCGGCTACCAAAAAGGCGCGATCGAGGTAAGGTGGTCGCTATCCGCCAGGCGTATGTTGGTGTCTTCGCGCAGCTGAAAGAAGGGCTCCAGCTTTTACGAGGCAACACCCAAGTCCAGTATGGTCTCTGGCAACTAACTTTTGTCTGGGCAACTATCGGTGTGGTCATGGTGGTGCTCCCCGCTTTTACAGCAAATGTCTTAGGGCTTAACTTGCGAGAAGTTTCTCGTCTGATCATTATTCCGATCGGTGTGGGTATGCTTTGTGGTGGGTACATACTTCACCGTGCGCGAAATCAATTCCGTGTCCGCGGTATCGTACTCGTGAGCTTGTTGCTTGCGGGTATCAGCGTAACCACGCTTGGGCAACTTAGTAGCGTTACGGGGTGGCTCAGTGAACAGAGCCTGGACCTTGGCTTGTCTTCCGCTACGCTTCAACAACTAGTAACGTCACTTGCCTCGACGGTTCTTGGTGTGACACTTTCGATCACTATGATTGCCTCGCAGACCCTAATCCATGAGTTTGCAGCTGCAGAGGCCAGAGGGCGAGTGTTCGGAGTGCTTGGAATGACCGTTAATGCTGCCAATACGCTACCTGTGTTACTGGCTGGCGCCCTAACAGATCTTGTCTCGGTTAGCGCCGTCGTCACCACCGTCGGGTTGCTGCTCATTATGTGGGCCATTGTTTCGCGTTTAGTAATTGCCAAAAGATTGGCAGTTGACACGCCCCGGGCCGGTTCGTAGAATTAGTAAAGATGTTGATGGAGCACGCCTGAATCGTTAGCGATTTCCGCTGCACGAGTAAAACTCGTGTCGTATTTAGGTTTGCCCAAATGTTAATTAAGTAAGGGAGTGCCTGGTGGCTGATCGTCAATACTTTAAAGCCGCACCGCCCGCATTAGATTTACCGAATCTGATCGAGGTGCAGAAGAACTCATATGATTCATTCCTCGCCGAGGGCTTGCGGGAGCTTTTTGACGAGATCTCGCCGGTTCGAGATTTTACTGGACGTAGTCTCGAGCTGACGTTTGGTGAATACACACTTGAAGAACCCAAGGTGTCAGAAGACACTGCCCGTGAACGCAACGTCACATTTGAAGCCCCACTGCGCGTCCAAGTTCAGCTTACGAATCTTGAGACAGGAGAAATTCGCGAGCAAGAAGTCTTCCTTGGCGATTTCCCAAAGATTACCGACCGCGGGACATTCATTATCAATGGTGTTGAACGTGTCGTTGTGTCTCAGCTTGTCCGCAGCGCCGGCGTCTTCTTTACGGGTGACCGTGTTGGCACTCGCAATTTCTATGGTGCGAAAGTTATTCCAACCCGTGGTGCATGGCTGGAGATAGAGACTTCAAATAAGGGTCAGCTCTTTGTGAAGATCGATCGGAAGCGAAAAATTCCTGTTACGAGCCTTCTGCGTATTCTAGGAATGCCAACGAACGAAGACATTATTAATGCCTTTAGTGATGTCGATACAAATGAAGAGCATCGCTATATCGAAGCTACGCTCGAGCGTGATGGCGCCCAGACGGTCGACCAAGCACTGATCGAGATCTACAAACGGATCCGACCAGGCGATCTTGCGACGGTTGATAACGCCAAGTCGCTGATCGACTCAACATTCTTCGATTTCTCTAGGTTCGATTTCGGTAAGGTTGGTCGGTACAAGCTTAACCAGCGTCTCAAGCTAGACGTGAAGAACGATAAAGAACACCGTATTCTGCGCGCCGAGGATGTTGTGGCGATTGTTAAAGAAGTTATTCGTTTGAATAATTCCCAAGACGTCGCTGACGACATTGACCACCTTAAGAATCGACGTATCCGCAGTGTCGGAGAACTGATTCAGCTCTCGTTCCGCCGAGGACTACTGCGTGTTGAGCGAATCATTAAGGACCGCATGTCTGTCTCTGAAGCTGATTCCGTTACGCCCGCTCAGTTGATAAACGTCCGACCGATTGTCGCTGCTACGCAAGAATTCTTCGCATCCTCGCAACTTTCACAGTTTATGGACCAAACTAACCCACTTTCAGAGCTTGGGCACAAACGTCGTTTGAATGCGATGGGCCCGGGTGGTTTGACCAGAGAGCGCGCCTCGTTCGAGGTTCGCGATGTGCATGTTTCTCACTATGGACGAATCTGCCCAATTGAAACGCCAGAAGGACCAAACATTGGACTCGTTACATCGCTTGCCTCGTATGCGCGAATTAATGAGTACGGATTTATAGAGACCCCGTATCGACGCATTGATCACAAGGGCAAGAAAAGCTTTGTTACCGATAAAATTGATTACCTGGATGCGGGTCAAGAAGAAGGCTTGGTAATTGCTCAAGCGAACTCTCCGCTAGCTAAAGACAACTCTTTTGCCAATAGTCGAGTGATTGTTCGCAAGGGCTTTGCCCCAGGCGAAGAAGATGCTTCAGCTGTGGATTATATCGATGTATCACCGAAGCAGATCGTGTCTATTACCGCTGCTCTCATTCCGTTCTTGGAGCACGACGACGCGGCTCGTGCGCTGATGGGCTCGAACATGCAGCGCCAAGCTGTTGCAACCGTTAAGCCTCAAGCGCCGCTGGTTGGAACAGGAATCGAAGAGCGTACTGCCTACGATACTGGTCAGGTTGTGATATCCGATGTTGATGGTGAAGTTGTCTTTGTAGATGCGACACGCGTTGATATCAAAGGAAAATCGGGAGTTTCTAGCTTCCCTCTGCGAAAATTCGTTCGCTCAAACCAGGATATGGGGCTCGTCCAGCGACCGATCGTGTCGATGGGTGAAAAGATTAAGAGGGGCCAAGTCATCGCAGACGGTCCCGCGACTGACGATGGTGAGCTGGCACTGGGCCAGAACCTAACGGTTGCCTTCATGGCATGGGGTGGTGCTAATTACGAAGATGCCGTCATTATCTCTGAGCGAGTGGTTGAAGAAGATCGCTTTACGAGTGTTCATATCGGCCGTTTCACGATCGACATTCGTGACACGAAACTCGGGCCAGAAGTGACCACTAACGATATTCCCAATGTCGGAGCCGAGGCACTGAAGGATCTCGATGAGAACGGCATTGTCCGTATTGGCGCAGAAGTTCGTGCCGGAGACATTTTGGTTGGAAAGATTACTCCCAAGGGAGAGACGGAGCTAACCGCAGAAGAGCGACTGCTGCGCGCAATCTTCGGCGAAAAGGCACGAGACGTAAAAGACACCTCATTGCGCCTGCAGCATGGTGAACAAGGCAAGGTCGTAGAGGTTAAAATCTTCGACCGCGACTTGGGTGATGATCTGCCGGCCGGTGTGCTGAAGCGGATCGAGGTGGCCGTTGCTCAGGTAAGGAAGATTCAGGTGGGCGACAAGATGGCCGGTCGTCACGGTAACAAGGGTGTTATTTCTGAAATTCTACCGGTTGAAGACATGCCGTACCTCGAAGACGGCACGCCTGTCGATATTATTTTGAATCCACTTGGTGTGACCTCGCGCATGAACCTTGGCCAGGTTCTCGAGACACATCTCGGTGCGGCCGCAAAGGCTCTCGGCTACAAAGTGGCTACACCGGTGTTTGAGGGAATTTCTATCGAAGAAATTCGTGCCGAGCGCAAGAAAGCTGGACTATCTGAAGATGGAAAAGAACAGCTCATCGATGGACGAACGGGCATCGCGTTTGATCAACGAACGACTGTCGGCACCGTCTACATGCTGAAGCTCCATCACTTGGTTGACGATAAGATGCACTCTCGCTCGACCGGACCCTACGCACTCGTTACCCAGCAGCCGCTTGGTGGTAAGGCGATGTTTGGCGGGCAGCGGTTTGGAGAGATGGAGGTTTGGGCACTTGAAGCCTACGGTGCCGCTCACACCTTGCAGGAAATGCTGACCGTGAAGTCAGACGATGTCGTAGGTCGTGCAAAAACGTATGAGTCGATCATTCAGGACAAGCCACCGCAAGAACCCTCACGACCAGAGTCGTTCCGTGTGCTCGTGAAAGAGTTGCAGTCCCTTGGACTCAACGTGGAGCTTTCCGGTGACTCGGGTGACATTAATCAAGAGATTGAAGAAGAGGTGACACAGGCAGTTGATGAAAATGTCTTGGACGTTTTGGAGCTCGATTCTGATACCGAGCGAACGATGATTGATCCAAAGTCGGACGATAGCACCGTAGCAGGTGCTGCCGATGACGATGAGGATCTTGCTGAAGAAAGTGAAATAGCAGAAGCGGACGATCCGCTAGGAATTAAGCAGGCAGGAGAAAGCTCATGAGTATGACAACAACCGGTAGCGGTGGCCGCAACTTTGACGCCGTCAAAGTTGGACTAGCGTCTCCACAGCAAATCCTTCAGTGGTCACATGGCGAGGTTACCAAGCCCGAGACCATTAACTATCGAACACAGAAGCCGGAGAAGGACGGACTCTTTGACGAGCGCATTTTTGGGCCAACCAAAGACTGGGAATGCTACTGCGGAAAGTATAAAAAGATTCGCTACAAGGGAATCGTCTGTGACAAATGCGGTGTCGAAGTAACTCGAAGTGCCGTCAGGCGCGAGCGAATGGCCCATATCGGCTTGGCAGCCCCGGTTGTCCATATCTGGTATCTCCGTGGGACATTCTCAAGACTCGGACTTCTGCTCGGAATGTCGATCAAGTATCTCGAGAAAGTCGTCTACTTCGCGAATTTCGTTATTATCGATGTCGACGAGACGAAGCGACAGGCCATGCAGCAGGAGCTGAAGACTGACTATGAGAAGGAAGTTGCAGAAGCGAAGAAGGCCCACGAAACAGCCCTGAAAGATGTTTCCGCAGCCAAAACCGCTGAAATCGAGAAGGCAGAGGGAGCCGCCAAGGATAAACTCCAAAAGGAGCTAGATGATGAGCTTATCCGTCTTGTTGCAGAGAACCGGGAACAGCTTGAAATTCTCGAGTCAGGATATACGTTGGCGCTTGACGAGCTCGCAACGCTTGAACCGCTCCAGATCATAACCGAAGCAAAATATCGCGAGTTTTCGGATAAGTACACGGGCGTCTTCCGTGCCGGAGTCGGTGCTGAAGCGATTTTGGAGATTATCGAGAAACTCGATCTTACAAAGCTTGCCAAAGACCTTGAGCAAGAGGCGCGTGAAACAACTGGCCAGCGCCGACGCAAAGCCTTGAAGCGCCTTAATCTTGTTGAAGGATTCCGAAAGGCCGAGCTTGATCCATCATGGATGATTCTGACAAACCTTCCAGTGATTCCACCAGATCTACGTCCGATGGTTCAGCTCGACGGTGGTCGCTTCGCAGCATCAGACCTTAATGATCTGTATCGCCGCGTTATTAACCGAAATAACCGCCTTAAGAAGCTAATGAAGCTACGGGCGCCAGAGGTTATCCAGCGAAACGAAAAGCGCATGCTTCAAGAAGCTGTAGATGCTCTAATTGATAACTCGGCTCGCCGCGGTCGTGCAGTTAGTAGCATCGGCAACAAGCGTCGCTTGAAGTCACTCTCCGACATGTTGAAAGGTAAACAGGGTCGATTCCGCCAGAACCTCCTTGGTAAGCGTGTCGATTATTCGGGTCGATCGGTTATTGTCGGTGGCGCGAACCTTAAGCTCGACGAGTGTGGTATTCCAAAGCGAATGGCTCTTGAGCTCTTTAAACCATTTGTCATCGGGAAATTACTTGCTGGCGGATTCTCACACAATGTGAAGAGCGCATCAAAGATGATTGATCGCGCGCTGCAGGGTGTTTCTGAGCCGGCGGTGTGGGACATGCTCGAAGCTGTTACGAAGAACCACTACGTACTCCTGAACCGTGCCCCAACCCTTCACCGTCTGGGTATTCAGGCGTTCAAGCCAATTCTGATCGAAGGAAAAGCTATTAAGATCCACCCGCTCGTTTGTAGCGCATTCAACGCTGACTTCGATGGTGATCAGATGGCTGTTCATGTCCCCTTGAGTGTCAAAGCCCAAGAAGAAGCACGGCTCCTAATGAGCTCAAAGCACAACTTGCTCAAGCCTGCAGCGGGTGAGCCCGTCGTAGCCCCAACGCTCGAGATGGTGCTCGGTTGCTTTTATCTGACGAGTATCAATGAAGAAAAGCGTGGCGCTGGTAAGGCGTTTGCTTCGCCGGAAGAGGCCATATTGGCAAATAAGGCAGGAGTCATCCACTTCCAGGCACCGGTCAAGGTTAAAATCGACGGTGAAATCCTCGATACTACCGTTGGCCGGATCATGTTTAACCAATTGCTGCCCAAGCAGCTCGGCTTCCGCAATCAAGCGATGGACAAAAAAGCGCTGCGTCACATCGTCACAGCGGTCTACGAAGTAGAAGGCCCCGAAACAACCGCTCGTGTTGTAGATCAATTGAAGGATCTGGGTTTCGAGTACGCGACCCTTTCAGGAATTACCATCTCTGCCGATGACCTAACCATTCCAGATAAAAAGAAGCAGATTATCGAAGAGGCGCATAAGGCTGCCGACGCGACCCGTGAGCAATATGAGGAAGGTCTCATCACGGAGAATGAGCGATACACAAAGGTAATTGAAATCTGGATGAAGGCATCAAAGGATGTTGAAACAGCGATGCTTAGTGCGCAAGATACCAGCAATCCGGTGTACCAGACTGTTATCTCTGGTGCTCGTGGTGATACGAGTCAGTTGAATCAGATGGCGGGTATGAAGGGAATTGTTGCCAACCCATCAGGAAAAATGATCGAACTCGCGATTACCTCCAACTACAAGGAAGGGTTTCAAGCTCTGGAATACTTCATCTCGACGCACGGTACCCGAAAAGGACTTACCGATAAAGGTCTGCGAACTCCAGACGCCGGCTACCTAACTCGCCGTCTTGTCGATGTTGCCCAAGACACTGTGATCAACGAACATGATTGTGGTACCAAGGAAGGTCTCACTTTCGTTACGGAAGAAGTCGTAGCCCGGAGTGAAAAGCTTGAGGACCGCATCTCTGGCCGCGTTCTTCTTAAAGACGTAAAGAATGCCAAGGGCGCAGTCGTTATGAAAAAAGGTACCCTGCTTGATCGCGCTAACCTAGAAGAGCTACTTAAGCACAAACCGGCTGAGGTTGTTGTACGTTCCGTCCTTACCTGCAGCTTGCCGTGGGGAGCCTGTCAGCTTTGCTACGGACTTGACTTGGCAATCGGTAAGCTCGTGAATATTGGTGAAGCGGTTGGTGTAATCGCCGCTCAGTCTATTGGTGAGCCAGGCACCCAGCTGACAATGCGCACCTTCCACACCGGCGGTGTGGCTGCCGAAGATATTACACAGGGTCTTCCACGTGTTGAGGAACTCTTTGAAGCCCGTCCACCTAAGGGACAGGCTGTGCTCGCAGAAATTGGTGGTATTGTCGATCTCGCTGTTGGATCAGAGAAGACAACAATCTCAGTTCTAAACGGCAAGCAAGCACTCAAAGACGTCAAATTGCCAGAAGGCTATAAGGCTAAGGTAAAATCAGGCGCAAAGGTTTCAGAGGGAGATGTCATTGCTACCCATGCAACCAAGAAAGACATTCTCGCTCCAACCGACGGGACAGTACAGGCGCACAAAGATCACCTCAGTATTTCCGCGTTCGACGGCGAAGTCCGTGAATATGTTGTTTCGAACTACGCTAAGTTACGCATCAAAAAGGGCGATTCGGTTGAGGCCGGTCAACAGCTTACTGAAGGCAATTTGAACCTTCATGACATTCTGGCAATTTCTGGCAAAGAAGCCACATGGCGATACGTCATCAATGAGGTTCAGAGCATCTATGCATCTCAGGCCCAGTTTATTAGCGATAAGCACATCGAGATTGTAGTCAAGGAGATGCTCTCGAAGGTACGTGTCGTGGAGTCGGGTGATACGAACCTTATTCCATCGGAAGTCGTTTCCGAAGAGCTGGTCCAATCGACTAACGAGCAAGCTAAGAAAGACGGTAAGACGCAAGCAACGTATGAGCCGCTCGTACTCGGTATCACCAAGGCGTCCCTACTGACTGACTCGTTCCTCTCCGCTGCCTCTTTCCAAGAGACTACGAGAATTCTGATTGATGCAGCCCTGACTGGTCAAACCGATGGTTTACGAGGCCTGAAAGAGAATGTTATCATCGGTAAGTTGATTCCCGCAGGAACAGGGAAGACTGACGATTACCTCTATTCAAAGGTTGATCGCGAAACCGCCGAGGCTCAGCGACCACAACCAGTCCCTCAGCAGATGGCCGAGGTTCATCCTGAATATGAGATGCCAGTCCATACTGAAACCACATCAACTATCGAGTAAGAATGCCTACAATCAACCAACTAATCCGTAAGGGGCGCAAGGTGTCGACAAAGAAGTCGAAATCACCTGCGCTCCAGCGGACCTTCAACTCGCTGGGTAATCGCCCAGTAAACTTGCCGAAGGGCAGTCCGCAAAAGCGGGGAGTGGCAGTGAAGGTATCGACCCAGACTCCAAAAAAACCGAACTCCGCACTTCGTAAGATTGCCCGCGTCAGACTGACCAATAACATGGAAGTGACGGCATACATTCCCGGCGAAGGCCATAATCTGCAGGAGCACTCGGTTGTGATGATTCGCGGTGGCCGTGTGAAAGACCTTCCGGGAGTACGCTACCACGTGGTTCGAGGATCGCTCGACACTGCAGGCGTTTCTGATCGAAAGCAGAGCCGCAGTAAATATGGGGCTAAGAAGTCATGAGAAAAGGGCGTGCAGAACTCCGCGATATCGCCCCAGATCCGCGGTATAACAATGTCCTGATGAGTCGTTTCATTGGTGTGCTCATGCTTGATGGCAAGCGGACCTTGGCCGAAAGTATCCTTTATGATGCGCTGGACCATGCGTCTGCAAAGACTAAACAGGATCCAGTCGAGTTGTTTGAAACGGCAATCAAGAACGTCAGCCCTGCAGTCGAGGTAAAGGCCCGACGTGTCGGCGGCTCAACCTATCAGGTCCCCATTGAGGTTTCATCACGTCGACGGGTGCAGTTAGCGATTCGCTGGATCATCGCAGCCGCACGAGCTAAACAAGGTACGTCAATGGCGCAAAGGCTTTCGAATGAGCTGACGGACGCTATTAATGGTACCGGCGAGGCAATGAAGAAGCGCGAAGACGTGCACAAGATGGCTGAAGCAAACCGCGCGTTTGCCCATTTTGCCCGTTACTAGACGCTGCACAAGAGTAGAACCAAGCCAGTCCGAAGTTCGGAGTGGCCTATTCTAGTTATTTCATTATCGATATCGAGTCGAGCGAGAGCGTACGGCTGCACGAGCCCTTTGTACCGGCATTGCTAAACGAAATTGAAAGAGCATGATCACCAGGTGAAATGTTCTGGGCAACCGAATAGTTGGCCCACTCTTTAGCGCCGACGCCAACGGATAAAATTTGTGTACCATCAAGGGAGACGTTCATGCGAGCATCTCCTTGGCATGGTGTAGCCTTGGCTCTAATTTTGATTTTCTTTCCAGCAGGCAAAGACGCAAGTGTACCAATCGTCCCGTTTGATTGCATGGTAACTCCCTGTCCGCCCGTCGCCGTACCATCGGTAACAACCGAGGCAGTACTTCCCGATATGTTCATCCTTTCTGCCTCGAGCACGCTGGCCGCTGTACCGTCGGAAACAGCAAAGCTACGCAGCGCCAGAATTAATCCGACGGCAGCTATAACGGCAATGGTTATACGAAGTGCCATGCTGCGAGTAGGGTGGATGCTCATAGTTTTTTGGACTGCAGAATACGTCTTTAAATTAGCACAAAGTACCACAAGAAAGGGAAAATGTCAATCGTTACAGAGAAAAAAGCCGGGCTCAAATGACGTTGTGATGTCAGGTGAGCCCGGCAGTACCAATTCCCATGAGTAACCTTCCTTCGGGATGAAATCATCCTATCGTGTACAGGGACGGTACCAGTGCTATTTACTTGCTACGGATCTCGGCGATGTCACGTGGGGTCAGGACGACTCCAGATTGATCGACATAGATGACGCGGCTCGTATTCTTCTCCTTCTGTTGCATTTTCACCTCCTTCCATTTGGAAGTCTGGTGGTCGGGTACAGGAATGAGGCGCAGAAGGAGTGAGGGAGCACCGGTAAGGTACCCTGGCAGTATAGTGGATGTAGGCTACCGACAAAACACTATAAGGGCTTCCCCGCTGTATGGTTTGACGCTATACTAGTCTTCGTATGCCTCGAGAATATAGTTTAGAAAACACCCGCAATATCGGCATTATTGCCCATATCGATGCTGGTAAAACGACGACGACGGAGGGAATCCTCTATCGTACGGGTCGCGTACATAAAATTGGTGAAGTACATGAAGGCGAAGCTACCATGGACTGGATGGAGCAAGAGCGGGAGCGCGGAATTACAATTACTTCCGCCGCAACAACCTGCTTTTGGACGCCGCACGAGGGAATCCATAAAGGCGTTGCCCACCGTATCAACATCATCGACACACCGGGGCACATCGACTTCACGGTCGAGGTAGAGCGAAGCCTTCGCGTACTGGATGGTGCTGTTACCGTATTTGACGGAAAAATGGGAGTTGAGCCGCAGTCCGAAACGGTGTGGCGTCAGGCAGATAAATACCATGTCCCACGAATCTGCTTCATAAACAAGATCAACCAAACCGGCGGTGATTTTTATGCTTCGCTTGAGAGTATCCACGAGCGACTTTCGAACAAAGCGTTCCCGATTCATCTCCCGATTGGCTTTGAGCAGTCAATCAACGGAATTATCGATCTAATAACGATGAAGGCCTATACCTATACGGAGTACACCGATAAGGAGCTTATCGAAGGGGAAATCCCTGCCGACATGCAGGAGAAGGCCAAAGAGTATCGCGAGAAGCTAATCGAAGCTGCCGTTGAGCATGACGATGCTCTGATGGAGAAGTATCTTGAGGGAACAGAGCTTACTGCCGACGAGATAGCCTCGGCTGTCCGAAAGGCAGTTCTTTCGGGTAAGTTCTTTGCCGTCAGCGGTGGTGATGGACGAGGCGTAATTGTCGAGAAGTTGCTCGATGCGGTTGTAGATTATCTTCCCTCACCGCTAGATGTGCCGGCAATCAAAGGTCACGATCCAAAGGACGAGGCAAAGGAAATAACGATGGAAGCATCTGACGAGGCTCCTTTTGCCGCGCTCGCATTTAAGATCGCGGCGGACCCATTTGTTGGAAAGCTGACCTTCTTCCGAGTGTATTCCGGTGTTCTCTCATCTGGCTCTTACATCCTCAATGTCACCACCGGTGAGAAGGAACGCCTTGGTCGTATTCTGCGAATGCATGCAAACTCGCGAGAGGAAGTAAAAGAAGTGTACGCTGGTGAAATTGCGGCTGCTGTAGGCTTGAAAAAGACTACCACTGGAGACACGCTGTGTGATCCAGCACATCCAGTTGTGCTCGAAAAGATAGAATTCCCAGAGCCAGTCATTCAGATTGCGATTGAGCCAAAGACTAAGGCTGATCAAGAGAAGATGGGAATTGCTCTGCAGCGTCTGGCCGAAGAAGATCCTACATTCCGCGTCCAATCAGACAGCGAGACCGGTCAAACCCTGATCTCTGGTATGGGCGAACTCCATCTCGATGTCCTGGTCGATCGTATGAAGAGAGAATTCAAGGTTGAGGCGAATGTTGGGCGACCACAAGTTGCCTATCGTGAGGCCATTAAGCAGACAGTTGAGCAAGAGGGTAAGTTTGTTCGTCAGTCTGGCGGTCGCGGTCAATACGGCCACGTTTGGGTGAAGATTGAGCCGAATGAAACTGGTAAGGGCTATGAGTTTGTAAACAACATTGTTGGTGGAAAGATTCCTCGTGAGTACATCCAGCCGGTTTCACAGGGCGTTGAGGAAGCGCTCGAAAATGGAGTTTTGGCTGGATATCCGATTGTGGACACTAAGGTGACACTCTATGACGGCTCTTATCACGATGTTGACTCATCTGAAATGGCATTCAAGATCGCAGGGTCAATGGCTTTGCAAGAAGGTGTTAAGAAAGCTGGAATTTATCTCTTAGAGCCAGTTATGAAAGTTGAAGTAACCACACCAGAAGATTTCATGGGAGATGTTATCGGCGACTTGAACGCAAGACGCGGACGTGTCGAAGGGATGACGGATCGGGGACAGGCAAAAGTTGTTGATGCTTATGTCCCTCTTTCAAGTATGTTTGGTTATGCAACGGAACTTCGCAGCATGACACAAGGTCGTGCCGCGTATGCCATGGAATTTGCTCAATACGAAGAAGTACCGCGCAATATCGCGGATGAAGTAGTCGGCCAGCGCAGTGGCGCCGTCAAACCAGCCGGGGAGTAATATGGGACGTACAGTGGTAGCCAGGCTTCGTTCTGGCGATGCTTTGCGTGAAGAAATTCAGGCTCTCGCCAGCAAAGAAGGAATTAAGGCGGGAGTTTTGCTTTCTGCGGTTGGTTCGCTCAGTACGCTCACATTACGAATGGCAGGCGCGAAGGAGCATCGTACTTGGGAAGAGGAACTTGAGATCGTTTCAATCACCGGAACAGTCTCGGAGGATGAGTGCCACATTCACCTCTCTGCATCTCGTGAAGACGGGAGCGTTGTGGGCGGTCATCTCGCGCCTGGCTCGATTGTTCGTACAACGGCCGAAATTGCCCTCGCTGAAGTTGATAACACCCGTTTTGATCGCCAACCTGACCCCGAGACGGGCTACGACGAGCTCGTAGTGTCTCAAATAGGTTGAATCCTTCCTGGGTGTAGTGCAAAAATCACGCTTGCGTAGGCGTGGCAAAATCAGGTACTATTCAAGGAGTGCGCATGCGCGCAGTCGCATGCTTTATTACTCACTAAGAACGCAAGGAGCGCCATAATGGCTGACAAGTTTGATCGCAGCAAGCCGCACCTCAATGTGGGAACCATTGGTCACGTCGACCACGGTAAAACCACACTGACAGCGGCCATCACCAAGGTTCTTGCCAAGGACGGAAACGCCCAGGCCAAGGATTATTCACAAATTGATAACGCCCCGGAGGAGAAAGAACGTGGAATCACGATTGCCACGTCACACGTTGAGTATGAGTCTCCTAAGCGTCACTATGCCCACGTCGACATGCCAGGGCACGCTGACTACGTAAAGAACATGATTACCGGTGCCGCCCAGGTCGATGCCGCAATTTTGGTTGTTTCGGCAGCTGACGGACCGATGCCTCAAACTCGTGAGCACGTTTTGCTTGCTCGTCAGGTTGGAGTGCCTTCAATCGTCGTGTTCCTCAATAAAATTGACCAGGTTGATGACGAAGATCTCGTCGCGCTCGTCGAGGAGGAAGTCCGAGAACTTCTGACAAAGTATGAGTACCCAGGTGCGGATGTGCCTATCGTTAAGGGAAGCGCACTAAAGGCGCTCGAAGGCGATGCAGACTCTGAAAAAGCCATTAACGAACTCGTAAATGCGCTTGATGAGTATGTTCAAGAGCCAAAGCGAGACGTTGACAAGCCATTCTTGATGCCGATTGAGGACGTCTTCTCGATTAAGGGTCGAGGGACCGTCGCTACCGGACGTATTGAGCAGGGTGTCGTAAAGATTAACGAGGAAGTTGAAATCGTTGGTATTCGAGATACGCAAAAGTCCGTCGTTACGGGAATTGAAATGTTCAACAAGGAGCTCGAAAGCGGCCAGGCCGGTGATAATGCCGGCATCCTCTTGCGTGGTGTTGAGCGAACCGACATTGAGCGTGGACAAGTCCTCGCTAAGCCGGGAAGCATCAACCCTCACACCGAGTTTGATGCGGAGGTTTACATCCTTACTAAGGATGAAGGTGGACGCCACACCCCATTCTTCAAGGGTTACAAGCCCCAGTTCTACATTCGTACAACTGACGTGACTGGCGAGATTGAGCTTCCAGCCGGCACCGAAATGGTTATGCCTGGCGATACCATTCAGATGAAGGTGAAATTGATTGTCCCAATCGCTATGGACCAAGGTCTACGCTTCGCAATTCGTGAAGGTGGACGAACGGTTGGCGCGGGAGTGGTGACAAAGATTACGAAGTAATAGGAACATTGGGGCCGCCAGGCGGCGGCCCCAATGAAATGAAAGACGTACCTTGGCAAAGCGAGACACTACACAAGCACAGAAGATCCGGATTCGCCTGAAAGCATATGACCATAAGGTTATTGACCAGTCGGTGAATCAGATTATTGACTCAACCGAACGATCAGGCGCGGCTGTCATCGGACCAATTCCGCTACCTACGCACAAGCACGTCTATACCGTGAATAAGTCAACTTTTAAGCATAAAGATTCACGAGAGCAGTTTGAACTTCGGACTCACAAGCGATTGATTGAGATACTTGATCCCACGCCTAAGACTATCGACGCTCTGACCAACCTAAACTTACCGGCTGGCGTCGACATCGAGATTAGAATGTAGCAGGCCAGCGCGGCAGACTTTTCGCCACAGCTTTAAGCATGTGACAAAACGTTTGGAGCGCTACAGCATGAAAGTACTAGTAGGAAAAAAACTAGGGATGACTCGCGTCTTTTCAGAAACCGGTCGGGCGACCGGTGTGACGGCGGTGGAAATTTTTCCAGCCAAAGTACTGAGGGTCAAGACGATCGAAAAAGACGGCTATGAAGCAATGCAGATTGGTGCTGGGAGGCGAAAGAACGTCGGCAAAGCCGTCCTTGGTCAAACAGGCGGAGAGCCGTATGCAGTTATCGAAGAGTTTGAAAAGATTGCTGATGACGTTGCACCCGGAGCGGAACTCTCCATAGATCAGTTTGAGGAAGGCGAGGCAGTTCAGGTAACAGCCACCTCTAAAGGTAAAGGGTTCCAGGGAACCATTAAGCGACACAATTTTCACCGCGGACCAATGTCTCATGGTTCTCATAACAAGCGCCTTCCAGGTTCCATCGGCGGCGTTGATGCGGCACGAGTTTTCCCCGGCCAAAAGATGCCTGGTCGAATGGGTGCGGAGCGCGTGACGCAAAAAAACATTAAGGTTATTGCTATCCATAAAGACGAGAATGTGCTCCTGCTAAGCGGTGGGGTGCCGGGACCAGTCGGCACAAAAGTAATCGTGAGGTCGCTGTGAGTATCCTCGTAATTAATGCAAGCGGCACTAAGCAAACGGCAAGTCTTACTTTGCCCAAGACGAAGCAGCTTTCTGATGATGTTATGGCGAGCGTGATTCGTGCAACGACCGCGAATCAAGACAGACAACATGGGACAACCAAACGGAGGGGCGAAGTATCAGGTGGTGGCGCCAAGCCGTGGCGACAGAAGGGAACAGGTCGAGCCCGTGTCGGATCGAATAGATCACCCCTTTGGCGTGGTGGTGGAGTCACGTTCGGACCTATCGGTGCTTTCCGAGCACGCAAAGAAATCCCCGCAAAAGTGCGCCGTGCGGCCTTAATGACGACACTTCACGGACTGGCCGATTCAGGGCGTCTCATAGTTATTGATGGGGCTCTTAAGCTCTCAACTAGCAAGCTCGCCTCCGCTTGGAGAGCAAAACTGCCGATAGAAAGAAGCGTTCTTTTCATTGTTACCGCAGACGAGCTGCCAACTGTTCTGGGTATACGCAACCTTGCAAATTGTGAACTAACAACGACCTCTGACTTCACCACGTATGATCTGCATCGCGTCCATGGTGTAGCCCTTAGCAAGGCTGCCTTCTTGGAAGTCGTAAAGAACGAGGCGGATGCTAAGACTGTAGGACCGGCTGCTAAGAAATCAGGCAAGCCACAGGAGAAGACATCATGAAACTCACCCCTCATATCTCAGAGAAGGCTTTCGCCGGGTCAGAAAAAGGAATTTACACCTTCAAAGTCCCAAGGACTGCACCAAAACTCGCCATAAAGCGTGAAATCGAATCGGCATACGGCGTTTCAGTTGTTCGTATCGCTACAGCCAACATGCCGGGCAAGACGGTTCGAAGAGGGCGTTTTGTGGGTAATCGGCCTGGTTTCAAAAAGGCAGTTGTGCATCTCAAGAAAGGCGATAAGATCGCGGAGTTGGAGGGTTGATGGCTGTTCGAATCTACAAGCCAACCACACCTGCGCGACGACGTACCTCAGTTATTGATACGCGTCACTTGTCGGCTCCCCGCAAAGAGTTGCTCACTTCAGTTACCTATAAGGCTGGACGTAGTAACGGCGCGATTTCCGTTCGCCACCGTGGTGGGGCAGGCAGGCGACGAGCGAGAATTGTCGATTTCGTCCAGAGCAAGGAAGTCGCGGCAAAGATTGAGGCTCTCACCTATGATCCTTACCGAAGCGCATTCCTGGCTCAGTTGTTATACGTTGATGGAGACCGGAGATATGTGCTTGCCGAAGCTACACAAGCAATCGGAGACACGGTTTTGGTTGGTGAGAAAGCCCCTGTGCGCCGCGGAAACCGACTACCACTGCGCAAACTTCCTAGCGGCACAGATATCTACAATATTCAGATTTCACGCGACGGCAAAGGCACTCTCGTGCGTTCAGCTGGTACGTCGGGATCTGTGGTTGCTCATGAAGAAAGTGGCTACACTCAGGTCAAGTTACCATCAGGTGAAGTTCGGCGAGTACTTTCGGATTGCCTAGCTACGATTGGCGTAGTTTCGAATCGTGAACACGAAAATGTCCGCATCGGCAAAGCCGGACGCAATCGTCACAAAGGAATTCGTCCCCACGTTCGAGGAAAAGCGATGAACCCGGTTGATCACCCTCACGGTGGTGGTGAAGGCGGTAGCCCAATTGGCCTGAAAGGCCCCAAGACGCCGTCTGGTCTGTATACGCTCGGTCGTAAGACGCGTCGTCAAAAGAAGTCAACGAAGCAGATTGTCCGCAGGCGAGGAAGCCGGTAAACTAGGGAAAGTATCTCCATGTCACGATCACTCAAAAAAGGCCCCTACATCGACGCTAAGCTCCTTAAGAAGGTGCAGGCGCTCGGTCCAAACGATAAACAGGTCATTAAGACCTGGGCGCGAGCCTGCACAATTTCACCAGAATTTGTTGGAAAGACGATTGCTGTTCACAACGGGCGCGAGCACGTTGCAGTGTATGTAACTGAGAACATGGTTGGCCACAAGCTTGGTGAATTTGCACCGACCCGTAAATTCCGCAGTCATGGTGGTAAGCTCGCCAAGGAGCGTGGATAATGCAGGTCCGTGCTGAACATCGGTATTTACGTGCCTCTGCGCAGAAGGTCCGATTGGTCTTGCCTGCGGTTCGTGGTCGCAATGCCAGGGAAGCTGTTGCGTATCTGCAACTAATGCCCCAAGCAGCCGCAAAACCAGTTGCTAAGGTCATTGCATCTGCAATAGCTAATGCGGAGCACAACTACTCGCTCGATCCAAAGTATCTTATCGTCTCCCGTGCTAGCGCAGACGAGGGTCCCTCGATGAAGCGTTTCAAGCCAGCCGCCCGCGGTCGCGCTGCTGCTCTTAAGCGACGCAGCACACACGTGACAATTATTCTTGAAGAAATGTCCCACGACGATAAATCAATTACTAAAGCCGCCATAGCTAAAGCAACTGCCGCTCCAAAGGCTGCGGTTGGTAAGGCCAAGAAGGTTGTAGCAAAGAAACCAGTCACAAAAAAGGCTGATGCGGATACTCAAGCTAAATCGGGGACTGCTAAAAAAGCCAAGCCAGCCAGCAGCGCAAAGAAAACCACTAAAGCAAGCACGACGAAGCCAGCAAAACGGCAGACTGCTAAGAAAGAGGCGAAATAATGGGTCAGAAAGTTAATCCGCAAAGTTTTCGTCTCGGTGAGTCCGCTGACTGGAATGTTCGTTGGTTTGGGCGAAAGGATTATGCCGATCTCCTTGGTGAAGATATTGCTATTCGCGACCATTTAGCAAAGGCGCTATCGCGAGCAGGCGTCGCCAATGTTCATATCGAACGATCGAAAAATCAGCTAATTATTACAATAACTGCGGCTAGGCCAGGGGTCATTATTGGCCGCGGAGGCAGCGGTATCGAGCGCTTACGTCTGGAGCTCGGCAAACTCACAAATGCCAAGCTGCAACTCAACATCGAAGAAGTTCGCCAACCAGACCTAGCAGCCCGCGTTGTTGCAGAGACCATTGCTTCACAACTCGAAAAACGTATTGCTTTTCGCCGTGCTATTCGCCAGTCCGTTGACCGTGTGATGAAAGCCGGCGCAAAAGGTGTAAAAGTTTCTGTGGCTGGCCGCTTAAATGGTGCTGACATGGCCAGGCGGGAAGTTCAGCATAAAGGCAAAGTTCCGCTTCATACAATTCGTGCAGGGATTGATTATGCGTATGTAACTGCCCGCACGACGTACGGAGTGCTGGGGGTGAAAGTCTGGATTTATACTGGTGAGGTCGGGGAGTATGCCGATACTACGACACGTCGTGATCGACTAACGAGCGCAGAGGAGGCAATCAATGCTCGCGCCTCGTAAAGTCAAACATCGCAAAATCATGCGCGGAACGATGGGCGGAAACTCGCGGGCCGGCAATGAGCTCGCTTTTGGAGCGTATGGCCTGAAGTCCCTTGGACGCGACTGGGTTACGGCTCAGCAAATCGAAGCGGCCAGACGAGCGATGACTCGTTACGTTAAACGTGGTGGTAAGATTTGGATTCGCATCTACCCGGACAAACCGTATACAGCTACAGCCGCCGAGACACGCATGGGCGGTGGTAAGGGAAATCCTGTCGGGTTCGTAGCTGTAGTACGCCCAGGACGCATGCTTTTCGAAATGGATGGAGTAACCCGCGAAGTAGCCGCTGAGGCCATGAGGCTCGCAGCACACAAGTTGTCAGTGAAAACCCGCTTTGTGACACGTAGCGAGGACGAATAATGAAAGTTTCAGAGCTACCTAAAACTCCAAAAGAACTTGCCGTACTCGAGTCTAAACTACGAGAAGAGCTCCGTGGTCTCGAGCGTGATCGCGCATTGCAGAAGCTTGATTCGACCGCTAAACTTAAGCTCGTGCGACGTGACATCGCACGCGTATTGACTGTGAAGCATAACCTGGAGAAATCGTAGTGGCCCGAGAGCTTACCGGTACCGTTGTATCAGACAAGCCTGACAAAACCGTCATCGTTGCGGTTGAGCGTGCTGTTGTTCATCCTGTGTATCGCAAGCGCTACACCATTACGAAAAGATTTGCTGCACACGATCCGAATAACAAGCACAAAGTTGGAGATACTGTAACAATTGCCGAAACAAAGCCGCTTTCGGCTCGTAAACGACACATTGTGGTGGATCTATGATTCAGCCTGAAACCAGGTTGCAAGTGGCCGATAACACGGGTGCCAAAAAACTCGCGTGTATTAAAGTTCTTGGTGGAAGCAAGCGGCGTTACGCCAGGCTCGGCGATACGATTGTCTGTTCGGTTAAGGAAGCAACTCCCAATGGAACCGTCAAGAAAAAGGCTGTCGTTAAGGCGGTTGTTGTGCGCCAGGTAAAGGAATACACTCGTTCAGATGGCTCAGCGATCCGCTTCGACGAGAATGCGGCGGTTATTGTTGGTGACGACGGCCAGCCAAAAGGCACGAGAATTTTCGGACCTGTCGCGCGCGAGCTTCGAGATCGAGGGTATATGAAGATTGTTTCGCTAGCACCGGAGGTTCTATGAAGCTCCGAAAAGGCGACCAGGTGAAGGTTATAGCTGGCAAAGATCGGGGTAAGACCGGCACGATTGAAGCAGTTCTACCCAGGCAAGGCCGAGTAGTGGTTAGTGGAGTTAATGTTCTTAAGAAGTCAGTGAAGCCGGCTCCAAATATTAAGCAAGCCGGACTAGTGGAATTCGCTGCGCCTCTCGATGTAAGCAACGTTATGTTGCTGGATCCTAAGTCTGGTAAACCAACCCGAGTCGGCTATGTCGTTAAACAGGTTGGTGGAAAACGTCGCAAAGTCCGTATCGCCAAAGCGTCTGGAGCCGAGATAAGTGGGAGTGTCTCATGAGTCTAGTTCGTGAACAGTACGCTTCCGTTGCTGAAACTCTCCAGAAAGACTGGGCAAAGAGCAATCGTTACGAGGTCCCGAGGCTGCAAAAGATCGTTGTGAATGTCGGAATGGGCACAGCACATGAAGACAAATCATATCGTGACTTGGTGCTTGGAAGCCTTGCCCAAATCACGGGTCAGAAGCCAGTTGTGAATAAGGCTAAGCAGTCTATTGCTGGCTTCAAGCTGCGCGAAGGAATGGAAATCGGCGCAAGTGTAACGCTGCGCGGTACACGCATGCTCGACTTTTACGCGCGACTGGTCCATATTGTCTTGCCACGCGTAAGAGACTTTCGCGGTTTGTCGCCGCGCGCCTTTGATGGACACGGTAATTACTCGCTAGGACTACGAGAGCATACAGTATTTCCGGAAATTTCCTTCGATGATGTTACGCAAACACACCCATTACAAATCACTATCGTTACAACGGGCAATTCCGACGATGAAGCACGTGAAGTGCTTCGCCGTCTTGATTTTCCGTTTTCTGATAAGCACAAGGAGGCTCATGGCGCGTAAGGCAATGATTGTGAAGGCTCAGCGGGAGCCTAAGTTTTCGACTCGTAAGGTTAATCGATGCCAACGCTGCGGCCGACCACGTGGGTACATTAGCGACTTTAAGCTTTGCAGAATCTGTTTCCGGGAGCATAGCAGTAATGGGAACATTCCAGGTGTAAAGAAGGCGAGCTGGTAATGACATACACGACTGACCCCATCGCCGATCTGGCCACCCGCTTGCGAAATGCGGCCGCTGTGCGTCATCGCACAGTCGAGCTCCCGCACTCAAAGGTCAAGGAGCGTATCGCCCATGTCTTGAAAGAGGAGGGCTACGTTGAAGACGTTGCCCACAAAGATCGTCTGCTTACTATTACGTTGTCATTCGTCGGCGATATGCCCAAAATTAGTGCTACCAAGCGTATTTCAAAGCCGGGAAGAAGGATTTATGAAGGCTCTCGCCAACTCCCGAAAGTCCGGGAAGGACTTGGTATTGCCATTGTTTCGACCTCGCAAGGAATTATGACCGCAGAAACAGCGCGTAAGCGACACCTCGGCGGTGAAGTTTTGTTGGAGGTGTACTAATGAGCCGTATTGCTAAGTATCCAGTAGAACTGCCAAGCGGCGTTACCGTGACTTTGCAAGGTACCGACGTAACCGTGAAGGGTCCGAAAGCTGAGCTGACCGCTCATATCCCAGCTGAACTGGTTGATCTTAAGATTAGCGACACTGCTGTTTCGGTTGGCGCCAAGACGAATGCAAAACAATCACGCGCGGCATCTGGACTGGTGCGCAACACTCTTGCGAACCTAGTACGCGGCGTAAGTGAAGAGTTTACAAAGGAGCTGGTCTATAAAGGCGTCGGCTATAGGGCTGTTGCTGAAGGTCGCAAGCTGACTCTAAATGTTGGATATTCTCATCCGGTTGTGCTTGAAGCCCCGGAAGGAATTAGTCTGGCAGTTCAGAAGAACACGATTAAGGTTACTGGGGCGGATCTGCAGGCGGTTGGCCAATTTGCAGCCAACGTACGTGCCGTACGCACCCCCGAGCCGTACAAGGGAAAGGGAATAGCCTACTCTGATGAGCGCATTCGACGTAAGGCTGGTAAGGCAGGTAAGGCCGCATGAAAACAGATAGTCGCCAAAGTAGGCACCGCAAGGTACGTTCGGTTGTGTCCGGGACAGGTAGTCGTCCACGGTTAGTTGTGTATCGAGGTAGTAAGACCCTGTCAGCTCAACTCATTGACGACAGCACTGGCAAGACATTGTTTACACTTCAGACTAAACCAGCAACAGTCGCGGCTGCAGAAAAGCTTGGCAGCGCTGTCGCAAGCACTGCTCAGAAGCAAAAGATTACAACCGTAGTGTTCGACCGCGCTGGATACAAGTATCATGGTGCTGTGCGAGCCATTGCTGAAGCGGCTCGTAATGGAGGATTGACGATATGAATGCACCAAACCCATTTACCCAAAGCCGCGGCAGAGGTCCAGCGGTTCCCTCAGAATTTGAGGAGCGCGTTGTTCAGATCGATCGAGTAGCTCGAGTGGTTAAGGGTGGCCGCCGTTTCCGTTTCCGAGCAACCGTTGTCATCGGCGACAAAAAGAGTCGCGTAGGGCTCGGCGTTGCTAAGGCGGGAGAGGTGCAAGGCGCCATTCAAAAAGCAGTTGCCGAAGCAAAAAAGGACATGGTGACCATTGATACGATCAATGACACAATTCCATTCTCAGTACGCTCGCAATTCGCTGGCGCCAAGTTGCTTATGAAACCAGCCAGACAAGGAACAGGAATCATCGCCGGCGGAGCCGTCCGCCCGATTGTTGAACTCGCAGGAATTACGAATATCCTGGCTAAATCACTCGGTTCGGACAACCGCATTAATAACGCCAAAGCAGCAATGGTCGCGCTCCGCGAAATTGCGAGTACGGATATATCTAAACTCAGGCCGGCCGCTAAGCCAGTGCCCCAGAAGGGCGCCGAAAAGGCCGCTGAAAAGAAGGTCCCCACAGCGGCAGAAGCAGTAGCTACTGACACGACCGCAAAGGCAGCAAAGAAAACGACTGCCAAGAAGGCGGCCACCAAGAAAGCGACTGCCAAGAAAACCGTTAAGAAAGAATCGAAGTAGGTGGCATGATTTCACTTTCCTCTCTACCTTCGACAACCAAGACTGCTAAACGACGTGGTCGTGGGCCAGCAAGCGGGCTTGGTAAAACTGCAGGACGAGGTACCAAGGGTCAGAAGTCCCGCACGGGGCACGCCAAACTGCCGGCACGTTTCGAAGGAGGACAATTGCCGATCCACATGCGGCTCCCCCAGCTCCGTGGGTTTCGTAATCCGTTAACAGCGGAGCGAGTCAGCGTAACGGTTTCTCAGGTCGCAAAGATTAAAGCCACCACAGTAGACATTGCTGTACTTAAAGAGGCAGACGTTATTCCAAGGTACGCACGTCGTGTGAAACTGGTTGCCGGTGGTGATGCTCGCAAGCAGACAATTACTGTAGATCACGTTACTCCTGCCGCCAAGAAGGCTGTTGAAGCAGCCGGGGGCTCTGTGAAGACGCCAAAGGGGGAGTAGGTGGGCGAAAAACTTCGACAGATCTTCGCACATAAGGATCTTCGAAAGCGACTCTTGTTCGTGATTGCGATCTTGGTTTTAACACGTCTACTGGCCCACGTGCCTGTTCCAGGTGTCGATGTTTCTCAAGTTAAGAATTTCTTCGATAAGAACCAGATTTTCGGACTGGTAAACCTGTTCTCTGGCGGTGGCCTATCCAACTTCTCTATTGCGATGATGGGAGTGGGTCCATTTATTACGGCCAGCATTATCATGCAGCTACTAACTATGGCTTCCCCGAAACTCGAGGCACTGCAAAAGGAGGAAGGAGAACAGGGGAGGCGTAAAATATCACAATATACCAGGATTCTCACCATTCCACTCGCTGCTGTTCAGGCGTTTGGGATGATCAAGCTACTACAATCTCAGTCGCTTGGAGGCCAGCCAATTGTTGGTACATTTACAGTTTCACAGTGGCTGCTTACCACAATCGTTTTGATAGCTGGAACCATGCTCTTGATGTGGCTTGGTGAGTTAATTACCGAGAAGGGTGTTGGTAATGGAATCTCAATTATTATCTTTTCTGGAATTGTTGCCGGTTTACCGGGCGCTTTAACCAGATCATTTTCCGCGACCGCATCCGGCAGTCAGGTGTTTGAGTTAGCCTTACTCGCTGCTGTGGCAGCATTCGTCGTCTTCGCAATCGTTTTTGTAACAGAGGGTCAGCGCAATATCCCGGTAACGTATGCGAGGCGTGTAGCGGGCTTGCGTCAGAGTGGAAGTACAGATATTCACTTACCGCTTCGCGTCAATCAAGCAGGAGTTGTGCCAATTATTTTCGCAATATCGGTAGTGCTACTGCCAGGGATTTTTGCTGAATTGTTTAAAAGCTCCCAGAATAAGTTTTTGGCAGACTCCGCTCGCTGGGTAGGGAATGTTTTCTCAACCAGTAAGCCGTGGTATTGGCTATTTTACTTCTTGTTGGTGGTTGGCTTTACCTACTTCTATACCGCGGTGACGTTTAACCCCAAGAACGTCTCAGAGAACATCCAGAAACAGGGAGGATTTATCCCGGGAATTCGTCCTGGCTCAGAAACGGAGAAATATCTGCGCTATATCCTGAATAGAATTACTTTAATCGGCGGAATATTTCTTGGCCTTGTTGCGATCATGCCGTTCTTGCTTAAGTTTGCAGTTCCAGACATCCAGACGCTTACAATTGGCGGCACGAGTATCTTGATTGTTATCTCGGTAGTCATTGAGACCATGAAGCAAATCAACGCCCAACTGATTATGCGTCGGTATGATCACTTCGGACGTAAATGAAGACAATTCTGCCGCATCTCATTATTTTTGGAGCCCAAGGCTCGGGTAAGGGTACGCAGGCTGCTGCTTTGGCGGAGCAGTTTGGTCTGAGCCACATAAACACCGGAGCAATTTATCGCAGCCTTGCAGCACAAGACACGCCCCTGGGACGCAAGATCCATTCTATTATTGCACCGGGCAATTTGGTCCCGGATGACCTTACAAAAGAGGTGATTGAGGCCGAGCTTGCAAAGCTTTCAGAAACCGACGGGTTTATTCTTGACGGTTATCCCAGAACACTTCCGCAGACAGAGGACCTCAAAGAGATTCTCGATGACCTAAATCGTCGCGAACCCCGGCCGATTTTTATTGTTCTGGAAGTTCCTAAGGCTGAACTTTTGCGCAGGATTCGGTTTCGCGCCGAAACCGAGAAACGTCACGACGATACTGACGAAGGAATTGCACGTCGACTAAAGATCTTTGAAGCCACAACTGCACCCATTATTCACGAGGTTGAAGAGTGGGCAGATGTCGTAGCTGTTGACGCAGATGCGCCAATCCCAGTTGTCACTGCTCGAATACTGGAGGCTCTAAATGCACGCACCTGATATAAAAGCGCTTACCGAAGCGGGGCAGATCACAGCCGAGGTGCTCGATTTATTGGCAGACCTGGCTGTCCCTGGCATAACAACTAACGAGCTCGACCAAATTGCTGAAAAAGAGATTACGCAGCGAGGCGCACTTCCGGCGTTTAAGAATCATCTTGGATACCCTGCGACTATCTGTGCTTCCGTAAATGATGCCGTAGTGCATGGAATTCCTACTGACTATGCATTGCAAGATGGTGATATTGTCACGATTGACCTCGGTGCAAAGGTGCGTGGCTGGTATAGCGACAGCGCTCTAACAGTACCAGTCGGAGAAGTCGGAGAGGCAGCGCTTACCCTTATTTCTGTAGCGGTTGGCGCACTCGCCGTGGCTGAAGAATTCGTTCGTGCCGACTCTACCACAGGCGACCTTGGAGCGGCGGTTCAAGCGTTTGTGGAAGGTCGGGGTATGAGCATTATTCGTGACTGTAGTGGCCATGGTGTCGGAAAGACGCTACACGAGGATCCAACCATACCGAACTTTGGTAAGCCTGGGAAAGGGACGAAGTTTCAACCTGGAATGACCGTGGCGGTTGAGCCAATCATTGCTGCTGGAGACTACCACTTACGACACGCACCAGATCACTGGACGCTTCTCACGCGGGATGGGGGCCTCGCAGCCCACGAAGAAGCGACATATTTGGTTACAGAAGGCGACCCTATTAACTTGACACCGCTTACCCGCCGCTTGCGTGGTAAAAAACCGGCTGGTAGACTAGGGAAAGTGGCATGAGCGCGAAGCAGGTCATCGAAGTATCTGGCGTAGTTACGGAATCGCTGCCAAACGCAATGTTCCGTGTGGAGATTGAAGGTGGCCACGAAATTCTTGCTCATATATCCGGGAAAATGCGTATGCACTATATTCGCATCTTGCCGGGCGACAAGGTCACTGTCGAAATGACACCATATGACCTCACTAAAGGTCGCATCACGTATCGTCATAAATCATGAAAGTTCGTCCCTCAGTCAAGCAAATGTGCGCCAAGTGCAAAGTTATCCGTCGACGCGGAGTCGTTCGTGTGGTTTGTGAGAATCCAAAGCATAAGCAGAGGCAAGGCTAATGGCCCGTATAGCTGGAATTAATCTACCAAATGAGAAGCGTGTCGTTGTAGGGCTCACGGCAGTCTACGGTGTCGGCCCAACTCGAGCCCGCCAGCTCGTAGCCCAGACTAAGCTCGATCCCGATACTCGCATTAAGGACCTCTCAGAAGACCAAGTCCAAAAGCTACGCATCGCGCTTGAGGCGTATACTGTTGAAGGCGACCTCCGCCGCGAGGTTAGTCAGTCCGTAAAACGCTTACAAGATATCCAGTCTTATCGGGGCATTCGACATTCCAAGAAGCTCCCTGCAAGGGGACAGCGAACCAAGACCAATGCACGCACAAAGCGGGGCAAGCGGGTAACTGTCGGTTCAGGCAGGGCTAAGGCGGCAGCAAAGACGTAATGGCACAATCACCTACCAAGAAGAAGCGAAAAATCCGTCTCGGAGGCGATTCTGGGCGCGCCTATGTTCAGGCAACCTTTAACAACACCATCGTCTCATTCACCGATACCTCGGGGAATGTTATTGCCTGGGCTTCGGCAGGATCCAATGGATTCAAAGGGTCTCGTAAGAGCACCCCATATGCTGCAACGGTTTCCACTGGTGAAGCAGCGGAAGTCGCAAAGCAGGCAGGCATGAAACACGTCGATGTATTTGTACGCGGAGTCGGTAGCGGCCGAGACGCTGCAGTCCGGGCGATCCAGTCCGCTGGGCTATCCATTACATCACTACGTGATATGACTCCGGTGCCCCATAACGGTGTTCGCGCCAAGAAGCCGAGGCGGGTCTAATGGCAAGGTATACAGGACCAGTTGCGAAAGTATGGCGCCGAATTGGGCAAATCCCGCCGGATGGGTCGACTCCTGCTGTGCAGCGGCGTGCATACCCACCTGGGCAGCACGGACTTAAGAGACAAGGAAAGCTTTCAGAGTATGGCCAGCAACTTCGCGAAAAGCAGAAGGCTAAATACACCTACGGTGTTCTAGAGCGTCAATTTGCCAACTACTACAAAGAAGCTGATCGCCAATCAGGCGTGACGGGAGAAAACCTGATGAGACTGCTAGAGATGCGTCTCGATAACGTTGTCTTCCGGCTTGGGATCGTTCCTACTCGTCGCCAAGCACGTCAGATGGTCAACCACGGTCACGTTCTGGTGAACGGAGCTAAGTTGTCGATACCGTCCGCGCAAGTTTCCGTCGGGGATAAGGTTGAGTTTTCAAAGAAATACCAGACGATGCTTGAAAACACTCTAGATCCGGAAGCACTTAAGGGTGCCAATCAGCCAGCCTGGATCAACTTTGATCCGAAGAAGTTCTCTGCCACGGTTCTTTCCGAGCCACAACGGATTGATATTGACGGAACCATTAATGAACAACTAATCGTGGAATACTACTCACGCTAGAAAGGAATCTATGCAAGAAATTACCTTGCCATCTATTACACCCAAGAATTCAACGGCCAACGAAGGAACTTTCGTAGTCGAACCGCTCTACCCAGGATATGGCACAACAATTGGGACTGCCCTGCGGCGGGTTCTCTTATCAAGTCTTCCTGGTGCAGCAATTACGGCTGTTCGTATAACCGGTGTTGATCATGAATTTTCGACGATTTCTGGAGCAAAGGAAGATGTTATCGAAATAATCTTGAATCTAAAGCAGATCCGCTTTGAGCTCCAGGGAGATGAGCCCGTTACGGTGACAATTAGCAAGTCGGGTCCAGGTGCGATAACCGCCAAAGACATTCAGGCGACTGACCGATTGAAGGTTGTGAATCCTTCTGCCCATATCTTGAGTTTGGCAGACAAGAAGTCGTCATTTGACGCTGAATTGACAATTGAAAAAGGACGCGGATACATGCCAGTTGAGCGACGCGAAGAACAGAAAGTACCTGTTGGCACCATCGCAATCGACGCAACATTTACTCCCGTAACAAATGTGTCCTTCAGCGTAGAAAACACTCGTGTTGGCCAGATGACTAACTTTGACCGCCTCATTTTGACCGTTACGACCGATGAAACGATTGACCCGGAAAGCGCTCTCAAAGAAGCCGCTAAGGTGCTAGTATCGCAATTTGAGCTGTTTGTTGACCCAACGGCCCATACTGCACCATCACCAGCTGCAACGGCTGCTAAACCAGAACTTCTGATCGAGGATGCCGATCTTTCCGCCCGCACTACAAACGCTCTGCTGAATAACGACCTTAAGACTCTGCATGACGTTGCTCAGCTAACCGCAGACGAGTTAGCTAATCTTAAAGGCTTTGGGAAGAAGGCGGCTGACGAAGTAGTCGCGAAGCTTAACGAATCTGGCTTGTCGCTTAAGGAAGCTGCGTGAAACATCGGATTAAAGCACGAACGCTTGGCCGCGAAAAAGCCCACCGTACAGCGTTGCTGCGCAATATGGCCGTGTCTTTAATCCTTCACGAATCAATTACCACGACTGAAGGAAAGGCAAAAGAACTGCGCCGATACGTAGAACCGCTCATTACAAAGGCGGCGAAGAAGGATCTCGGAACTATCCGATCCCTTCACGGCGAACTTCCCGAGCAAGGAGCAGTCAAGAAACTCCTTGAGCAGCTAGGCCCAAAGTACGCGGAGCGGCCAGGTGGCTATGTACGTCTAATAAAGATAGGCACGCGCCCTGGTGACGGGGCACGTTCGGTTAAAGTGGAGCTTGTATGACAAAGACACAGCACATCCCTCAGCAGGCCCGCACGGAGCAATGGTATGTACTCGATGCGAAAGACCAAGTTCTTGGTCGAGTGGCCACCCGCGTCGCTACACTTTTGCGCGGAAAACACGAGGCATCGTTTTCCCCTCACGTTCCTGCCAAGAATCACGTCGTTGTTATTAACGCAGCCGCCTTTCGTGTTACGGGAAATAAGTTGAGCGATAAGATGTATTACCGACACAGTGGCCGACCTGGTTCACTAAAGGAGCGAACGCTGGAAGAACAGCTTGCCAGACAGCCGCTTCTGCCGATGCAAAAAGCGATCGAAAGAATGTTGCCTGATAACCGATTGCGGGCCGTTTGGATGAACCACCTCCATCTTTATGAGAACGCTGAACATCCACATGTCGCGCAAAAGCCCGAGGAGATCTCGCTATGACCAAATACGTAGCATCTGTTGGACGACGAAAGCAAGCAGTAGCCTCAGTCCGCCTTGTCAAAGGAACGGGAGAGGTGGTCGTTAACGACAAGCCTTTGGAGGTATACTTTCCGCTCGAAAGTTGGCAAGACATGGTTCGTTCACCACTTAAGCTAGTCGGAATGGAGAAAACTAACGACGTTTCAGTGCGTGTCCGCGGCGGCGGCGTTGCTGCTCAAGCAGAAAGCGTACGTCTTGGAATTAGTCGAGCTTTAGTTGAATCGAACGAAGAACTGAAGGGAACCCTCAAGAAAGCCGGATACCTGACTCGGGATGCACGAATGAAAGAGCGCCGCAAATATGGCCTAAAAAAAGCGCGCAAGGCACCGCAGTTCTCTAAGCGCTAAGCGCTACCAATCGATTCTAGGTATACTGGAACCGAAACAAAATGTATTCTCTGCTGAATCCTTTTTCGTCCGGACAAAACGCGAATTTTGACTCGCTTATTTCTTCCGTGAGTTTTAATATTGGCGGAATCGTCGATCTAACACTCGTCGCCATTGTGCTTTACTGGCTGTACTCCGCACTTAAAGACACCCGCGCTCTCGGCATTATTTACGGTATATGCGTGCTGGTCGTAGTCTTTGCCGCTGCTAAGGTGCTCCGACTCGACCTCTTTGCCTTAATCATTGCCAACACTCTTACACTGCTTTTTGTAGCCATTCCAGTGCTTTTTCAGCCGGAACTACGCAGATTACTGGAACGACTTGGCAGAACCGGCAAATCGCTTTCTTGGAACAAGGAAGGACACCGCCAGACAGTTGATGAGGTAACTGCCGCGGTTCGTGTACTCTCCGCAGAGCACACAGGTGCATTGATCGTGTTTAAGCGCGCCACGGGGCTCGCTGACATTTCAACTTCAGGTGTGCAGATTGATGCTGTGGTTTCAACTGCGCTGTTGCTTAACCTGTTTCACGATAAGGCTCCATTGCATGACGGGGCTGTAATCATAGACCACGATAGGATTGTCGCGGCCGGTGTGATGTTGCCACTTTCGGAGCGCGAATATAGTCACACATTAGGTGCGAGGCACAGGGCGGCAGTTGGTCTAACCGAGCAGTGTGATTCTGTAGTGTTAGTTGTCTCTGAAGAGCGTGGTGTGGTTTCGCTTGGGGTCAACGGGAAGATTACCCCAGGGATTGATCTTGATGTACTTCCAGAGGTTTTACACGAGTTCCTCACTCGGAAAAACCCGCAGACGATTGTGAAGAAGGTTGCCCAAAAGACAAAGCGTTCGTCTCGCAAACTACGTTCTAAGAAAAAAGGCACATAGTGTCTGTTCGCTCCTATGTATTAGGCTTACTAGGGAGCACGTTGATCTGCTGGGCTGCGTGGACGTATGTAATAACGTCCACTAATCCAAATAGCGGGGGAACGCCAACGCTCATCGCATTCTATAGCACGCTTGGGGTTGCGATAGTCGGAACCATTGCGTTGCTTGAGTACGTCTTGCGTATCTATCTGGGCCGCAACGAGCTCCGCTATGCCCATCTAAACCATGCTCTCCGTCATGGCTTGCTTGGTGGCATCCTCGCGTGCGTTTTGCTTGGAATGACTGCATCGGATCTCTTGGCCTGGTGGGATATACTGCTGCTAGGTGTAATCGCCTTGTTGCTTGAACTCTACTTACGTTCCTATGTCAAAAAACCCTTTTAGCTCAATTCTTGAAGAAGCCACAGCTGCGGCGACTGCTCCAGGAGCAGATCTTCAGCGGCTCAGGACTGATTATCTCGGCCGCAAGGGTCGCCTGACAGTGCTGCTGCGCGAAGTTGGCACAGCACCTCCGGATCAGCGGTCTCAACTGGGAAAGTGGGGAAATGAGGCGAAGCAGGTACTTGAAGCGTTGCTTCAGGAGTCGGGCGATTCACACGATGCTATAGAATTTGATTTCAGCTTGCCAGGTGAAGTCCCAGCAAGAGGAAGCGAACACCCGATCACGGCCGTGATTAACGAAATTACGGACATCCTTGTCTCAATGGGATTCTCGGTTGCAACAGGCCCGGAAGTGGAAAACGACTACTACAACTTTGAAGCACTTAATCTCGGCCCGGATCATCCTGCTCGGGATATGCAGGATACGTTTTACATTGCTGGCAGCGAACGGAACGGGATTTTCACGCTCCTGCCCAGAACCCATACATCGGGAGTTCAAATTAGGACAATGGAAAAACAGTCTCCGCCAGTCAGAATCATCGCTCCGGGCCGCGTATATCGCAATGAGGCTGAGGATGCTACACACAGCGCTGTATTCCATCAGATAGAAGGACTGATGATAGATCGCGGCATCACATTCTCTGATTTAAAAGGAGTCTTGACCGAGGTAGTTAAACGCCTTCTAGGGAATGACGTGAAGCTGCGCTTTCGGCCCAGTTTCTTTCCCTACACTGAGCCTTCGGCTGAAGTCGATGTGTCTTCACCGCGAGTAAGAGATGGTGAGTGGCTAGAATTAACAGGTGCGGGTATGGTCCATCCGGCTCTGCTCGAACGGGTTGGTTATAATCCTCGAGAAGTGCAGGGCTTTGCGTTCGGTATTGGACCAGCGAGAATTGCTATGCTGAAGTACGGGATTGAAGATCTAAGAACTTTTTTCAGACCGGACATGCGTATACTGGAGCAACTCTAATGCGTGTATCTACCCGCTGGCTTTCCGATTATGTAAGTTTGCCAGAAACAGCCAAATTGGCCGAACGCCTTACCATGACTCTCACTGAAGTAGAGGACGTGGTGTCCGTGAGCCACCTTAAGCGCGTTCGCGTCGGTGAGGTTGTCGAACTGACCGCTCATCCTGATGCAGATGCGTTAAGTGTGTGCAAAGTTGCAGTAGGGCGGTCTGTTTATACGATTATCTGTGGTGCTTCAAACGTAGCCGAGGGGATTAAGGTGGCGGTTGCGCTTCCGGGGACAACGCTACCCGATGGGATGAAAATAGAACGAAGGAAAATAAGGGGAATTGAGTCAGAAGGTATGATTTGTAGCCCAAGGGAGCTCGGTATTGGTGAAGACCACTCTGGTATTTGGGTACTGCCAAGCGATGCCAAAAGTGGGGCGCGTCTATCGGAAGTGACAACGCTGCTTGATAGTTTTGAGCTGGACGTACTTGCTAACAGGCCCGACTGCCTTGGCTACATTGGTATAGCCAGAGAAGTTGCTGCTGCCACGGGTCGAAAGTTGCGCGAGCCAAAACTGGTTACTCCTCTGCGCCAGAAGCCTGGACCCTACCGGGTTTCGTTGGATAGAGATCTTTGTGATCGCTACGGTATCGCGTTACTTGAAGGAATCTCTAACACTTCGAGTCCGGCCTGGCTTCAAGATCGGATTCGCGCAGCCGGTATGCGACCAATCAGCCTAGTCGTAGACGTGACGAATTTCGTAATGCTTGAGTATGGCCAGCCGTTGCATGGGTTTGATGCTCACTCTATGCCAGCACGCGACATCGCAGTCCGGAAGGCCCGGACAGGGGAAAAACTCGGATTACTAAACGGCGAAACGAAAATACTCACTAAAGAAATCCCAGTCATTACCGCTGGTGGGAAAGCAATTGCCCTTGCTGGGATAATGGGCGGACATGCAACAGAGGTTTCCGAAGAGACGACAAGTGTGCTCCTTGAAGCAGCACATTTTAATCAGGCGTTCACCAGACGAGCAAGTAGGCGACTCGGACTCAGAACAGAGGCCTCTGCACGCTTTGAAAAGGGTGTCTCATCGGCGGTCGTGACTTCGGCATTACGCCGAGCAGTTGATCTGATTAATAAGTACGGCAATGCACAACTTGTCCAGTTTTCAATTACGGGAAAAGATACTGCGCCACGACGAATCGTTCTAAGAGATGGTCACGTCTCCGGTCTTCTTGGCAAGAACATTCCCCAAGCTCGTTCGAGCAAGCATCTCAGGGCTGTTGGGTGTGCAGTTTCTGGACGGAAAGATTTGAGCGTTACGCCTCCAAATTGGCGCATGGATCTTGTTCGCGCAGAAGACCTTATTGAAGAGGTCGCGCGACTGGAGGGCTATGACACCTTTATGTCGACCATGCCGACTGTGAATACGCACAGTGTCACAATCCCACGAGAAATCGAAGTCGCTCGTCGCATAGCAGAGGTGCTGCGAGGAGCAGGGGTAACTGAGGTAATGACCCACTCGCTCGTTGGGGAGGCGCTACTAGAGAAGAGTGGAAGTAATGCAAGCGATGCCCCGCAAATAGCCAACCCACTAAGTGGAGATCATGCTTTCTTGCGGACAGACATGTTGCCACGCCATCTCGAGTCAATAAAAGAGAATATCAAGGAATTTCAGGAGCTGAACTGGTTTGAGTCAGGAGTTATTTTCGCAAAGAGTAAGTCGAAGAAGGTACCCACAGAGCGTGACGTAGTTGCGATTACGCTTGCGTCTCTGCGGAAGAAGGAACTACTTCCACGGTTGCGGGGAATTCTCGAAGCTCTACTCACTTCGCTTGGAAGGAGTGGCGATGAGTTGGTGTTTAGTGACGTCCCTGACGGACGATTAAGGGTTGGAAGACGCAGCGCGCTCTCGATCGACAACAAACTGCTTGGCGTGATTGGTGATATTGCTTCACCCAACGCCTGGAAGGCAGGCTCGATTGTGCATATGGCGCTCTCGCTCGAAACCCTGGCGCTACTTGAGAGAAGTGCATCTGTTACACCGCCACCAGCGTATCCACCCGTTCGTCGAGATATATCCGTTTCGGTGCCAGCTGGATCAACGTACGCAGATCTTGCCGGTTTGATAAGGGCGACGTGCGGCACGGCGCTGAGGTCAGTAACTGAGCCGAATGAGTACATTTCCGGGACAGGTAGGAGTATTTCGGTCAGACTCGATTTTGGTCGCAGCGAATCTACGATGACCGACGAAGAGGTGGCAAGGCTGATGAAGAGGCTTGCCACTACGCTTACGCAGCGCGGCTACGCACTTCGTTAAGGGGAATTGACAAAACAGTTAAAAATGCCTATAATTAGGTAATTTTATGCAATCAAAAACACACACAAAAAGTACTAAAACAAGGCGATCTCGAAGTGTCACGCGAGCTTCTGCTCAAGAAAATCTAACTCTTCGTGACGTGATGCTCGACATGTCAGAAGACGTTCCTATCGCGCGCTGCATAGCTCGAAATCGTACTAGGACGAAATCCGATCTTAGAAACCAAGTTTTGGTAGGACGAGATACTCAGCATGTTCTCTCAGAGCAGATACAGGCAGCGCGGACCTCTGCCAATAGATACGCCGTCTCAGACCTTGCTGAGCAACGCCGGCTGTGCCACATCGCCACGATCCTTGCTCGTGCGGAACTGCTTACCAGACCGCACACCAAGTCCCTCTCGTTGTATGAAGGAGCTGAGGCTAAGGTCGACGATGCAACAATTATTGAACGGGCAAAGGGATTTGCCAGAATGGAGGCGGAGCAAACGCTTTCAGCTGACGATCGGGCCTACCTTGTGGCAGCGCTGAAAAGGTACGAAGTAGCCAAGGCCAGTCTTCTTCCTGCTGCAAAGTAGCTTCTCGTAGTACGCACGGCCGACGCCTGGTATAATTAAGGCATATACCGGTACTTTTTGTGACGAAACAAAATACATCCTATACAGCTCAGAACATCCAAGTATTGGAAGGTCTTGAACCAGTCCGTAAGCGGCCAGGTATGTATATTGGTGGAACCGGAATTCCGGGCCTTCACCATCTCATTTGGGAAGCTGTCGATAATTCGATCGATGAAGCCATGGCGGGATTCGCCACAGAGATTACAGTTGTCATCCATGGGGATGATTCAGTTACCGTATCAGATAACGGCCGCGGTATTCCCGTAGACAAACATCCCCAAACTAAAAAGTCCGCCCTTGAAACAGTTATGACTACTCTCCACGCTGGAGGTAAATTCGGAGGCGGAGGATATAAGGTTTCTTCCGGTTTGCATGGGGTAGGTATTTCTGTGCTCAACGCTCTATCGGAAAGTGTCACGACCGAAGTTGCTCGTGACGGGGCTCTCTACACGCAGTCATATGCCCGCGGAGCAGCGACCTCGCCCGTTACGAAAGGAAAAGCGGTCTCGCATACTGGCACTAAACACACCTTCAAGCCAGATGCTGAAATATTTGAAGAGGTTCGTTGGGATCGTCAAATGATCCTTGATCGACTAAGGCAGCAAGCATACTTAACCGCCGGTGTGACGGTTACCTTTACAGATGAGCGGGAGGAGCAGTGGCGGTATCGTTTCCACTTTGAAAACGGTCTGAAGTCATACGTTCAGCACCTAAATAAGCAGCGAACAGCGTACTCTGATGTGATGTTCATTAGCAAAGAACAGGATGGTGCGAAAGTCGAATGCGCACTGCAATATACAGATACCTACTCAGAGCACACGTTTTCCTTTGCAAACAACATCTACACCGTTGACGGAGGAACACACCTTACTGGTCTTCATCGCGCACTGACCCGGGTCATCAATGATTACGCTCGCAAACAAGGCATTCTTAAAGAAAAAGATGCAAATCTCTCGGGTGAAGATGTTAGAGAGGGTCTCACAACTGCACTCTCGGTCAGGTTGGGCGACCCACAGTTTGAAGGCCAGACCAAGGGAAAACTGAATAACCCTGAAATTCGGGGTCTTGTGGAGTCTGTTGTTGGCGAGGGACTTACTTCGTACCTTGAAGAGCATCCGGCGGATGGTAAAAGGGTGGTCGAGAAGGCATTCCTTGCTGCGAAAGCCCGCATGGCTGCAAAAGCAGCACGCGACACAGTGCTCCGAAAAGGCGCCCTAGAAGGGATGACCCTCCCTGGGAAGCTCGCGGATTGTTCTTCGAAAAACGCCGAACAAAGCGAGCTGTATATCGTTGAGGGAGACTCCGCTGGCGGGTCCGCGAAGCAGGGTAGAGACCGAGAATTTCAAGCTATTTTGCCGCTTCGTGGCAAAATTCTTAATGTTGAGCGGGCAAGGCTCGATCGCATGCTGACTTCAGATTCCATAAAGAGTCTGATCATTGCGCTTGGTGCTGGTATCGGTGATGCCTTCACGATTGAAAAAATGCGCTACCATCGAATCATTATCATGACGGATGCTGACGTTGATGGTGCCCACATTCGCACGCTATTACTAACCTTCTTTTTCCGCCACATGCCTCTTGTGATCAAGCACGGGTATCTTTATATAGCCGCACCGCCACTTTATAAGGTTTCTTCCGGTCGACAGTCTCAGTATGCGCATACCGAAGCCGAGCGCGACGAAATCATTCAGGCATTCGCAGAGAAGAAGGCAGACGCGAAGGCCGTTGCGGATCAACTTAAAGATGCCGAAGGGATTGCGACTACCTCTGCATCGAAGCAGCTAGCAGGTATAACAATTCAGCGTTACAAAGGTTTGGGTGAGCTTAACCCGGAACAACTTTGGGAAACAACAATGGATCCAGACAATCGAGTACTGCACCAGGTGACGGTCGAAGATGCAGAGCGTGCCGACGATCTTTTTGACACGCTCATGGGCGCAGACGTTGAGCCACGCAAGAAGTTCATTCAGACGCATGCAAAAAGCGTTTCAAATCTGGACATCTAATGCAGGGTAAAGGTTGGTTCTTCATCTATGCAATTTTGCTTTTTGGTGTGAGTTATTTGTTTTTTGCTCATCAGAAAACGGTTTCCGACATTAAGTCACTCAAGCAAAGTGTGGCCGCGCTAGAGGATGGCGGGTCGGAGCGCCAAACAAGCACACCTGAGCCAAGCGCTAAACCATCTCCGCAACCAAGTGCGACCCCCAACTTGGCTACACCGCAAGGACGTGATGCTAAACGCAAGGCAGACTTGGCTGCAATTTCCGAGGCGCTCGCCACATATCGAAAGGACAAGGGTTCCTACCCAACCGGACTTCGCGACTTACAGCCTACCTACTTGACTGCTGTGCCCACCGACCCAATTCAACTGAAATACACTTACCGCTATACCCGAACAGCGAACGGGTATCTGCTGACGTGCGTGCTCGAAGTTAAAGGCGACCCCGATGATAGCGCATCAGACACCAAGCCCGACGGTATTTACACGAAGACCGGGCAGTTATGAGTGCGCCCCTAGCGGTAATCCTAGCAGCAGGCGAATCTTCAAGGTTTTGGCCACTCTCTACCCATGGCCATAAGGCGCTGCACAGGCTCGCCGGGCGTTCGATCATTGAACATACGATCAGATCGCTGGCAGATGCGGGCATTACTGACTTTCTTATAGTTCAGTCACCGCTTCGCGAAGCTGCCTCGTTTGCACATCGTACAGTCGCTGCTGAGCTCGGGAACGGTGACTCATTGGGAGTCCGGTTGTCGTATTATGATCTACCCCACGCTCGAGGATCCGGCGATGCGCTGCTCGCTGTCGCAGATCGCTTGCCTAGTGAGTTTTTGCTACTGAATCCTGAAAACATCAACGCCGGGGACATACTTGGGCCACTGATGCACCAGGCAAAATCACTCCCAGAAGCGGTCGCGATTGCTGTGTCGCAAGAGCGCGAAGATCCGCAGCATTTCGGAGTATTTGATTTCAAAGATGGAAAGGTGCTCGGGATTGTTGAAAAGCCGGAACCAGGTACTGAACCGAGCAAGATGTGCAATATGGGTATCTATTATCTGCGTAGTAGCTTCGTAGAGGCGCTTAACAGGCGACCCTACCATGAATTTAGTCTTGTCCTGGAACTCTCGCGGCAGGCAGCAGTGGATCATGTCGGCGTGGCACGCACGGAGGAGCCGTTCTTCCCGCTTAAGTTTCCATGGCACCTGTTTGCGATGCGCGATGCGCTATGTAATGGGGACGGTTACATGGGCGAAAATGTCTCGATAGACGCGACAGCTTCGGTGAGCGGTAACTGTTCAATAGAACGCGATTGTGTAATAGGTCCGGGTGTTCATTTGGAAGATTGCATTATCGGTGCGGGCTGTGTAGTTGAGTCGGACATGGAATCATCAATTCTGGGAGCAGGGGTAACTGTTCAGGCGAATGTGTCTACTGAAAATAAATCAGAGACGGGTGTGGTTTACGCGTCAGTAAAGGGACAGTCAGTCTCATCTGACCGGCAGAGCCTTGGTGCGATTATCGGTCAGGGTGCCAGTGTCCAGTCGGGGTCTAGGCTTCTGGCTGGCAGCATGTTAGGTGCTGAGTGTCGCATTTTTCATGATGCGGTTGCGCCCAAGGCTGTGGCTGACCGTCAGCATATTCAGGCGTGATTGAGCCCAGCGTCGAACAATGAGACAATAGTATGGCTAGAGCAGTTACTTTTTTGAAAACACATGAGTGAAATAGGATACGTCAAACCACGACCAATTGAAGGCGAGATGCAGCGCAGCTATCTCGATTACGCCATGTCGGTTATTGTTGCTCGTGCCCTCCCGGATGTCCGTGATGGATTGAAGCCGGTGCATCGACGAATTCTTTATGCGATGAGTGACCTGGGGCTCCGCAGTACGGCAAAATATCGTAAATCTGCCACAGTTGTCGGTGAAGTCCTTGGTAAATATCACCCGCATGGCGATACGGCTGTCTATGATGCAATGGTGCGTCTGGCGCAAGACTTTGCTATGCGTTATCCGCTTGTCGATGGTCAAGGGAACTTCGGAAGCATGGATGGCGATAATGCTGCAGCCATGCGCTACACCGAGGCGAGGCTAGAGTCGATTACAGATGAAATGCTTGCCGATATTGGCAAAGACACAGTCGACTTTCAGGACAACTATGATGGTTCGCACCGCGAACCGGTAGTACTGCCAGCCAAACTACCTAATCTTCTTTTAAACGGCACGGTAGGTATTGCCGTGGGAATGGCGACAAATATTCCACCGCACAACTTGCGCGAAGTAGTAGATGCTGCCGTCGCGTTACTAGACAATCCAGAATCAACTGCTACCGACCTTATGGAGTACATCAAGGGTCCTGATTTTCCAACTGGCGGTGAGATTTATGGCCAGCAGGATATCCGCGAAGCATATGCTTCTGGAAGAGGAAAGATCGAGCTGCGCGGCGTGGCTGAAATTGAAGAAGGAAAGAAGGGCGCAAGTCGCATCGTTATTACGGAGATCCCGTACCAGGTTAATAAGGCGACCCTGATTGAGAAGATTGCCGATCTTGTGCGAGCAAAACGCGTTGAGGGAATTGCTGATCTGCGCGACGAATCTGCCAGGGATGGTGTGCGTATCGTTGTTGATCTAAAGAAAGATGCCTACGCCAACAAGATCCTCAATCAGCTGTACCAGTACACCGACCTTCAGCGAGCATTCCACCTTAACATGCTTGCTCTAACCCCAGACCTTGAACCACGTGTCATGACTGTTAAAGATGTTCTGGCGCACTACCTGGAGCATCGAGAAAACGTTGTTAGGCGCCGGGCCGAATATGATCTAGCCCGTGCTCGCGAAAGGGCCCATATTTTGGAGGGCTTGCTGATTGCTCTTAATCATCTCGATGAAGTAATCGCAACTATTCGAAAGTCAAAAGACAAACACGAAGCGCACGCGAATCTCATCAAGAAGTTTAAGCTGACCGATATCCAGGCAAAGGCAATTCTCGAGATGCGACTACAGCAACTAGCGGCGCTTGAACGTCAGGCGGTTCAAGATGAATACGACGCACTTCAAAAGTTGATAAAGGAACTTGAGACGTTGCTTGCATCGGTGGCAAAGATTAGGGCTGTAATACGCGCTGAGCTGCTTGAGATTTCTGAGAAACACGGTGATGATCGCAGGACGAAGGTACACGCTAATCCGCTCGGTAAGCTGGGCGCGCTTGATCTCATCCCTGAAGAAGATGTTTTCATAAGCCTGTCTGCTGAAAACTACATCAAGAGAGTCCCGGCAGCCACGTATAAAGCACAAGGTCGTGGGGGTAAGGGAGTCATAGGTGCCAACAACAAGGCAGAAGATGTCGTTGATCACATCGTGTCAGCGAACACACATACGTCGGTGCTCTTCTTCACGAACCGTGGTCGCGTTTTCTCCCTTAAGGCATACGAAATTCCTGGGGCGTCACGTACTGCCAGAGGTACAGCCATTGTTAATGTCCTGCAGCTTGCACCAGAAGAGAGGGTAACTGCGCTTATTCCACTTGATGCCGAGCATCACGGTGAATATCTCTTCATGGCGACCAAGACAGGCTTCGTAAAAAAGACCAAGCTCGCAGACTTTAATAATGTCCGAGCGAGTGGCCTGATTGCTATTAACTTGCAGTCAGGGGATGAATTAAAATGGGTTCGCGTAACATCCGGAAAAGATGACGTCTTAATGGTTACGATGAATGGACTGGCGATTCGCTTCACCGAGGAAGAAGTCAGGCCAATGGGCCGAGCGTCTCGCGGTGTGCAAGGCATGCGCGTAAAGAAGGGTGACGAAATAGTAGGTGTAGAGGTGGTCAAGGAGGGCGTTGATTTGCTTGTAGTTTCGGAACAGGGACTCGGCAAACGCACACCTATCTCCTCGTATCCCAAGCATCATCGTCGCGGCGGAGGAGTAAAAACGGCTAATGTTACGTCTAAGACGGGAACGCTTGTTGCTGCGCGTGGGATTACCGATGAGGTCGAAGAATTGTTGTTCTCCTCACGTAACGGACAAATCATTCGAATTGGAATTGATGCTGTACCACAACTGTCGCGGGCGACCCAAGGAGTCCGCTTAATGCGCATCGATGAAGGCGATATGGTCGCTGCAGTAGCCACAATCTGACATGAATGACCTCACTCCAGTGCTGTGGATTGGCTTCACATGCTGGGTTAGCGCACAAGCGCTAAAATACCTTTTCGCCGGCAAGGGGCGCAGCCTCGTCCACTTTACTGATTCGGGAGGGATGCCAAGTTCACACGCGGCGGTAGCTTGCTCTGCAGCAACTGTAATCGGCTTATCAGAAGGCACCTCCAGTCCACTTTTCGGTCTCGCGGTCGTTGTTGCCTCGATTGTTATGTATGATGCGGTGCGAGTGCGTTGGTATCTCGGCACGCTAGCTGAAAGAGTGAACGTTTTGAGTGAGCAGACAACGAGCCGCAAGCTGCCGCAAATGGTTATCTGGCGTGGCCATCGAATCAGAGAAGTGCTAGCCGGTGCGACCCTCGGGGTCTTCTTGTCTTGGATACTGTATTTGTATGTGTAGTTGCTCATGAAAATCGATTCATATCTTCTTTCTGCGCCCGTAAACGGGTCTCGCATGTGGGTTTTTCCTGTATGCGTCATCCTGGCTGCCTTGGTAGCGATTGGATCCGAAATTACTATACGGCGCAGTGGCTACATCGTGGTGCGCAGGCGCGCCAGGGCTCTTCGTTCAATTGCCCTTTTCTTGCTGCTTCTTGGCAGCGCGTACCTCGGTGCCCGAGCACTAAAGGTTGATTTTCTAAGCTGGCGCCTTTGGATGTATCTTATTCTGGCGGTGACACTGGTTCGAGGCGTTGTCTGGACAATATCTTTACGTAGCCTGACTCATGACAAAGTAGTCGAAACCCAGGCCCGCAGAAAGCAAAGTTATTTCCGCAAGCGAGCAAACAGACCCTCCAGACGCCGCAAGCGCAGTTGAATGCATTCAACTAATTCGCTACGATAGATAAGCGACTTCGAAAGTAACGCTGCGTCGCGGTAGTTTCCTTGTGAAACAAGCATGCTCTTTGACAACAGGAAGGAATACGCCCCCTACCTACCCGGTAGGGGAGCCACTGAACGGGAACCTGTACATTTTGTACATTTTTAGCAGGTCATGAGCATGGCCTGCGTCAAACTTTTGATGCCACGCACTATGCGTGAGCGTTCTTTTAGAGAGTTTGATCCTGGCTCAGGATTAACGCTGGCGGCGTGCCTAATACATGCAAGTCGAGCGCCCTTTATTGGGAGCGGCGGACGGCTGAGTAACACGTTGGTACCTGCCCCTCACACGGGAATAAGCCTTGGAAACGAGGTCTAATGCCCGATAGTCTCTTCGGAGTAAAGCTTTCGCGGTGAGGGAGGGGCCTGCGCGGGATTAGCTTGTTGGTAAGGTAACGGCTTACCAAGGCTACGATCTCTAGCTGGTCTGAGAGGATGATCAGCCAGACTGGGACTGAGACACGGCCCAGACTCCTACGGGAGGCAGCAGTAGGGAATTTTCCACAATGGGCGAAAGCCTG
>CAYSOT010000006.1:0-52780 GCA_964432765.1 uncultured Candidatus Saccharibacteria bacterium
GTCGTCGAGGGGGTCGTCGGGGCCAAAGAAACGCATCAAGGCCTCGCGTTGTCTGGCAAGATCGTCGAGTGCAGCCACGTCTTTTTCGCAGAACAAGGTGGTGTACGTGGCAGTACCCCGGTCACGACGGTCACACCAGGGGATCGGGCAGTGACCAGCGTCGTGGAGTAGGTGGACGCGGAGCATCGTCTCGTGGCTGGGTTGCCTGGGGAGTTCGAGTCGCTTATGCCCTGCGGCATGAAGGGTGACCGGGATCATGATCTGCAGACAGGGCAGTTCACGAAATGACTTGCTGATGAGCCATGCAAGGTCACGACTGTACTTGCCGTGCCGTGCGTACCGACTGGCGGGAAAGGCCATATGATGTCGGTTTACTTCGATCATGACCTCTCCTTGAGGGTGTTGGTATTGATGTTGAGGTACTACTTGCATCCTACGACTGTGCGTACCTCTTCGGCAAGCATGCTGAATATAGGCAGAGCGTAGCGTATAGTTATCTTGCAATGCTGAAAAAAACAAAAGGTATCGTCTTGCGTGGGCACAACTTTGGAGAAGCCGATAGAATCCTTGAGGTTTATTCAGAGGATTTCGGCAAAATTAAGGTGGTTGCCAAAGGGGTTCGGAGAATTAAGAGCCGCTTGGCTGGGCATGTTGAGCCTTTCATGTACGCGGAATTTATGCTGGCTGAAGGCAGGAGCGAACTACTCACACTTACCGGCGCCAGGGCGCTTGAGCAGTATGAATTTGTACGGCGAGATCTAGGCAGACTTGCTGCTGCGTCGTATATTGCAGAGCTTGTTTCTAAGCTAACTCCCGAGGGGCAACTTTCCAGACGGTTCCCAGAATTACTTCGCGACTCACTCACTCGTCTTAATAGTCACTATGATCCAGCGAAGGTCGTGGCCTACTATGAGTGGCAGGCAATTGCCACAGCGGGCTGGGAGCCAGACTTATATCACTGCACAGAGTGTGGCAACCGGCTTTATCCGCAATCATTAGCATTTTCATTGCGATACCAAGGTGTGCTTTGTAAGGAGTGCCGGATTCATGACTCCGCAGCACAGTCCATTGACCCAGAGACGGTTAAGTTGCTGCGATGTGTCGCAGAGCGATCTTTTGAGGATTTTAACGGGGTGCTTGCAAGCAGGGGAATCCAAGAAGAAGCGAAAAGTGTCGTTGACAGTATCGTTCAGGCAACGCTCGAGCGGGCACCCTACTCAAGATCATTCTTAAGCCACATTGGCGTCTAGATAGCTTGGGTCGAGCAAGGCGAGCAGGTACACTGAAAGATATGGCACAATCAAAACCATCTGTTTCAATGGAAGTCGTTGCGAATCTAGCGAAGCGACGAGGCTTTCTATTTCAGGGATCGGAAATATATGGCGGTCTTCAAGGAACGTATGATTATGGTCACTACGGCGTCTTGCTGCAGAAAAACATCAAAGACGCTTGGTGGAAATCAATGGTTCAAGAGAAAGACAATGTTGTCGGACTCGACGCTGCTATTTTAATGCACCCCAAAGTGTGGCAAGCGAGTGGCCACACCGCTAACTTCGCAGACGCCTTGGTCGACGACAAAATCACCAAAAAACGCTACCGGGCGGATCATCTCATAGAAGAGCAACTCGGGATGAAGGTCGAAGGACTCTCAAACGATGATCTGACAAAGATATTCAGAGAGAACGAAATCCTTACCCCTGAGGGCAAGAAGGCCGATTGGACTGACGTGCGAAGTTTTAATTTGATGTTTAAGACACATGCGGGGCCAGTTGCAGATGATGAGAATGCGATTTATTTGCGCCCAGAAACGGCTCAGGCAATGTTTGTAGACTTCAAAGAAATCCAGTCCACTACGCGCAAGAAGCCTCCCTTTGGTATCGCGCAAATCGGTAAGATGTTCCGCAACGAAATTACGCCTGGAAAATTCATCTTTCGACTACGTGAATTCGAGGCGATGGAAATGGAATTTTTCTGCCCGCCTGAAGAGTCAAAGAAATGGCATGAGTACTGGCTAGAAGAACGAATGCGTTGGCACGTTGAAGATCTTGGGCTCGACGCAAAGCGACTCCGACTTAGGGAGCACACTAAAGATGAACTTTCTCACTACTCATCGCGGACTGCCGATATAGACTATGAATTTCCTTTTGGCTGGAGCGAACTCGAAGGTATCGCCAATCGTGGTAATTATGACCTTACTCAACATCAAGAAGCGTCAGGTAAGGATCTTTCCTATTTCGACGAAGCACAGGGTAAAAGCTATCTGCCTCACGTGATTGAACCAGCGGGTGGTGTCGATCGTAAAGTATTTGCTGTGCTTTGTGACGCGTATACCGAAGAAACAGATGAAAAGGGTGACAAACGAATCGTGCTGAAACTCAAGCCGACACTTGCTCCGATCAAAGTCGCGATCCTACCACTAATGAAAAAACCAGAACTGGTCGCAAAGGCAACGGAGGTCCGAACATCACTCGCATCAGAATGGATGACAGAATACGACACTACGGGAAGCATCGGCAAGCGCTATCGTCGTCAGGACGAGATTGGTACGCCCTGTTGCGTCACGATTGACTTTGAAACGTTGGAAGACGGTTGTGTGACTGTGCGCAATCGAGATACCCAAAAGCAGGATCGCGTTGCACTCAACGAACTTTCTGCGTATATCCGTGGCGCGCTAGCGCAATGAACCTACCAGACAGGCCGGCCACCGCAGAGAAGCATCAGTGGGGTACTCTTACCGTGATGGCTGGTTCCGATCGCTACCCTGGAGCGGCCGTCTTGGCGGTAGAGGGGGCGAGTCGGACTGGCCTCGATGCAGTTTCGTTTATTGGCCCGAAACGCGCAGCGGATGAGGTGTTACGAAGAAACCCTAGTTCGCCAAACATGGCCCTGGACGGCCCAACATTTCGGGAATCAGACATCAAGCGGATCCCTCATATCTGGAACGGTGTTGTTTTGATTGGGCCGGGAATTACGCCGCTGGATACCGTGATTGAGTTTGTAGAAATGATAATTGTGCGATCGAGGCGGGCCGTTGTGCTGGATGCAGATGCAATCCTGGCCTTGAAATCACAGCCTAACCATAAGGTGCCGATTATTATTACCCCCAACCATAAGGAGTTTCACCGCTTAACGGGGTATGAGGCACGCGAAGACACCGTTGCTGCGGCAGCTCGCGATTTGTCTATCACGATCCTTACCAAGGGGCCGGCGGATATCGTCAGTGACGGTCAACGGACAGTGAGCATCGAAGGAGGCTCAACGTATCTCGCCAAGGATGGTACCGGCGACGTCCTGGCCGGAATTGTTGGCTCGCTGGTTGCGCGAGATAACGACCACTTTGAAGCGTGTCAGCTTGCTGCTCGCTCGATGAAGCGTGCTGGTGCGCGAGCATTTAAGAAGCATGGGCAGGGGATGGTGGCAGACGATATCCCTGAATACATTGATATCACCGAGCTGTTCCAGGACGAGTAAAGCGGTAACGTCATCCCTAATTACCTTGACGGCCCCGATAGGGGCAATTTTTTGATCGAGCGCAATATATTGTGTCTTTTATCAGGAAAAATTCATCATATGGGGCTAGACAAGGTTTTTTTGATGGGGTACGATGTGTGCAGTTGAGGGGAAATGTGGAGAAAAGTGGGGAAAAAGGCCAATACCTGTGGATAACTCATCAACCTCAACGGAGCGCATATGTTTATCGGAGAATACACGCACAAGATAGATGAGAAGGGCCGAGTAGCTCTTCCAGCAAAGTTTCGCGGAGACCTTGCATCTGGTGCTGTCGTAACTCGAGGACTCGACCAAGCGCTTTACCTTTACACCAAAGCAGAGTGGGAGGAGATTGCAGAGCGACTTGCGGCACTGCCAATGTCTGTCTCACATGCCCGCGACATTCAACGAATGATGCTCGCTGGAGCAGTTGAAGTTGAACCAGATCGTCAAGGTCGGGTGCTTTTACCGCCGCACCTCCGGGAGCACGCAAAGCTTAGTAGCGAGGTTGTTGTTGCAGGTCTCTATAAGCGAGTCGAACTCTGGTCGGTCGATGCTTGGAACGCTGCCAGTCAGCGCACCGAAGCATCGGCAGATGAGATCGCCGAACACCTTCAAAGTCTTGGTATTTAGCCTAGCCGCATACGGAATCGACGCTCGTCGATACGGAGCGGGTGAGACAAAAGAAAAAGCAAAAATGTTGTCTTCATCTCAAAACAAAAAACGACAACAAAAAGCATTCTTTCGGGCGCTGGACACCGGCGCCCGAAGGGAGAATCTCACGAGGCAACCTGGTTTCCCGGGAGGCATGTGGTAACAGATGATTCCCGGGTACCTCAGGTACCCTCCGCTGATGCGGAGCGCGCATTTCACGAACCAATATTGGTCGCTGAAATCGTAGAGCACCTTAAGCTCACACGTGATTCTATCGTCGTTGACGCGACGCTAGGGCTCGGCGGACACACCGCCGCGATCCTAGCCACCAATCCGGACGTCAGGGTGATCGGCATTGACCGCGATCCCGGCGCACTTAAGCTGGCGCGACAGCGCCTCGCCGAGTACGGGCCGCGTCTGACGACACTCCACGGCAATTTCGCCGACATGGAAACACTTCTACCTACCGAGCTTCGGCCGGTAGATGGTGTGCTCATGGATCTGGGGATTTCATCCTGGCAATTAGCGTCACGCGGTTTTTCCTTTAAAGAGGACGCGCCGCTGGATTTCCGAATGAACCCAGATGACCCGGCGAGCGCCGCCGATCTGGTTGCATCTCTTCCAGAACGCGAGCTAGCTGACGTGCTTTTCAACTACGGAGAAGAGCGCGCATCGCGTCGGATCGCTAAGGCAATTGTTACGGAGCGTCGAAAGCATTCCATTGCTACCACGACTAGGCTTGCAGAGATTGTTGCAAAGGTCGTGCCGCGCCGTGGGAAACTCCATCCAGCAACAAAGACGTTTCAAGCGCTTCGGATTGCTGTGAATGACGAGCTTGCCAGTCTCGAGCGAGGTCTCGAAGCGGCTACCTCGATACTTCGCCCCGGTGGCATCCTGGCAGTTATAAGCTTTCACAGTCTGGAAGACAGAATCACGAAACGGTTCATCGCGAATCGGTCGGAACTTCAAAAACAACACAAACGAGTTATCCGACCGACCCGCGACGAACTGCAGCGAAATTCGCGCAGTCGCAGTGCTAAGCTGCGAGTCGCAAAGAAACTGTAGCGGCTGATTCATAGGGGAGGCAGCCACTACTTACTAACAAAGAGGAGCGCAATGTCACGATTACTTACCATTACTGCATCGGGCCAGGCAAAGTCCGGTTTTAGGAAGCGAACTGTGTCCCGCAGTAGCTTGAGGGTTGGTCCAGTATCAATTCAATTTGTAATCGTATTGGTAGGCACGGTGATCGGTCTGTTCTACCTTGTTCAGTCAAATCGCGTTTCGACACAAAGCCTAGAGCTCAAGGCACTTGAGACCAAGAAGTCACAAATCGTTGAAGAGAACGAACGGCTCAGCATTGAAGCCGCACGACTTCAATCGCTCCAGCAGGTGAAAAAGTCCGCTGAAGACCAGAAGCTCGTCCAGACGCAAAAGCCAAGCGGCGCAGCCACCTGATTGCCGATATGTTTGTGAAAGCGTAGCCTGGAGAGGAGATGAAAAACGACAATTCGCTCTCGGTCAGGCGCATCGCGCTGATTTCGACAGCCTTTCTCTTTTTGGCTACGTTCTTAACGTTTCGCTTGCTCCAAAAACAGGTATTTGAACACTCAACCTACACCGCCTTAGCAAAGAGCCAGCAATTTGAGCAGCAGCCGATTATTGGTAAGCGAGGCAAGGTTCTCGTGAAAGATGGTGCAGGTACGGCAACGTATCCGCTTGCGACGAATCAAACGATGTATTCGCTTAATGTGGTGCCGTCTCAAATTGTCGACAAGCGTGCAACCGCTGACCGCCTTGCTGCTGAAACGCAGCTTGCCGCAGATTTTATATTTGAGCAGATTAATAACTCTAAACTCTATATTCCCCCAATTAAGCGAAAAATGAGTTATGAAGAGGCGCAAAAAATAAAAGACCTGAAGCTGGCTGGAGTCTTTATCTCTCCAGAAGAGGATCGCTTTTATCCCGAAGACGCTCTGGCTGCAAACGTTCTCGGTTTTGTAAACCAGGATGGTAGAGGGCAATACGGCATTGAAGAGTACTACGACGACACGTTAAAGGGCACTGACGGCCTTCAGGCAGCTGCACAAGATGCCTCAGGTAGAGTTTTGGCTCTTGGGAGTTCGACTTTTGTGCCACCCAAAGACGGAAGTAATATCGTGCTGACAGTCGATCGAAACGTTCAGTATGTCGCAGAACAAGCTCTTGCTTCGGCGGTTAAGAAATGGTCTGCCAGCGGGGGGAGTGTTATTGTAATGAACCCTAAAACAGGCGCAATAATTGCGATGGCATCCGTTCCGACGTTCGATCCTAACCGATACGCCAATTTCGGCGTAGAAACGTACACAAATCAGGCAATCTCGAGCACCTATGAGCCGGGTTCAACGTTTAAAACTATCGCAATGGCGGCAGGACTCGATGCTGGGGCGGTTACACCGAATACAACATTCACTGGTACAGCCTCGGTAAAAGTTGGCGATCGTGAAATATTCAACTCTGCTAAGCGTGGTTACGGGGTTGAAACAATGACACAAGTTATTCAGAACTCCGATAACGTCGGTATGGTCTTTATGCAGCAGCGACTCGGTGCAGAAAAACTATACTCATACATCAAGTCGTTCGGATTCGGAACGCCGACTGGCGTTGAATTGGCAGCAGAGGCGTCTCCGTCTCTCACGCCGTATGACCAGCTCTATGACGTCAATTTCGCGACGATGTCGTTTGGACAGGGAATTTCGGTTACCCCAATCCAGCTCATCTCTGCGGTAAGTTCATTTGCTAACCAAGGCAAGATGATGCAACCGCACATCGTTGATCAGATTCAGCACGGCGACGGTAAGGTAGAAACCGTCGAACCGAAAGTCGTGAACCAGGTTGTTTCACCACAAGCTGCGTCGCAAATTACTGGAATGATGGTGCGAGTGGTAGAAGCGGGCGCTGGACGCCCAGCGCAAGTACCAGGTTACCGTGTTGCTGGGAAGACTGGCACGGCACAGATCGCATCTGCAAACGGCGGATATGAAGAGGGGACAACGATTGGCAACTTTGTTGGATTTGCACCTGTTGATGACCCACAATTTGTAATGCTCGTAAAAGTAGATCGCCCGAAGGGTGTTACGTTCGCAGAAGAATCGGCAGCACCGACATTTGGCGAAATCGCGAAATTCTTGGTTAATTACTACAACATACCACCACGCTCATGAGAAAAGCCCTCGCAAGGATAGTCCTTGAGCTTTACACATGGCTTGCGAAGAGAGTTGTTAAACATCATGATCCGACAGTTGTCGCTATTGTGGGGTGTGTTGGTAAGACGACTACGAAGGATTTAGTCGCAGCCGTGCTTTCTAGGCACACGTCGGTCCGTGCGGCCGCTGGCTCATACAATTCGGAGTGGGGTGTACCGTTGACTATTCTTGGCAGAAGAATGTCCTCTTCACCCATTGGGATACTTCGAACCATTGCTTCGGCTATGAGGCTGCTACTACCATCGTCTAAGTATCCCGAAGTATTAGTGCTAGAGCTTGGAGTTGACCATCCTGGTGATATGCAGAGACTTCTTAAGATTATTCAACCGAGCGTCGTAGTCGTTACAAATACTAGAAATACGCACTTACAAAATTTTCAATCTACCGATCAGATTGCCCATGAAAACAGAAAGGCTGTTGAGATTCTCCCCGAGGAGGGCACAGCGATCCTGAACCATGACGAAGATCCTACTCGTGAAATGGCGAACGCTACAGCTGCTCATGTGCTGACATACGGCTACGATTCAGGCTCATCAATGCGTATTGTCGGGCATCGCTTCAGCCGAAGCGGTCAGACCGTTCAGCTGAAAAGTTCCACGGCGGCGGATTTGCTAACTCTGAGAACGAAATTGCTCGGAGATCAGCAGCTCTATGCAGTTGCGGCGGCTGTCACAGTAGGCCAGGTGCTTGGTGTATTCGATAAAGAAATTAGTACCGCAGTTTCAGAATTTGAAGGCCCAACCGGCCGAATGCGCCTGTTTGCTGCAGAGGACGGAGGCATCGTTATCGACGATACCTACAACGCAAGCCCGCAGGCAGTAGAGGACTCTTTGCGTATCCTTGATCAATTGCCGCATCCTCGGGTAGCAGTATTAGGAACGATGGGTGAGCTCGGAGATGATTTTGAATCGGGCCATGATTTAGTGGGAAGGGCAGCTGCCCGGCATGCTGATTATCTCGTAGTGCTTGGAGAAGGAGGGGAGCGTATTGCTAAATCAGCCAAAGCATCTGGACTATCAGTCCGCGCGATTACCCCGGCAAGTTCTATCGCAGAGGCCATAGCGGCAGTTAAGAAACATTCTCGTGCCAGCACGCTCGTTAAGGCGTCTCAGGCGCTTTACCTTGAGCGTGTCGTCATCGGCCTAATCAAACCAGAAGATGCGCCCAGAACCCTACAACGGCTTTCTCGAGCGGAACACCAACGAAATCTCCTCAAAGCGCCTCCAGAAGGCTAAAATAGAAACAGAAACAAAAGAAAACATGGACCACACCGCACAACTTACAGATAGCTTTATGCTCGGAACTCTAGCGTTCTTAACAGCAATGCTGCTGACGCCAGTTCTGACGGGCGTTCTGTACCGGTATAATGTCGTGAAGCGGCTACGCACCCACGGTATGTTTACTCCTGCAAAAGCCTCTGTTTTTACGAAGCTTCACAAAGACAAGGCTGGCACACCGACCATGGGTGGAATTCTGATCTGGGCTGTTGTGGCGGCCATTACCTTTTTCCTAAACCTTTCTCGTGCCGAAACGTATCTACCACTATTCACCATTGTCGCCGTCGGCATAGTCGGTGCAATAGACGATATTTTCAATGTACGCGGAGTTGGTGGATCGGGAGGAGGGCTACGTGGCAGACATAAGCTACTGTTTCAGATTGCGATCGGCGCTATTGGGGCATGGTGGTTTTATTCAAAACTCGGGTATTCGACATTACATGTGCCCGGAGTCGGCGGTTTTGAGCTTGGTTGGGTCTATGTGCCTGTATTCATACTCGTGATTGTAGCCACGACCAACGCGGTTAACATCACTGACGGGCTAGACGGGCTAGCTGGCGGATTGCTTGCAATAGCGTTTAGCGCCTTTGGTGTGCTGTCGTACTACAATGGCCTGTTCGCTCTAGCAGCGTTTTGTACAATAGTTGTCGGGGCTCTGCTGGCATTTCTTTGGTTCAATATTTATCCAGCCAGGTTCTTTATGGGCGACACTGGGAGTATGGCACTCGGTGCAACGCTAGGTGTAGTCGCGGCACTGAACGATAATCTACTTGTGTTGTTTGTGATCGGCTTAGTGTTCGTCATTGAGACACTTTCTGTCATTATCCAAATTCTGTGGAGAAAAATATTCAAGAGGAAATTACTTAAATCAGCTCCACTACACCATCACCTTGAGGCCATTGGCTGGCCTGAGACGAAAGTGACAATGCGTTTCTGGATAATTGGAGCCGTCTTTGCGGTTATCGGGGTAGTGCTCGGAATCATTGGGAGCGGTCGGTGAAACGAGGCCACGCTCCAGATTACCCATTTTTTGTTCTCATTGCGGCCCTAACACTCTTTGGCTTGCTAATGATTTCATCGGCCGGGGCAGTTCAGTCGTTCCAATATAAGGGCAACGGATATTTTTACTTCTTGCAGCAGTTACAAAGTCTGGCCTTTGGATTTGTTTTCTTCGTCATTGCGGCCAGGACTCATTACACGGTCTGGAAACGCTTTGCGATGCCCCTTGTTGTACTTGCCGTGGTGTTGCTTCTCGCCATCCACATTCCCGGTATCGGATTTAACTATGGTGGAGCAACGAGGTGGATCGATCTTAAAGTCACAATTTTCCAAGTCGCCGAAGTGGCGAAGCTGGCGCTCGTAATTTACCTCGCAACCTGGTTAACGGAGAAAGGATCGAAAGTGAGAGACTTAAAGGAGGGACTCCTGCCTTTTCTGGGCATTTTGGGACTTTTTGGAGCTCTCGTAATGTGGCAGCCAGACATGGGTACTGCTTCAGTACTCGTCGCAATTGCCCTGACGATGTATTTCACGGCCGGAGCACGACTTGACCATATTATGCTCACCTTTGGTGGTGCAATCGCCGCGATAGCGGTCTTGATTGCAATCGCGCCGTACAGAATTAATCGTCTCTTAACCTTTCTTGACCCATCAAAAGATACTCTTGGAACAGGCTATCATGTTCAGCAAGCGCTTGTGGCGATAGGTTCGGGAGGCCTGTTCGGCCTTGGTTTTAACAACTCAATTCAGAAGCACTTTTACCTACCAGAGCCGATGAACGATTCGATCTTCGCGATAATCGGCGAAGAGCTAGGGTTTTTTGCGTGCATTGCGGTGATAGCAGCGTTTAGCTATTTGGCTGTGCGTGGATTCCGAATTGCCAAATACGCACCTGATACGTTTAGTCGCTTAGTGGCAGTTGGCATTACAACGTGGATTGCATGGCAAGCCCTTGTAAATATTGCTGCTATGCTCAGCCTGGTTCCGCTAACCGGCGTTCCTCTTCCATTTATCTCACTCGGTGGATCGGCGCTTGTCGCACTTATGACAGGGCTTGGTATTCTCTACAATATTTCGACCTATTGCGTAAATCCAGGAGGGCCCCGTGAGGGTACTCGTCGTAGGCGGGGGAACGGGCGGTCACGTCGTTCCAGCACTCGCCGTGTCAGACACGCTTAGGAAGCGAGGACACGATGTCTTTTTTGTTGCTGATAATAATCAGGAACTGCTAAAGGTAATTCACGATGCAGGGTACGAGGCACTAACCATTCCAGCCGGAAAGTTCCGTCGATATTTCTCGTGGCGCAACTTCACTGACCCATTTAAAGTGCTTGGGGGGCTGCTGAAGAGTATTCAGATAATACGAAAGAAGTCGCCAGATGTTGTTTTTAGTAAAGGTGGTTTTGTCGCACTACCCTTGGTCATTGCAAGCTGGATGCTTCGCACCCCAGTCGTTATCCACGAATCCGATGCGGCACCAGGTTGGTCCAACAGGCTAAGCAAAAGGTTAGCAAGACGCGTTGCAACCGGCTTCGACAACGGTGATTCTATGCCACCGCGTGGCGAAAAGTATGTTTTTACTGGCAATCCTGTCAGGCCAGTTCTGCTCACCGGCAGCGTCGCTCGGGCACGGCGACACTTTCGGCTCTCAGCGAATCATCCAACACTCCTCGTGCTCGGTGGTTCACAGGGATCTCAGGTTATCAACGAAGCCGTTCGAGATGCCCTGCCCCGATTGCTACGGGAACTACAGATTGTCCATGCGGTTGGGCCTGCAAAGCTTTCTGATATTGGCGCAACGCCAATCGGCTATCATCCGGTTGGATATCTTCATGATTCATTGCGGGACGCGTACGCAATTGCTGACATAGTTGTGAGTCGGGCGGGGGCATCTGTCTTGGCTGAGCTTGCCGCTACCGGAAAGCCCGCGATAATTATCCCGCTTTCTTCGGCAGCCAATAATCATCAAGTAAAGAATGCAGAAAAATTCTCAGAGGCTGGTGCGGCTGAAGTTCTTATGGAGGATTCACTGAGTGGTAAAGAGCTATCAAGAGTTGTTCTGAAACTTCTTCATGATGCCCAGCGTCGCTCTGATTTATCTCGTTCCATTAAGCAGTTTGCGACACCGGATGCGACAGAGAAGCTGGTAGCGTTAATTGAGAATGCCGCAAATGTCTAAGCAGCATATTCATTTTCTTGGTATATCAGGTCACGCAATGCGCTCCCTAGCACTCGCGGCACGTGAGCAGGGGAATACGGTTACGGGCAGCGATGTGGGGGCCTACCCTCCCGGAAGCGATTGGCTCGATGAGCATGATTTCACGTGGTGGCGCAATTGGGATTCAGCGCATCTTAAGGATGTTGATATGGTCATTGTTACCGGTAGCATATCGCCCAAGAATCCAGAAGTTCTAAAGGCAAAAAGCAGCGGTATTCCAATTCTTTCTTTCGCCGAATACGTCGGATCGCTCACAAAAAAAGCACGAAGCATTGTAGTTTCGGGGACCCATGGAAAGACTACGACGACGTCACTGCTTGCCTGGATTTTTCAGTGCGCTGGCAAAAACCCGGATTATCTTATCGGTATCACTCCTAATAACTTCGAAACCAGTGTTCGCCTCCGCGGTAATTCGCCCGTCATTCTTGAGGGAGATGAATACCGCGCGTCGCAATTACAAGATGATTCAAAATTTGCGCATTATCATCCAGATATCTTGCTTATAACAAATATCGAATTCGATCATCCTGACTTCTTTAAGGATCTAGGCGATGTTAAAAGTAGGTTCGAAAAAGTCGTTATGGGTATGCCATCTGATGGGCTGGTCATTGCTCATGAAAGTGTGACGCTGACAGAACCGGTCCAGGGGCGGATTACTGAACGCTACGGCCTTACCTCAGGCAAGACTCAGTGGTGGGCCGAAAGCATTGAGTGTCATCAAGAAGGTTTGTCCTTTGTCGTTTACTCGCACGGGGACTTCTTGACCGAGATAGATATTCCGCTCTATGGGGCTCATAATGTCGCAAATTGTGTCGGTGCCATAGCTGTCGCTGTTAATGAGGGGATTCCAATCGAAGTAATCCGCGATGCCTGTCGGTCGTTTCAAGGGGCGACACGAAGGTTTAGTCGCGTCTCCCGTGATGGTGATGCTGTGACGGTAATTGATGACTACGCACACCACCCGACCGAAATTGCGGCGACACTCTCGGCCGCAGCTGAACATTTTGGCGGGCGGGTCATAGCGCTTTATAGGCCGCACACGTATTCCCGAACAGCCGCTCTGCTTTCTAACTATAAAGCTGCATTTAGTGCTGCCGAATCAGTAATAATTGCTCCCATTGAAGCGGCTCGCGAAGCGACTGAGAGCTCTACAGTCAACGCATCTGACGTTGCGGGGAGTGTAGGGGAGCAAGCGACAGCGCCAGAGGATCGCGAAGGAGTCATAAATGCAGTTATTGCTGCTGCAATGCCTGGTGATGTCATCGTTTCAATGACGGTAAATGGATATGATAATTGCGCAGAGGAGATCGCTGAACGTCTAGGGGAGAGAGGATGAAAGATACGAGATTCCTGCGCAGATATGATGTTAAGGTCAATGAACCTCTCGCGGACTGCTCCCCGTATGGCATAGGGGGCAATGCCGATTTTTTTGCCACAGCAAAGACGGCAGATGACCTTGCAGCAATTCTTGATAGTGCCGCTAAGAACGACCTGCGCACACGAATTATTGGCGGTTTGAATGCATCAATAGTGAGCGACCACGGAATTCGCGGCTTAACGGTGCGCGTTGCCATATCTGGGATAGAGGCCGTTAAAAATAGGGCCACGATCGGTGCCGGAGAGCCTCTTGGTGAGGCTGTTACGCGACTTGCTGAGTCTGGCTATGGGGGACTTGAAGCATTTGCCGGAACGCCCGATTCAACTGGTGGTGCGGTGGCAATCAATTTAGAAGCCGGTGGAGAGAGGTTTGGAAAATACGTCGAATCGGTTGGATTATACTCGCGCGGTCGCCTACTAGAAGTAAGCGCTGAAGACCTTGAGTTTGAGCCGTACCACTCTAGGGTTTTACGAACTGGTGAGGTTGTGACGCACGTTGTTTGTCGTGTCGTAAAACGAGCGGAAGATGAGATACGTACAAAGATGCTCAAAGTTCAGGCCGAGAAACTAAAACTACGACCTGGCCGAGGTGCCATTGCAATGTTTCGTAATCATGCGCAGCAGTCTGCAAGTGATATCTTAAGGCAAGTTGAAACACGTGGAGAGCATGAAGGAGCAGTTACGCTTTCCGCGAAGGATCCAAACTTTATGATGATACAGCCTGGCTCTACAGCGAAAGACGCTCGTACGCTAGCGCTCCGCATGAAACACAGGGTATCTGTTAAGTGTTCGATAGCTCTGCAAGATCGTATTATTTGGCTAGGAGAGTGGTAATGACGCGCCGGCAAAAAAGAAGAGTCAAGCGACGTACGTTTTCAGAGCGAATGAGCTATCAGCCTAAAGGAAAAACCTCCTCGTCGGTTGATCAACGTGCTACAAGGGCGCTCATTTTGGTAGCGGCGCTGTCTATTATCTGCTTGGCCGTAGTCCTATTTTCACCATTATTCTGGCTTCGCAACGTCTCAATTCAAGGCGCTAAGAAAATCGATCCCGATAGTATTGCCGAGGTTGCTAAAAATACGAGCACGCGTGACTTTGCTTTCCTTCGCTCCTCGAGTCTGGCTGTTCTTAATGAATCGGCAGTAGAGAACGCACTCATGAAGAAATTTCCCGATATCGCGGCAGTCAGCGTGTCAAAACGATGGCCTGGGAGTCTCAATGTCCAAATAGAGGAGCGGTCGAGCGTTTTAAACTGGCAAACAGGCACTGAATATTATCGAATTGACCAAGAGGGAATTGCTTTCGAAAAGCGAACGGAACCGCCAGAAAAAGGTGACCGATTGGTTATTGATCTAGCCAGTCTACCGGTAGAGGTTGGAAAACCAGTCGTTGGACGAAACTTTATAGCGACTATAAATGACCTCAATAAAGCGTTTACCGAAAAAGGTATTACGGTAAAGCATTTCGAGGTTGTTGATACTACTTTTGAAGTGAGAGTGATTACAGATAGGGGATTTTACGTACTGGTTGACGCAACTCGTTCTGCTGAAAACCAGGCGGAGGCTGCGGTAAGCGTCCTTAAGAGCGCGAAGCCCGCCGCATACATAGACGTACGGGTGCCGGGGCGTGCATACGTCCGATAGGTGAACTATATGTATAACGTCGCACAACAAAACTTATGCGACGCAATACGCACAAGATTCAAAATCCAAGTAATCCATGTAGTGCCAGAATGATCGCTATTTGGAGTGCCCCATACAGCAGCGCCGCCAGGACAGCTGACCAAACTCCGAAGCCAATCATGTCCATTGCCATTATGACGAACATAAAACTGATTATGGGCGCATAGATTGCTGGCACAAAGAACCCTACGAATCCGACTATCGTAATCAGGGTCGTTGCCTGAAGAATGACGCGGTATGGCCTGCCTCCTGCTGCCCAAGCAAATAGCTGCACGAGGGCCAGGTTAATACCAAACAACAAAACAACGGCGAGTAAAAATTTCATAATCCTAAAACTTGATTACCACATCCTCATTCAGATCCTGGGATACAGGCTCAGCAGCTCGTTTGGCAGAAGGCTTAGTTACTACCGGCCCTTCTTTGGTTTTAGTCGGCGTTGTCCGTGGTGTTTGCTCGGGTTTCTCATGGGCTCCAGCAGATATTGAGTTTTTCGGTAGTGAATTAGAAACACTCCTCTTATGAGCGCTTCTTTTTGTGGTGTCATGGTTTTTCTTTATTGTTGCGGCCTGAACACTTCGAGTCGTTGATTTTCGCCTCTCTGAGACGCCCTCTGAGCGACTTATTCCAGTGACCTCGTGTGATGTATCGTCTTTTGACATTGTTCTATGTTCTTTACTACCTTGCACAGGTTGGTCTGGAACCTCCATTTTAGAAGATCTAGTTTGAGTTGCCCCATCAGGCGCTTGTTCCGCAAAAAGACGCTCGCGATCGAGGTAGGATTGGTACCGACGTTTTCGGTCTTCGCTGTCGAGCGCTTGGGGTACCGCTTCGAACGAAGCTTCGACCGTATCCCTGGCAACGGCGTAGAGCTCACGAGATCGCGCAATGGCCCTTTCCCTAAAAGCAGTTGTTTGACGTGGCAGCGGTAACGTTCGTGCCGAAAACGCCGCATTTGTGACACCATCAACAGAAAGCTTTAGATATACATGGAACTTATCGAGGTTAACAATGTCGTTTTCGGTAAAGACTGGTTCGAATTCTTTTACCAGCCACGTAGCATCATTTGCACCTACGCGGAACGAAATGATTGTTCCAACGTTTCCAAACACAGCATCTCTCACCTCTTCTGGCATTTGAGCAACATACTGGTTCGCCATAGCAAGGTTTAAGCCATACTTTCTAGCTTCAGACAAAATGGTTGCAAAGCTGCGTGTTGCGAAGTTCTGAAATTCATCTACATAGAGGTAAAAATCACGTCTTTCAGCTTCGGGTATATCAGCTCGAGACATCGCTGCTAACTGCATTTTGGTAATCAACATTGCACCAAGCAGCGCGGATGCGTCTTCTCCTAACTCCCCTTTTGAAAGCTTAATTAAGAGAATTTTTCCTGAGTCCATAACTTCGCGCAGATTTACGGCAGTCTCTTTTTGCCCAACAATGTTTCGGATAGTTGTTGAAGACAAAAATTGCCCAACCTTGTTCTGAATTGGTGCAATTGCCTCAACCCGTTGGCGGTCGGTATAGTTAGCAAATTCATTAGTCCAAAATTCACGCACAACTAGATCTTCAATGTGAGGAATAACCCCTTCTCTAAACTTCTTATCGGCGAGGATCCGGGGCACATCAAGTAGCGTTGACTCGGGATAATCCAGCAGCGCTAGAATTGTGTTTCTAAGGATGTGCTCCAGTCGCGGCCCCCAGGAGTGACCGTAAATCTTCTCAAAGACACCAACGACACCTGAAGCAACAAGTGGCTTGGCATCACGGTGCACTTTTTCCAGAATGTTGAAGGCAATTGGATAATCACGATCTGCCGGGTTGAATACAATAACATCATCGACACGTCCATCGGGAATATGGCTCAGGATTGTTTCAATGAAGTCGCCGTGAGGGTCAACGACGGCTAGTCCCCGACCATTTTTCATGTCGGAAATAACCATGTTCTCAAGCATATTTGTCTTACCCATACCGGTTTTTCCGATTGCGTAAACATGGCGACGGCGATCGTCCGGTTTTATGCCAAAGGATGCCACCCGGTCTCGGAAATTTGTCTCCGCAAATACCGTCAAGCCAGACTCTGATTCTGTGAGTGGCAGATTTTCGGGTGGTTCACCCTTTGAAGAGGTGGTCCAGCTTATCGATGGTGTTTCAACGGAAGTGTTAGGTAGGTGGAAAATGCTGGCCAGCTCTTCGATATTGAGGACCATCCCCTTTCCTATGAATGCTCTATTTCTGTATGGCGGGAGTGCCTTTTCACCCCCACTGAGAGTTTTTACTGAAGTAAAGCCATTAAGAATCGTTGTATTGTATTGCTTGAATGCGCCGATCGCTGAGTTCAGTCTGGTTCTTGCGCTACTGTCGCTTGGTGCAATGGCGAGTACGCGAATCTTTACTTCATACCCAAGCTTTGAACTTTTGTCGCGAATACCGGTAGAAATAGCTTCGTCGACTTTGACAGCTGGAGCAGGAGTTTTCGCACCAGGCTCCGGAGCTGGACCAGTAGCGGCTCGGAACAGTTCGCCTATGAATGAGCCAATCCCGCCGAATAATCCCCCTCCACCACCCGATTCGAGTCGGGAAATTTCAGCAGCACCGGCTTTGTGCCAACTGTCGTCCGCAGGCCTGGCCAGGATTTGAATTGCCAATTGCTCCTTCTCACCAAGATCCGCCATTACGGCCGTTATCCCCGAAAGCGGGTCGACATCTTCAAAGTTAAGAAACGTCTTAATCGGGTAGACATCTTTCTTGAGCAATTTTAGCTCGGCCACCAGAACGGTCTCTTCAGGCGAAGCGATCGCGGGAACGTAATCGTCAGCGGGGGCTATTTCTGCCTTGGGGTACTGGGCATAAACCTGTCCCTCTACAAATGATTTCTGATCTTCTGGAACATATGCATAGAAGTGGATGCGGCCATGCGAGGCAGCTATTTCAAAGCCGACGTGCTCCTGTTCAGACCCTTCGAAAAAGCGCATCTTGGGATCTTTTCGAATTCCATGTAGTGCTGCGAACATTTGTTCTGCTGCGACCGGCGCCTTGTCGTTTTCCTTCGGCACGCTAACACGCAACAGTACGTACTGCTGTTCAGTCATCCAAGTTCGCCTGCGGTACGTCTGAATCAGGAGAAACAGTAACACGGGAACGATAATCCACCATGTATAGAACAGCCCCTGAAGAAGCAGTCCAAAGATAGTCTCCATGTTACTTCTCCGTGCCCTGAGCGGGCTCGTAGTGATGTTTAGTTATTTGGGTGAAACGGTTCTTGTTCTGCAAATTGATAACGATAGTGTTGCGCGAGACGTGACGCTGCTGTAAGACGCTTTCGATAATTGCGTCGCGATCCATCGGCTCGCCGTTTTCTCGTAGCAGTTTTTCGATTACATCAGAAACAGTGCCTTCAACGTATCCCCATTCGCGCAAGCCGTAGATCCCTCGGCCAATTAAGACAAATTCTTCACCGTTGATCAGTTCATTATGTACTGCTTGGGTGGTGACTGGCTTAGTGTCGAACTTAGCACTTCTGATACGTTCGGTAATATCTGTGAAATGTAGCGGAGTGCCTGCTCGCTTTAGAGTGAACCGTGTCTTGTCGCGTATATTACGTGGATTAATCTCACTCCACGTCACGAGCCCCCAACGTCCATCGTCGGCTTGTGTAAAAGACTTGCCGGTTTGGAGGGTAGATTCGACCAACGCATCCGTGAAGAGGTATCGAATTGGCTCTACTGATGATGATCCATCGATCGTTTCATATATATTGCTAACAGTCTGTGGATCAGGGTTTTTCTGTGAACTGAGAGTCTGCTGGATAAGTCCAGCCAAGGTTTCCATCGCCCGTGCATGTGCGCTGGAAAGCGCGTAATAGCGGCGGTTTTGCCTACTCTCCCCCACCTCAGTAACGCTTTGTGAGGCTCGCAGGATAAACAGGGCCGCAGCTTCTTCGGCATTAGTACGTTTGCTCTCCAGCAGGAATTCATCAAGTAGTGCCTCTTGGCTAACTACGCCACCGTGACCCCTGATAATTTCATGCTGCAAAGCTACGAGGTCTTTCAAGGGTTTGTGCTCACAAGATGCCTTAATGATCGCCAAAGCAGAATTTTCTACCTGACGTACTCTCTCACGGCTAATACCAAATTTCTCGCCAATTTCCTGAAGAGTCTCAGGCTTATTGCCTTGTAGACCATACCGCTTTGTGAGAACCTCTGCCTCGCGCTCCTTTAACTGTTTCCACACTTCAGCGAGCGCGACACTTGGAGATACGCTTCTTCGTATCTCGTCGTGCGACATTTGAATAATTGTTTTGAGCGTGGTCATAAATGTATCTTTGCTTATATTGAATTTATATACCATAGCATAAGTGGCGATAATTGTCAAGACAGCGCCGAAGGGAGAAACTAATACCTAGCTTCTCCCTTGCGCACAGACAAGCACCACGTGGTTTATGGCCACGCGCATCCGGGTTAATAATCCGAAGGCGCGTGCCTACAAAGCAGCCGCGGCGCGGTGGTAGTAGACGGCAGCTCCAGCTGCGGCCACACTGCCGACCAAGGCCTTGGTAGCACCTATCATGGCGATGCTTGAAAGGCTCACGCCGACATAAAATGCCGTAATAACGTGTAAATGTGAGAGTGCTTTTTTCATAGAAACAAAAAACCGACCGTTGTATTGGTCGGTTTCCTTGTTTTGCCTAACTTGCTAGACTATCAGAAAAGCCCTTGGTTGTCAATAATTACTTATAGTAACTACGAATTTGGAAAAGTATGTACTGACTAATCACGAGGCCAATTATTGCTCCCAGCAGGCTACCAAGTTGACCCGGGTAATTGAGCCACCAAAACGCATTGTAGGCAAAATTGGCTAGACCGGCATAAAACAGAAGTTTCCAGGCAGATAGTTGTCGCTTAAGGAGGCCCGGGATAGCTATCGCCATAACAATTACCTGAGCAAGAAGTGCTAAAGTCGCAATCCAAAGGAGGAATCCACCATTAAACCCAAGTCCTGCAACTGCTCCGTAGGTGCCAAGCGTCGCCCCAACACCCAGAATTACCAGAATAGCTGGAAGCGTGAGTATCAGGATAACCAGACTTATCCAGGGGCCATAGGTAACAATCCATTCCTTCCCCTTCGGCGGGATCTGGAACGGTGCTTTTGTAACGTAGTACTCATGGAGCGTCTTCTCCAACTTAGTCATTCGCGCCTGAGTATGTGATGTGTGTTCAGTCATTGGTGTGCCCCTTATTTAGTACCTTCTTTATACCATGCTGCTATACAGAAATGCAGACGTGGTGGACCGAGGCGGATTCGAACCGCCGACCTCCGCAATGCGAATGCGGCGCTCTACCAACTGAGCTACCGGCCCTCAAGACCTAGTATAGCAAGCAGGCCGAGGCGATACCTAGACAGCTATTTGGTCGATTTCAGTAGCCAGTGCAACATCCTTATCAGTAATTGTACCGGCGTCGTGAGTTGATAGCCGCAGTGTGACGCTATTAAACCGAATCTCGATTACTGGATGGTGGTCGTGCTCTTCGGCCAGGTCTGCAACGTGAGTAACGTAATCCATAGCATGGCTAAAATCGTCGCATTCGACAGTCTTAATCAGTTCTTTGCCGTGCATCTTCCAGCCCTCAAGCTGGCCTAGATCAAGATCCTGCGTTTCTTCGTTTTTCATACACCACTATCATACAAAGCATCTCCAAGTTGCCAAGGAAGCTGGCGTACGATCGAGTTTAGCGATTATGCTGCGGCGCACCAATCAAGCCGCACTTCTTGTATTTGAGTCCACTACCACAGGGGCAAGGATCATTTCGACCGACCTTATGATGCTCTGCGGCCGGAGTGGGGTTGGCGGCTGGTTTAGTACGCTGTGAGACCGTGATCGTTGTTGAGCCTTCCTTTTTCTCCTCAACCGGAGGTTCTGCAGCAAGCTCGTCTTGATTGATAACCTTTTGAGGCTCAGTCTCTTTTTTCGTAGCCTTCTGTGGTTTTGGTACTTTTGCAGCAGGTGCCGGCGGTCTAACCGAGCTACTTGTGACAGTGACGCTACCAATTGGCTCTTCTCCTGGTTCAGTAGTGCCGATGCGTGCTTTTCCTGACTTTCGCTCACCCTTGCTCGAGTCAACGTTTTTAGCCGCTTGCTCCATTTCCGAGGAGGGCTCTTGCTGGGCCAGCGTCATCTTGAAGATTGTACGTGTGATGTCGGTTTGAATAGCGCCGAGCAGATCTTCAAACAGCCGGTATGCCTCTTGTTTGTACTCCACCAACGGATCCCGCTGGCCATAGCCACGCAAACCAATCCCCTCGCGCAAGTGCTCCATGGCGTCGAGATGGTTTACCCAAAGCGTGTCCATAGTTCGCAGAAGCACGGCTCGCTCCAGTTTGCGCATGTTCTCTTCGCCCTGCTCTTCTTCTTTTGCTGCATAAGCCCGTTCAATCATGTCGAGCAGTCCCTGTCGTAACTCGTCTCGGTTACGGGTCCCACTCAGCTGCTCTGCAAGGTTTCCTTCCACCAAGACCATCGCCTTCACGCCTTCGGCAATTTTTTCGTATTGCCATTCTGTTGAATCATCGCCACTTGCATAGAAAGAGATGAGCAAATCAATCTCACCAGTAAACATGTCGAGTACAGTCTGTTTTGAGTTTTCTGCTTCGAGTAGTTTGCGTCTTCTGGAATAGATTACTTCGCGATGAGAGTTCATAACATCGTCGTATTCGACGACGTGCTTACGAATATCAAAGTTATGACCCTCAACCTTCTTCTGTGCGCTCTCAAGAGACCGTGAAATGATTCCCGCCTCGATCGGCTGGTCTTCCGGGACCTTCAGGCGCTCCATAATGCTCTTAATTCGGTCCCCTGCGAAAATACGCATCAGGTCATCTTCTAGCGAAACGTAGAATTGGGTTGAACCAGGATCCCCTTGCCGACCAGAACGACCTCTAAGCTGGTTATCGATACGGCGAGATTCGTGACGTTCAGAGCCAATAACATGGAGACCACCAAGTTCAGCGACGCCGTCACCTAGCTTAATGTCGGTTCCTCGACCGGCCATGTTGGTCGAGACGGTCACCGCTCCCTTACTGCCAGCGGCAGCTATGATTTCCGCCTCCCTGGCGTGATTCTTAGCGTTCAGGATTTCGTGTGGGATACCCGCGCGTTTGAGATGCGTAGAAAGTACTTCTGACTTTTCAACCGCAATCGTGCCAAGCAAGACTGGCTGGCCAGCCTGATGGCGCTCCTTAACATCGCGGGCAATTGCCTCAAACTTGGCCTGCTCAGTTTTGTAGATTACATCATTTAGGTCATTTCTGATTACTTCTCGGTGGGTTGGCACGCTGACTACGTCGAGTGAATAGATCTTCTGAAACTCTTCTTTCTCGGTCAGTGCAGTTCCCGTCATTCCTGAAAGCTTTTCATAGAGCCTGAAATAATTTTGGAAAGTGATCGTTGCCATTGTTCGGCTTTCCTGCTGAATCTCAACCCCTTCTTTGGCCTCAATCGCCTGGTGGAGGCCTTCTGAGTACCGCCTACCGGCCATCAGACGACCGGTAAACTCATCAACGATGATTACTTGGCCATCTTTGACAACGTAATCTTTATCGAGGTGATACAGGGCGTGTGCCTGTAGAGCTTGTTCTAGATGGTGGACCAAAAGCACGCCGCCGGCTTCGTAAATATTTGAGATTCCAAGCAGCTGCTCAACCCGTGCGATTCCAGCATCGGTTAAGACAGCGCTACGTCGCTTCTCGTCGACCGTAAAGTGCTCTTCCTTCTGAAGCTTAGGAACAATCCCGGCAAATCGCACGTATTGCTGTGACGACTCCATATCTGGTGCCGAGATAATCAGCGGCGTTCTAGCCTCGTCGATCAAGATTGAGTCAACTTCGTCAACGATCGCAAATGCGAGATCTCGCTGCACAACACTCTCAAGTGACTGAACCATGTTATCGCGCAGATAATCAAAGCCAAACTCGTTATTTGTACCGTACGTAATATCTGCCTGATATGCCGCGCGCTTTTCTTCAACGGGTTGCTCGTGGTAAATATTACCCACGGTCAGGCCAAGCGCCGTGTAGACTTGTCCCATCCATTCAGTATCACGTTTTGCGAGGTATTCGTTGACTGTTACGACGTGCACGCCACGACCAGCAAGCGCGTTGAGATAGGTCGGCAATGTGGCTGTCAGCGTCTTACCTTCGCCGGTCTTCATTTCTGAAATGTTGCCTCGGTGCAGAACTGCACCACCCATCAGCTGGACATCGAAATGACGTTCTCCAATGGTCCGATCTGCAACTTCTCGGACAAGGGCAAACGCTTCAGGAAGAAGCTCATCTAGACTTTCTCCTCGCTCAAAACGGTCCTTAAACTCAGCCGTTTTCTTTGGGAAATCCGTCTTCTTGAGCGCCTTATACTCATCTGAATACGAATTAATCCGCTCAATTAACGGCTTAATTTTGCGGAGTTCCGATTCAGACGGATCACCGCTTAACTTCTTAAGAAATCCCAGTGCCACTAGCGATCTCCTGAATCCTCAACCGGCTCGGTTGCCATGAAGTCTTCAGCTGGCACTTCTTTGGCGGCTAGTTTCGAGCGATCGAGATTGTCACGCGTTTTCTCTTTAAGTCTCCGCAGCTGCTCTTCGAGCAGTTGGGCTGAAGCGTCGATGGCGACATGCATATCCGGCTCTTCGCTTTCGGCGTGAACAGTATGTCCCCCACCGAGCCCACTAATGGTTACGTGGCACTTATCTTTCGTCGCAACTGTGTTTGAAGGTGCGTAGATTAAGTGGACGTCGGCCACAGCGGCATCATCCTGCTCGGGTGTCAGTAGATTGGACAGACGACCAATTTTACGTTCAACGTAGATCTTTGCAGAATCTGTGAGGGGCGTGCCTTGAGCTTTTGATTGAATTCGCATTTATTTCTCCTTTGTAATACTGCTAAACGGTAGGTACGGCTTGAGCACCTTAGGCATATCTACACTACCATCTTGTTGTTGATAATTCTCGACGATTGCAATGATTGCGCGACCTATCGCGCAGGCAGTGTTGTTGAGCGTGTGGACATACTCACCGTTTGACTTAATCCGCAATCTGCGCGCTTGGAAATCTGTGTCGTTGGAGTTAGAACCAACTTCACGATATGCTCCTTCGCCGGGTAGCCATGCTTCGATATCATACTTTTTTGCATTTGGCGCACCGAGGTCCCCCGTGCATATATTCACTACTTGGAACGGTATGCCGAGCGATGTCCAAAATTCTTCTGCCGCAGCTTGGAGCTCCTCGTGGGCACCCCAGGAGTCCTCCGGATTACTAAAGATAAAGAGTTCTAACTTATCAAACTCATGTCCTCGGAGGATTCCCTTCGTGTCTTTGCCATAGGAGCCTGCTTCACGCCGATATGCCGGGGCAAAACCGACGTAGCGAATTGGCAGTAAACCAGCGTCTAGATTTTCACCACTGTGATAACTCGCAAGCGGCACTTCGGCGGTACCTGATAAGTACTTTTGCTTACTCGAATCATCCGGATCCGAGACTACATAAATTTCATTTGCGTCAGCTGGGAAAAACCCTGTCCCGCGCATCGCGTCTTCACCAACGATAGTTGGTGGGCGCATCGGCAAGAAACCTTTCTTGCCATAGAAATCCAGCACATATCGGATGAGGGCAAATTCAAGATGTACTAGGTTGCCTTTTAAGTACCAAAAGCGGGAACCAGAAACTTTTGCCCCTCGCTCAAAATCAATCAAGGGTGCAATTGCCGGAATTTCATAGTGGGCCTGGGCGTAAGGCTTGTCTGGTTTATTGCCTACCGTTTTTATGACCACATTTCCACTTTCGTCCGGCCCTTCGGGGACGGATTGATCGTGAAAGTTCGGTACCTGGAGGAACAATGCTTCAAACTCGAGTGCAACTTCACGCTGCTTTGTTTCAATCTCTGCTAGATCGCGCTTAATTGTTGCGCCGGTGACTTTGTCGCGTGTCTCCTTCTGCTTGGCTCGAAGTTCATCGTAGCTTCGCTGCAGTTCGCGGCGTTTTTGATCAAGCGCCACAAGATCGTCAATTTTTAGTGAGCTACCACGCGCTTTTAGTTCGGCCCTGATTCGTGACGGCTCATCTCGAAGGATTTTCAGATCAATCATTGAGCACCTCTTTTGCTCTATCGACATCTTCGGCTGAAACATGAATCTCAAATGGAGAGCTTGATCCTAGATATGACGCCGCATCGCCACCGACAACAACGGCATCGATGCCTTGGGACTCAAGCCTTGCGCGCGCGAGCTCTGCCAATGCTTCATTTGCGGCGATGTGGATCGAGATTAAATCACTCATCTCCATCCTCATTTGCTGCCTGCGTGCCTTTGCGTGGTTTCATAAGAGGATACGCCGTTACCTCTCGAATACTGTGCGAGTCGGTAAGTAGTGCTGCGAAACGGTCTATACCGATTCCAGTACCGGTTGCCGGTGGCATTCCGTACTCGAGAGCTTCAATATATTCGGTATCAATCTGCATAGCTTCAGGATCGCCTGCGGCGGCCATTTCTGCTTGCTCTTCGAAACGTGCTCTTTGATCTTCGGGGTCGTTCAGTTCTGTGTATGAGTTTGAAAGCTCAACGGTTGCCACGATAAGTTGGAACATTTCCGCAGTTCCCGGGAAATCAGGCGACTTCTTAGCGAGCGGTTTTAAGATCGATGGGTAGTGGGTTACAAAAACTGGCTGGATTGCCCCTGCTCGGTACGAATCCTTAAAGAGATCGTCGAGTAGTTTTGCGTAGCTTGCTCCCTTCTCAGCCTCATACCCCGCAGCACTGATCGCGCTTGCGAGTGAATCTGCGTCTGGTGTTTTGGAAATATCTATCCCCGATGATTCCTTGATGGCATCAGCGAATGTAATTCGTGGATATGGTGGCGTGAAGTCGATTTCATCGTCACCGTAGGTAACTTTGAGGGTGCCGGCCGTCTTTTTTACAACTGCCGGAATCATTCGCTCGTGGAGCGAAATGTTGTCCTCGTAGTCCGCATAGGCCCAATAATACTCAAGCATGGTGAAGTCGGGATTATGCGAATAATCAACACCCTCATTTCGGAATGCGCGTCCAATTTCATAAATCTTTTCAAAACCTCCGACCAAACTTCGCTTCTGCCACAATTCGCCAACAGCGATTCTAAGGTAAAGGTCGAGATCGTACGCATCGATATGTGTAGAAAATGGCTTTGCTGCCGCTCCAGACGCTGCTAGTTCAAGAACAGGGTTCTCGATTTCGGAAAAACCCTCCGCGTGAAGCTCTTCGCGCAGCACTCGCACCAGCGTTGCGCGCTTCAAGAGTTTTTCGCGTGTCTCCGGGTTGGTTAGCATATCAAGATAGCGCTTCCGGTAGCGCTCCTCAGGATCCTTCAGTCCATGCCACTTTTCAGGGAGCGGCCTGAGTGCCTTGCTAATGATTCGGAAATCTTGCGCCGAGACCGAGGGCTCTCCACGCTTTGTTGTGAAAGCCGTGCCGCCAACCTCAATAAAATCGCCGAGATCGAGATCGTCTGTAGCTGTGTACTTAGTGCCGAGTACGTTCTCTTGAAAGGCGATCTGAAAGTCGCCCGAACCATCCCTAATGGTGGCGAAGCTGATTCCACCGTGTGTCCGTAGCGTCATAACTCTCCCAACGACAACCAGGCGTTGGGAGGCTTTTTCGAGCTTTGCAAAATCATTTCGCAGCTGCGTAAGCGAATGTGTACGGCCTACTTTGGCGGGATAGAGGTCATATCCGGCATCGCGTAGTGTACGTACTTTTTTTCGACGCAACGACAGCACATCTTGTGGTTTTTCTTCCATTTTGAATCTCCTGCTTATTATCGCAGGTTTCTGGTGCTTAGGGCTAGCTCTTTTGCTTAAGCGCCGATTTTGGCGATAGCATAGGTGGTCTTCCCTCGCGGCGTTTCCACTGAAACCGTATCCCCTATTGCTGAACCAAGAAGAGACGCGCCAAGTGGCGACTCGTTTGAAATAAGGCCAGATACCGGATCCGCCTCAGCTGGTCCAACGATGGTGAAAGATGAACTTTTGCCATCATGGGTAACAGTTACCGTTGAACCGAGCTCAACGGTAGACCCTGAAGATGCTGATACGATTTGCGCACCCTCAAGCATGCTCTCAAGCTCGACAATTCGCCCTTCAATAAATCCTTGCTCATTCTTTGCGTCTTCGTACTCTGAGTTTTCGCTTAAATCGCCGTGTGAAACCGCTTCTTTGATTCGAGCGATGACGGCAGGCCGTCGATTCTCCTTAAGGTCGATAAGCTCGGCTTTGAGTTTATCTAGGCCGGCGGTGGTGAGTATTGTTTGATTCATGTCTCCTCCTTAGAGCGATACGAAGACCCGGGCGAAATGCCCAATTGGGGTATGAGCAATCCTACTGACAGGCAGTGCTGCTGTCAATGGCAATTCAGTGAGTAAGGTCGTGCAGATTTTCAAAGAGGCTAATAACGGTCATTGGACCAACCCCGCCGGGCACAGGTGACACATATGCTGCAACATCTTTTACTTCGTCATACACTATGTCTCCAATTAGCCTGTCTCCCTGAGGTGTCGTTCCGACATCAATAACTGTCGCTCCTGGCTTAATCATGTCGCCACTAACAAGTCCGGGTGCACCCGCTGCAGAGATTACGATATCCGCTTGGCGGGTTGCGGCGGCAAGATCCTTCGTTTGCTTATCGCAGCTTGTTACTGTCGCACCAAGGTGGTTAAGCGCGACTGCACACGGCAAACCCGTGAGAAGCCCCTTGCCGATAACTGTGGCCGTCGCTCCAGGGATAGTAATCTGGTAGCGCGAAAGGAGTGAGAGAATCCCCCGAGGAGTGGCGGGAATGATTGTTTCCATTCCGAGCATTAATTTGCCAAGACGTTGCGGTGCTAAGCCGTCGACGTCTTTTAATGGATCAACAGCAGAGAACACTTTTGAACGAGATACCCCCTCTGGGAGCGGTAGTTGAACAATATACCCCGTAATAGAATTGTCCTGACTAAGTCGCATGCAGACTTGTATTATTTCTGCTTCAGTCGCGTCGTCGCCAAGATTTTCGATAGTGACCGAAACACCAAGACTCTCGGCTAGTTGCTGCTTTAGGGCAACATAGCGCTTGGTCGCGCTGTTGTTAGTGGCGAGTATGATTCCAAGTGACAAACCGCTTTTGATCTTCGCAGCAAGGGCTTCTCGATGCTGAGCGGCAAGGAGTGTCCCGTCCATCACAGTCGCACTCATTTTTTGGGCTCGTCTTTAGTTTGGACGCCAAAGTACTGTGCCAAAATCTTCTTTGCCGCCGGAACAGCTACGTCTGATCCTTCGCCACCACCTTCGATCATTACAACTAATGCAATTTGAGGGTCGTTACAGGGAGCAAAGGCAGTGAACCAGGCGTGAGCATTTGTTTCATTTGCGAACTCAGCCGAACCAGTCTTTCCGCAAATATCGACCGGCAGGGACCGTAGGGCCGAGGCGGTTCCTCCTTGCACAGCTTGGCGCATGCCATCTTTAACCGTGTCGATGATGCTCTGGCTGACGCCGAGGTTAATGTATTCTTCCGGCTGTACGGCCTTGCTATCCTGGGGGTTATCCGGGTTTTCAATCGCCTTTACGATATGGGGCTTATAGGCAACCCCGTTTCCCGCGATAGCGGCTGCGTAATTCAGCACTTCGAGCGGTGTCGTTAGTACGAATCCCTGCCCTATTCCCATTTGGTAGGTATTACCGACAAACCAGTCCTCACCGAACGTGTCCTTCTTGTATTCGGGTGTTGGTATAAGCCCTTTTCTCTCTCCTGGAATATCAATACCTGATGGCTTCCCTATTCCGAATTTCCGCATATAGTCACCGAGCTTATCGACTCCTACACCCTTCACATCGGTGTAGCCTCCAGCCACCTTATAAAAATAGACATCGGAAGATACCGCAAGCGCCTTAGATGCGTTCACAGAACCATGACCATTCTTGTCCCAATCTGGGAATTTATAGCCTTCAATATCCAACTCTGGTGGTGATGCCAGATATGTTCCTGGCTGAACAACTCCTTCGCCAAGGGCTGCCGTGGCGGTAATTATCTTAAATGTCGACCCAGGAGGATATTCACCCGCGATTGGGCGATTAAATAACGGCTTGCGTGGATCATTTGCCAGGGTCGAGTATTTCGACTCCGATATCCCGTCTACGAAGAGATTGTTGTCGAAGCTCGGCAGGCTGACCATGCCAAGAATCTCCCCGTTCTTCGGATTCATTGCAATTGCGGACCCTCCGGTTGCCGCCCGTTTCGAGGACTTAATACCGTCTGCTACGGCTTGGAACATGGTTTGCTGAAGGTCTGGTAAAATTCCCAAGACCAGGCTCTTGCCAGCAGTTGGGTCCGTAGATTGTAGTTGCTTAAGCACTTGTCCACTCGCGTCAACCTCAACGCGCTGCTTGCCAGCACTGCCTTTGAGGTCATTTTGATACGTCTGTTCAATACCTAATTTGCCTACGAAATCCGAGGGCGAAAGGGAAGAATCGCGCTTCAGGTCATCTTCGGAAACTCGTCCGGTATACCCAAGTAGATGCGCATACTGCTCAGGCTTCGTGTATTCTCGCTGTGGGTTATTCTCGATCAAGACACCTCGTAGATTCGTCGCACGAATTTGCAACAGCATCGACGTATCGCGATCTAACTTTTCTGCGATAAGGACAGGCGTCGCTGATCGCAGCCCTTTTGCTTCGGCGGTTCTAGCAATTTCGTCAGGTGACTTTTTCAATGCTTCTGAGAGCGTAGCGTACACCGCCGCTCGCTCTTCAGGTTTCTTTGGAAGGTCAGAAGGGATAATGCGAACCTCAAAGTTTGGTACATTTCGTGCCACGATTGTGCGATTTGCATCATAGATAACGCCGCGAGGTGCAGGAATCAACGTTTCTCGAATCCGGTTTCCCTCGGCAAGGGCTTTGTTCTGGGAAGAGTCGATAATCTGCAAGACCAGTAGCCTACTGGCAAGCAGTAGCGTGATGAGAGCAATGACAATAGCCAGGAACTTGACCCGCGAGCTTGCAGCCGGTCTTTCTGCTACTAGGCCTGAGGCATCTTCTTCATTTCGAAGCGCACCTTGCCAGAGTTCCGACTCTTCATACGAGGTGTCGAAACCGATATTGAGGTAGTCATTGTCTTTAAAGGGATCGTTCATAAGGCTTAGCGATACTACGAGCGATCACGTCAATGATTGGCGTGATTATGGCGAAGAATATGATTGTCGCCAGTATGTTCAGTGTAGCGGTGTCAAATAATTGCGCAAAAAACGGCATACGCGGAACAGCAATATTCATATAAATCAAAACCCACAGCTCACATGCCACAATCGCGATGCTGCCAGCAAGGAGTCGGTATGCATAGCTAATTCCTTCGGCTGCGCCTCTAGTTATAAGCATGACAAGGCCGTATGCGAGTATAAATCCAAGCAGAAACCGCCCAAACATTCTTTGTGAGTAGAGATCGAGTGTTAGGCCGGATATAAGCAGAGCTAAACCGCCCGAGCGAGCTCCTGTTGCAAAAAGCCAGGCCAAAGCTACCGCCAAAGTAAAGTTAGGCATGATTCGCAGGGTAACATCGGGCCAAGCAGCTATTTGAAAAGCGATCACGAGCAACAATCCAAAAAAAAGCACAACAAAACGCATCAGGAAACGTTTCCAGTAATAATAAATACCGATTCAAGCTTCCGGAAATCAACCGAGGGTCTAACAAGTCCCGATTGATATACATCAGCATCACGCTTTTTGACGTCGCCAATAGTGCCGATTAAAAGCCCTCGCGGGTATTCACCGCCAAACCCAGATGTCAGGACGGTATCGTTGTTTTGGAGCGTGTCGGTTTGCGGAACGCTTTCTATGCTCAAACCAAACCCACGTTGCCCCCTGACGATGCCGCTCGCTCTTGTTTGTAGAGTGTATGCAGGTACGGCTGAATTAAAGTCAGTGATGAGATACACCTTCGCTGTGGTCGGAGTCGTTTCAATGATCTTTCCAACTAAGTAGCTGCCAGAAACCACGGCCATCCCACTGCCTATTCCCGACGTAGACCCACGGTCAATTGTAAAGAATTGTTGATAATTCGATGGGTCCTGGCTAATGATGTTGGCTTGAGTCAACTTATAGTTATTCGACTGGGCGAAATTTAGTTGAGCTCTGAGAACATCATTAAGCTGCTTCGCCTCTTCACGCTTGGCAACTTCTGCTTCAAGCGAAGAGATTTTTTGTTTGAGATCTTCATTTTCGCGTTTAAGCGATGATTCACCTCCGTTAAATATGTTAGTGAAGGGCTTTAGCGTAAACCCAACGACAGATTGCAGCGGCTTTAAGATACCGAGTGTCATAGCAATCAAAACCACAACGATCGCGCCAAGGATCGTCGGGAGGCCTAATTGACGCTGGCGAGGAGGCATTTTACCTCGGCGGCTTTTCGTAGAGTGATGGCACGAGCACGTCCTTCAGGATCTCTAAGTCCTCAATAACGAGCCCCGTACCTCGAGCAACACACGTCAACGGCTCATCGGCGACGTAGACGGGTATCTTGGTTTGCTCGGCGATTAACTTGTCTAGGCCTCGCAGAAGGGCACCGCCACCAGCAAGCACTATCCCCCTGTCGAGAATGTCGGCAACGAGCTCCGGAGGGGTTTCTTCGATGGTAGTCTTGATCGCATCAACAATCATGTCGACTGATTTATGTATTGCGTAGCGAATCTGCTCATCGTTGACTCGGACTGCCTTGGGCAAGCCTGTCACAAGATCCCTTCCCCGCATTTCTGCCTCACGCGGCTTCCCAAGTGGCCAAGCAGAACCAATTGCGATCTTAATCTCCTCTGCGGTGCGTTCACCTAGGTGCAAATTAAACTCATCTCTGGCGAACTGGACAATATCGGCATTAAGCTCGTCTCCGGCGGTTCTTACGCTCTTCGCCATAACGACGCCGCCTAGCGATAGAACGGCCACTTCAGAAGTTCCACCACCAATATCAACGATGAGGCAACCTGTCGCCTCTTGGACTGGCATGCGTGCGCCAATTGCTGCAGCCATCGGCTCTTCAATAAGGTATACACTCCGTGCACCGGCAGAGAGTGCGGCATCTTCAACCGCGCGTCGCTCGACTTCGGTAACTCCAGAAGGAATACCGACAACCACGCGTGGCCTAGGGTATATCGTGAAACTTTCTTTATGGACTTTCTCAATGAAGTAGCGGAGCATTTGCTCAGTCACTTCGAAATCTGATACAACTCCATCAACGAGCGGCCTTGTGGCAACAATATGGGCCGGCGTTCGGCCAACCATCTTCTTCGCCTCATCACCAATTGCGAGAATTTGGTTTGTGCGCTTGTTGACTGCAACTACGGATGGTTCATTGATAACAATTCCACGTCCGCGAACATAGACCAACGTATTAGCGGTACCAAGGTCGATACCAATATCACGTGAGAAGTAACCTAGGATTGCATCAAAAATCATGCGTTAGCGCTTTTAAGTCGACTCGCCAAGGAGTCGAGTGGTAGGTTTTCGACTGTATCGCTAGAGCGTGACTTAATCTCTGCGCTCCGTGCGGCTACGGTCTTCCGACTTATCGTAACTCGGGTGGGTATGCCCAGCAAGTCAGCGTCGTTGAATTTAATGCCTGCGGTTTCGTCGCGATCATCATAAAGAGCATCTTCTCCTAGCTCTTTATACAGGGCATCTGCTGCTGCAATCACTTCCGGATCGTCGCCTAGTCTAACAATGTGAACAGGAAATGGGGCAACAGAAACCGGCCAGATGATACCGTTAGCATCATTGTGCTTTTCAACGATAACACCCATCACTCGGCTGATGCCTATCCCGTAGCAACCCATGATTGGGTGAATTCGGCGATTATTCTCAGTTGCGACTGTAAGATCAAATGCTTTTGAATACTTCGTGCCAAGATCAAAGACGTTGCCCACCTCTGCAGCCTTGGCTTGCGCAAGCTCGGCCTTGCCGCACGAAGGGCATGTGTCCCCCGGCTTTAGTTTTGCCACTTCATCTTCCACGCAATAGTCACAATTGTCGCAGTAATAAATTACGTCTTCACCTGCGTCAGTTAACACTTCGAACTCATAGGAGATTTTATCCGTGAAATTTCCCCCCGAGGCTTCGGTTGCTTTGGCAGTTAGGCCAAGCCGATCGAAAGTCTTAATATATGCTTTCTTAACAATCTCGTAGAACTTATCAAAGTCTGATTGCGACTCATGAAAGCTATACATATCTTTCATTAGAAATTCACGACCACGCAAAATCCCAGATTTTGCTCGGAGTTCATCGCGAAACTTCCATTGGATATTATATGGCGCACGCGCTGCGGCCATTCGCTGGACGGACTGGGCAGCTTTTAGAAAGAGCGGCGTGACGACTTCTTCCTCGCTTTGTGCCAAAGCATAATCCTTACCGGTCTGACTTTTCAGCTTGAAAAGTACGTCTACGTCGTCCCATCCACCCGACTGCTGCCAAATTGAAGCTGGATGCAGCAGGGGCATCAGTAGCTCTTCTCCCCCTATGGCGTTCATTTCCTCCCTAACAATGGCGCAAATCTTATCAAGTACACGTAAACCCAGCGGAAGGTAGGTGTAGACACCAGCCATAAGCTGGTCAACGTAGGCGCCTTGTACCAGCAGTTCATGGTTCTTGGTCGAAGCATCCGTTGGTGCGGAGCGAAGTGGTCGAAATGCGCTTTCAGAGAGTTTCATGAACTACCTCGTAAGGTCAAAATACGTAATTATCAGCAAGAAGCCAATTAATAGAGCAAATCCTGCGGTATGAATAGCGTTCTCAAGACGTGGCGTAATAGGTTTTCCCCCACGCAGCGCCTCCACTCCGACAAAAAGCAACCGTCCGCCGTCGAGTGCCGGTATTGGCAAAATATTAAATACCGCAAGGCTGAGTGATAATATCGCCACGAAACGAAGGATCATAATCGGCCCAAGCTCAATAATCTGCCCGGTGTATTTCGCAATTCCAACGGGCCCACTTACGCCCATTGGCACCGTCGCTGCTGTAAAGAGTTTTACAAATAAATCAGCCAGAGCCGTGAGCGTGGCTGCGATAATCGCGCCAGTCTCCATAATCGCGAGCAACGGAGCGGTGATTAGTGGGTAATGAAGGTTTTCGTAGTTATCTACTGGAGCAACCCCTATTGTGCCGCGTTGTGAGCCTGAATCGCGGGGCGACACGACTATTTCAAGGGGCTGACCGTCGCGGGTAACTTCAAGCTGTGTCGGCTTCCCCGGTCGTTCGCCGAGCAGCCTTGGCACATCTTTGCTGCAATTAACACTCGTTCCTTCAATTGCTCGAATTTGGTCACCAGCTAAAATCCCCGCCTCCCTCGCCGGACCGTCAGCTACTGCGGCAACGCTCACGTTATTGGTATATGTAGCTCCTGGATAGGATGAAGCACAGAGGGCTAGTGGTGGCATCCTGAAAGCGAAACCAATCGTCAAAAGGACTAGGGCCAACAGGACATTCATCGCTACACCTGCGACAAGAACCTTAGCGCGAATTGCTGGAGACTTGGCAGCGAACGAACGCTTAGAGCGACTTTTGCCATCTTCTCCGAGCATGCGGACGAAGCCACCGAGCGGCACAGGATAAATAGAGTACGTAGTTTCACCACGACGGTGTGTATAAATCGCCGGAAGTAGCGGCAGGCCAAACGCAAATTCCTCAACCTTAATACCGTTCCGTCTCGCTACCAGAAAATGGCCGAGTTCATGAACAAACACCAGTAAGCCGAGAATCAGTACAAAGGCGATAATAGTGATGAATAATTCCATTTACGTACCAAACCGCCTTTGTCTACCCATGAAGTCCTTTATTGCACGTGCAAGATCTTTGGGCCCAAAGTCTGGCCAGAGCGTGTCAGTGAAGTAGATTTCTGCGTACGCGGCTTGCCAAAGCAGAAACCCGGAAAGTCGTTGCTCTCCGCTTGTTCTAATGAGCAGGTCAACATCTGGCAAGCTTGGATCGTAGAGCGCACTCGCGAAGGCGGCTTCATCAATCTTGCCCTTCGAATGGCGAAGCTTTTCAGCAGCGCTAACAACCTCCTGGCGGCCGCCATACGATAATGCCAGAGTCAGGGTTAGCCCGCTGTTTTGCTTTGATCGTTCAATAATGTCGCGAAGTAGAACTTGAAGTCGCTCCGGAAACCGATCCAACTCGCCTATTACCTTGAGTTGGATGTTTGCCTTAATTAACTCTTCAAACTTCTGCTCAGCAGACCGCTCAAACAACTTTAGTAGTGCGTTTACTTCTCGCTTTTTACGATTCCAATTTTCTGTCGAAAAGGCGAAAACGGTGAGGTACTCCACTCCTTGTTTGATTGCCTCCTCAATTGTCGGCATAAGGGCGTAGTAGAGACCTCGATAATGCCCGGCTTGAGCAGGTAATCCCTGTCGCTTCGCCCAACGACGGTTCCCGTCGAGAATAATCGCGACGTGGCGCGGCCCTACTGCACTCTCCCTTGTCATAGTTTCAAAAGCTCTTGTTTCTTCTCGCTGGCGAGCGTCTCGAGCTCTGCATTTACCTCGCTTGTAATCTTGGTCAACTCTTCCTTTTCATGCTTAAGCGCATCTTCGGGAAGACCTTCTTTCTCCGCAGACTCAATCGCTTCGTGTCGCAAATTACGCAGCGCAACCCTCGCCGCCTCTAGTTTCTCGCCAACAACTTTTGTGAGCTCGGTGCGGCGTTCTTCCGTCATCGGTGGGAGCACAATTCGTACCGTAGTTCCATCATTGACTGGTTGCGTACCTAGATCGAGTGTTTGCAGCGAGTTTTCGATTGCTCCGAGCAGCGATTTGTCCCAAGGGGTCAAAACTATCGTTGTGGCATCAGGAACCGTTACGCTTGCGACCTGCTTGAGTGGCACATTCGTACCGTAAGACTCAACCATCACACCATCAACGATTGCGGCATTGGCTCTTCCGGTGCGAAGCCCCAAGACTTCCTGTTTAAAGAACTCCACGACTTTATCTGTCGATTTTCTAAAGTCACTCATGCATGTACCTCCGTTCCGACGCGCTCACCCCGTACGACGCGGGCAAGCGCAGCTCGATCAAGAATATTAAAGACAATAATTGGCAATTCGTTTTCGCGGCAAAGAGAGATTGCCGTGGCATCCATAAAGCCAAGTCTCCCCGCGAGTACTTCGGAATAGCTTATGCGATCAAACTTCTTGGCATCTTTTTCTTTCTTGGGATCCTTATCATAGACACCATCGACCTTGGTTCCTTTTAGCAAGACGTCAGCATTGACCTCGAGCGCTCGAAGAGCGGCTGCAGTGTCTGTTGTGAAGTAGGGGCTTCCTGCACCGGCAACAAATATGACCACACGGCCCTTTTCCATGTGCCTGATTGCGCGGCGACGAATGAATGGCTCAGCAACTTGTGGCATAGTCAGCGCCGTTTGCACGCGACAGAAGGTTCCTGTTTGTTCTATCGCATTCTGGAGCGCAATCCCGTTCATCACCGTGGCGAGCATCCCCATGGTGTCAGAAGTGCTCCGTTCTATTTCCGCATCGTGACTTTCGGAGTAGCGCCAAATATTGCCGCCTCCAACTACGATTGCAATCTCTGTGCCACCCGTTGCCACTTCGGCAATCGTCTCTGCTAGATCTTTTAAAACTCGCCCATTCAAACCAAATTCACCAGAGTCGGTAAGCGATTCACCGGACAGCTTTAAGAGTATTCGCTGGTATTTAGACTTCGCCAAGTTCGTACCGGATAAAGCGAGTTATCACGATATTTTCACCAAGCTTCGCAATGAGTGCTTTGACATATGACTCAACTGTCTGGGAAGGGTCTTTAACGAACGGCTGCACAAGGAGCACACGCTCCTCTTCTTCGCCAGCTGGCAAAGACTCTTTATCCACACTCAGGGGGTTTGTTGCGGCGATTTGGAGACAAAGATCGTTAGCAAGTGCTGCAAATTCTTCGTTGCGCGCTACGAAATCGGTCTCGCAATTCAGCTCGAGAAGCACTCCTACGCGACCGTTGCCGTGTATATACGAGTGAATCAAGCCTTCGGAAGCTTCGCGTTCACCCTTCTTTGCAGCCTTCAGTAAGCCCTGTTCTGCAAGAAGCTCAGCGGCTTTTGACATATCCCCCGACGCGTCCTGGAGAGCTTTCTTCGCGTCCATAATCCCTGCTCCAGTATCTGCGCGGAGTTGCTGGACGTCTTTTGCTGAAATATCACTCATGCGACCTCCTTGGCTGCCGCCGGAACTTGTTTTTGCTTGCCACGAATACACGCCTCAGAGATTTCATCTGCGATGAGCTGGATCGCCTTCACAGCATCGTCGTTCGCAGGTATTGGATAGGTAATCCCGCGTGGATCTGCATTCGAATCGAGCACACCAATAATCGGCAAGCCGAGCTTTTTCGCCTCGGCAATAGCAAGGCTTTCCCGAACAACATCATTTACAAATATGGCTTCGGGAAGTTTATCGGTATCTTTCATTCCTCCAAGCATTGTTTGGAGTCGCTTCAGCTCATCTAGTTTGCGGCCAGCCTCCTTCTTTGGAAGGTGATTCCAATCCCCCGCTTCTTCTTCGGTTGATAGGCGGTTTAAGACATCAAGGCGTCGCTTGATGGTTGGAAAGTTGGTCAGTAGTCCTCCTAGCCAACGCTCAGTTACGTAGGGCATCGACGCTTTGCCAGCCGCCTCTTGAAGGGCGGCTTTGCCCTGTCGCTTGGTGCCGACAAAAAGGACCGTGCCACCTGAGGCAACAATCTTCTCAACTGCAGAAGTCGCGACACTAAGCGCTTCAAGCGTCTGGTCGAGATCAATAATATGAACGCCTCCACGCTCACCGAACAAATACGGTGCCATTTGTGGATTCCAGCGGCGGGTCTGGTGGCCAAAGTGGACTCCGGCCTCCATTAACGATTGGACAGTTACTGCCATAGTTTTCTCCTTGTTACCTCCCCGGATCTAGTAGTGCGAGATGACCATTGCTGGCAGGAATGCTCGCTGTGTCCGGGTGTGTTATCAAAGCTTAGTTTACGCCTGCTATGCACTCGCGGCAAGGCGCCTAGTGCAGCCACCGAATCCACGCTATACTTATTCGTATGCAAGATGCACTTCACCCAACATATTACGCAAACGCAAAAACTACCTGCACCGGTTGTGGCCGTGTTATGGAGATTGGTTCCACCGTTGAGTCGATGACGGTTGAGCTTTGTTCAAACTGTCATCCTTTTTACACGGGCAAGCAGAAACTGGTTGATACGGCTGGTCGAGTGGATCGGTTCCGAGCACGCGCCGCGAAAGCCGGAGCAGACGGGAAGCCAACAAAAACCGCTGCTGCTGAAGTGAGCACCAAAAAAGACCCAACATCCGAAGCAAGTGCTCCAAGTACAGAAGAGCGACTAGCTGAAATGAAGAAATCGCTCGAACAAAACTCCTAACGTGAACTACGACGAAGCCAAGGCTCAGCTCGAGTCTTTGTCTGCCCGACTGAGCGACCCCAAAACAGCACAAGACCCTTCTGCGCTGGCAAAAGCAGCTAAGGAGCACAAGCGTGCAGAAACTTTGGTTTCGGTCTATGAACAGCGGGAGGCACTTGAGCGTGAAATTTCTGATCTTGAAAAACTTGCCGCAGCTACGGATGATTCTGACCTGGCGGCGGTTGCTTCGGATGAGCTTCCGCTAAAAAAAGAGGAGCTTTTAGGCGTACAGGAAAAACTCCGCGAGCTACTTGAGCCAAAAGATCCTCACGATGAGCGCCCCGCTATTCTTGAGATACGCGCAGGTGCAGGCGGTGACGAATCGTCACTGTTTGCCAGAGAGCTTTTTGCAATGTATCAACGCTATGCAGAAGGACGGAATTGGTCTACAGAACTTCTCTCGAAAAGTGAGTCCGAAGCTGGTGGGTTTAAAGAGGTTATTCTGCGTATTGTTGGAGAAGGTGCATACGGTCGGTTAAAGACAGAAGCTGGAACACATCGCGTGCAGAGAATTCCTGTGACTGAATCAGGCGGAAGAATCCACACTTCAACGGTTACGGTAGCTGTCTTACCGGAAACCGAAGAGTCCGAACTGCAGATTGCGGCGGATGAGCTCCGCATTGATGTATTTCGTTCCTCCGGCCCGGGGGGGCAATCCGTCAACACAACAGATTCGGCGGTTCGAATCACCCATTTACCAACCGGCATTGTTGTTTCCTGTCAGGATGAAAAGAGTCAGCATAAAAACCGAGCTAAAGCGATGACAATTCTTCGCTCAAGACTTGAGGCTCGATTTGCAGAAGAGGCAGCTGCAGAGCGGGGCGAAGCACGTCGTGATCAAATTGGAACAGGCGACCGAAGTGAAAAAATCCGTACCTATAACTTTCCTCAGGATCGCGTGACAGATCATCGTATTGGATATTCGACACACGGCCTTGATTCTGTGCTGCAGGGCAACTTGGATACCCTATTCTCGGCAATTGACGAGGCTAAGCGTGCCTCAAACGATCGCTGACCTTCTGCGTTTAGCCCAGAAGAGGCTGGGAGCAGGCGAACTCCTGGATTCAGAGGTTATGCTCTCAGATATGCTTGGAGAAACTCGCGCATACGTTTTAGCGCACCCTGAAGACGTTGTTTCAAAAAGCATCGCTGACCGCTTTTTGGAGAGCGTGAGGCGGCGTGGGGATGGCGAGCCACTTGCATATATCCGAGGGTTCAAGGAGTTCTATGGACGAAAGTTCATGGTTACCCCAGACACGCTTGTACCGCGACCGGAAACGGAGGAGCTAATCGACATCGTTAAGCCACGGATAACCCCTGGAATATCTGTGTGGGATATCGGAACCGGCTCTGGGTGCATCGCCATCACGCTCGCGCTTGAAACGAGCGGTGCAATTAGTGGTTTTGATATCTCAAAGCAGGCGCTTACTGTGGCAAGACAAAATGCGCGGGCACTGGGGGCAGAAGTCGAATTCGATTGGGCGGATATCTGGCCAGAGTATGCATTAAAACCACAAATAGTTATCGCAAATCTCCCCTATCTGACACCAATACAGATTGCGCAGCAAAAAGAGCTTTCATATGAGCCGCAAAACGCCCTTGATGGAGGCGATGATGGCCTTATGCAAATACGTGAACTACTAAAAGAAGCACCGCCTGACTGCGAGCTCTACTTAGAAATAGACCCTTCCCAGGAGAGCTTTCTTGAACGAAGCAGTGGCCGAAGCAGCACCTTCTATCCCTCCCTTGGTGGAGAGATACGTTTTGTCCACCTAGCGCGCGTCTAGTTTCAGCTTAATCTTTTGTTCTTTGCCTTCGCGAACAATCGTCAGCTCAATCTGGTCGCCGGGATTAAACGTTTCTAACAGACCTGGTAGAGACTTGTTCTTATCGATAGCAGTACCGTTGACGGCAACGATGATATCGCCCTCGCGAAGCCCCGCCTTCTCGGCGCTTGATCCGGGAATAACCGCTGGCCCGGATGAGTCTCCAACCAAGATTGCTCCGTTTTCGACTGTTAGCTTATTAAGCGAAGCTAGGTCTTTAGTCAGCGTCGCATAGCGTACGCCGAGAGATGGACGTACAATCTTTCCAGTCTTGCGGTACGAATCTATTGCTCGCACAACTTGGTTTATCGGAATTGCGAACCCAATTCCCTGCGCATCCCCCGCCACTGCGGTATTGACACCAATAACTTGTCCACTGAGGTTTGAAAGTGGCCCCCCTGAATTGCCTGGGTTGATCGCTGCGTCGGTTTGAAGAAGGTTTTCCAGCTGCTCTGAGCCTGTCTGAGTGGAAGCCTGAATAGCTCGCTCTCGCGCAGAAATCACTCCGGTGGTAACAGTATTTTCGAATTCACCGAGGGCATTACCAATGGCAATCACGACTTGGCCAACCTGGAGCGTGTCAGAATTTCCAAGGTCTGCTACCGGAAGATTTTTCCCATCGATCTTAATTAGGGCAAGGTCGATCAAGGGGTCGATTGCCTTCACTTCAGCTGGATATGTCTTTCCGTCACCCGCTATTACGGTGAGCGCTTTAGATGCGGACTCAACGACGTGCCGGTTTGTGGCAATCAAGCCATCGTTCGTGATAATAAATCCAGTGCCACCACCCTTCTGCTGCACAGTTCCAAAAAAACTCGAGGCAGTCGATTCAGTTGTAATAGAGACAACCGCTGGGGAGACCTTTTTTGTTGCCTCGATTATTGCGCTAGACTCCTGTACGGTCACGTTTTGCGAGGCCGTATTTGCTTGAGGTGTTTTCGATGAAATATTGCTGCCAATGTAGGCGCCCAAACAGCCAAAAGTCAGACTAAGCACTGCGACGAGGGCCAGCAGTTGACAGCCAAACTGTGCGGGCTGTTGTTTCTCAGAAGACATTAGCGAGTCCTGCTGGAAGTTGTTGTGTAGTAAGAAGAGTTGGACTGACTAGAGATATAATCAGACCCTATGACTACCCGGAAATTTGGCGCTCCCTGTGCTGCAGGCTGACTTACAACCTTCACCCCGTAGCGCTTTTCCAAATAGCTTGCTGTAGCCGATTTGTCTGACCCGACATAACTATAAATCACGGTTGTCTTAGCAAGCTCCGGAGCAGTTGCAGTGGCTGAAACGGTAATCCCACTATTTTGTAACGCAGCTGCTTCAACACCGGCCAGACCGTCTCGACCGCTTGCGTTCTGTAGTTCCACGGTGGCTGCTTCAGACCGAACCTGGGCACCATTAAAGAAATCATCTACAAACGCCTGTATCTGAGTGTAATTTCCACCGCGAGGCAGGAGAATATACGCCCCTCCAGGGCCGGTTGCGTCGTAGAGCAGACCCGAATCACCGTTGTCGACAACTTTCGAAGCCACGCTCCCTGACGGGATGTCGCGGACGATTTTACCTAGTCGCTGCATCTCTCCAAGGGTCATATCGGTCTTAACGTGGTTCCCCAGGATATCAATGAATGAACTAATCTTTGCTGGATTAGCTAGTATTTGGAGGCTCATTGCCTTATCTCGTGCCGCTACGAGGACTTCTTGCTGGCGCCTCGACCTATCAAAGTCAGTTGTTGTTTCTCGTGAACGTGCGTACTTCAGGGCGAGCTCCCCGTTCATTTGCTGCACCCCCGGTGAAACGTTGAGGACCTGATACCCATATCCACGCGGATAGTATGGGTCATAGAGTCGCTCTTTGACGTCAATCTGAACACCCCCAACGGAATCGATAATTTGCTGAAACCCTTCGAAGTCGACTCTGATGTAGTAATGGACATCTTGGCCTGTAATTTGTTTCACAGCCAACTTCATCAGCGAGCCTCCCCCACCATCTCCGTTCTGGTCGTCACCAATTGAATTCACCTCATTCAGTTTTGTCTTCTGGTAAGAGTTTGGAACGGTTACATACAAATCGCGCGGCAAAGATACCATTGAAACTTGTTTGTGCTTTGGATCAATAGAGACTAGCTGAATGGTATCTGCGAGATCTGCCCCGTCGTGACCCTCACCCCCTACACCGAGCAAGAGGACGTTTACCCGAGCCATGTCCTCATTCGAAACCTTCTTACCCTGCAAAAGCGGGGACCCGCCGGTATTATTGTCAGTGAATATGCGGTTTGAGGCGGCGTAAACCTTATATGAAAACCAGCCTGTTCCGACAAGCAGCAACGTCGTCAGGGCTAATAGGGGTAGCCTCCACCATCGTCGACGCACGGGCGTATTCTCCTTGTCTACTGAAGGGCGATGCGCCGGGGCCGTATCTGTTTTGGCAAGTCGTACCACAGGTTCTCCGACTGTGAAGTATAGCTTCGCTAGTGCTTCCCAACAAGTCTTTTAGGTCGCCTCTCGGCATGCTAGTCTTAGGACTGCATGAACGAAAAAACGCCAAACAAACAAGCGAAATCTCGGCCAACGGTGCCGCCAGAATACAATCCCGAATTTGCCACAGTTCCTGCAGAGGCAGAACAGCCGACTGGTACTGATCGTTTCTTCCATGCGTTTTGGGAAATTGCCAAAACTATCGCGATCATCGTCTTGGTAGCCCTGTTTGTAAGGATTCTGATATTTCAGCCCTTCTTTGTCGACGGCGTATCAATGGAATCAACCATTGAGCCGAGCGATTACTTAATCATCAATCAAATTTCTTATCGATTTGGACAACCTAAGCGCGGCGATATCGTCGTTTTTCATGCACCACCCGAACCAAATCAAAATTACATCAAGCGCGTCATTGGCTTGCCCGGAGAGACCGTCTCGCTGCGTGGCGGTGGAGTCTACATAACAAATGCGAATCATCCAGGAGGAGAAAAGATTAATGAGCCCTACATTGCTCAAGGCATAAAGACTCTCCCTGAGTCAGAATCGACTACCTGGACACTTGCGAAGAATGAATATTTTGTACTCGGAGATAATCGAGAGCCGGGAAAATCTTCAGACTCGCGCGCTTGGGGAGTTGTGACTCGCGATAAAATAATCGGGAAAGCGTGGTTGAGAGCGTACCCGCTTGCTACGTTTGGTATTTTGAAGCACCAGCGCTACCCAGAACTTTCGCAAGCGCCAGACGGATCAGGAGTCTTGTCGCAGCCTGTCAACCAACTCGGTTAGCTGGCTTCTTGAATCATACGAGATTATCAACGAACCGCGATTTTCGCTGCCTCGTTGAATAACCTTCGTCCCGAGACTTCTCTCAACGTCTTTAATCCAATCCGGCTGAGTGGAAGTGCGATCCTTCTGTTTAGTAACGCTTGTACCGCGCCATGCTTCGGCCTGTCTGACCGAAAGCCGATCTCGCTTAATAAGTTCAAAGAGAGTGCGCCTTGCGCTCCCTTCATGTGCGAGCAGTGCGCTAGCGTGTCCGGCAGTGATGGCTCCGCTCTCAAGGGCTGCCAACATGTCAGATTCAAGCGCCAGGAGGCGTAGGGTGTTGGCAATCGCGGGTCTACTTTTGCCAACTCGCGCCGCAAGAGCCGCCTGTGTGAGGTTAAAGTCGGTTAGCAACTTATGAAAGGCGCGCGCTTCTTCGACGGCCGTAAGATCACTTCGTTGAAGATTTTCGATAAGCGCAAGCTCGTAGTTACCTTGCTCGTCAACGCTTCGAATAACAACGGGCACCACGCGAAGCCCGGCGATTTTAGCAGCCCTCAGACGACGCTCACCTGCTATGAGCTGGTACCCTTCATCAGATTTTGTAACGACGAGAGGCTGAATAATGCCGTGCTGGCTTATTGATTCGGCGAGCTCTCGAAGCGCTTCTTCTGGAAAGCGTCTTCGCGGCTGGTTCGGCAATGGCTGAATCTGTTCAACTGATACTTCGGTTGATTCTTCGGTGTCTGGAATGAGAGCATCAAGCCCTTTGCCAAGACCGTGTGGTGACGGCATCGTGTACCTCCTCTGCTAATTTCCTATACGCGCGAGCTCCTTTTGACCAGCGATCGTATGATCCGACAGGACGTCCATGGCTTGGAGCCTCAGCAAGCCTCACATTACGTGGGACAAGGGTTTGGAATGTCTGCTCTGGAAAATGACGTCGCACTTCGTCGACAACGCTTTGAGATAGTCCAACTCGTTTATCAAACATCGTTATCGCCACGCCAAGCAAATCAAGATCTGGATTAAGACTCTTTTTCACTTTGCGAAGCGTTTCAAACAATGACGACAGACCTTCGAGAGCGTAGTACTCGCACTGCACGGGTATAACGACATACCTGGCAGCAACGAGTGCGTTTAATGACAAGAATCCAAGCGAGGGCGGGCAATCGATCACTACATAGTCGTAATGGTGCCCAGAAAGCGCTCTGGCAAGCCGGACATATCGCCCTTCAGCAGTCGTCAGCTCAACCTCCGCGCCTGCCAGATGTTTACTCGCGGGAACAACGGTCAATCGTGGTTCTTTCGTGTCTAGGGCAACGCTTCGTAAGGAACTCCCGCTCATTAGTAGCTCGTACGTTCCTGGCAGGTTTCGCGAAACGCCAACTCCAGATGTGGCGTTAGCCTGTGGATCGGCATCAATCAGCAAACATGTCTGGCCCTGGCGGGCCAGTTCTGAGGCGAGATTCACAGCGGTAGTCGTTTTGCCGACACCACCCTTTTGGTTCGTTATTGCAAGTATTGGCATGTAAAACCTGCTCTTATTGTAAAGAGCCTAAGGCAAGTCGGCTACCGGCCTATTATTAGTTGGATATAGATGTGACTGTCAGCTCGCTAAGCTGCTGACGGTGTCCTTGCTTCACGCGATAGCGCTTCTTTGCCTTCATTTTGAAGACGGTGAGCTTATTGCCTTTTGTCTGGGCAACTTTAGCTTTCACAGTGCCACCCGTTTTTGGTGCCATTCCTTCGTCGAAAGTAGCGAGCGCCGGCAGTGTCACTGTATCACCTTCAACGCGCTCCACAACGAGTCGCTGTCCTTCTGAGACAACGTACTGTTTTCCTCCACTGGCAAGAATCGCTTTCATAGTGCAACGTCACGTATCGTACCAAGAATTTCGGGCTTAGCCAAGGGAGTAGCCCGCGTCCGCCGACAGTGGAGCTGAGCGCTCGCGACGTGACGCGATGCTCATCAAGATGCCAACCGCAAACAGCAACATCAGAATCGATGAACCACCATACGAAACGAAGGGCAAAGGAATACCGGTTACGGGCATAATACCCATATTCATACCCGCGTTAATGAGCGTTTGAAAGAGAACTATGGTCATGATTCCAATCGCCAGCTGAAAACCAAACACGTCACGTGCGCGCTGGGCGATAACCAATGCGCGGAAGGCAACGATTGCCAACAAAAGCACTACGAATGCGCTGCCCACGAACCCGAGCTCTTCCGCCAGGACTGCAAAAATGAAGTCCGTATGTTGAACAGGCAGGAAGTTGAGCTGGCTCTGTGTTCCCTGTCCAAGCGCCCGACCCCATAGTCCACCTGAGCCGACGGCGATTTGCGCCTGCTTGACATTGTAGCCAGCGCCAAGCGGGTCACGCGCAGGATCAAGAAACGTAAGGACTCGATTTCTTTGATAGTCGTGAAAGAGAAAATTCCAGGCAATTGGCAGTAGCGCAACGAGAGTACCAAATAAATAGGCAAAGAATCGCTTCGGAAGACCGGCCGCAATAGACATACCGAGCCAGGTCGCCATAATCACTAGCGCCGTTCCCAAATCAGGCTGGGAGGCAACTAAAAGCACCGGTGGCACGACATACCCAATCGATACCAGAAATGTTTTAGGGCTATCTAGATGCTTCTGGTGATCAGCAAATATTTTTGCCAGAACAATCACCATTACAATCTTGGCAAATTCGGAGGGCTGAAACTGAAAGAATCCGAGATTTATCCAGCGGGTAGCCCCAAGAGCCGTTGCGCCTATGAATTTCACAAGCAACAGAGAACCGATCATCGCCACATACAAGGCTCCCGCAACTCGCCGGAATACACGGTAATCCGAGACGCCAATAATGGCAACGAGTGTGAATCCAGTCACCGCAAAGAGGAATTGCTGGACTGCATCCTTGGCGCCACCGGAAGAATCAAAAGTTGTCGAAAATATAACAGCCGTAGAGACAACCAACAGCAAAGCGACTGCTGATAGCAGAACCCAGTCAAAATGGCGGGCCCTAGGAAACATGCGAAATTGTGGCCTCAATCTTGGTATCCCCGACTTGAAGCGAATGCTTTTCCTTGCCCTCCGCAAAGAGAGAAACTTTTGTCGCTAAAACTTCCTCTTGCAAAAGTGCCCCGAGCCGTTCGAGCGCCTCTCTAGTGTCAGACTGAGTCACAACAATCCTGAGCTCAATCCGGTCGGAGACAGAAAAGCCCTCTGAGCGGCGAAGCTCTTGGATACTACGAATAACGTCGCGGACAATTCCCTCATGGCGCAGCTCGTCGCTGAGATCGGTAGATATGCCTACCGCCGCAAGAGGACTGCTTTCTACAACATAGCCATGTTTGGGAGCATGAATTGTCTCAACCGCATCGCTAGGAACCATAATTCCATCGACTTTGTATCCGTTTTCAAGGACTTCACAGTCGCCTTTTTTGAGCTTTTCTAGAACGAGCTGCGTTTGCTTACCAGCAACACGCGCTACCTCGCGCGGTATCGGCCTAAGCATAGTCTCTGTCATTTCGTCTGCTGATTGCTTAATGGTGACCTTCTTTACATTGAGTTCGTCGCGGATGATTTCGAGAGTTTCTTCGTCTAATTCCGCAGGAGTCGCTACTGTTGCAACTTCAAGCGGTTGGCGAACTTTGATGGCCGCGGTGCTTCTTGCCGCGAGTCCCAGGCGAACAATCTCTCTAGCAGAGGCCATTTGCACCTCGAGGGCCGTATCTCGCTTGCCAACACTTGAGGGCCATTCCGCTAAATGAACACTGAGTTCGGAATCGCATAGCCGCCGGTAGAGATAGTCAGAGAGGAATGGCGCCATTGGCGCAGCAAGCCTTACGGTAGTCTCTAAAGCCGTGTAGAGCGTTTGATAAGCGTGGAGCTTATCGCTGTCGTCTTCGGTCTTCCAAAAACGCCTCCGACTGCGGCGAATATACCAGTTTGAGAGCTCATCTAAGAACATAAGTAGGGCGCGCACTGCTTGCATGATGTCGTATGACTCAAGTGCATTTGTAACTTCTTCGCTCACTGCAGCAAGACGCGACAATACCCACTTGTCGAGAATATGCTCGGAGGGTTCCGGTTTTTTCGCTGGCTGCCACTTGTCGACAGATGCGTACGTCATAAAGAAGCCGACACTGTTCCAGAGCATCGCGTTGAATTTCTTTGTCATCTCTTCGACACCCTCGTCTGTAAAGCGCAAATCATCCCCCCGCACTACCGGGGATGACAACATATACAGCCTTACCGCATCGGCCCCGTAGCGATTCATGAGTTCTCCGGGGTCGGTATAGTTCTTCAGTCGTTTCGACATTTTCTTTCCATCTTCTGCCAACACAAGACCAGTAGTAATAACATTCTGGAAGGCCTTTTGGTCCCGAAGCGCCACACCTAAAACATGGAGTGTATAGAACCAGCCACGGGTTTGATCAAGCGCCTCCGCGATAAAATCTGCCGGGAATTGTTTTGCGAAGGTTTCCTTATGTTCGAACGGATAATGCTGTTCAGCATATGGCATACTTCCAGACTCAAACCAACAATCCAGAACATCTTCAACTCGCTTGGCAGTCTCGTCACAGCTTGGACATTTGAACTCGATCTTGTCGACAAACTGCTTGTGGAGATCCTCTGGAAACTCTCCACTGAGAAGCTTTAGTTCATCGCGTGATCCAACAACCGTTAAATGGTTATTGGTACAACGCCAAATTGGGAGCGGGTTACCCCAAAAACGATTCCGGGAGATTGCCCAGTCGCGCGCACCCTCGAGCCATTTACCGAATCGACCGTCTCGGACATGTTCAGGCATCCAAGTAATCTGCCGATTTTCGGCGACAAGTCTGTCCTTAAGCTGTGTCACGGCTACAAACCAACTGGTTGTGGCGTAGTTTAAGAGAGGCGTATCACACCGCCAGCAATGAGGGTACTGATGCGTAATCTTTTCAGTGCGAAGAACTCGTCCGCGATGTTTTAGATCGGCGAGAATGCGATCGTTTATCGAGAGAGCTGACTCACCAATGTACTGATCCATTGGACTCTGAAAGTGCCCTGTTATGTCCACATGCTGTATAAAAGCCGCTTTTTCCTTTTGTCCAATAGCAAGGTCTTCTTCACCAAACGCCGGAGCCACATGCAAAATGCCTGTCCCCTCTTCACTGCTGACGACATCGCTTTCAACCACAACATACTGACGCCCTTCGAGATTATCGATCCTGAAGGGCGGCTCATATTCCTGGCCGCTGAGCTGCTTAGCAGAGTATCGTTTGACGATCGACATTGAAGGACCAAAGACTGCCTCGAGTCTATCTTCAGCCACGATAAATCGCTGTCCCCCATGTTCGACCTCGGCATATTTTAGGTTTGGATTAACCGCCAGCAAGACATTACCTGGTAGCGTCCAGGGAGTTGTTGTCCATGCAACCAGATTCGCTCCGCTTGCGAGCGGGAAGAGAGCATAGACCGATTGATCAACTCGATCCCGGTAAGCAAGACCAACTTCGAAATTTGATAACGGTGTAGCGCATCTTGGGCAGATGTGCATCGCCTTGCGCCCTTCATAGAGCAAACCCTTGGCGTGGAGCTCTTTGACCACCCACCATATGGACTCCATATAGTCGGTATCCATTGTTTTGTAGTCATTCTCAAAGTCGATCCAGCGACCGAGACGCTTTGTTGTATCCTCCCACTCTGCTGTATATCGCAATACAATTGCCCTACAGGCGTCGTTAAAAGCCGCCACACCCATATCGAGAATTTGCTGCCTCGAAGTGATTCCGAGCTCTTTTTCCACTTCGACTTCAACGGGCAGTCCATGGCAGTCCCAACCGAAGCGTCGCTCAACATAGTAGCCCTGCATTGTCTTAAAGCGCGGTATGACATCCTTGATCGCACCCTGCAGTATGTGGCCATAGTGTGGAAGTCCCGTTGCAAAAGGTGGGCCGTCATAGAAAGTAAAGCGACGGCTCTGGGGATTTCGCTCGAGAGAGCGCTTGAACGTTTCTTCCTTGTCCCAAATACGTAAAGTCTCCGACTCGAGTTCGGGATAGGAAACCTTTGGTGGTAACGGGGTAAACTTCATGCTCCTAAGTCTTATGCGAGGACCCTTTCGGGCGGTACCACCGTCGCTTCCCCTGTGAGGGGCACTTACAAAACGCTGTCACGGGCGCATCCGGTCGGCTCTACTACCCTTTAGGGTTTCTTCCGACAGCTCTTCCGTTGATTGCGGAATCTAACGCTTTGGTTTAATCCTAACGGAGCGACGCTTGCGGGTCGAGGGGGGTTCTTTGAGGATAATCCATTCGTTCTTATCAATAATGGAGTTTGGTATGACATGAATATAGCCATCTTCACTGCGAAGATATGTTTTGCGTATATCCAGAGAAACAATTTCTCCTTCGGCGCCTTTGTCCCCCGCCCTTACGCGCGCTCCAGGCTGAAACTGACGATCTTGGCCGAGCGACAAGCCTGCCAGGATGTCGCTAACAAGAGGGGTAAAGCCGGTTGAAACCAAAACGGCCAAGATTACCGAGGAGCCAGTCAATGCTACCAATACGTTACTTAGACCAAGCGCCTGAATAACCGCCACAAACAAAACGAAGATCATAAATACCCGCAACATTCCCCTAATAACACGCTGCAGGCCCGGCTTCATGCGCGATGCACGAAGCAGTCTCTTCGTAATTGCGACAACGATTTCAATGAAGATCCAACCAATAACTGCTGTCAGGATGGCGTCTGGCAAATGCTGCCAGAGATTGTCAAGAAACGGCTGCAATCTGTCGAGAAGTGTATTCATCTTGCTCTATTCTACGCTGCTCCCGCTGTGTCGCCAGTGCCGGCGCAGGAGCATCATCAAAAATGACACGCGGTAGCTTGGGATATTCTTGGTCTTCTATCATTGCGCTGCCCGGGTCTGCATCTAGGGGCCTGTCACCGCCCTCGGCACCGTCTTCGGCGCTTATCCAATGCTCTTCAAGAGCGCTGACTGTATCAGCTGAAGCGTGACCAAGGTGAGGATCGGCGAAAAGTCGATCCCAGCCATCGGCGGAAGTATCCTCCGGAATGGCCAGAGTATCGGCTCCGTCGTCTCCAGGACGAAACGCTCTATCGCCGACGAGCCGTAGGGGCGAACCCAGCTCATCACTACCCGAATCAGAATCAGAATTTCGAATACGAGAAACAGGTAGTTGATGAAGGTGGTCCAAAACATTAGTTTCCTCCTGCACTTCATCATCTCTGGCCTCTGCTTGAAGCGCAAGAACATACTCCGGCGGAGAAAGCTGGGAATCACTTCCGCCAGAAATTCGCTGAAGCCGGATATTCTCTCCGTTAAAAACAACAAGTGAGGCAGCCTCGGAAGTTTCTTCTGCAATACCACCTGCCACTATCCGCAAACGCGGTCCTGCTTCAAGTGACCCCTGCAGCAGGAGAGCGCTGGTTACCGGACGCTCTTCTGCGGTTATGACCGTGATACGGGCCGAAGTATCAACGAGCGAAAGTGCCTCTTCTATCTCGGCTTCAATCCGGGGCACGGCCTCAGTCAAATAGGTTTCTTCCGCATTCTGCGCCTGAATCAGCTCCAGTAATTCTTGTTCCGGAGCAGTCTCGCTTTCTGCGCCGTCTTCGGCACGCGCTTTCTCGGCAGCAGTGTTTCGATCAGTAGGAAGCTCTTCGCGCGACAGAGCATAGGCAGTCTCGTTATCGAGTAGTTCGGTCTCAGGCGTAGATACGTATGGTTTTCTCTCTTGTTCGCCTGCGGGCTCCAGGTATGAACCGACAACCTCATCCCCAGCAGAATGAACTGTATCGAGTTTATCTAGAGGCTTGATCGCAACCTCTACGGCGCTTTCCAATTTCTGCAACGTCGCGTCCCGGGAATCTAGTGCCGCAGCTACGCTCATCCTTCTTTCAACTTCTGCCTTTTTCCCACGGAGTACGAGCAGCATGCGAGCCACTTCTTGACGGGTTCTTGCTTTTCTTTGCTGGTCCAGCGTTTCGTCGAAATAAGAATCTTCATCAACGAGAAGATTCTCCGCGTTGTCGACAAGCGCTGGCTCAGTCCGCCGCGCCCTCTTGGGCTGCGCTTCCTCACTCGGTCTCTTGGGCTCGCTTCTCTGCTCTTGCTGAAGGCGTTCTTTGGGCTTTGCGGTACCGGTACTCCGTGCTTTTGCACGTGTTTCTTCTTTCTTGGCTTCTTCCGGTTTCTGGCGATTGATCATCTCTAAAATAATTGGCTCGTAGAGACTTGGATGCGGGTTTTCGGCAGCAATGCGTGGCGCTGCAGCCAGCACCTCCGAAGCGTTTATGGCTCCCTGAGCCGACGACTCGGCAAATTGTTGTGCTTGTGCCGTAACGCCTGGCAGCTCGCTGGAAATCGCTTCCAGAGCCATCACAAGACCTTCGGGGGCGAATTGTCCAGCATTGACCCCTTCGATTAGAGCCCGAGCATTATTTTCGACGCCATACTGCCTGGCAACAGCAAGTAGTTCGGCCTCAATATGTGGTTGTGGTTCGTATTCCATAGTTATTTAAAAGACGCGCCTCGGCGCGTCAGCTCCGAGCCCTATCTTCCGTAGGGTATGCGGATACTCGGCGCTCTGACTCCTCTTGCGAGATTACAGTGGCGGGACCGTGGCTGAATCACACAGCACTTCCCCGAGTGGTTTGTGGCGGCAAGGCGAGATAAAGTTCTGCCTTGCCACCGGTATTTGTTAAGTTCTTTCTAGCCGCAGGCGGAGTAACCGCATGAATGGCAAATCTTGCAGCCGCTGGCGAATTCGAGAGGACCGCCGCAGTCAGGACAAATTCCCGCGAGCTTGCCGGCTGGCTCGTTTGAAGAGACAACGTCTGGTGTCTCTGCCGCCTTTACTGCCGCTGCCGCATCAATCTGCGCCGCCTGGTCCGCGGGTGTCAAAGGTGTCGCTGTATCAGCCTGTGCCACTTCGGGCAGATCGAGTTTCGGGTAAAGGTAATCCTCCATAGTCTTGCCAATTGCATCGGCAACGGATGTAACCCTGTTGTCGCCAAAGCCGAATGGTTGATCGGTAATTCCGCGCAATTCTGAAATAATCTTCCGCGGCGCAACACCTGCTCGAAGCGAAGTAGAAATTAGGCGTGTAATAGCTTCTGTAAGCGACGCTCCTAGGCCTCCGGCCTTGCCAAGCGTAGCGAAGACTTCAATAAGGTTTCCATCAATGTCTGTGTTTAGGGTGACATACATCTTGCCGTAGGCAGTTTCGACCCGAACGGTCTTGCCGTCGAGCACTTTCGGGCGTGG
>CAYSOT010000007.1:0-44149 GCA_964432765.1 uncultured Candidatus Saccharibacteria bacterium
AACTCATCGTCAGCCAACTCAACCTTGTTCGTCGTCGATTCTGCAAGTACGGCAAACGCACCCAGCGGTACAAACGGCGGTATTTACTATGACACGACTGCGAATGCGTTCCGCTTCTTCGCGGCGGGATCGTATCGAACCGTCGATTTTCCCAACATTGCCTACCTCAATGCCTCGCAAACCTTCACCGCGACCAATACGTTCCAGCCTGCCAGCAACATTACTGGGCTCGTAGTAAAACAGTACAACAACGCCGGGACTACGTCGGACATTATGAACGTTCAGGTAGCAAATGGTACAAATGTACTGCAAGTAACGGGCCCATCGCAAAACCAGGCGGGCGTGGTGTTGCAGTCAGTCGGAGGGGGACGTGACTTAAACCTTAACGCCGGTTCGGGGAACGTTGTCTTTGGTGTAACGGGGGCACCATCTTCCGCTGTTACACTGACGACCTCTGCTAGCGCAAACCTACTGCTCACCGCTGGGGCGGCCGCGTCAGTGAATATCACCTCTCCGTCTTCGTCTACCTATCAGACTACGGCTGGCAATATTACAATCCAGGGTGGTTCAGGAATCGTTCAGCTCGGACAAGCCAACACGGGCAAGATTGGGATTGGTACGGCGACACCAACTGCCCAACTAACGGTTCCAGGAATCATCCCAAGCGCTACGACGACTACAATTTCGATTAGCGGTGGTGCACGTCAAACGTTCGTTCAGGGCAACTACTTGTATGTCACAAATTATGGAGCGCCGAACCTGAGCATTTATGACATCACCAACCCTGCTTCACCAACTGCTCGCGGTACTGCGACTACGCAAAGCGGTCCGTATGGTCTGTACGTCAGCGGGAAGTATGCTTACGTTACCAACTACTCCGCTGGGTCGCTACAGGTTATTAACATCGAGAACCCAAACTCACCAGCTGTCGTGAGCACCACAACGGTTGGTACGAATCCTACGTCAGTGTTCGTTCAAGGCCAATACGCCTACGTTGCGAACTCGGGATCTAATTCTATCCAGGTGTTCAATGTCTCAAATCCGGCATTGCCAACGCAGATGGGTTCAAACTATACCACGAACCTTTCCGCCCCGATTTCAATCTACGTGCAAGGAAAGTACGCCTATGTTGCGAACTATTCGGGCGGAACACTGAAAGTCCTTGATGTCTCAAACCCAGCTTCGATAAGTGAAACAGGGAGCGCTACTGTTTCAAATGCATATTCCGTGGTCGTGCAGGGGAGCATGGCCTACGTTGCTGACTATAGTAACGGCAGGACGTACCCAGTCAATGTTTCAAACCCAGCAGCTCCGTCTGTTGGAAGCTATGTCAGTACCGGAAACAACCCGGTTACTCTGAAAGTGAGTGGTAAACGATTATATGTCGGAAATTATTTAGCTGGGACTAATGTGCTGGATCTCAGCAACCCAGCCAGCCCGACTTCGATTGGCTCCTTTGGGAGCGGCGCAACACTCGGTCTCTCTGTATCTGGGCGCTATACATACGTTTCGAATCAAAACACGCTTAAAGTTGATGTCTGGGATGTTGGCGGAACTCAGACACAACAACTTGAAGCAGGTTCAATCGAGACATTTGGCCTCAATGTTCGTGACAATCTCGTCGTCGGAAACGACATAGATGCCCGCTCTAACTTATCAGTTGGTGGAAACGCATTCTTTAATGCACAAGTTACGGTTAGTAGTGACACTCTGCTGCGCAACAGTTCAACAACCGCTCTGCGGTTACAGAATGCGAATGCAGTGAGTCTGTTAACAGGCGACACGACGAACATGACTTTAACAGTTGCTGGAAATTCCGCAAACACAGCACTCATTGTGAATAACACGTCGACTGGAGACAGTATTAATGTTCAATCAAATGGCACAGCAGCTTTCCGTATTACGAACGCAGCATCTGCAGAAGGTTCAGCAGTGTTCAAGCCGCGGACGGACAATACGACAGCGTTCAGGGTTCAAAGAGCAGACGGAGTTACCACCGTAATGACAGTTGATACTACAAATCAACGCTTAAGCGTAGGAACTATTGGTACGGCGACCTCTCAGGTGTATGTTTCTGGTTTACTACCGGCAACCCCGACAGGCAGTGCTACCTTGCCAGGATTTTCGTTCCCATTTTCAGTCGCCGTTCAGGGAAGATACGCATTTTCTGGAGGCCTTGATAATCTTTATGTCACTGATGTTTCAAACCCCACATCTCCTACCTATTTAAGCAGCCTCGCCATGCCGACAGGCGCGTATCCCGCCCTAGGTATTTCCGGTAAATATCTTTATGCAGTGAATAACGGCAGTCCGGCAACGCTTACCGCCGTTGATATCTCAAATCCGTATGCTCCGACGATTGTCAGTAGTCTCACTATGACCGGTCAGAACTTTCCACAAGGACTCTACGCGCAGGGGCGCTACGTGTATGTCACAGTTACGACCACTGGTAACCTTGCGGTTTATGACGTATCAAACCCAGCCGCAATGGTTCAGGTTAGTAGCACTTCGCTCGGTGCGTCATCAGCGCCTACAGGACTCTATGTTCAGGGCAGATATGCATATATAGGAGTTAGTTCTGGCAGCGGCAGCACGCTTCGAATATACGACGTATCAAACCCAGCGAGCCCAAGTAGTGTTGCCACCTACTCCATACCTAACACGAGCTACATTCGAAGTATCGCAGGACAAGGTCGTTATATTTATTACACAGATGCCAATTCTGGCGTTGTGGGTGCTGTTGATGTATCAAACCCAGCGAGTCCGTCCAGTACAGGGCAACTCACGGGGATTGCCGGGGGACCATACATAATTAAGATGCAGGGTAGGTATGCGTATGTATCGCTTAATAACCCTTCGACCGGAAATAAGCTCCAGGTATTTGACTTTGCAACACCTGCTAGCCCGGCAAGTCTTGGTACGGTTTCGGGCTGGAATCAACCTTACGACTTAGCGGTCCAGGGTCGTTATGTCTATATGCCCTCGACGGGCGACAATACCTTCAAGGTTGTCGATCTCGGGGGTGCCTATGTGCAACAGTTTGAGGCGGGTGGTATTGAGAGTGGATCAATCTCTACACGTTCCAATATCACGGTCGGAAACGACGCCGATATTCGTGGTTCGCTCTCAGTCGGACAGTCAACCAACCTGCAAGGCAACCTTGTGACCTCAGGTAGTGCCCTCTTTGTTAATCGCACAAACTCAACGACGGCCTTCCAAATTCAAAATGCGTCAAACACGACTCTGCTCGGACTGGATACAACGAATAACCGTATCTTCTCCGGCATTGCAGACGGCGCGACGGCCATCGGATTTACGTTCAATACACCGTCGTACACAACCGCGGGTGCGAAATTGCTCTCGATACGAAATAACGGCACCGAAAAGTTTGCAATCGATAAAGATGGAAAGGTTGTCACGGGGCTAACACCGTCTGCGCGTGTCTACAATAACGCTGCACTCTCGATTGCAAATAATACCCTTACCGCACTGACGTTTAACTCCGAACGTTGGGACAACGACACGATCCACGATACGGTGAGCAATACGTCTCGTCTTACTGCAAAAACTGGTGGACTCTACACAATCACGGCGCTGCTGGAATGGGCAAACAATGTGACTGGTCGACGTGAAGTAAGAATCAAGCTAAACGGCACGACCGACATCGCGATTCAGTCATACACCCCCAACGGCGCCTCAGACGATATGATCGTTACAACGAGCTATCAGCTAGCAGCTAATGATTATATAGAAGTCTATGTGCTGCAAAACTCTGGTGGTGCACTAAATGTGAACCAAGCCGGAAACTACACGCCAGAATTCAGCATGACCAGAATCGGCCCGTAGGGGAGCTTTCTTACTTGGCTTCAGCCGTTTCGGGCTTTGGCTGCTTAGGAGGATTACTGAGGGCTTTCTTAGCACTGTCTGCGAGCGCGGCAAACGTTTTTGGTTCGTTCATCGCAAGCTCAGCGAGAACTTTGCGGTTGAATTCGTTGCCAGACAGCTTCAGGCCGTGCATAAACTGAGAGTAGGAGAGGCCGTGCTGCCGTGCGGCTGCATTGATTCGCTGAATCCACAGAGCGCGAAAATCGCGCTTCTTGGTGCGACGATCCCGATATGCGTATGACCATGCCTTAAGTAATGCTTCGCGCGCTTTTCGGATAGAGCTATGACGCAGGCCGGTATAGCCCTTGGTTTGCTTCATCACGCGCTTGTGGCGGCGGTGTGAGGTGACTCCTCGTTTCACGCGGGGCATTAGCGGACCCCCAACAGTCGCTTAACGCGCTTTTCATCTGCTTTTGCGAGGGGATCAACGCCGTGCTTTGCACGTTTTCGATCGGGACTCTTATGTTCAAGATTATGACTCACAAATGCACGCCTGCGCTGCAGCTTACCGCTACCGGTAAGTTGGAATCGCTTAGATGAGCCTTTATGGGTCTTCTGCTTGGGCATATCAGTCCTCGTCAAACATATGTTCGACACGGACTCTACGATACCATATTTCAGCTTGGCTGAGTATCGTTTGGCTGCACTTCGGCGTTTGAATCAGCGGAATTTTCAGGTTGCTCTGCCTTCGGCTTGGCTTTTTTATCTGCGGTTACAACGGCGGAGATACTTCTTCCAGCTCGCACAGGGTCAGATTCCATCTTTACGCCCTCGAGGCTCCCAATCAATTCTTTGAGCCGTTCAATCGCTGCCTTCGGATTAGCATTTTCTCGTCCCTTCATCATCAGATTGAACTTCACTTTCTGGTTATCGTTGAGAAACTCTTGAGCTTGGGCAACGCGGTAGGAAAGATCGTGTGCGCCGATCTTCATGGTGAGACGAATTTCTTTAACTTGGCCAGCCTTTGACTTCTTCTGCTTCTGCTGCTGCTTTTCCTGCTCATACTTAAACTTCCCGTAGTCCATAATTCGCACAACGGGTGGTTTCGCATTCGGGGCTATTTCGACCAGTTCGAGACTGTGTTCTTCCGCGCGAGCCAAAGCTTGAGAAAGCGGCATTACGCCGGCTTGCTCGCCTTGTTCGTCGATCACCCGAACCTCAGAAGCGCGTATGCGACTTCCAATCCGGTGGTTTGGCTTAGCTATAGTGCTGCTCCGAATGGGTGATCATCGTATCTAGCGTACAGAAGATGTGTACTCATTGCCACCATGTGAAGAGCCAGGCACCGAGATCTTTAATAGCTGTGGTCTGTGAGTTAAGAATTGTCAGACCAATCAAGATAGCTACAAACAGCACGATTGTTACAGCCAGCTTGCGCAGGTCCCGGCGTACGGCTGTAAACTCGATCGTTGCGAGTCGTTGCTCAATACCTTCTTTCTGGCGAGTTGCTCCTGACTGTGCAAATGTCGCAGTCACCGCTGCCGGGCGTGGAGCCTGTGTGGTCTGAACAGTTTGCTCTGGTGCCTTTTCGGTGACGGGGGTACGGGGCTTAGGGTCGCGTACTCCGGCAGGAGTTTGTCCAGTCCCAGAGACTTTTTTCTTGAGTTTTTTGTGCTTCTTACTCACGGCACAAGTATATCATTCCCACGAAGTATTTAGGTATTAGCAAGCTTGCATATTCTATATAAGCAAGCTACAATAAAAATATGATTGCGTCGGTCAAGACGGCAACATTGGATGGTCTCGATGTGCTTGCTATCACCGTGGAGGTTGATATCTCAAATGGTCTTCCTGCGTTGGGTATAGTGGGGCTACCAGACACGGCGGTGAGTGAAAGCAGGGAACGTGTTCGATCGGCACTCAGAGCGTCGGGATACCCTCTTCCGCCGCGACGTATAACTGTCAATCTTGCTCCTGCTGATACGCGCAAGGAGGGCCCAGCATTCGATTTGGCTATCGCGATTGGTATTCTGGCGGCCGGTGAACATATTCCTGCTCCTGGGAAGACGGTGTTTTTGGGAGAGCTCGGACTTGATGGCACCCTTAGGCCGGTGCGGGGAGTTATGGCGCTTGCGTTTGGCGCCAGACAGTCTGGCGCAACAACTATCGTGGTTCCGCCGGAAAATTCTGCCGAGGCAACACAGGTTAAAGATTTGAGGGTCTACGCACCCAAATCACTCGAGGCACTGCTTCGGCACCTTTCAAAGGAAGCAATTCTCCAGCCAGTCACGCCGGCAGGATCCACTGTCGTTAATGAAGTAGCTGCAGAGGTCGATTTTACCGATATTAAAGGCCAGATTGCTGCTAAGCGCGCGGCAGAAATAACTGCCGCAGGAGGTCACAACCTACTGCTCACAGGGCCTCCTGGAACCGGCAAGACACTGATCGCAAAAGCAATTAGAGGCATTATGCCGAGTCTTACCGAAGCGGAACGCCACGAGGTGAGTCGCATTCACAGCATCGCCGGTTTTCTTGATTCTGCGCATCCATTGCTTATAGAACCACCGTTTAGAGCGCCGCATCATTCCGTTTCACTTGCCGGCTTAATCGGGGGAGGTAGTATCCCGAGGCCAGGTGAAGTGACGTTGGCCCATAGAGGAGTCCTTTATCTCGACGAAATACCTCAGTTCGCCAGATCAACGCTCGAGGCTCTTAGGGGGCCACTCGAAGACCGTCGGGTCCTCATTACGAGGGCACGTCGCTCTCTTGTGTTTCCGACCGAGTGTTTACTTGTGGCTAGTGAGAATCCTTGTCCATGTGGGTACGCGAGCGATCCAGTTATTCCATGTACATGCACTTCCTTGGCCGTTGAGCGGTATCGTCAACGCCTATCCGGGCCCTTACGGGATCGGTTCGACCTTGTAGTGCAGGTACCCCGTATCGATTACGGAGAGCTACAAACTCGCTCCGAGCCATCAAAGGACGTGCGCGAACGTGTCGCACATGCTCGTGAGCGGCAGAAGGTACGTTTTGGTAATGAGGTCCGTTTAAATGCCGCGCTTAGCATCCGTGATATCGAGCAGTATGCACCGTTGTCTGCGGGCGCCGACCAGCTTCTCGGAGACGCAGTTGCGCGCTGGCATCTTAGTATTCGCGCGGTTCATCGGATCGTGCGTGTTGCTCGTACAATTTCTGACCTAGCTGACTTGGCAGAAATTAACGAAACTGCTTTGGCTGAAGCGCTCCAGTATCGACAACAACTGGTTCGGGGCTAGTCCTCAGACATTTTTGAGGCCGAAATGCGTCGCTGATATGCTTCCCAAGCAAGCTCGCGATAGTGTCTGGCTTTAGCAACCGGTTTTGGATCTCCGTAGATATCACGACCGACAATAATCATGTCTGTTCCGGCCATCACCATTGCTTCTGGGTCGGAGTAGGTTTGTCCCAGGGCATCTCCCTTTCCGGTTTGTATACGAATGCCCGGGGTGAGGATAGCAAATTCTGGCGGCACGCAATCGGCAAGTTGTGCTAACCCATTTCCTGCTCCAATGAAGCCAATCACGAAGTCTGCATTTTCCTTAGCCATCTCCACAACATGCTTTGTATACTCTGGCGAGAAGAGGTTATCTTCGGAACTCATCTGTGCGATGAGAAGCAGGGCACGTTGGTCCATCAGTTGGTGCTCTGCAATTTCGTCGCGAAGCCCTGCTACGATGCCGGGTCCAGGTATAGCATGGGCATTAACGATGTCTGCCCATTCGATAATGTGGAATGCCCCTTTGGTGTACTGGTTTTTTACTGTCTGGCCGATGTCGGCAAACTTACGGTCTTCGAAAATAAGAAAGTTGTGATCGTGCGCAAGTGCGGTGAGATCTACAGGAATCTTCGAGTTGAAACCCTCGAGCGTGTCGATGTGCGTTTTCAGTACAGCAATTTCTGGTCCGAGCGCCTCAGCCAAGGCGAGAAATCTTCGAGGGTCAGTTTCATCTAGGGCAACGCAAAGATTGGTCTCCTTCTCAGACATTACCTCATACAGACGCCTACCGACCTGTGATTTTGCCATCTCGGCACGTTCCGCAAAAGTCAGAGTAAGTCTATTCATGCTGCTCCATCATACTCGACCAAGCTTTCGGATCTTCTGCCCACTGAAGAACGCTCTTGCTCGATTCAGACGTCAGTATTCCTTGTCTAAGTGCCTCATCTGTCAGCGTACGAAAGTTGGTGAGTGTGTGCAGCGGGATACCAGCCTGTTTGAAGTTATCAGCCGCCACTTGCATTTGGTACGTGAATATTGCGAGCACGGCCAAAGGAATGCCACCAGCCCGTCTGACGGCCGCTGCAGCGTTTAGGGCACTTTGTCCTGTGGAAATAAGGTCTTCAACAATGATTGTGTGCGAGCCTGGTTTGAGCACACCGCTAATCTGATTTTTCTGGCCGTGCCGCTTAGCGCGATCACGAACGTAAATCATTGGCAAATTTAGTTTTTCAGCCAACCAAGCGGCCCACGGAATCCCAGCAGTAGAAGTCCCAGCGACGCATTGAATATTTCGATAATTCGCAGATAACAACTCGGAAAAAGCCTTAGCAATTACTTTCCGCTGGTCTGGGTGGGAAATAAGGACGCGGTTATCCGTGTAGATTGGTGAAAGCAAGCCAGAACTATATCGATATGGTTCATCTGCGCGAAACGAGACGGCGTCGGAATCGAGCAGGATCTTGGCTATGGTTACGTCTTTCATATGAGTGATGCACCGAGCGCATTTGCAGCTGTCTCAAGCGTATCATCTAGTTTCTCTAGCCGCTTACCAGTGGCCGCTTCAAGGAGCCAGTCTGCCAGTGCTGGATTGGCTGGCAGAAGGGACCCGTGTAAATATGTGCCAATCGCGTTGTTGGTTTTGCAGCCCTCAGTCCCATCTTCGCCATTATTGCCAAACCCTGCTGTGATGTGTGCAAGCGGCTCTGCTCCTGGCGAGAGCCTGGTCAAGCCAGAGTGATTTTCGAAACCAACTATTGGCTCCACAATGCCTTTAACCTTCGCTTCTGCAACCACGTTACCAATGAGCCGCTTGTTTCCAGCAATTGTGGTGATAGGGAACACACCAACTCCTTCGAGTCGTTCACCCGCTCCCGGTTCGTAATAGTGACCAAGCAATTGATATCCGCCACACACGGCAAGCAGTGCCACCCCGTTTGCTACATCTTCTGCAAGCTTCGTCTTATGGTGCGCCAAATCATGGGCTACAGCGATCTGTTCTTGATCCTGACCACCTCCGAAAAAGTAGAGATCAGTACGCTTTGGCAGTCTTTCGCTAATTTCTACCTCTGTTACTTCAACATCAATACCACGCCAGGAGGCTCGCTTTGAAAGTGTAAGAATATTTCCACGGTCTCCGTAGATATTCATGCGTTTGGGATAAAGATGTGTGATGTGAAGCTTCATTCTGAAAGAAAGTGAGTGATGTAGCGTTGCTTCGAAAGTAGTCGCCGCAACTCCAGCATAGCGGTGTACGTCGGCAATATATAAAGAGTTTCACCATCAGACACCGCTTCGAGTGCAGCTCCGAGAGCGCTCTCGAGGTCGGGCTCGGTATGAAATTCCTTTTCAGCCAAGCCCGCGTACTTCATGCGAAGCGCCATGTTCAAAGCCCGTTTTCCAGAAACTGTAAGCCTATCAAGCTGCGGCAAGAGTAATTCAAAGTCGGCATCCCAGAGCCACGACACATCTCTTCCGTCGGCAAAGTTGTCGTTGATGGCTATGAGCACGTGCTTCTTGGAGTCATCGCTTCCAAGTGTCCGCAGAAGCTCATTTGCTCCAGTTGGGTTCTTAATTAGTCCGATGAAAATTCTGCGCCCAGAGACTTCAATCACTTCTGTTCTTCCAAACGCAGCAGCGGTTGAACTAAGTGCTCTAGCAGCAGAATCAATATCGAGCTTGAGTGCTCTAGCAACTGTTAAGGCGGCAAGTGCGTTGTAGACGTTATAGAGACCGGGCAGGGGAAGTTCTACCTTAATATTCTTCGTGCCCAGTTTCGCTTCAAGGCGAGACCCGTTTAGCCCTTGTTCTTCGATACGCGAAGCTTCAACATGCGGTTTTGGCCTACTTAAGTCTTTTGCCTGGTAGTGCCCTAGATGCCCGACAAACACTCGTGAGTAAGCCAGCAAGTCTCCGGTGGGGGAAGTGACGCTATCTGCGGCATGAGGAAGATTCTGATACCCAACTGATGTGTCACTAATGCCAAAAAACAAGGTATTTGCAGCTACTGCTGCAGTAGAAGGCAGTGTTGCCACCAGTGGGTCATCGGCATTTACGACGAGTGTCGCTTCTGGCGCTTCGGCGATCCCAGCCACTATGTGCGCAGCTGAAGTACGAAGTTCACCGTATCGGTCTAGTTGATCACGGAATAAGTTTGTAACGACGATAACGTCGGGCCCAAGCTGCTTACACGCCTCCGGCATAGTTGCCTCATCTACCTCAAATAGCCCCCAAGTGTTCGGTGTGTAGTCTCCTAGAAGCGTCGAGACGATGCCACGCATCAGATTTGAGCCAGATTGGTTGTGGAGAACAGGGTGTCCAGCTTCACGTAAAACATTGGCTATGAAGCGTGAGGTCGTCGTTTTTCCATTTGTGCCCGTGACAACAATGATGCCCGCGAGGTTGCGCGATAGTTTGGCGGCGATGTTTGGATCAATTTTGCCAGCCACAACACCGGGCAGGCTCGTGGCGCCCCGTCCGGTCAAGCGTGATAACGCCCCAGCAGTGCGTCCGGCGATTACTCCAAGGTATCTCATGCGCGCACCGGTTCTTCAGCACGCTGCATCAACCAATCCGACACAATTGCCGAGGCGTTGTCTTCGGTGCTAATCCAGCGGATGCGCTTGTCTCGCTTGAACCAGGTAATCTGGCGCTTCGCGAACGCGAAGAGATCTTTCTGCGCTAGTTCGGATGCCTCTACAAGGCCAAGCTTTCCTTCGAAATACTGGGCATAGCGTCGGTACTCAAGTCCAAATGACTCAAATTGATCCCAGCTAATGCCTTCACTGTTTAATCGTTGCATCTCTTCAAGGATGCCATGATCGAGCCGCCATTGTCCCGAGATCCGAAGTCGTTGTCGCATAACTTCTGGCTCCTGGTAAACGCCAAGCATAAGGGGATCAAATTCAGGGGTTCCAGCTTTGCGAAGATCAGAGAAGGGAACGCCTGCTGTTTCTGATACTTCAATTGCCCTGATAATGCGCCGTCGATTATGAAGATCAATTTTCTCCGCACCAACTGGATCGCATGCTTTGAGGCGCGTTCGTAATTGCTCGATGGTTAGCAGCTCGAGCTCCTGGCGTAACTTTTGCTGCGGTGGGACGTTCGGCAGATCGAGATTATCGACTACGACCTGAACATAGAGCCCCGTGCCGCCGACAAGAAAGGGGAGTTTATTTCGAGCGTGGATATGTCGTATCGCTGAGAGTGCCGCTTCTTTGAATTCGGCGACCGTGTAGGTGGAATCTGGTTCAGCAACGTCGAGCAGGTGGTGGGGCACACGAGCTTGTTCTTCTGGGGTTGGTTTATTGGTTCCAACATTCATCCCGCGATAAATCTGCCGCGAGTCGGCCGATACAATTTCTCCATGAAACTCTTCGGCAAGCTCAAGAGACAAAGCGCTCTTGCCTGACGAAGTAGGCCCGACAATGACTATCAGCGGCGGTTTTATGAGCATAGTTGTATTGTACGTAAAAAAAGGGCGCCGGACTCGGGGAATTGAGTGAGTCCGGCGCCTGCCGCGTGCGTGCATGGTTGGCCTAGTGGTTGGGGTGAACGCTGGTGATCTTGATGCGGTAGTGCCCTCCGGGGGCCTTCACGGTGACAGTGTCGCCCTTCTTACTTCCGAGTAGGGCGCGACCGACGGGGCTTTGAGGGTTGATCCCGCCGGGCGAGCTGCTGTCAGTGATGCGAACCGAATGCTTGCGTTGCGCATCACGTTCATGCTTCGGGGTGGTGATGATGAAATCCACCACGTCTCCGAGCTGGATGGTGCCATTCTGGTACAAAGGCACCGCCTCCTTTCGTTGCCAACTTGTTAACGCACGAGGACCACTCATCATAAAGATAGCCGCACAGCGGCTCAAGTGGGAACTTACCAAATTATAGTTCGCGTTCTTCGATTTTTTTGGATAGTTGCTCACTTAGAGACTCAAGAGAAACGGCTCCCTGGTCTCCTTCGCCTAGGCGACGCACTGCGACCTGCTTAGATTTCTCTTCAGCATCGCCAACAACCAGCATGTATGGGACTTTCATCATCTCTGCAGAGCGAATCTTTTTGCCAATTGACTCGGCGCGATCATCGAGTTCAACGCGGATTCCACTGCCGCGCAGCGTTTTAACAACCCCCTGTGCGTAGTTGTTGTGTCGATCAGCAATCGGCAAGACGCGTACTTGTTCGGGTGCCAGCCAGAGAGGGAATGCGCCTGCGAAGTGCTCGATCAAGATGGCCAAGAAACGCTCATAGGAACCGAGAATTGCTCGGTGGATGATTACCGGATTACGCTCTGTGCCATCTGAATCAGCGTACGTCAGGTTAAATCTTCTCGGCATCGCGAAATCAATTTGGATGGTCGCAAGCTGTCTTTCGTTGCCGAGAGCGTCACGGAACATGTAGTCGAGCTTGGGCCCGTAAAGTGCCGCCTCTCCCTCCATGCGCTTGGCACCAAGCTTTAATTCGTCCGATAATTCTGCCAGCATTTGTTCTGCTTGCTGCCAATCCGCATCGTCTCCGATGTATGCGTCAGGAGTTTTGGGGTCGCGTACCGACAGGGAAACCCAGTGGTCTCCGAAGAGTCCGAGATTTGAGTAGAACTCCTCGATTATTTTAGCTATCGAGGAAGCCTCTTCTTTGATCTGGTCAACGCGGCAGAAGATATGTCCGTCGTCGACCGTGATTGCCCTGACTCGTGTGAGGCCGCCAATTTCTCCTGGTTTCTCGTCTCGATATTGCGCGGTTGATTCCATGTAACGCAGGGGGAGGTCGCGGTACGAACGAGCTTGACTGGCATAGATTTGGGTGTGATGTGGACAGTTGACCGGTTTCATGACGAATTCTCCGTAGTGGCTTTCAACCCTAAGAAGTTCGTCGCCAAACTTGGCGGCATGACCGGAAGTTTCGTAAAGTTCTCTTTTCGCGATGTGAGGAATTGCGACCGGTTGCATGCCATACTTCAAACTTATTTCTCGCAACGATCGCTGAAGTTCGTCACGCAGTACCGTGCCTCGAGGGGTGAACAGGGGCAAACCAGCGCCTACGAGATCCGAGAAGGTGAAGAGATCGAGCTCTTTACCTAGCTTGCGATGATCACGTGCGCGGGCTTCATCACGCTGTCGTAAGTATTTTTCCAGCTCTTCCGTGGTTGCGAAAGCAACTCCATAAATTCGTTGCAACATCGGTCGTGTCTCATCACCGCGCCAATAAGCACCAGCAATCGAGGTTAAGGTAAATGCACCAATGCTCTTAGTTGATTCAACATGGCCTCCCCGACAGAGGTCTGAAAAGTCGCCAGTATGGTAGAAAGTCAACTCTTTACCCTCCCCGGCAAACTCTTCGGCGAGTTCTACCTTGTATGGCTGCTTAGCCGTCTTGAGTCGATCTACGGCTTCTTTTGGCGCAACAGACTCTAGTTCGAATTTGAGATTTTGCTTAATGACGTGTCGCATCTTTTTTTCAAGCAGCGGCAAGTCTTCCGGGATCAGGGTTCTTGGTAGCTCAAAGTCATAGTAAAAACCATCAGAAGTGGCTGGGCCAATGCCCAGCTTTGCTTCGGGGAACATATCGAGAACGGCAATTGCGAGCACGTGCGCCAGAGAATGGCGCATTGCTTCTAAGTCGATCGGTTCTTTATGGGTTTTAGCCGTGGCCATGGCTTTAGTATACCTACAGATCGCGTGTAGAGAGCGTATCCGGTAGTTTCGTGAGACGCATTACCTCGACGGCCCATCCGAGTTGTGCGGCCTCTTCCTTCAAAAATTCTTCATCGAGTTGCTGATCATGCCCAAGGGCGATTACGTCAGGGTTCGACGCTTCAAGTGATAGACGAAGGCTATATGGATCCGACCCTACAAATACGTCGTCGACAAACTCCAGGGACTTTACCAGTGAAGCCCTCTTGTCGGCTGCGTGGTGCGGCTTCCGTTTGGTTCTCTCGGCATGACCATCGCTTGTAACAAGTACGGTGAGATGGTCACCAAGTGCCCGTGCCTCTTTCAAAAAATAGACATGCCCGGGATGGATAATGTCGAAAACGCCACTGGCAAGTACTTTTCGTTGCATGCAACCATCATACCAAGTAGACGGCAAAGATGGCCGATGATACCGTGAGCGCAATGAATACCAACAAAGATACTGATCCAAGCTATTACCAGTCGCCGTATACTCGCCAATTCCAGGAATGCCTACAGTGCGGAGAGTTGATTGGCGCTCAATCAGGGTCAAAAGATGCTATTTGTAAGAATTGTGGATATAAAGATCCGTGTTGCGAGTAGCTCTCGGCGTGGGGCCAAACAAAGCAATAAAAAACGCCCTCGAGGGGCGTTCTCACCTTGTTTCGACCGGATCTGCCCCGGTCTCATCAGCTGCTTTACAGTACAAGGAGCAGGACAAAGTAAGATACCATCGTAGTCCTGGCGGAATGGCTTGTCAAGAGGAGAGCGGAATCTCTCCTTCTGCGGCAGCGCGAAGGTTTATCTCGCCCCGGGTGGCAGAGGAGTATTCATCACGCTCGGGCAGGTCAAGCGGATATTCTCCGTTAAAACACGCCATGCACACCTCATCCCGCTCACTGCCCATGGCTTCAAGCAGACCCTCTTCTGAAAGAAATGCCAGAGAGTCAGCACCGACCTGCTGACGCAGGGCTTCTGTTTCCACCCAACGAGAAATGAGTTCGTCTGCAGTGGCCATGTCGACGCCCATGAAACAAGGACTTGTCACTGCCGGAGAGGCGATTCTGACATGTACCTCACGCGCCCCACAGTCTTTTACCTGGCGAATGATTTTCGGTAATGTGTTACCTCGGACTATCGAGTCATCAATAAGCACAACTCGCTTATCCCGAAATACTTCCGGGATTGGGTTCTGTTTCATCTCAATCGCGTTTTGTCGCTCTTCGTCGGTTGGTTGGATAAAAGAACGCATTGCGTAGCGAGTTTTTGTAAAACCTTCATCCAGCTCAATTCCGCTTTCTAGGGCAAAGCCAATAGCAGCAGGGATTGAAGACTCTGGAACTCCCACCACTACATCGGCCTCAACTGGTGATTCAGCGGCCAGGATACGACCAGAACGCTTGCGCACAACCTGGACGCGTTCGCCATTCATTTTGCTATCAGGTCGCGCAAAATAGACGTGTTCAAAAGAGCAAAAGGCTGGTCGAGTATCGGGGTGATGGAAAATGCTCTGCGGGCCATTCTCATCAATCCGCAGAAGTTCACCAGCCCTCACTTCTGTCACGTCCCGGAACCCCATGCTTCGCAGTGCCGCGCTCTCCGAGGCAACAGCCCATTCGTTACCGCCTCGGACACCATACGAAAGTGGCCTGAAGCCCTTCGGATCACGAAATGCAAATAGCGCCTCTTTGGTGAGCATAGTCATGCTGTAGGCACCTTCTGCTTTACGCATAAATTTTTCAATCCGTTCTTCCCAGTGGGGTGTTTTTCCTCCGGCTAGATAGTGGGCGGCCAGCACTGTGTCGCTGGTATCTGTTCCCTCAATTGCTCCTCGTTTCCCAAAGTGCCACTGGCGCAGCTCGTGGGTATTGGTGAGATTTCCATTGTGCGCTAGTGAGAAGAATCCCCGCTCAGCCTCGTAAATTCGCGGTTGGGCGTTATCGGGGGTGGATCCGCCTGTGGTCGAGTAACGGACATGGCCAATCGCCAGGCGTCCGCGCAAGCGCGCAAAATCCACATGCTGGTCGAAAACTTGATCGACGAGCCCTGCGTCGGCATGTCGTATGAATGAGGTGCCATCGTAAACGGCAATCCCCGCACTTTCTTGACCGCGATGCTGGAGGACGCGTAGAGCACGGAATGCCGCTCTGGCAGCCCGTGTTGGTTCGTCATCAATAACCTCCTTGGGAACCGCGGAATAGATGCCAAAAACACCACATTCGTCATGTGGCTTGTCGTATTCCGGCGCTTGCAACGCTTCAGCCGGAACGTTCGAAACTTCTGATGAAGGTTTCACACTTCATCATACAACGAGCATCGCCGAATTGGTTCTTTACTTGCCTTTAGGCTTAGCGGCTTCGATAGCGGACGTAAGTGCTTCGGTTGTAAGTGCGCCCTTATACTCTGCGGCGTTGATGTAGATAGTCGGAGTTCCTCGTAGGTTCAAGGAGCGTCCGTCGGATGTATCTCTGTTGATCAGATTTTGAATTTCCTGGCTCGACCGATCCTGCTGCAATTTCGTTGTATCAAGACCAAGTTGCTGGCCGAGGTTTACAAAATAGGTTGCCGCGTCCGAAACAGGAAGTTCGGACCATTCTTGTTGAGTTGCATACAGCCGGTCGTGATATTCCCAAAACTTGCCCTGTCTGCCAGCAGCTTCAGCAAATGATGCCGCGGGTAGCGCGTTTGGATGAATATTGGTCAGTGGAAAGTTTCGGAATACGAGTGAGTATTCACTCGGATTACTTTTAATAACCTGATTCAGTGGCTCTGCGACAACACCGCACGCCGGGCATTGATAATCACCAAACTCTACGACTTCAACCAGCTTTCCGGTACCCAATCGCTGGGAATCACTCCGAACGAGCAGGTCGCCAGAAGCGGTGGTGCCTTTGGAGTCTGATCCACCAGAGAAGAGCATGATCGCTACAACCACAACGATTAGCAGACCACCAATGACAATAAGTATTTTACTTTCGCGGTTCATGTTTGAGAGTAAGTGCCAATACGACGCTTATTATGATGAACGCGGCAAGGGAAAGGAAGGGGATTGTTATGAAGCCAAAGTATTCGGTTTGTATCTCGCTGCAGGAGAGCCCCTGCACACACGGCGCGACCGACTCAGGAATTATCTTAAGTTGAAGAAGGTAGTGATACGTCGCAAATGCAGTGCCTATTAAGGCAAGCGGTAGTGCATAAAGTGCGACTACGCGTTCGCGGCGGATGATTCCAATCGGCAGAATGAGGGCGAGAGGATACATGCAAATCCGCTGGTACCAACACAGCACGCATGGCGGAAGGTCCTTAATCTCTGAAAAATAAAGACTACCAAGTAGTGCAGAAACAGCTACTAACCACGCTAGGTAGTAGTGCCATGTGATCGGAGACGATGTGCTGTTTTTCATGATGGTGTGGGTCCGAGAGGATTCGAACCTCTGACCTCTTGAACGTCAATCAAGCGCTCTAGCCAACTGAGCTACGGACCCTGGCTACGAGTGATAGTGTACCGGATGTCACGAAGAGCTGCGAGCCGACTGCTTCGCTGCGATTGCTTGTCCGTACACATCGACAAGCTCCAGAGCCCGTTCTTTCGCGCTCTGACGTTTGGCTATTTCATACGAAGCGTTGCTGAATCGCTTGTGTAGGGCGGAATCGCTGAGTACTTGGTCGAGACGCCTGGCGAAACGCTTTTCATCAGCACTTTGGATGAAGAAGCCGTTTTCGTTGTCTGTCAGGGCTGTTTCAAGCGGTTTATCGTAACGAGCGACCAAAGGAAGTTTGGTGGCTGCAGCCTCGAGTAGTGTGAGGCATTGTGTGTCGGTAAGTGCTGCATAAGCGAAGACCGAAGCGCTCGCATAGAGGTCTCTAATGTCATCACGATCTGTGACCATTCCAGTAAAAGTTACTCGGTCATAGATGCCGAGCTCGCGCGCTAAGGTTTCAAGGTCGTACTTGGCAGGTCCGTCACCAACGATTGCGTAGTGTGCATCGGGCTGATGCTTCAGGGCTTCTTTGAAGCTGCGCAGTACGAAGTCGATGCCTTTTTCTTTACCAAGCCTGGCAACCGTTATCACCAGCGGCGCATCTTCTGGAATTCCATAGCGCTTTCTAACAGTGGCCGAGGGTTGTGCCTTAAAGAAACGAGCTTCGATTCCGGTCGGTATGACAGTAATTGGTGTGGTTATGCCATAGGAGATCAGCTTTTCTTTAATTCCCTCGGAGGGCGCAACAACATGATCGGCTCGGTTGCAGAAAAGCTGTGACCATTTTTCGGCACCCTTTTCATTCCATCGTTTGAATCCGGGGAAATAGAGCTTCGCGTATTCGGGATAAAGTGTGTGATAGGTATGCACATGGGGAATCTTTAGTTGCCTCGCAACTCCCATAGCGAAAAGTCCCATCGAGAATGGGTGCTGGGAATGAACAACGTCGAGTCCGAGTCGTTTTAATTTTCGCTGGGCACTGATGTTGACGGGAATCGCAATTCGCCAGTCTTTATAGAGCGGGTATTGAAACGAGTTGAAACGAAAGACGTTCTTTTCTATCTGCTTTCTGCGCCTAGGGATTGAAATGAGCTTATAGCCCGGAGCGAAAACATAGACAGTGTGTCCAGCTGCCTCGAGTTCACGTTTGAAGTTAACGATTGAAGTAACGATCCCGTTTGTTTCGGGGGTATAGGTCTCGCTAAAGATCCCTATTTTCATTCAAGTACCTCTGGGGGTAGAGCGATCTCGCCGCGCGCCATTGCATAGACTTCAAGGTAGTTCTTTGGCATTTCCTTGACGCTATGTTTTTGCATAATAATTTTTCGCGATTCAGCTCCCATCTTTTCTCCCATGCCGGGATTGTGAAGAATCCTGATAAGGCTCTTCGCCATTGTTTGAGGGTCTCCGTTCAAAAAGAGATAGCCATTTCTTCCGCTAATACAAAGTTCCGGGAGGGCTCCAGCGTCACACGCTACTATCGGAACGCCACAGCTCATAGCTTCAAGCGTAACGATACTCTGCAATTCAGCGGGGGAGCTGATGGCAAATACTGTGGCCAAATTGTAGAAAGCTGCCAAATCATCATCTTCTATTCCACCGGCAAAGGTTATGTGAGGGGCTACTCCAAGTGAAACAGCGCGTCTCTTTAGGTTTTGTACGTCTGCCCCGCGTCCACCAATAACAAAGTGCGCGTCTATCTCTTTGCGCACTAGCGGAATTGAGTCGAGCCAAACGTCCATTCGCTTTTCTTTGTCTACTCTGCCCATGTAGAGAACAATTGGTTTTTTGGGGAGTCGGAGGCTGTGGCGAAGCTCTTTTGTGTCTAGGCGCGGCTTGAAGCGATTCGTATCGACGCCGTTAGAGATGGCGCGGTGTGGCGCAGATAGTCCGCGCGCCAAGAGCATATTTAAACCAGTTTGCGTTGGTGAAGTGACAAAACTGGCGCTGTTGAGAAATGCAATTTCCCGGCTCCAGAGACGCTCGATGCCGTTTGGGATGAATTTACCGAGTAAGCCCAGCTGGTCGAGTGTGTTTTGTGGCATGTTGTGATTTGTGGCAAGAGCTGCGATCTTCAGTCGTCTAGCGTGCTTCATCGTGGCTCGTCCAATAAAGAATCCGTTGTGTATATGGACTAAATCTGGCTGAAAAGATTCAAGCTCACTGGCAACGATACTGCCTGGTCGAATGCTTGCTCGTGAACCGAATGTGCCGATTCGTTTCGGGAGTTTGAAAGAACGTACTCGTCTAATTGTCGTTTGCCCGTCAGTTTCTTCACCCGGCTTACCGGTTGAGGACGGCGCGATAATTCGAACAGTATGCCCCTGTTCGGCCAGACCATGTGCCAGGGAGCGCTCAAAAACGGCGCCGCCGTCACGATTAGGCCAATAGGACTCTGTTGCTATTAGTATTTTCACGGGCTCATCGTACCACGCAGTCAGGCATTGCCGGTGGTAAACTATTTACATGCCAATGCCGCGCGTAAACCATCCGAATAAGTTTGTCGCAACTACACTTGAAACGATTCTTGTCTTAGCGGTAATTCATATCGTTTTGCTCGTCGTCCATGTCATGTTTAGTGGTGAATGGGAATATCTCAATTTGGCCGACATTTTAGATGCGGATCTCTTTTTCGATAACGTAAGTTATACCGCAGCAACATGGCTGGGTGGATTCGTCATTATCGCGACGCTTTGGTCGCTGCTCTACTTTTCAAATCGAAAGCACTGAAATAGCTAGCCGCGTGATGCGGACTCGATTGAGCGCTTGGCAATCCGCGCCACGATAGCTCGCGGGAAGATATGGTATCCGAGTGCGATAAAGCGCGACCGCGCGCTTGGTAGAACTACTGCTTTACCTTTCTTCAATCCTAGGTAACCTGCTTTGGCAATTGGTGCTGGGTTGTGCATGCTCATCCTGAGAACACGCGAAGTTTCGGCCATACCAGCACGCTTAAAGAAATTTGTGCGCGATGGTGGCGGGCAGAGAGCTGTTACAGTGATCCCCTTATCTTTATTCTCAAGCGTTAGAGCCTCTGAGAACGTGACGACATACGCCTTACTGGCAAAGTAGGTTGCGTAGAGGGGTCCAGCTTGGAAGCCAGCCAAGGAGGCAATATTGAGAATTTTGCCATGACGTCTCTGGATCATTCCTGGTAGATACAGGTGGCAGAGCATGGTGAGGGCGTTGACGTTTAAGTGGACCAATTCATCCTCTCTTGCAGCGGTGTTTTCTGCGAATGCACCGTGCACGCCAATGCCTGCGTTATTAACCAATACTTCAACCTGAAGAGAATGCGCTTGCGTATAGTCAAAGAGCTTCGTCGGTCCGGCATCCGTTGCGAGGTCGAGGGCAACGTGATGAGTGGTTAGGTCAGGGTAGATCTGTTTCAAGTCAGAAGCAGTTTTCTTCAGATCCTCTTCATGGCGTGCGGTAAGAACAAGATCGTAGCCATCCCGAGCAAAGATTTTACAAAACTCCAAACCAAAACCAGACGTTGCCCCGGTTATCAGCGCGATTGGTTTGGTTTGTTTTCCGCTCACGCAGGCAGTATACCGGACGCCGACTAACTATGCGGTGGAGGTGAAACGTGCGACTAGCTGTTTGATCTCTTCGAGGCTTGTGCGGGCTTTCACAACGTACTCGGTGGCGCCGAGTTCTTTGCATCGTTTGATTGCCTCCTCCTCGTCGGTATTCGAAATAACAACGATTGGTGGAGTATTGGGTTGTTCCTGAAGATGTTCTAGTACATCAAATCCGGTCACGCTTGGCATGTTCAAATCTAAGAGCACAAGGTCAATTGTCTCTTCATTAATCGCCTTGAGCCCCGCGCCTCCGTCCGATGCGCGGATAATACTGTACCCCTCGCCTGCAAGCAGAGTGGCGTACATCTCGAGTAGGAGAAAGTCATCTTCAACGACGAGAACATTCATAAGTAGGGGAAGCATACCAGTCTCTACTCTCTGTGCAAGAGCCTGATTCTTTGCTTTGGCGCGGGCAAGGGCTCTAGGAGTAAACTGGAAGATACAATGCGGTCTAACCATTCAGATATCCCACACGTCGATGCGGCCACGACAGTAGTAATTTTTGGTGCTACGGGAGCTCTTGCACTGCGCAAGCTCTATCCGGCGCTTCTAAAGCACGTACGCAGTGGCGCTTTGGGTAGCAAGTTATCAATTGTTGGCGTATCGAGACAGACGCTTTCAGATGAGCTCTATCGCGCGAAGATCATGGAAGGCTTAAAGGAACACGCCGAACATCTTTGCGACGAGAAAAGCGTCGGCACTTTGCTACGCAGCGTATGTCATGTTTCGGCAGATCTACGAACTTCTAGTTGGACAGCCCACGTGAGCGAGGCGCTTAGTAAGCAACAGGCCGGTCAGGTGGTTTTCTATCTCGCCACCGCTCCAAGTCTTTTCGGAACTGTGGCGGAAGCGCTCGGTGAATCAGGGCTTTGTGGGGTGGGGTCATCCCACTCGTCAATTGTGATTGAAAAACCGTTCGGTCATGATTTAGCTTCGGCCAAGAAACTCGATGCAATGATTAGTAAGTATTTCAGCGAAGAGCAGATATATAGGATGGACCACTATCTTGGAAAAGATACGGTACAAAATCTGCTCGCTTTTAGATTTGAAAACGGACTTTTTGAGCCAATCTGGAATCGCCATCACATTGACCATGTGCAGATAACGCTTGCGGAAAGCGCTGGGATCGGCAGTCGTGGTAGATACTACGAGGAGGCTGGGGCGCTGCGTGATGTCCTGCAAAATCATCTTCTGCAGTTACTTGCCCACATAGCAATGGAGCCGCCGACTGAGAATTCGCCGGAGCAGTTACGGACCGCCCGGGCTGCGGTGCTCGCGAAGCTTAGGCCACTGCAACCGTTTGAGCTGGCGCGTCGAGTTGTCAGAGGGCAATACGGTGCAGGTCGGGATTTCTATGGAAACGAAGCGACGGCATATCTCGACGAAGAATTCGTCGCGGACGGTTCAAAAACAGAAACCTTTGTGGCGCTACCGGTAGAGGTAATGACTGATCGTTGGGTTGGGGTCCCGTTTTATCTTAGGACGGGTAAGCGCTTAGAGCGCGATGTAACCGAGGTGACAATTCAATTCAAACCTTCGTCGGTTGAATACTATGCCAGCCAAGGCACGCACGCGAATCTTTTAACTTTCCGAATTCAACCAAATGAAGGAATTGCACTGCGACTAGCAATCAAGAAACCCGGATATGCCCTCCGGCTTGAGGAAGTCGACATGAGTTTTTGCTACCGGGACGCTTTTGCAGGGCAGTTGCCTGAAGCTTATGATCGACTCTTACTAGACTGTTTTCTGCGCGATCAGTCGCTGTATCCTCGCAGTGACGAAATTGAGGCTTCCTGGAGTTTTGTGCAACCCATACTTGATCATTGGCGAAATAATCGACCGCCGGAATTTCCGAATTATCAAACGGGTAGCTGGGGACCGGCAGCAGCAGATGAACTGATTGAGTCAGATGGCCGGCGATGGTGGGGAAACGTCCTCGACGTATGCCCCGTGCCTGGTGCCGGTCAGGCAGTTGAGGTCGCAACTAAACATAAGGAGGCGTAATGCAAATAGGAATACTCGGTCTTGGTCGTATGGGCCAAGGAATGACAAAACGGTTACTTGCCGGAGGCCACGAGGTTGTCGTATGGAACAGATCGTCCGAGCCGGTTGCTGAGGCTGTGGTTGCGGGTGCGGTGGCCGCCGAAACACCAGAAGATCTCGTTGAAAAACTATCTACACCCCGTGTCGTCTGGGTAATGCTTCCGTCGGTCAATAAGGAAGATCCTGCGGCAAAGACCGTCACTGATGAAATGATTGAACGTCTTCTTGGTTCGCTTTCGGCAGAGGATATCCTGATCGACGGCGGTAATTCGCGCTGGACGAAGTCGCAGCAGCACGATGCATGGTGCAAAGAGAAGAGTGTTCGTTTCTTGGATATCGGTACTTCTGGCGGGATACTTGGGCCAAAGAAGGGATACGCCATGATGGCTGGTGGTGACGCTTCCGCTTGGGAGCACATCCAGCCACTCGTGGAGTCTATGACTCCTAAGAACGGTGGCGGCTATTTTGGGGCTGCGGGAGCCGGTCATTTCGTAAAAATGGTCCACAACGCGATTGAGTACGGAATGATGCAAGCCTTTGCCGAAGGGATGAACCTTTTAGAGAATGGGCAATATGCCGGGATGGATTTAGCTCAAGTTGCCCACGTTTGGGACAGCGGCAGCATCGTACAGTCGTTACTATCCGAGCTGCTGGCAGAGGCGCTCGACGAAGATCCGCATCTTGAGAAAATTGGCGGTACGGTTGACGAGAATGGTGAAGGACAGTGGGCTGCCGAAGCAGCACTCGAGAAAAAGATACCGTTCCTTGTGAATACCGCCGCAGTCTTCCAGCGTCACAATTCGAAACAGTTTGATGACTATGCAAACAGAACGCTGGCGATTTTACGAAATAAATTCGGTGGCCATGCCGTGGAGAAGAAATAAGACTGCCACGAAGTAGTCAGTTTCAGAACAAGCTATGGCCTATTACGACATTTCACTACCGATCCACAGCGGGATGCTCTCTTGGCCGTCCGATCCGGATGTGGAAATCTACACCGCAAAAACGCTTGCTGAAAATGGCTCAAACCTGCTGGCGTGGAAGAGCGGGACGCATCTAGGGACCCATTTCGATGCTCCAAAGCATGTTTTCTCCGATGGCGAAGGAATCGACCTTTTAGATCTAAAGAGTTGTATTGGCCCAGCGGTCGTCTGTGACTTAACCGATGTGGCAGAGAAGGAGATTACAGCCGCAGACCTCGAGAGTGTGGCGCCCAAATCAGCGGAGCGGGTACTACTTAAAACCTCGAACACGACACGGCAATTACTGACCAAACCTTACACCGAAGACTACGTCGCGCTCAGCGGCGACGGTGCGGCGTGGCTGGCCCAGCGGGGGATAAAACTGGTTGGTATCGATTACCTTTCAATTCAGCGACGCGGCAGCGATGGGCGTGCTCACACAGAGCTTCTGTCACGAGGCATTCCGATAATCGAGGGGTTGTTTCTTGGCGAGGTGCCAGCGGGAGAATATAACCTTGTCGCGCTGCCATTGCGTATTGAAAACGGCGACGGTGCCCCGGCCAGGGTACTCCTTGAGACGCTCTAGTTGCACATTATGTGCAACTAGGATATTGTCGTATCATGTCATTTTCTGCAACGCAGTATTTAAAGAAGCGAGGCTTACGAGCCACAAAACCGCGTGTTGAGCTAACCGAGTCGCTCTATAGGGCAAAGGGCCCCGTTAGTCCACGGAGCTTGATTGAGGAGACCGGGCTTACCCACACGACCGTTTACAGAACCCTTGAAGCGCTTGTCGACGAGGGCGCAGCAAGGACGGTCGACCTGCGTAAGAACGTCCGCTACTACGAGCTAGCAGATCCAGAGGATCATCACCATCTCATATGTGTGCGGTGCAACCGAATCGAGGCGTTTACCGGTTGTCAGGCGACATCGCTTGCCAAGAAGGCGCTGCAGCGCAGTAAACACTTTAGTAGTGTCGTTGGCCACAGCTTCGAATTGTTTGGTATTTGTAGGAGGTGCACTTTATGAGTCCGTTTTGGTCGGCAGTTCTTTGGACCGTGGGGATTAGCGTCGTGGAGCTAGTCGCGATTGTTGTCGTCGCGAAACGGTTTTGGAATGCTCATACAGAGATACGCCTTGTTAGTTTTGCTGCTGGCGTATTACTTGCGACAGTTTTTCTTGATCTGCTTCCGGAGGCCGTTAACGACATGGCAGATACAACAGGAATTCTTGCGTGTGCATTGATTGCGATGGTCGGATTATTCTTCATCGAGCGGTTTACGCGACGAGATCACACGCACAGTCACCACGAAGAGGGACACGAAACTCATGGGCACCAACATGCATCACGGTATTTCATCTTCTTTGGAGATGGCCTGCATAGCGCGATAGACGGTTTTGCGATTGCTACCGCATTCATTGCTGATACGACTCTCGGAGTAGTGACGGCTCTAGCCGTACTGGCTCATGAGGTTCCGCACCAAATAGGTGACTTCAGCATTCTTGTGCGTCGGGGCATGAGCAAGCGAAAGGCGCTGCTGATCAACCTCACGTCTGCAGCTGCGGCACTCGGCGGCGTGATTATCGCCTTCCTCTTTGAGGCGGCAATAGTCGATCATATTAGGCTCTTTATTGCTGCAACTGCCGGTATGCTTCTCTATATTGCGGCCGTGGCCCTCTTGCCAGAATTGCTTCACGGACGAGCCAAAGGTAAATATCTTTACCATGCCCCATTTCTTGCCGGGGTCATTTTGATTTCGCTGCTTGTGACGCTGCTCGCCGAGTAACGCCGAGCAAGTAAATACCTAGCAAGATCAAGACAGCGCTGATGATGTGCGCTAGACGCACCCCGATAATTCTTGCTGTATCAAAACGATAGAATTCGGTGATGAACCGCACGGTTCCGTAGATGATGAAATAAAGACCCAGCACACGACCTGGATCAGACTCGAGTCGTTTACGAAATGCCAGCAAAATAATGAACCCGATCAGACTCAAGCCAAGCTCGTAAAAAAAGGTTGGATGGAAATAGGTTGAATCTACGTACTCTACTGGGCGGTTCTCTGGCCTGATAGCTATTTTGAATGGGCCAGAAGTAGGCGGCCCAAACGCTTCTTGATTGGTCCAGTTTCCGAGTCGTCCAATTGCCTGCCCTAGTAGAACCGAAGGTGCCCAAATATCGAGAACTGTAAGTAGGCGAATGCCTTTCATCCGTGCGAATAACGCAAGGCCAAGCGCACCACCAAGAAGCGCACCATAAATTGCTAAGCCCCCGTTCCAGATCGCAAAAATCTGCAGTATGTCTTCGCGGTAGGTGGGCCACTTATCGATGACGTGATAGAGTCGCGCACCAATGACGCCACCCAGTACCCCAAAAAGAATTGATTCTTCCAGTAGTGCTGGTGATATTCCGAGCCGTTTTGCAGACGGACGGGCAACAAAGTAACCAGCGACGATTGCGCTAATGATAAACACCGAATACCAATGAATCTCGAGTCCGGCGACTGTAAAACTAGGCTGCATTACGTTTGGTGAGCAGAAGGTAGAAGGGAAGCGAAAGCACTGCCGCAAGACCGCAGGTTAACCAGAGCACGGCGTAACCGCTGGTGTTTGGGAAATAGTCACCAAATACGTCAATCGCTGCTCCGGTGATGACGCTTCCGAAGATTAGTGCTAGGCCGCGGTTGAACTGATAATAGCCGGTATATTCACCGCGACGATTCTCCGGAGTGATGCGCAGCAGAATGGGATAAGCGAGCATCAGCAGAGCTGCACCGGCGAACATTCCGAACGGCAAGATACCTTGAAGTACGTTGAGGTCGGTTGAGACACCGAGGATAAAGAGACAGACAGCGTACAGCAAGATCATCAGTGAGGTGTAACGTCTCGGGTCGTGCTTATCGATAATTTCTCCCGAAATGAATGCGGCGATGAGGTAACAGAAAATAATCACGGCAAGGATTGGCAAGAGTTGACCAAGTGTTACACCCAACCCGCGGAGAAGATAGAGAATAACGAAAGCTCGCACTGCGGCAAGCGTAAATTCCCAAAAAAAATGTGCCGGGAGGAATAGGCGTAAGTTGCGGTCTTCTTTCAACCGAGAAATAAAGTTCGGCAAGGCCTTCTTCAGCGACGCCTCGATTGGTTTTGAATGAAGGCGATCTTCCGTGATGAAGAAGTAGCTGGCAACGGCGATTACGACGAAGAAGAAGGCGGAAATAAGAAACGGTGCACCCAGCGACACATTTAAAAGCGCCCCTCCTCCAAGCAGCGCTAAACCGACTGCTAATCCCTGGAAAAGACTCTGGTATGCCCACGCGCGACCATACTGATCTTTGGGTAGTGTGTCGGGATAGAGAGCTTGGTAAGCAGTGTAATAGACGTAATAACCGATGAAAAATATCCCAACGGCAGCAATAATCAACCAGTATGAATTAAGGACCGCTATTGCAAGTAGGCCAATAAATATAAGCGGGGTCGCTGCCAGCATATATGGCAAGCGTCTACCAAAACGTGTCCACGTACGATCTGATGCAGGGCCAACGAGCAGTGGGATAGCGAGGGCTGCAAACCCCTCAATTCCTCCAGCGAATCCGATGGCCACTCTAGAGGCAGTAAGATTGTTCAGAATAATAGGTAGATAGAAAGCCAGTACAGTGGTGGCAAGGGTCAATCCCATTACTGCAAAACCGAGAATGGTCCACTGCTTTGACCCCTTCTGTTGAGTTGGCATGCCTCAATCCTAGCACCGCGGCTTCAAGCCTTGAAAAAAGTCGTAATTCTGGTATACTATAATCTCTCAACTAAGGGAAAATGACTCAAACAAAAACAGAAGAAAAGATTGCTTCATATTTGGGGTCGCTCGACTATCGGACTCCCTTTTTTGTGTTTGATCTTCGTCGAGTTGCACATAACTATCAGCACCTTCAGAAGCTATTGCCGCAATTCGATATCCACTATGCGGTCAAGTGCAATCCAAAGCCTGGGATATTAGTAACCCTTCATGAACAAGGCGCTTCGTTCGAAGTTGCTTCGTACAACGAGCTTCGAGAACTTATTTCGCTCGATATCAGGCCCGAGGAGGTCATGTTCTCGAATCCTGTGAAGTCTGTGGAAGATATCCGCAGTGCATATTCCGCCGGGCTCGACCGCTTTGCTGTCGATTCCAAAGATGAGATTGCCAAGCTTTCGACATACGCACCTGGTGCGAGAGTTTATGTGCGCCTCGCTGTCCACGACAAGGATGCGACGTTTCCACTGTCTAGCAAGTTCGGCGTTTCCGCCTCAGAGGCGGTTAATCTTATGAAACAGGCACGTGATCTTGGCCTACAGCCGTACGGATTAGCCTTTCACGTCGGTTCACAATCTACTCATCCAAGAGCCTGGGGGAGCGCCCTTGAAGAGGTCGGTCGAGTAATGCGCGACCTTGAACGTGGGGGCATAAAGATTCAACTCGTGAATATAGGCGGCGGTTTTCCGGCGCATTACAGCGAGCCAATCCCGACACTTCCTGCAATCTCCCGTGTCATTCAGGAATCGATCAACGAATATATTCCCTATGATGTCGATTATTGTGCTGAGCCTGGCCGTGCCCTCGTTGCCGATGCCGGTTCGGTTAAGGCTACGGTAATCGGTCGGGCCAATCGGGGTGGGAACGAATGGCTGTTTATTGATATCGGGGCATTCCATGGATTGATGGAAGCGCTTGAGACGAATAATCAACTTAAATACCCAATACTTACATCAGTTAGTGGTGAGAAAGAGCAACTCAGGCCCTTTAACCTAACGGGGCCAACATGTGATCAGCAGGATACTATTTCTTACGGCGTAATGCTGCCCGAGAGCATTAGGCCGGGAGACAACATCTACCTCCTCAATACTGGCGCCTATACGATCAGTTATGCCTCGTCCTTTAATGGCTTTACCCCGCCTCAAACGTATTTCATACCTAACTAAGGAGATTCGCAGTATGGCCGCACAACCCGAACCCGTAGCTTCTACCGTAGAAGCACCAACAGTAGAATTTCCAGAACAACCCACCGATGTAGTGACGGTAGAATCTGCTCACTTTGGCACGCCCGAATTTGACGAGGCATTTGAGGTAGAGACTCGTCTTTTTCATGCGGTTGGCTACGTCGAATCGCCGGAACATCACCGCGAGTCGTACGAAGCATATCAAGCGAGTAGTCGTTTCTTTATTGTCCGAGTCGACGGCGAAATCGCCGGTGTGCTGCGAGCTATCGAGCACTCTGAGGCTGGCTTTAAAACAGCCAAGGACTTCCCCTTAGACGAAGGCGCGCTTGATGGGGTTGATCCAAGTAAGATTCTTGAGATTGGAACAGTCGCTGTGGAGCCCAAGTTCCACCAGCAGGGGATACGATACGCCGAACGGCTTTATCATGCGGCGGTTGTGGAGTCGCTGAATCCAAATGTCCTTCGCGACGAGAATCAGGTACCGGTATCTGAAGGCCCCCAAACACACTGGATTGCCAGTATCGACGAAGGACTACTTCGTCAGGTCTATAACCCGTATTACCATTTTCGTTTCTGGGATATCGGCCCGACCATATTCTATCTCGGCTCAAAAACGACGCCCGTGATGATGGACTGTGCCAAGACCATGCAAGAAATGAAAGAGTTTGATGAAGAAAACGGCGTCTACACACGAGTTATCCTCGGAAACTTTTCAGATTAGGCGTACGATAACGGTGGGGAAAAACAAACATGGATCTTGATCTTGCCGCCGTCGTACTTGCTGCAGTAACGAACAGCCTCTTGGGGCTGATTGTCTTTTTCCGCAATGTTCGATCCTTGGTCAACCAGACGTTTCTTTTGGTTACCGTCAGCGTGGTGGTCTGGTCTATTACAAACTATTTCGCCGACCACTCGACTGGTGATTTTGCCACGGACCTCTTTACCCGGTTCGCCTTTGCTGGGGCAATTTGGATTGGGTTCGCCCTCGTTGCCTTCAGCTATCGTTTTCCGCGTACGGTAAAGCGGTCAAAGCACTTCGATAAACTATTTTGGGCTGGCTTCTTCTTGTCGTCTTTATACGCGGTGAGTCCGCTGGTTACGATCAACTCCACTCACGGCAGCCAGGGAGCAGTGATAGAGCCCGGGGTTCTTTACTACGGTTATATCGTGCTATTTGGCGGGCTTGCCGCCTGGGCAGTGCTGCGCTTCGCGCACAGTTTCAAAGTAGCTACCGTTACGGAGCGAAACCAGCTCCGGGTTATCGCGTTTGGGGTCGGGGTAAGCACACTGCTAGGAATTTTTACTAATCTGATTTTTCCACTCTTTAACGGTGATTGGGCAACGTCTAAGGTTGGACCTTTTGTGACAGTGTTCTTCGTCGGGTCTTTAAGCTACGCCATCATCCGTCAGCGATTCTTGGATATAAAGCTCTTTGTCGCACGATCGCTTGCGTACTTCCTGCTTCTCTTGTCGCTCTCCGCAATCTATGTGGCACTGGCATTCGGTATCGGTTCATATTTCTTTGAAAACGAATCAATTACGACGAGTCAGCAGGTATTTAATGCGTCATTGGCGCTCCTGCTAGCGTTTGCTTTCCAGCCGCTCCGTCGGTTTTTCGAGAAAGTTACCGACAGGATTTTTTATAAATATCGGTTCGACGCGAATGAGCTTCAGAGCAATTTGACTCGCACACTTGCCGCAAACGTACGTCTTGATCCACTGCTTCAAGAAACGGTTGCGCTTCTTGGACGCGAAATGAAGCTCTCTGCGATCAAGATAATCATTTTGCAGGGAAAACGAGTTTACCGTGATGCAGATATTAGTAACGGTGGACACATCATTGCCTCGACTAGTGAAATCGCGCAATTAAACAAACACATTCTGGTTACTGACGATATTCCGTTTGGTCGCAAGCGCTCAAGCCTTGAGGCAATGGGCATTCGTGTTAGTGCACCCCTTCATACAAGGAATGAATTAGTGGGGTTTTTGCTTCTTGGTGACAAGCTATCTGGCGATCTCTACTCTAAGCGCGATATCGACCTGATCCGCATCATGGGCCGCGAAATCGCAATTGCCGTCACAAACGCACGTTCATTCGAAGAAATTGCACGATTTAACGAAACGTTGAAACAGAAGATATCCGAAGCAACGACCAGGCTCCGTGTTGCCAACAAGAACCTCAAGGCGCTGGATAAAGCCAAAGACGACTTTATTTCGGTAGCTTCTCACCAGCTGCGCACGCCGCTGACGGCAGTCAAAGGCTATCTTTCAATGCTCAGAGAAGGTGATGCTGGCCCCGTGACCGAAGAGCAGAAAGACTTTATCGACACGGCCTTTTCATCGTCAGAGCGGATGGTCCGCCTTATTGCCGACCTTCTAAACGTCTCGCGTCTTGCAGCTGGCCGGTTCACGATTGAACCAAAGCCGACAGACCTTGTCGCAACAATCAAAGATGAGATTCGTCAGCTGGCTTCGCACGCGGCTGCGAAAGGACTCTATCTCAACTTTGAAATGCCAAAGAAACCGCTCGCGAAAATTGTTATTGATGAAGACAAGACCAGGCAGGTGATGATGAACTTCATGGACAATGCGATCTACTACACCGAGCAAGGCGGTGTGACCGTGCGGCTGACCGCTGAAAAAGGATCAATCCGTTTTACGGTTACAGATACCGGTATTGGTGTTCCGCCTGATGCGCAAAAGAAGCTCTTTACTAAGTTCTTCCGGGCAGACAATGCCCAAACCTTGCGTCCCGATGGAACCGGTCTGGGGCTCTACTTGGCAAAACAGGTTATTGAAGATGAAGGTGGTGAACTGATCTTTTCCTCGGTTCAGGGTCACGGTTCAACATTTGGATTCAAGATCCCGATAAAGCTGGAAGATCGGCTGAAAGCATCAGCGGCCACGGTACCGGATGTAGCTCCGCCTGCAATGACGAGTTAAGATAGGGCTTGTGCCGAAACCAATTATTCAGGTCAAGGATCTTTCAAAGCGCTACGGCGACACCGTAGCGGTCGACGGCATCTCCTTTGAGGTCAAAGAAGGAGAGGTATTCGGCATACTTGGGCCAAACGGTGCCGGCAAAACCACCACGCTAGAAATCATCGAGACGCTTAAAGAGCCAACGTCGGGTTCGATTACGCTTGATGGTCTTGACGTAACCAAGCACGCAACTGAGGTAAAGCAGCGAATTGGTGTTCAGTTGCAGTCGGCGGGTTTCTTTACGGACTTAACTCTGACGGAAATCTTGAAGGTCTTCGGCGTTATGTACGGCACAGAAATTGACCCGCAAGAATTGCTACTCCGGTTCGAACTCGGCGAAAAGACCAGGGCACAATTTCAAGAACTCTCTGGGGGTCAGAAACAGCGATTTTCCCTCGCGACGACACTCGTCAATGATCCAAAGGTGATCTTTCTTGATGAACCTACTACCGGACTCGATCCACAGGCACGCCAAAACCTCTGGGACGTTATTCGCGATATCCAAAAGCGCGGAGTAACAATCATTTTAACGACACACTACATGGATGAAGCCGAGCAACTGTGTGATCGGTTAGCAATTATGGATCACGGCAAGATTATTACCGAGGGGTCACCGCAGCAGCTCATTGATGATCTACTAAAACGCGGCTTTAAACGTCACACCGAAGTGCGACCGGCAACACTGGAGGACGTATTCCTTGATTTAACGGGCAGGAGCTTGCGCGGTGGCTGAGAAACGATTTAGAACTCCGAACCAGTGGCGTGTGATGTTGGGGATCGCGCGTTATTCACTGCTCGCAATTCTGCGGAACAAGACAAGCCTTTTCTTTAACTTCATTCTGCCGATCGTGCTTGTGCTGGTGTTTGGCTCAGTCGGGGGAGGCGGAACAAGTAAAACGAAACTTGGTATCGATGGTTCGCTCAATCAGCAAAACCCGGTATACCAGGCGTTGAAACAGGGAGCTGATTCTGGCCAAGTGCCGATTGAATTTGTTACTGGAGATCCAGCGGAGCTTGAGAAGAAGCTCTCGCAAAGCAAGATCGATGCCATCTTAATTAATCCAACAGACACTGGGGCCACGATTGGCCTCAAGACATCCAATGGAAACCCGACTGGAAAAGCGACCGCGGAGAACATCCTACGCGGCACCACGTCACAGCTCAGCATCGTGACCTACCAGCAACAAAACCCCAGCCTGCAGCCGGTATTCAATGTGCAAAACACCGAGTTGTCTGGACGAACATTCAAAACAATCGATTACGCGCTGCCGGGGCTAATAGCATTTTCTTTGCTGGCGCTCGCCACATTTGGCATTGCCTTCCCGTTTATCACAATGCGTGAGACATTGGTGCTTAAGCGCATCTTTGCGACCACCGTGCGTCCGCTTACGTTCATCGCCTCGCAGGGAATTGCCCGTTCTGTTATTGCCATGCTGCAAGTAGTCGTTCTTTTAGGGATTGGTGTCTACGTCTTCGACTTCTCGCTGGCCAACGGCGTAGTGACGCTTGTTGACATGATCATCGTCGCATTCTTTGGTCTGGCAGCATTCTTTGGATTCGGTGTGTTAATTGCCAACGTTGCGAAAGACGAACAATCTGCGCCGGTGCTTCTTAATATCTTCAACTTGCCACAGTTTATTTTGACCGGCGCCTTTTTCCCGACAGAGTCTTTCCCGAAAGCACTACAGGTCATTGGCGATAATTTGCCACTGGCATATCTCGCGACGGCACTTCGCAAAGTGTCGATTGAGGGAGCATCGATCATCCAGGTTTGGCCATACCTCCTAGGGCTCGTCGCCTGGGCTGCGCTGGCCTATGTCTTTGCCGCAAAGACGTTCCGCTCAGAGTAGGCAACCTTTTCACAAACTATTGTTGGTTCCATACCGCTTTTTTGTGTAAGCTGACATAGCTAAGGCAATTATTGTGTTTAATGTGAGAGGAAGATTTATGGCGAATGAGTTACCAAAGAACCTGAAGCGAACTGTTTGGTCAGCACTGCTTGGCGTGGTGGTGTTTGCTCTTGCCATAAACCTTTTTGCGCCAAGCGGGGTGGCATCTGCCAAGAATCAAAGCCCAACCCCAACTGCTACGGCAACGCCTTCTCCGTCGGGCTTTTCGATTAACCCAAGTCGGACCATCACGATTTGCCATGCTACTTCTTCTCTCACCAACCCTTACAACACTCTCCATGTAAATTCACACGCAATTAGTGGACACTTCTGGAATAACGGCACGCCTAAGAGCGGCCATGAAGACGATATTCTGATCGACAACCCAACGGCCACCTGCCCTGGTGGCACCACACCAACCCCCACTCCGACCGCCACGCCTTCGTCTTCGCCGAAGGTAAGCCCAACACCGGTTCCAACAGTAAGCCCCTACGGATCTCCGTCGCCGATAGTCAGTGCAAGCCCGACGACTTCACCGAAGCCGTCCCAGACGCCGACCCCAGAGCCGTGCGATGACGATGATTTCTACATCCACGACACTGCCTTTAACTACAACTATTTCTTTACATTTCTAGGCGGCATCGGCTTCCCCGGAGGCATTCATTTCTACAACCATGACCACGATGACTGCGTAACTCCGAGTCCATCGGCCACACCAACGCCGACAGTTACCCCGACTCCGACAGCTACCCCGACTTCAACCCCAGTCCCTTCTCCAAGCGCTACGCCGACCCCGGAGCCAACGGTAACACCTGAGGGTTCACCTTCACCACTGCCAAGTGAAACGCCAACCGCTACGCCTACTCCCGAGCCGACTCCGACTGAAACACCGAGTGTTACACCGACTCCTGAGCCAACTCCGACGGCCACACCTACACCAAGCCCGACAGCAACGCCGTCTGATACGCCGACCGCTACCCCGACACCAGTCGTCGAGGGGAGCGAAACACCGATTCCGGTTGATCCGTGTGTCGATGGCGAGGTCGTCTTTACTGAGGACATACTCATGTTCCTTTCAGAGCGACTAGACATCTCAATCGACGACATTCTTGCCGGTATCCAAGAAGAGGGGCCGAATGCGTTTATCGATATACTCTGTCCTTCGCCTACCCCGACACCGGGCGTACAGGGGAGCGATGAGCCGATTGTTACCCCGGCACCGCAAGGCAGTGAAACCCCAATTGCTAGCGGCACGGAGTCGCGTAGCAGTCTCGATCCAGTCGGCGGATTCGCCGACACGGGCAATAGTCACTACAAGGTGCTTGCAGCACTGTTGTTGATCGGCCTCGCCCTGTCGACTGCCGGTGCCTACCTGACCGTGCGCTCACCGAAGGCCTAATGTCGCAAAGACAGCGAATCGGCGTCTCGTTATTGACGCTTGGTGCGATTATTATTCTCATCGCTTCCATAGCTTGGTTACGCTATGATCAGGCAATCCGTCTACAGGCGGCAGTTGCCGATCAGTCAGCCAGTGCTGCTTCATCACGCAGTCAGGTGCCAAAGCCGGTTCGTATTATCGCGCCGGGCAAAATAGACATCGCTCTCGAGCCACAAGTCGTCGACGGCACTCGCACCACCGTTTCGCCCAATGCTGGTTCATATTTAGCAAACGGTGTGCGACCCGGGCAGGGCGGCAATGTGATTATCTATGGCCACAATAAGAAGGAGATATTTGGTCACCTAAGCCAGCTTAAGGTTGGTGATTCTGTGCAGGTCCGTACCGAGGATGGTCGAATGTGGAATTATGTCATCACGGAACGTGCCGTTGTTGATCAAACAGACACGACACTGCTCCAACCTCAAAACGGAGAAATGCTGACGCTTTATACCTGCTCGGGGCTTTTTGACTCGAAGCGACTAGTCGTGCGAGCGCTGTATCGTCCTTGACCATGAGTAGTTACCAAGTACACAATGGTCACACTATGGGGGGCATAATTCGAATCAGTCTTTTTGCGGCGATGCTCGTATTTTCGATGGTGCCTACTTCAGCTGTTGTTGCACAAAATGTGCACGTATGTGTGCAGGAAGAATCTGGTCCCGACGCAAATGGCGTAATCAAAGAATCGACAGTCTGCCCAACAGATTCTGCACAGGCGACCCGTTCTGAGGCGCGTACAGGCAGTACGAGTTCGCAACAAGCGGTCACATCGAACCGAGCGGTAATCACACCGACCGCGCCGCCGACGCTGGAAGCAGTACCGGATACTGCGCCGGAAGCTGTGCAGCCGCCACCGGTGGCTTCTGCCAAGGACGAGTCAATCATTGAAAAAGTGGTCGATTCTGCGCCACTGCCAATCAAAATTCTTGCCAAAGCAGTTGAAGCTCTGCTTTAGACTCGCCAAGTTGCTCTGAGAACGTATGGTCAGGAGTGCCGCTTTCGTGTAGTTTAGGTAGTTGTCTATGTCACCAGAACCACAGCCAGACCGATTCCCGGGCGATCATCACGCGTCACCGATTTCGTTTGATCCTGAAACTGGGCTTTTACGTATTCGACCAGCTGAAAAACCTGAAGCGAAATTTGATTATGGTACTTCCGAATACCCACAAATTAGAGAATCTGAGTTTAGTAACCTCTTGGGACTTGAGCATCGCCTCAAGAAACTAGGCGATGCGCCGGCGAGCAAGTCCGACATTGATTTGGTAGCAGCTCAGACTAGCTGGGAACCAAAGCTTGTCCCCCTACGACGCGAAGCAGACGGAACAATAACTCATGTCGTCGTGCTTTCCCGTATGTTTAGCCCAGAAGAAGCAGCGGCCCTTAAAGGACACGAGCTTGGCAACGACGCAAGCGTACTGAAGATAGAACCGGTGATAGATGAGCACATTCTTGGTTTTGATGTACAACGCCCAGCACGTGGAAGACTGCTCTGCAGTGCCCCTGTGCCATACCGTGAACTGGGTTTATTGATCGAAATTCAACGACTCTCAAGTCATTCCAGTCGAGAATCTTTGCCGGTCGAGCAGCTTGCAGAGCAATACGTAGCGGAAATACCGCTTTCCCGTGGTGACCAAAAGTTTCTCGCTAAACTCATCAAAGCAAAGGCGACCATTGTCGAAGAAGATCACATCACGGGTGTTGATTATGAGCGCCGCGTTCGTTTATTGCAGGAACGTACCGGGCTTACTACGAAAGGCCAATTGGTAGCGTATGCGGCTGAAATGGGTCTTCTGAAACCACCGAGAAGATTTGAAGCAGCTGAGATTGACGACCTCGAACCCGCACTTCGAGAAATGGCAAGTGTGGCGTACTTGAGTAACCACGAAATGCAACGTCATTTTGGCGGTGAAATGAGCACCATTGCAGCGCAGACTGCAAAACTTCGCGCATTCTTCGACGTCAAGAACCAGCTGGAGCTTGCAGTAGTTTGTGCGGCGCATGGTTTACTACACAGAAGTTTTGCCGGTGACGTTACACGGCACGTTGAACAGGAAATTCAAAAGTTCTCTGACCTTGTTGGATCTAGTGGCAGTTCATCTCGTGAGACTGACGACACGACACCGAGCGAAGAGCGGCCGGCTCGTCCGGTTGAGGTTAAAGACGACGAGCTTCCGCCGCTAGATGTCGACGACATCATCGTCGGCTAGGCAGACAGGCATTGCGCTGCAATGTGCAAGCTGGTATACCTAGGTGGCATTAACTTAGGAGGTGCCAAATGGCACAGGCTCAAGGGAACGCACTCGCGTTCAAAGATATCTGGTGGATGATCCTTCTACAGGGGATTGTTCTCATTTTGTTCGGTATATTCGCAATGGTCTGGCCAGGCCTAACTTTGGCTATTCTGGCGGTTGCATTCGCACTGCTTCTGCTCGTGCAGGGAGTGGTCGACATCATTGTCGGCGTAATGGGTTTCTCAAAGCGAAGCCTTTGGTTCTTGACGCTGCTTGCCGGTGTCTTGCAGGTCGGCCTTGGGGTCTTCTTGCTCCGTCACTCGCTCGTCACCCTCGCCACCTTTATTGCTCTGGTTGGCTTGGCGTTGATTGTTCAGGGAGTGTTCCGGGTGATCACGGCATTTGAGTCTAACTACGATGGCGGCGAGAAGTTCTTGCTTGTGACCATTGGTGTACTCGGTGTCGTCGTCGGTGCGATTGTTCTTGCCAACCCAGTCTCTGGCGGTCTCGCCTTTGTGTGGGCGCTCGGTCTTTACGGAGTTGTCGTCGGCGCTATCAGCGTAGCGATGGGGCTTTCTATCCGCTCGAAGCTCGAAGCGGCTTAAAACTCAGATTGCATTACTCAAACAGACGCCGGCTGAGTCGGCGTCTGTTTTGATAGAGCGTAAGAACTTTTTCGGCTAGTATAGGGATAATGGATTCACAAGACCCACAATCGAATACACCCTATGATCAGGCTCCACCCCCGACCCAGAATATTTCTGGTACGGATCCAATTTCTCCGCAAATGAGCAATGAGCGCATGGACGGCACGACGCCCCCGGTTACTGCTACGCCGCCTCAACTCAGACCGCTGCGCGTGATCGTATTTGCGATTGTTACCATTGGCATAGTCCTAATGGTCTTTCTAAGCTTTAAGGCTCTGCTTGGTGGAAAGAAGAAAACCGTTGCACCGTCACCAACCCCGACCGAAGAGGTGACACCAGTAGTAACGCCGTCGCCCACACCGGAACTCCTTGGACGTGATGCACAAATCGGACAGCTGGTAACTCGGAACTATATTCTAGCGGTGGCGAACCCGGCTCCCGGTGCCAAACAAGATCCAGCAAAAGCTCTGAAATATACTTCCGCTAGCTTCCAGGCGAAGATTAAAGAACAGTATCAGGGCAATCCATTCTTGGCGATCCAGATTCCGCGCCCTGCGAAATTTGATGTAGCGATGGGCCAAGCAGCGGGCAGTGCCACGACAATGGACGTACGCGTTGGTTTTACCGATAACGGAAGCGACACTGTGCGAATCTTTAATCTTGTGAAAGTTAGCGACGGCAACTGGAAGATCAACGGTATCACTCAAGGCTGAGTGGAATTTAGATACTTGATACCCTCAAGTAACTTCGGTACGCTGGGATGGTGATTCGGAAGACTTTTCGCAACAATTCTCAAGGCCACTCAAACAAGTGGCTAGTAATGGCTTTACTTAGCTTGGCGCAGTTTGTTGTTGTGCTCGACGCGACGATCGTTAACGTTGCGCTACCTTCGATGCAGAGAGCGCTGTCTATCGCACCAGAGAATCTGCAGTGGATTGTTACGGCATACACACTCGCATTCGGAGGTTTTCTGTTGCTTGGTGGTCGTACGGCCGATCTTGTTGGTCGTAAAAAAGTCTTCATTGCAGGCCTCCTGCTCTTTTCATTGATGTCGTTAATGGTCGGTATCTCGACGAGCGAAACGATGGTCATTCTGGCTCGCGGAGTCCAGGGGCTAGCGGCGGCGTTTATGTCGCCGGCGGCGCTTTCGATTGTGTTAGCAACCTTCCGCGAAGGAAAAGAGCGTAACAAAGCGCTTGGTATTTGGGGCGGCATCGCTTCAAGTGGCGCTGCTGCAGGCTTGCTGCTTGGCGGGTTAATTACTCAGTATCTTGGCTGGCGTTGGAATTTCTTTGTGAACCTGCCTGTTGGTATCTTGGTCGCCTTTGCAGCAATTCGGATTGTCCCAGAAAGTAGCGGCAACCTAGGCCACAGAATTTTCGACATCTTTGGCGGTTTCACTGTTACATCAGGCTTAATGGTGCTTGTCTATGGATTAGTAAAAGCGCCCGAGTATGGCTGGGGATCAGGTAAGACGCTGGGCTTGCTCGCTGCTTCTGCTGTGCTACTTGGACTATTCTTGATTAATGAATGGAAGAGCAAGAAGCCGTTAATGCCACTTTCGTTCTTCCGTATCCGTAACGTCGGTGCTGCCAACCTAGTAATGTTGCCTGTGGTAGCGGCGATGTTCGCCATGTTCTTCTTCATGACGCTTTATGTGCAGGATATTCTCGGCTACTCGCCGGTGAAAACTGGCTTTGCCTTCTTTCCAGTAGCAGTCGTGATCGGTATTGCCGCCGGGATTACGTCTAACTTGGTCAATAAGACAGGCTATAAACCGTTAATGGTGATTGCGCCTCTCTTTGTGGCTGCTGGCCTGTTTTGGCTCGGGCATCTGCCAGTAACTGGTGGCTACTTCGCTCACGTACTTCCGCCACTGGTAGTTCTGTCGTTCGGGCTTGGTATCTCATTCGTATCTGTCACCATTGCTGCTACAAACGGAGTTCCTGCCAAAGACTCAGGACTTGCATCTGGACTCTTTAATACGACACAGCAAATTGGTGGTGCACTCGGACTCGCTATCTTGAGTGCGGTTGCTGCGTCACAAACGAAGCACGTGCTCTCAAGTTTGCAAGCACGGCCAACTGCCGCCCAGTTAGCTGACGCTGCCGTGAGCGGGTATCATCATGCGTTCTTTATCGGCGTGGGCTTCGCGCTCTTCTCAGCGCTACTTGCACTGGTTCTTATCAAACAACAGCCAGGCGAAAAATACGATATGCCACTTCCGGGCGCCTAGATCAAATTTTCACGCCAGGATTAAAGAGATTCTTCGGATCGAAGACATCTTTGATGTTTTTCTGGTACTTAAAGACGTCTTCACCGAGTTGCTGTCGCAGCCAAGGACGCTTCAATCGGCCGACTCCATGCTCGCCGGAGATTGAGCCTCCCAAGCGCAACGCCAGGTCGAATAGCTCGCCAACTGCCTTCGCTGCCTGATTGAGCCTTGCTTTGTCACTCCAATCTACCAAGAATGTTGCATGGATGTTTCCATCGCCAGCATGCCCCCAGTTACACGCTGGTAGCCCGTATTTCTTACCGATTTTATAGACACCTTCAAGTGCAGCGGGTAGTTGTTCTAGTGGCACACTAATGTCTTCGGACACTTTACCACCGAGTTTCTTCGAAATCGCGTGGTAAATTCCATAGCGCCATGTCCACAGCTGCTCAATTTCGCGCGGATTCTTTGGGATCCACACGCTCAGAGCTGACTTCTTCAGGCGACCACTCAACTGTGCGGCAAGTTCTTTCGCGGCAAGCGGCCCGCCTTCAGCTTCAAGCATGAGCATGTACTCGGCAGATTGAGGAAGCACTCCTGGAAATCCGCCTTCAGCCTCACGCAGCGTCGGGCCATCGAGCAGTTCGGCGGCGGTTGGCAGTTGCGCATAGCGGAAGACATCGGCCAGCGCCCTGCTTCCTCCGCGAATTGTCTTAAATGTGGCGACAATGGGAATACTCACTTCAGGAAATGGTACAAACTTTAACCACGCCGCGGTAACTATTCCGAGTGTTCCCTCCGACCCAATAAAAAGACTTTTTAAGTCATAGGCGGCCACGTCTTTGCGTAGGGAACTGCCGAGCTTAAGAACCTTCCCCTCGGCCGTCACCACTTCGAGTCCAGTAACCCAGTGTCCGGTCACGCCATACTTAAAGGTGTGGGCGCCACCGGCGTTGGTCGCGATATTCCCGCCGATATGTGATTCCCACGCAGCGCCTGGGTCGGGTGGAAAAAGCAGACCTTTAGCTTTGGCGGTTTCGTGGATTGTCTTTGTAATAACACCTGCCTCAACTTCCATGCGCCAATATTCTGGAGAGAATGAGCGTATTTTGTTCATTCGCTCGAGCGAAATAATCACACTTCCACGCTTTGGTATGGCACCGCCGGCCAAGCCACTTCCTGCACCGCGCGTATGCATCGCAATTCCGCGGCGGTAGCAAAATTTCACTATCGCAGCGACTTCCTTGGTCGATTTCGGCTTCAGCAGTAATTCTGCGGCACCGCGAAGTTGTTGTTCGGTTGCATCCTCTAGATACTCTGGTGGTACCGGCTTGAGCGCAGCTCTTGTGCCAACTATCTTACTCAGCGTCGCGGTATCTCGTGTGGTTAGGCTCATGGAATTAGCGTGGCTTAGCTGCTCGGCTGAGCGTCACAATACACAATGCTAGTGAAATGAGTGCCAAGTTCTTGATTATGTATTGTCCTTCAAGTGTGGGCACGAACGGATGCTGCCACACGTCGCCGGGCAAAATAATCAGAGGGAGTAGCGTTGTGCCCATGTGAAGAAGCATCACGATGAGCGCTATTTTTTCCTTGCCCTTCCAAAGGAAAAGCGCTCCGATCCCAATTTCGAGCAATCCAAGAAGAATCATAAAGGTGTCGAAATTCACAAACGACAACGTCTTTTCTTGAAGATCTTGGACCAGCGGGCTGGCCGGACTTTGGCCGATCACTTTAAGGGCGCCAAACCAGGCGTAGATCAAGAATAGGGAAATCCTCGCAGCAATAAGGCTGTAGCTTGAGGCAATAGAGTCGAGCGTGCTTGTTTGTTTCATGGCTCTAGCTTAGCACTCCGTCGTAGCTTGCGGTACAAAACGCCCGCATTTGCGGGTGTTTTGTGGGCTCCTACTGAGACTGCCTAGCTAGAGACAAGCTCAGGAGGAGGGGAGGGGTCGAATCAGCTACGAGATGTAGGTGAAACGACGACCCTCCCCGGGTAGGTGTTGTTCAGGTGGCGACGAGCGTCGGCTTCTCCAAGGGGCGAATGGTCCCAGGGGGATGCAGGCGAACGTTGCCGGTGTACTGCACGCGGAAGGTGAGGGTGCCATCCGCTTTGGCGAGGACCGTCGAACAGATATCGCGCGAGAACGAGAAACTGCTGTCGATAGCCGGCGCTTCCGCGTCGAGCTTCCAGCCCTCGACCGTGCCGACGGCGAGCCACTCGCACCTGATCAGCACGCCGGAGCGGCTGATCCTGATATCGCGGACGGGCCCGCGCAGGCTGATCCCGTCCTCGTCATCGACGACGAGCTCGTACCCCGCGGGGCTGACCTCCTCGCGTACGTCGTCCCAGGACAGAATCCTGGAGGCCGTGTCGGCCATCTTACTCCTTTCGTCTGGAGGGGTGAGTGTTCGGGGTGCTTTCTTCCTCGAGTATGAGGATGAACTTGATGATCGGTACAACCATCAGGGCCATCCCGACCAGCGAGAGCGGGTATCCGACATACCACAGCGAATCGGCAATCGCGAAACCACCGATGAACGTGGCGCCAGACACCAGGTACCACACCAGGAAGGTGACCCAAAAGCGAACGCTTGAGAGTTCCTTCTGGTTATCCCATACGGGCGGGATGATCCTCATGATGTACTCCCTGCACCTTCAGTGGTGAATGCCACCCTGGGGCTGCGAGCCGGTAACTCGCTGCGCCACTTGGCGACTCTTGGCCTCGGCAATCCGTGCCTCGGCCTCCTTCTCGCGGGCGCGAGAGCGAGCGATGCTCGCCACACGCCAGTGCGGAGCGCCGACCAGAACGGCCAGGAAGATCGCTCCTCCCAGGTACATTGCGACGACTCCGATGTCTCCAGTTACTTCAGCAAGGGGCATACCCCTCACCTCCTTAGTGATGTAGTGCGGCAGTTACGCCGCGTTGTGTGTGGGATCGACGAGCACCACCTGCAATGTGCGGGGGTACCAGACGACGATTCCACAGGTCAGGTACGGCTGTTCCCCGGCGAGTCGGAACCGGATCATCGGATCCGACATCCTCACCTCGTCGAGTTCGCTTGGCTCGATCTTGCGACCCTGCAGGTGAACTTCCCGAGCTCGCGCAGGTCGAAGCGACTGGACCATTCGACCGTCATGCAGAATGGTCGCGCCGAGATTGTGGTAGGTCTCGACGATGGCCAGATTGCCATCCCAATCGATGGAGGAGTCGTGAACCACGTTGAGTGTTGGCACGAGCGTGCCGTCTCCGTGGTAGTACCAACGAATCCTCCACGTCAGGATGATGCCGTCAGGCTCGCCGAGGTTCATCGCCGATCACCTCTGATCGAACGAGAGACCCGGCGCTGTCGCTTCAGGTCGAAGATGGCCATCACGGTCGTCAGACCGCAGACGAGGGCCAGGCCGAGCCCAAGGCCGACGTGGTTGTCCATCTGATGGACGAAGGCGGCCACGTACAGGCCGAAAAGCCCGCCGCCGACCATCATCAAGATGGCGAAGACGGTACAGAACTGCTCAAACCTGCTTGTGCGCATCTAGATCACCTCTTCATGCGTTCGAAGATGTCCAGCAGGCCCTGCACGGAAACGAGAGCTCCGACGAGGCCAAAGATTGCTCCAAGGCAGTCGAAGTACGTTGATTGCAGTGCCACGACCATGACGAGTCCCCACAGTGCCATGAAACAGCCGAGGCACGCGAGGATCGCGTCAAGGACGAAGGGAGAGAAGTTGCCTATTCCCTCCCGCTTGAGCTTCCAGTAGAGGTCAGCTCCGCCTTCGAGCAGCATCAGAAGACCGATGCAGCCGATGGCGATGCAGCCGAAGACAATGCCGAGGTTCTCATACCTCGTCACGCCGTAGGCAGCCGTCGCGATCGCGACGATCCCGACGATGACCATCAGGAAGTCGAGGGTCAGATCGAAGTAGTTTTCGCGCTTGAACACGCGGGTCCTTTCTT
>CAYSOT010000008.1:0-43648 GCA_964432765.1 uncultured Candidatus Saccharibacteria bacterium
CTGGTCATTACGAGGGGATCGATCAACGGGTTCGAGACGAATTAATTGATGAAGAGATATCAATTGGTGATTACGTTCTGACTGGCGGTGAACTGCCTGCACTGGTAGTGATTGATGCCGTCGTGCGGCTTATTCCGGGTGTTCTCGGTGATGCACGTTCACCTGAGGAAGAATCCTTTAGCGAGGAGCTTGATAGAGGCCTTGAGTACCCCCATTACACACGTCCGGAGAAGTTAAAGCACCAAAACCGTGAGTTGGCAGTTCCAGATGTGCTTTTGTCTGGCCATCACGCTGAGATTGAACGGTGGCGCCGTGAACAGTCTGCCAAGCTGACGCAGGCGCGCCGTGAACCAGGGGGTGAGCAGTAGTATGCCGCAGTTCAAGCTCACGTCTCCATACAAGCCTTCGGGCGATCAACCACAAGCGATCAAGCAAATCGTTGCTGGCATCGAGGGCGGCGATAAGGCGCAAACGCTACTGGGTGTAACTGGGTCGGGCAAGACATTCACAATGGCTAATGTGGTGGCTCAGTTGCAACGGCCGACCTTGGTACTTGCACACAACAAGACTCTTGCTGCTCAACTGGCGGCTGAGTTTCGCGAATTCTTTCCTGAAAACGCGGTCCAGTATTTTGTTTCCTACTACGATTATTATCAGCCCGAGGCCTATGTTCCACGGACTGATACCTACATCGAGAAAGACTCAGACATCAACGAAGAGATAGATAAACTACGGCATGCTGCAACGATGAGCCTACTTACCCGTCGTGACGTGCTCATTGTGGCCTCCGTTTCTTGCATCTACGGGCTCGGCTCACCGGCAGACTATGAGGGTGTCCATATTGATCTGAAGGTAGGAGAGCACCGTGAGCGGGATAAGTTATTGCGCCACCTCATCGATCTCCAGTACGAGCGTGGCGATATTGACTTCCGTCGTGGTCGATTCCGAGTTCGTGGAGACGTACTCGAAATATTCCCCGCATATGAGGATTTTGCATACAAAGTCGACTTTTTTGGTGACGAGATAGAGAAGATCACCGCGATCGATTATCTGACCGGTGAATTGCTGACTGGCAAGGATGAGTTGCATATTTATCCGGCAAGTCACTTTGTCACACCAAAGGAGCGGCTGGAGAGCGCTGTTGGAAAGATAGAGGCAGATCTAGAAGCTCGTCTCGAAGACTTTCAGAAAGCGGGGAAAGTCTTAGAGGCAGAACGACTAAAACAGCGAACAAATTATGATCTCGAAATGCTTCGGGAAACGGGGTTTTGTACGGGCATTGAAAATTACTCACGCTATCTCGATGGACGCAAACCCGGAGAGAGACCAAGCTGCTTACTCGATTACTTCCCGGATGACTACCTCATGTTCGTGGATGAGTCGCATATGACGATCCCGCAGGTTGGCGGTATGTACGCCGGAGATCGCAGCCGTAAAGAAACGCTTGTTGATTTCGGTTTTAGGCTTCCTTCGGCACTCGACAATCGACCGCTGAAGTTCACAGAGTTTGAAAGATTGCTTAACCAAACGGTTTTTGTATCAGCTACCCCGGCGGAGTATGAGACAAATCGCTCGAGCCAGATAGTCGAACAACTCGTGCGACCGACCGGTCTGCTTGATCCGAGTGTTGATATTAAGCCGACGGAACATCAAATTGATGACCTGCTCGATGAAATTAAACAAACGACCGCCAAGGGAAATCGTGTTCTGGTGACCACATTAACAAAGAAAATGGCTGAGGATTTAACGGAATACCTCAGGGATGCAGGTGTTGCCGTGCAGTATCTTCATTCAGAAGTAGATACTATTGAGCGAACAGAGATATTGCGCGAATTGAGACTCGGAACCTACGACGTTATTGTGGGCATTAACTTGCTTCGCGAGGGGCTTGACCTTCCAGAAGTTGCGCTTGTTGCCATACTAGACGCTGACAAGGAGGGCTTTCTCCGCTCAGACACGGCCCTGATTCAGACAATTGGCAGAGCGGCACGACATGTTGAGGGTCGCGTGGTGATGTACGCCGACACGATTACCGGCTCAATGCAGCGCGCACTTGATGAGACAAGTAGGCGTCGAGAGGCGCAAGCGGCATATAACAAGCAGCATCAGATCACACCAGCCTCAATCAAGAAAAAAGTGGCAGAGTCGATGCGAACGGAAGAAGCGCCGGAAGCACCAGATGTTGCGCCTTACGTCGACCTTCCTGCAGAGCAGCGTGAGCGTTTCCTGCACGACCTCCAAGTTCAAATGCACCTCGCCTCTGAAAACCTCGAATTTGAAAAGGCCGCGGAGCTTCGCGACCGGATCAGCGAGCTGAAGCGAAAGGCAAGTAACCGCTAAGCACGAAAGCCGCTCTGGGCAGCGGTGAAGGTAATGCTCAGGGTATCTAATTCCTCACGACTGAGCGCACGGGCGTTCGCAGGGTCGTATTCAGAAAATTGGTGAACCCATGGATCATGTGGCGTTGACTGCTCCCGTAGCATATCTAGTTCTGCCCGGGTTGCTTCCGCAACGTATATTGTGCCGTCTCCTCGAGCATTAGAATACTCAAAGAACGCAGCCTGCCTTGGGCTTTCGGACCACCATCTACCGATACGATTTCGGTTTTCTCCCTCTACGCCAACGCCACGAAACAACAGAATTAGGTCTGTTGGAGAGTGCTGTTTAGGGGACTGACAACGCTTGATCCAATTATGGAGTGCTAAATCAAGATTCACCGGCGGAATATCGCGCCTTGGGGGTCTAAGGTTTTCCGGTCTTTCTTCTTGCCCGCTTGGGTGCTCCGGGTGCATATCAACTCTGAAAGGGTAGGAGCGGGATGACGTCGTCTGTCATACCAAATCCATCCCGGAATGTATCGACATCTTCCGGCAGGCTGAGAACCAAGACAGGATAAAAGTGCAGTACACTTCCGCGGTAAATGAATCCAACAGCGTGGTCTCCAGGAGCTACCGCCGCAGTTGGAAGAGCAGCCTTGGCTTGTGACATCATTGTTTCAATGTCATAAGCCTGTTTGACGGCGTGATCCATGCCGAACTGTGAAACAGGAATCTCGCGATGGTCAGCGGTGCTAACAAGCGGGACACCTTCTTTACTCGCTCCGACTTCTGCGTACACGAGGTCAACCGGAATCACGTCAGAATCGTTATCCGGCTTAGCGCTTGTAATAACTGCTTCTAGCGCGGCACCGGCGAGTCGGCTAACGCTCTGCACGGCGCGATCTGGAGCGATTGATATTTCGATTTCGCAAGCTTTGCTCCCGCGTTTAAACAGTAGTCGTCGCGTGACCACTGAATAAGAGCTTGCCGCTGACCAGAAATCGTTTGTTTTTGTATCCATGCTTCCAACAGAATTAGATAACCATACCACTTTTTTTGGCATGAGTCAAGGGAAGCGTAGGTGGCTCAGCTGATCGCCAGTGCTATCAGAAGGGCCAATGAGATGCCTAGAGGCATGAAGAGCAATCGAAGTGATCCGCGCTGTGAGTTCTGCATACTGTTCACCAGGTTACCGCAACGAGCTTAAAACGCAAAAAATACTCCCTCATTGTATGGTTGACCACGTACGTCAGTAGACGCTATACTAGGCCGGTCGCGACCGGCACTGGTCGCAATTCACTAATCGGAGAGAGTATTGCACAAACTCGTCGTGAGGGGTGCCAGAGAGCACAACCTCAAAAACATCGACGTCGAGATCCCGCGCGATAAGCTCGTTGTTATTACCGGGTTGTCTGGATCTGGCAAGTCTTCGCTTGCGTTCGACACAATCTATGCAGAAGGCCAACGGCGATACGTAGAATCACTGTCGGCATATGCACGTCAATTTCTTGGACTGATGGAAAAGCCAGATGTTGATCAGATAGAAGGTCTGTCTCCCGCCATCTCAATCGACCAAAAATCTACTTCGCGAAATCCACGTTCAACGGTGGGCACGGTAACCGAGATTTACGATTATCTTCGCTTGCTCTATGCGCGTGTCGGAACGCCACACTGTCCTGAATGTGGTGCGGCAGTTGCGCGTCAGACTCCAAGCCAGATTGCTGAGCAAATCCAGCGTCTTCCTGAGGGAGATAAGGTGATGCTGCTTGGTCCGGTAGTCATCGACCGAAAAGGGGAGCACCAGGGAGTTTTTGATAAGCTGCGCAAGGGTGGTTTCTCACGAGTCCGCGTCGATGGAAAAATTCATGAGCTCAGCGAAGACTTTTCCCTTGATAAGAAAAAGAAACACACCATTGAAGCTGTCGTCGACCGACTCATCATCAAGCCAGACCTAGGTAATAGGCTGGCCGATTCGGTTCAGACCGCTCTTGGGGTTGGCGAGGGCACGATGTTTGTCGAGACGGTTGCCAAAGAGCCCACCCGAATTCGCTTTTCCGAAGACTATGCGTGTCCCAATGGTCACCAGTCGATGCCGCCGCTTGAACCTCGTTCGTTTTCGTTCAATTCTCCGCACGGTGCGTGTCCACGCTGTACAGGTCTGGGTACGCGTCTCGAAGTTGATCCAAAGAAGTGTGTCCCGAATCCGCGCCTAACATTGGCGGAAGGAGCGATTCGACCATGGAGCCGGACGACGTCGCGCATGACGTGGTACTCGAGATTGCTCGAAGGTCTTGCAGATGCATATGGCTTTTCAGTTGACACACCGCTGGGAGCACTCCCGCCAGAAATCATCAAAGTAATCTTCAACGGGTCCGACAAGAAGATCGCGGTGCGTCAGGGGTCGCGGGCCTTTATGACTGTCTATGAGGGCGTAAGTCCGAATCTTGAACGGCGGCATAAGGAAACTGATTCGGAATATGTTCGCAAAGAAATTGAGAAGTATATGACTCTCAAACCATGTCCGCTCTGCAAAGGTAAGCGTTTACGACCAGAAATACTCGGCGTGACCATTTCAGACAAATCGATTGTCGAAGTGTCGCAGCTTCCGGTGAAGCACCTACAGACGTTCTTCGCTGAAGTGAAATTTACTCCTGTGCAGCAACAGATTGCGAAGCAGATCATGAAAGAAATACGTACCAGGCTCGGTTTTCTTGATGACGTTGGATTGAACTATCTGACTTTGGATCGTGCTGCCAACACCCTTTCGGGCGGTGAAGCACAGCGAATTCGCCTTGCTACGCAGATTGGATCTGCGCTTATGGGAGTTCTTTATATTCTCGATGAACCATCAATCGGGTTACATCAGCGTGATAACTCGAAGCTTATCGCCACCCTGCAAAGATTGCGCGATCTTGGTAACACCGTCATTGTCGTTGAACACGATGAGGAAATGATGGAAGCTGCCGATTGGCTAATCGACGTTGGGCCAGGAGCCGGTGAACACGGCGGTAAGATTATCGCCCAGGGACCACCGAAAAAAGTTGCTGCCACAAAGCGTTCAGTAACCGGCCGCTATCTTTCTGGAGTCGATATGATTCCTATCCCAAAGCGTCGCCGAGAGGGTAATGGCCATGCACTGCGCGTGATTGGGGCAAAAGAGAACAACCTTCAGAACGTCAGTGTAGATTTCCCTCTAGCGAAGTTCGTGACAGTGACCGGGGTCTCTGGTTCCGGCAAATCTTCATTGATTGACAAAACACTCTCCAAGAAATTAGCGGCGCATTTTCATCGAGCGCAAGAGCTGCCCGGTGAACATGAGGCCATCGAAGGCCTTGAGCACTTAGACAAGGTAATTACGATCGACCAAAGTCCGATTGGGCGTACGCCGCGATCGAATCCTGCTACGTACACCGGCGTCTTCACAAACATTCGAGAGCTCTTTGCGGCGACGGCCGAAGCGAAAATGCGAGGTTACTCGGCTGGTCGCTTCAGTTTCAATGTGAAGGGCGGTCGCTGCGAAAATTGTCGCGGTGATGGAGTAATCAAGATTGAAATGCATTTCTTGCCAGACGTGTACGTTACTTGTGAGGAGTGTCACGGCCAGCGTTACAACAAAGAGGCACTCGAGATCCACTACAAAGGCAAGACAATCGCTGATGTGCTCGACATGACGATCGAGAAAGCCACAAAGTTTTTCGAGAACATCCCGGTTATCAACGGTAAGCTCGCCACTTTGAGTGATGTTGGATTGGGATACATGAAATTAGGCCAACCAGCGACGACTCTTTCTGGTGGTGAAGCGCAGCGTGTTAAGTTGGCAACTGAATTGTCACGTCGATCGACTGGCCAAACATTATATGTACTGGATGAACCAACCACCGGTCTCCACTTTGAAGATATCAAGCGCCTCCTGCACGTCCTGAACCGGCTCGTCGACAAAGGGAATACGGTCTTGGTGATTGAGCATAATTTGGATGTCATCAAAACGGCCGACTGGATCATCGATCTTGGGCCAAATGGGGGAGACGAGGGGGGTGAGGTTGTCGCCGTTGGTACCCCAGAAGACGTAGCCAAAGCAGTCCGCTCGCATACCGGCTCTTACCTCAAAAAAGTTCTGGCCCAAAAACTGAAGAGCTCTCGAAGGGCTTCGTAAAAGCACATTGCCCCAAGCGTCCTAAGGGTATAGAATGAGGTCTTTTCGCATTGACGAAAAGACCCAAAGATGTTATGGTTAACAGCTTTTTAGGCACTGTACTTTGACATTTTGAAGTCCGGATGGAACGTCAGATCGTAGGATCTTTATGGTCTGTCGGTCCATCCGGACAACAAACAACATCACCCAGGAGGTGAGAAGACATGGCGGATACCAACGCCGAACGGGATCCCGTGATCGCAAGTCACTGGGAGACCGGCCTCCGGGTGATTCTGTCACTCGGGGTCGTTGTGCTGGCAGTCCTTGCGGGGTTCAACAACCCCTATTGGCTGCTCGCACTCTCAGCCGCGTTCTTCGCGGTTGCTCAGGTGCCAGCGGGCCACTGGGGAGAAATCCCTGGTTGGCAGTGGCTGGCAGGAAGCGCGATCGTTGTCTATCTGGTCCTCGTGGCCGGCGTGGCAACGGTCCTTGCGGCCCCACCGCACTTCGCAACTGTCGTCATCATCGCCTCTGCGGTTGCCTTTGCGGGCTTCCGCGCAGGCGTGCTGACTCGCGTCGCCCCGCTCGCCGTGATCGGCCTCCCCATCGGGGCGTGGCTGCTCACGGAACTGCTGACGATCTCGCTGGTGAACAGTGCGATTGGCGGCATCTTCTCCGGATTCTTGCAGGGAGTCTTCCTCCTGATCGGGATCTTGGTGATTCTGCTGCTCGCTGGCTACGTCATTCGTGGCGTGGCGGCAGTAGCGGGGATGCCGGCGATGACTCGCTGGTTCGTCGTCGCCTGGGGCGTGCTCGTTGCGGCATACAGCTGGGTCAAGATCAGTGGTTTCTACTCCACTGGGGCAGACCATGGCTGCAAGACCACGGCGTCTATCCGTGATGCCTGCACTGGCGATAATGTCTATCAGCCGGCCATCGCGCCGACTGGTCGGGCTGTCGTCGATGCTCTGATTGTCGCGGCAGCTGCTGCCTTCTTCGGCTACCTCGCCTACTCAGCCTGGCGCAAGCGTCGGGAAGAGAGCGTTGAGGTCGTCGTGCGTCGAGCTGGAGCTACGGTTCCGGATCGTCGTCAGGTCGTGATCGACCAGATGGCCGAAGATCTCGAGGCAGGACGAGAGGACGAGATGTTCGAGTCCTTCAACGGCTGGTTCGGTGACATTGAGCGCTTCCGGAAGGAGTATCTCCGGAGCATCGCTACGTCGCAGAAGCGGCTCGACGAGCTCGGCATCACCATTGCCGATGTTCGTGCCGCCGTGGCTGACCGCCGCGTCGGTGCGAGGCAGGATCTCGATCACTACCTCACGGTCGCGGTTGATGATCTGCTTGCGGGTCGCAGGGTTCTCACGAACGATCGGAGCCGGTTCCTGGCTCCGTGGTTGCGGCGTGTCGGTCTTGCCGCTGAGAGCGCCGATGAGCTCGAGGACTTCGGTCTGACAGCTGACGTGGTACGCCGGGCGCTCTACCAGCGCTTCGAGCAGTCCTTCGTCGAGGGCTTCCGTCAGGGCCAGTACCCGGTGGTAGACACTGGTGCACCGGCCACGACGGACCCGACGTTTGACGCGGGAATCCTTGCGAACATCGACGGAGTCGATCCGTCACTGTTCGATCTCACCGATCCTGAGATCACGCCGGTCGTGGTGCTCTACCACATCCGGCAGCCGGCCACCGACGAGGAGCGGCAGGATGCGCTCGAGAAGCTCTATGCGCAGGACGCGTTGGAGCTCTCGGGTTCCTCACTCGACCCACGCAGGATTGTGGCAGCAGAACTGACGGAGCGCGAAGTTGAGCGGCTTTTCGGAGCCGATGCGGCAGAGCGCCTCCGGGAGTATGGGCATGAAGCCTATCTCCAGGACCTCCAGCAGCTCCAGGACGAGCACCACAACGATCGCGCCAACGTGGATGCCCTGGTTCTCCCGCGCCATTCCGGCAAGGGACTCCAGTGGGGTCCGCGTTACGCCAGTCCGGATGCGGACGAGCACAAGATCAAGAAGTACGGCATCACGCCGAATGACCTGATCTATCTCGCCCCTCCGGCCTAGCGCGACCACCCCCGAACGGACTACGTGACCATGACGGTTGCACTGCTCGGGAGACCGGATCTGTCATGACGACGCTTTAATCCGGTACCTACCAATCTCGCGCTGCGAAAGAGTTTCTTTTCATCTCACGATGAATCGACCACTCTTTCGCAGCGCCCAACCCCCCCCTACGCCAAACGGCGTTTTTTTGTGAGCAAAAATAAGCTCTACACTAGAGAGGTGACATCACTTGAGCAGACACTTCAGAATTTGCCGACCAAACCCGGGGTTTACTTGCATAAAGACGCCGCCGGAAAAATTCTCTACGTCGGTAAGGCGAAGAATTTACGCAATAGGGTCAGGTCGTATTTTCACAAGAGCCAGAAGCATTCACCCCGGATTGCGCTGATGGTTCCGAAGATCGCATCAATCGACACTATTATTACACGCAACGAAGTCGAGGCACTGCTTGTTGAAAGCAACCTCATCAAGCAGCATCGGCCGCCATATAACGTAGTGCTGCGTGACGATAAACACTACGTTTTTATAAAAATGACAACATCAGAGCCGTGGCCACGCGTCTTCACCGTTCGCCGAACAAGCGAGGGAAAAGATCGATACTTCGGTCCGTATACATCGAGTTGGAACGTCCGAAAGAGCCTCAAAGCACTGCGACATGTTTTTCCGTGGTGCGATCTGGCACACAAACTGGGTGACCCAACAAAGAACACGAGACCATGTTTTCATTATCGGCTTGGGTTATGTCCAGGTGCATGCATAGGAAAGCTCTCGCCAGAAGAATATCGAGACAGTCTGCAGGGATTAGTCCGTTTCCTCGATGGTGAGGACTCCGCGGGTGTGGCTAGTCGCTTGGAAGAGGAAATGAATACTGCCGCAGCCGATCAGGACTATGAACGTGCTGCGCGCTGCCGAGACAGGCTAATGGCGCTTGAGGATATTCAGCAACGACAGCAGGCGATTGACCCGAAGCGCCGCAATCGGGACGTCGTTGGCCTTGCTCGCGACGAGGGACATGCTGCCCTTATTTTGCTAACCATTCGAGGGGGGCGAGTAATGGCCCGCAAAGAGTTTACGTTTTGGGGTGAAGGTGAAGCGGGGGATTCTGAAATACTTGATTCATTCATTGCCCAGTACTACAAAGTAGCTACCAACTTACCCGATGAAGTATTGTTGCCGGCTGATGTTCCGAATGCTCCGATCGTCGCCGAACTCCTAACTCACCAGAGAGGCCGCAAGGTACTTCTGCAATATCCAAGGCGAGGGGAAAGGCGCGCTTTGTTGGACTTAGCACAACGGAATGCGGACGATTTCCTTCTCCAATTGCGCCAGAACTGGATTTCAGATGAAGCTTCGACCAGTCTCGCATTGAATGACCTTAAGACGCGACTCTCACTTCCAGAAATGCCACATCGAATTGAATGCTACGATATTTCAAACCTCACCGGCACAGCGACTACGGCTTCGATGGTTGTCTTTACTGATGGCCATCCTAGGAAGTCCGACTACCGCCGTTTCTCAATTAAGGAAGTAAAGGGGATTGATGATTTTGCTTCAATGCGCGAAGTGCTTAGACGTCGATTTTCAAAGGTTGCCTCAAGTAGTGATGCGTCGTTTGCTGCTTTGCCAAGTCTTGTGGTCGTAGACGGGGGAAAGGGCCAGGTCGGCGCCGCCGCCGATGTGTTTGCCGAACTCGGACTAGGCGACATTCCTCTGATTGGCCTAGCTAAGCAGCGGGAGGAGGTCGTCATCAAGGTTGGGGAATCCTATCAGTCCAAATTACTTCCAGGCGACGCGCCGGGACTGTATCTGCTACAGCGAGTTCGGGACGAAGCCCACCGATTCGCGCTCTCATACAACAGATCTATTCGGAGTAGACAAAGTACGAAATCTTCTCTCGATAGTATTCCCGGGATCGGTCCAGCGAAGCGAAAAGTACTACTCAAGTCCTTCGGCTCTGTCGCCGGGATTCGAAGGGCGACTGACGAGGAGTTGGCGGCCATTGTCGGGCCGAAACTCGCTGCAGAGATCAAGGATCAGCTTTAGAAATATGGTAAAGTATGGTTCGTATGGCACGAATACTCTACGGCTGGGCAGTCAACATGCTGGGAATCTTTCTGGCCGGTGCGCTGAACCTTGTGAGCTATAATGGCCGTTTTTTTACACTGATTTTTTCTGCTTTGGCGCTCGGAGTCATTAACGTATTAATTAGACCGGTCGTCACGATATTGAGTCTTCCGGCGATTGTTCTAACATTTGGTCTTTTCATCTTTGTTGTAAATGCGCTAATGCTTTGGCTAGTTGATGTGGTTGTACCTAACTTTCAGACCTTTGGATTCTGGAAGACGCTAGGGGCAGCAGTTGTTGTCGGCATTGTGAACTTCGTCCTGCACGCTTTCCTGCGCGACATCACCAAGGAGCAAATAGCCGGGCGATGAAAAACGTACTTCAAATTATCCTGGTGATAGATGCAATTCTGATGGTTATGTTTATTCTCTTGCAGAATCGCGGAGTCGCGTTGTCCGGCACATTCGGTGGCGATTCGTCGGTTAACTATCAGCGTCGCGGTGGAGAAAAAGTACTGCTTTATCTCACGACTATAACGGCAATAATCTTCGTCGTAGCATCTTTCCTTTACCTGTTTGTCTAGAAGTTGGCCTTTCCGCGCCTTTAGTTGACGACGTATACTACATCCTAGGCCGAGATGGCGGAATTGGTAGACGCGCTGGCTTCAGGTGCCAGTGGCCGCAAGGTCGTGGAGGTTCGAGTCCTCTTCTCGGCACAGTGAGACTTGATAGTTGAACGTCCAAGAGCCATACTAAATCTCTTATGAATATTCGATTCAGTCCATTTCGCAAGGGCGCAAATCGCCACAAGAGGCACCACTCTGTTGAGCCGGTGCCGAGTCATTTGGTTGCTCACGATATTCGCAAAAGGAAAGCAAGCCGTAAGGTTTCAATAGTTCACCCCCATGAACAAGAGGCCTATCAGCTTAAGGCGAGACTTTTAACTGACGGGCACCGTGCGATTGAAACATTCTTTGTCCCAGACTCATTTTTGGCAGTTTGGGAGGGAGGGCACGCCCCCGACGTTATTTTCATAGGGGACTTTATCGAGGCTTCTGTGGGTATGACCGGCGCAGAACTTGTTCAGCGCCTGCGAATACAAGATAAGTACAACGGACTGATTTACTCAATGGCGGCGGATCATCGTGACAGCTCACTTGAGATGCTCAGTATTGAAGGATTTTCTGGTCACGTCGAGCACTACTTCCGTGGTACTGAAGCCTAGCAGAGACAGGACACTTCACGACACGTCGTTGCTCGGCTAAACTGGATGAAGTGCCGCGCCGAGGTGGCGGAACTGGTAGACGCGCAGGCTTGAGGGGCCTGTGAGCATTGCGCTCGTGGAGGTTCGAGTCCTCTCCTCGGCACAGTTACTATGATGACATTAAATAGCGCACAACGAGTCGAGTACGAGGCAAAATTTCTCAATGCTGACCATGATGGCGTGCGTTCAAGACTTGCTGACAAGGGAGGGATGTGCCGAGAGCCGCGTCGGCTTATGCGCCGTGTGAATCTCGACTTTGCAGATTTTCGTCTAAAGGAGGAGGGTGCTTGGGTACGCTTGCGAGATCAAGGTGATGGCATCATTACGCTAGCCATAAAAACTGAAAAAAGCTCTAGGGTTGACGGTGTAGAGGAACAGGAAGTGATTGTTGGTGATTTTGACGCTGCACTAGCAGTGCTACAACGTCTTGGGCTGGTAACGAAATCGTATCAAGAGACATATCGAGAAAGTTGGATGCTGGGTGATGTAGAAGTTGAGTTAGACCAGTGGCCATGGATACCGCCAACCGTCGAAATCGAAGGTAACAGTGAAGCCGCTGTTAAGGCGGCTGCGAAAAAATTAGAACTACCGTGGAAAACCGCAACATTTGGTTCTATCACCTCGACCTATGCTCATTATTTTGCGGTATCGGATGATGACGTAAATCATCATCCCGAGTTTCGGTTTAGCGATAAACCACCCTGGCCTTCACGCCCGTAGGGTTGGCAGGGATACAGGGTTGGCTCACAATGGATAGAGGCAAACTCAGGGCACTTAGCTCAGTTGGCTAGAGCGCCTCGTTTACACCGAGGAGGTCGGGGGTTCGAGCCCCTCAGTGCCCACAGTTTGGAAGCAGACAAACAGGCTTAAAGTCGATATACTTCTGGCAGATGCGACCCGTCCGAAAACCAACACCGACAGCTCCGGCGACATATCATCCGGATTCAACCGCTGCGATTGCGAAGCGGACGTTTATCTCTCTATGGGTGTTTGTAGGCTTCTTGGCCATTTTTTCGTTCCTCTATCTTATTCGTATCCAGCTTCTCTGGATCATTATCGCGACCGTATTTGCTCTGGCGCTTGCACCGATTGTTGACTGGCTCGTAAAGCACAAAATACGTCGCGGGCTGGCAGTCATCACGACGATGTTGATCGTGGTGGTGATGCTGATCGGTGTCATTACCGCCTTTGCTACCCCTTTGATTCGAGAGGGAAACCAACTTATTACGAACTTCCCTGGCTACGTTGAGAATCTCAATAAGAACGAGTCCTTTCAGCGGCTTGATGATCGCTTTGATATCGAGCAGAAAGTACGAGATGCTACCGACAAGGCACCCGACGTCATTGCAGGAGCAGGAACAGGCTTGGTTAAATCTGCTGCGGGAGTCTTTTCTGCTGCTACTACAGTACTCGTGATTATCACGCTGACAATCTTTATCCTGATCGAAGGGCCTGAGATTTGGCGACGGTTTATCCAACTCATTAATCCCGTCTACGCACCGCGTATTGACCGCGTTGGTCACAAGATTTCACTAGCTGTGGGAGGTTATGTCACGGGTAATCTGCTCATTTCCTTAATCGCCGGCCTGATTACTTTTGTGACCTTAACGATTCTCAACGTGCCTTACGCGATTCCGCTCGCGATCTTAGTGGCAGTTTTCGACCTCATTCCAATGGTAGGAGCAACCATCGCGACAGTTATTGTCGGATTGGTGGCCTTGTCGGTGAGCTGGGTAGCCGCTCTCATTTTTGTTGGCATCATGCTCGCGTATCAGCAAATTGAGGGTAACGTTCTGCAGCCGATGATCTACTCAAGAACCGTTAATCTTTCAGCATTGTGGATCCTGATTGCATCAATCATTGGCGCGGCTCTTGGCGGAATAGTCGGCATTCTGCTCGCCATTCCAGCAGCGGGAACCGTGCAGGTCGTCATAACAGAACTGCTTGCTGGTACCGCAGCGGGTAAGCGCGCCCAAATTCAATAGTTTAGGACTTCGCTCCAGATAAACGCGCTTCAGAGATGAAGACGCGCATTGCGAAAAGTATCGAGATGGTAATCACGAGGCCGATTGCGGCACTGAACTGATTCTCAAAGAATAGAAAGACCTGCGTTACAAAAATATTAATAAGTAGCGCGCTTTCGATGTGTCGATATCCGGTCAATTTGTGACCGCGCAGAATTGCTAGCATACCCCAGATGATGATCATCGTTGCTGTAAAGGATCCAAGTCCCGCGACGATTTCAGTTCGTGATACACCGCTGCCCGAGATGGCTTGTCGTACTCCCTCTACGGTGAGCACGTCGAAAGTGAGGTACAGCACCGCTCCAAGGCTTACTAAAGCGTAAAGCCCAATACTGATAACTAATACCTTTCTAAACCAGGTCTGATGAGTCAGCCAAAGAAAAGGCTTGCGAGCTATATCGACGATCCGATCATAAAGTAGCGGGGAGTAAGCTTTTGTTGGTTTTGAAGCCTTTAGGAGTGCCGAAGTCTCGGCATAGAGGGCATGGCTTGGCGAAACATGCGAGAGATACCGCTCGGCAAGAGCGTACTCTTTCGGATCCATTTCTTTGATTGCTCCCTCCTTTGCAAGGTCTATCGCGTTGGCGAGATAGTCTTCTTCGGTATAACTTCGCCGCTGTACTAATCGAACAGTGAGGTAGAAGAGGATGAACGAGAGGTAAATCAGCCCCGCGGTAGGCTCAAAGAAATAGTTGTTGTCCTTAGTAATAAACTTTCCGAGCTCGTCCCAAAAAAGGCCAAAACCAATGCCGCCGACAAGTGCCGAAAAGTCTCGGGCGGAACGAGTAATGGTTCCAAGCAGGACGGTAAGCGCCAAAAGCATAAGAAGGCCACCGGGTAAGAGGTGTGCGATATGTAAAACGTCGCTGCTAATCTGTGGGTACCCGGTCACATGGAGGTAGAGACGGGTTGCCAAGATAGTGACAATAGATGACACCATGAACGTGTCGAGCAATCGACTCATTTCGACGTTTCTAACTAACCTGATCGGTGTACGCATGCTTTGTTACCTCTGACAGTTTACCTGGCCGTCCAATGCCATGGAACACCGTTTGGACGTATGTGCAAGACTGTGCAGGGTTGCCAAGCTGGGTCTAAATCGGCAATCATAGACGTTGTACCCGCCGGGATAGCTCAGCGGTAGAGCGCTGGCCTGAAGAGCCAGGCGTCCCCAGTTCGATCCTGGGTCCCGGCACATACGATATACTGGCAACGTTAACAATTTGCGGGTGTAGCTCAGCTGGCTAGAGCGTCTCCTTGCCATGGAGAAGGTCGACGGTTCGAATCCGTTCACCCGCTCAAGTATTCTCATGCGCTTACTTAGAGCGCTTCTTCGAGTACAATAGCGCTGTGGCGATATGGCCGAGTGGTTAGGCAAGGGTCTGCAAAACCCTGTACACCGGTTCGATTCCGGTTATCGCCTCAATGCCGGGGTGGCGGAACTGGTATACGCGGCGGACTTAAAATCCGCTGGCCTCACGGCCTTGTGGGTTCGAGTCCCACTCCCGGCACATCAAAAGAGTTACTAGCTGTTTAGGTTGCCAAAGTAGGGCATAATACCTCTTGTGGATGACATCGTCGCCCATACAGAAATAGAGACTGATACATCTCCAGTACTTCCAAGGGTGGCTCAGGTTGATTTCGTGGCGGCCTATGAAGCCTACCGGGCAAGTCGTCCAGCACGGCACGCTGTTGCGTTGCCGCAGATTAACAAATCGAGAGCGGTGCTTATTGGTACAGTCACGTTAGTGACCCTACTCACCGTCAGCGGCGCGTACTTCCTGGTAAAAGCGACAGTTAAGAAACCAACCGCAATTTCACCAACAGCCACCCCAGTGCAAACTAAACGCCCAAGCCCATCCAGCAAGCCATCGTCTCGCCCGACGCCCCAGCCAACAAAAACACCGGTAGCCCCAGCTCCTCAGCCAGGACAGAGAACGTATACGGTCCAAGCGGGTGATACACTGATTACGATTGGTGACCAGCTTGGAAAGGATTGGCGCGCAATCGCTGCTGCAAACGGTAACATTCAAGATCCGAACCTAATTTATCCAGGCCAAGTGTTGATTATTCCCTAGCCATGCCACGAATGAGAATCAGTAAGGATGACACAGCAAAACGTCCGTCGAAAGAGCGGCCGAAAGATGCTGCCAAGACATTTCGCGGATTAACTGAGCGACAGTGGTTTATAAGCATGCTGGTTGTCTCAGGTCTCTTGCTTCTGGTGGCATTCCGCGGCTGTATCTTGCCCACCGGAGTAAGTCCAAAAAATAAGCCAGCTGCGCAAACGAGCGCAACTCCAACGCCCGGCGGCGCTCAGGTCGCTGGCGAGTACACAGTGGCGGCTGGAGACACCCTTTCGTCTATTGCGCGCAAGAATAACGTTTCACTCGAGGCACTCGCATCAGCAAACGGGATCGACCTGAATCAGCGCGTCATTCTGAGAGTTGGTCAGAAACTCAAGATACCAACAGGCACCACGCCCGCCCCGTAGTACGGTATGATTAGGACGTAACCAAGGAGCACCATGTCAGTAGTCATTATTCTCATCATCATTTTTGCAGTCATTGCGCTGGCAGTAGTCGCAATGTACAACTCGCTCGTCAAACTGCGTAACCGTGCCGATGAAGCATGGTCAGATATCGACGTCCAGCTAAAGCGACGCTATGAGTTGATTCCTAATTTGGTCAACACGGTTAAGGGATACGCAAAGCACGAAAAAGATCTTTTTGAGAACGTTACGAAAGCGCGAACCGCAGCGATTAACGCTGGCGGTGTCGGCGAACAAGCCCACGCGGAAAATATGCTTACCGACGCCTTGAAGTCGGTCTTCGCGGTTGCTGAAAATTATCCAGATCTGAAGGCGTCACAGAATTTTCAACAGCTTCAGGATGAGCTGACAGATACGGAAAACAAGATTATGGCCTCACGCCGTTTCTACAACGCCAATGTGCGAGATCTCAATACGAAGATTCAAACCGTTCCGACAAACATGATTGCCGGACCTTTCGGATTCAAAGCGCGAGAGTTCTTTGAGCTCGATGAGTCAGAAGCAGCGGCGAAGAAGCCAGTCGACGTGTCCTTCTAAAGAGTTTTCTCTTAATGGCGACACTCTACACTCAGGCTTCTCGCAATAAAGCTAAATCGATGCTCTATCTAGCCCTCTTTATAGGGCTTATTGGGGCACTTGGATGGTTCGCCTCGTATTACTTTAATAACCCGGCGATCTTAGTGTTCGCGGTCCTCTTCTCGATCGGCATGAGCTTCACAAGTTACTGGTTCTCTGATTCAATCGCGCTCGGCGTATCGGGTGCACATCAAATACAGAAGCAGGACAATCCATATGTCTATCGAATGGTTGAGAACCTAGCAATTACGGCTGGTCTCCCAATGCCGAAAGTCTATGTCATTGATGATCCGTCACCTAACGCTTTTGCTACTGGACGGGACCCCAAGCACGCCGCCGTAGCTGTCACCAGCGGCATCGTTGAAAAGCTCAACAACGAGGAGCTTGAAGGAGTCATTGCACACGAACTATCACATATCGGGAATTACGATACACGACTGATGACAATCGTCGTTGTGCTTGTGGGGATTGTTACGTTGCTTGCTGATTTTTTCATCAGGTGGAGTTTTTGGGGTGGAGCGGGCCGCGATCGTGATAGCGGACAACTTGGGCTAATCCTATTTATTGCAGGCTTTGTACTCTTGCTGCTGTCTCCCGTCTTCGCGACGCTAATCCAGCTTGCCATCTCCCGGAAGCGGGAATATGCGGCGGATGCCGACGGAGCTTTGCTTACACGGTATCCTGATGGTCTTGCATCCGCGCTTGAAAAAATTCAGGCAGATAGTGCTCCACTGCGCAGCGCGAATAAGGCAACGGCCCATCTCTATATTGCTAATCCCTTTAAAGACGTCGATAAAGACGGTGATGGAAAGCCTGACGGTCGTTCGTGGTTTGCAGGACTTTTCGACACGCATCCTCCGATAGAAAAACGCGTCGCTGCGCTGCGAGCACTCAGTGTCTAGTACCCCGCGTCCCGGCAACTAGGCCAAAGTTAGCCGATAAGAAAAACCAGGGGCATCGTTTCGGGTAGTGAAACAGAGTAGCCCCTGGTGTTCCTTGATGTCAGGCCGCGGCCGGGAAGTGCTCGAGCGTGCCGAGAGCGAACGAGACGAGACCATTTCGATCGATCGTTACACAGAGCCGGAGCTCAGGATCTTGACCGACGGGCCAGTAGTAACTCGTCGGGGCGCTCTCGAGCTGGTGCTTGAAGCTTCCCTCCAGCAGCGGCGATACGCCCAGTTCGGTTATGAGCAGGTGACACGCCCAGTGCGCTTCCGGAGCGTTCCATGGGAGATCCCTGGCCAACTCGTAGGAACGACTGCCGAGTTCGCGAACAGCTGCGAGCGCGTCGGCGACTTCAGCCGCGGAAAGTGTCTGTGACATGGTCTTCCTTTGGTCGGGGTCGGGCAAGCGGCCTTACCGCCTTTCCGACCCCGACCAGAAGTACATCAAGGAACGTATCGCACGAAGCGACGTTTTATCCTAGCATGACTCGCTATACTGGAGCCATGGGTATTAGCAGACACGATGCAGAGAAGCGCATTATCAAGCTTCGCGAGGAGATTGACCACTACCGCTATCTTTATCATGTTGAGAACCGTGAGGAGATTTCGGCAGATGCGCTCGATTCCTTGAAGCATGAATTGGCTCTGCTTGAGGAGGCGTACCCAGAACTAATTACCCCCGACTCGCCGACGCAGCGTGTTGCGGGAAAGGTGCTGCAGGGTTTCTCGAAAGTAACGTTCGATGTGCCAATGCTTTCTTTGACTGATGTGTTTAGCCAAGATGAATTAACTGCCTGGTCAACCAGACTCGAAAAACAACGCCAAATCGGCGACTACTATGCAGAGCTGAAGTACGATGGCCTAGCTCTCTCGTTGCGCTATGAAGAAGGCCTGCTTGTTCGAGCGGCCACTCGGGGTAATGGTCGCATCGGAGAAGATGTGACGGCTAATGTGCGGACGATTGAAAGTGTTCCATTACGACTTCGCGAAAATGCCACGGTCGAGGTACGAGGCGAAGTGATTATGACGCGAGCGGTATTTGAGAGACTCAACAAGGAGCAACAACGAAACGGTGGCCAACTTTACGCAAACCCGCGCAACCTTGCAGCCGGGACACTCCGTCAGCTCGACCCGCGTTTGGTGGCTAAGCGACCACTGACATTCATGGCATACGGATTGCTTGGAGAAGATGCTGCCACTCATGATGCTGAGCATCACCGTTTACGCGAGCTTGGCTTTAGGGCAGGGGAAGGTGTTGTTTGTGACGACCTCGCTGCGATTGAGGAGTACTACGAAGAAGTTCAAAAACGCCGTGACGGCTACGATTTTCAGATTGATGGAATCGTCATCCAGGTGAACAACCGTGCGACGTTTAACTTTCTGGGAACGGTTGGAAAAGCCCCGCGCGGCAGCGTTGCGTACAAATTTCCCCCGGAGCAAGTGACCACCGTGGTTGAGGACATCCGCGTCAACGTTGGACGAACTGGTGCAGTGACCCCATTTGCCGTACTTACGCCAGTCCGCGTGGCAGGAACCACTGTGAGTAGGGCTACGCTTCATAATGAAGAAGAAGTTGCCCGTAAAGATATTCGAATCGGTGACACGGTCATTTTGCAGAAGGCGGGGGATATTATTCCGGAAGTCGTACAGAGTCTGCCAAAATTGCGTACCGGCTCGGAGAAGCCGTTCGTGATGCCGACGCATTGCCCGAACTGCCACACTCGACTGCAAAAACCATCAGGCGAAGCAATTACCCGCTGCCCCAATCCGGGTTGTTTTGCGCTCGAAGTCGGCCGTCTCGAGCACTTTGTCTCAAAAGATGCCTTTGATATCGAAGGCATTGGAGAAAAACTTGTGCGGCAATTGTTTCAAGAGCATATCGTTCGCGATCCATCTGACTTATTTGCTCTGACGCCGGGTGACCTCGAGCCACTTGAAGGATTTGCCGAAAAGAAGGCCGACAAAATTATTGAAGGTATTTCCATGGCCAAGAAAATCAGTCTAGATCGGTTTATTTATGCACTTGGCATCCGACACGTCGGCCAGCAAACCGCGATTGATTTAGCTGATCAGTATGGTTCGCTTGATGCATTTCGCCATGCAGGAAAAGAGAATCTTGGCGAAGTGGAAGGCGTTGGCGAGGTAGTTGCCGCCTCGATTGAAGAGTGGCTTCAAGATACCCAGCATCAGCACTTCATAGATCGACTGCTTAAGGCTGGGGTGGTTGTGTACGTTGAACAGCGATCAAACGAACTGGCTGGAAAGTCCTTCGTGATTACTGGAACGCTTGAGACTATAAGCCGCGAGGATGCCGCAGCCGCTATACGTAAGCGAGGAGGAAAGTCCGTGGCAAGTGTTTCGGCGCAGACAGACTATGTGGTGGTTGGCGCAAACCCAGGATCGAAAGCCGCTAAAGCAGAAAAACTCAGCATCCCAGTTCTCGACGAGGATGCATTTCTAGCGCTTCTACGATGATGCTTGGTCAGATGTAGCCGCCTCGCCCTTTTCTGGCGCTACGTAGAGGGTATGCTCTTGGCCATCGATGACGACCCTTGTTTCACCTGCAGAGCTTGCTGATTCTGCCCGGTCAGCACTTTTCTTAAGTTCGATGTTGCGCATAACTCCAGACATATCCGGTGCCGGCGTAGGGTTTTCGAGTACACGGTCAGCTGCCTTCGCGCCAATCGCTAGAGCACCAATGGTCGCACCGGTTTTCACGGTACGTACAACACGACCCCGTCGGGCCTGCCTTTGTTCGGCTCGTGCGGCATCGTCGCGCCTACGTTGGTCCGCCCTTCCTGCCAGCTCTTCGGTCGAAGGGGCTCCTTCGTAATGCTTGCCGAGGCGTTCAGCCATCTAGAGCCTCGTCTTCAGACTCGGCATCCTCGATTGCTTTCTCGAGAACAAGCGCAAGGGGAACAGTGGGTGTTCCGTGGAGTTCTTCTTCCCGAGTTACTTCTAGGGATTCAAGATCGTAGGTTGGGACTCGTTTTTGCTTCATGATGAAAGTAACAAATTACGCAATATTACCTCAACAAAGCCACAATGTCAATCCCTATGTGAGACTATTGATGGTTTTCGTGGCTGCCTTGGCACCGTATACTAAGAGAGATGAAACTAACACCACAAGAAGTGCAGAAGATCGCAGGCCTGGCAAGACTCTCTCTTAGTTCCGACGAAGTGACCCTTTTCCAGACGCAGCTTTCTGACGTACTGACGTATATGGAACAGCTTAACGGTGTTGATACAAACAACGTTGAGATTACTGCCCAAGTGACCGGCTTAGAAAATGTCCTGCGGGATGATGTGGCTACTGATTCTGGTCTACAGGAACGACTTATTGAAGGTGCTCCACAGCATGATGGCCGCTCGCTTAAGGTACGGGAAGTGTTCAAGTCATGACTGAAGTGGGCGCGCTTATTACTCGGCTTAAGCCGACCGCGGGCAGTGGCTCGCTTTCCGGGTTGACTGTCGCAGTGAAAGATTTGTTAGTTATGAACAACGGTGCCCCGACAACAGCGGCGTCAAATATTTTGCGGACTTTTGAGGGCCCTTATGATGCAACAGTCATCGAGCGTCTACTTGGAGCCGGAGCCGAAATAATTGGTAAGGCAAATCTTGATGAGTTTGCGATGGGCTCTTCTACTGAAACTTCAGCTTTCGGCGTCGTAAAGAATCCTTGGGATGAAACACGCGTTCCAGGGGGTTCTTCCGGCGGGTCGGCGGCAGCAGTTGCTTCAGCAGTAGCACGGGCGGCTATTGGAACCGACACCGGAGGCAGTATTCGTCAGCCTGCGGCATTCTGCGGAGTAGTTGGTCTCAAGCCGACCTACGGGCGAGTTTCTCGCTACGGGGTTACTGCAATGGCAAGTTCGCTTGATCAAGTTGGGGTGTTTGCGCGCACCGTTGAAGATGTTGCCAAAGTACTAGAAACGATTGCTGGTCTTGATCCGCGTGATGCTACGACAGTAGATCGGGCAGTGCCTCAGTACGCAAAAAGCTCCAAGGGCGAAATAGTCGGTAAGACTATTGGTTTACCAAAGGAATACTTCATTGAAGGACTCCAACCTGAAATAGCCTCAGCTGTTAAAGCCGCTGCAAAAGAGTATGAGAAGGCTGGTGCAAAAGTTGTCGAAGTGTCCCTGCCACATACAAAGTACGCCGTTGCTGTGTACTACATAGTGATGGCAGCGGAGGCCTCATCGAACCTCTCTCGCTACGATGGTATTAGGTATCACTATTCAGCCGAAGATGAGGGTGATAATGCAATTACTTCTCTCGAGGACGTCTATCTGCAAACCCGATCTCGAGGCTTTGGCGATGAGGTAAAACGGCGCATTATGCTCGGGACATATGTTTTGTCTGCAGGGTATTACGACGCCTACTACAAGAAGGCTATGCAGGTTCGGACTCTTATCAAGCAGGACTTCGAGAAGGCCTTTGAAAAAGTCGACGCTATTCTCGCACCAGTTACGCCTACGACTGCGTTTAAAATCGGCGAGAAGATCAATGATCCGCTACAGATGTATTTAAACGATATTTTGACAATACCGGTTAACCTGGCCGGCCTACCGGCTATCTCTGTCCCGGCTGGATTTGATCAGAACCATCTTCCAATCGGGATGCAGTTAATAGGACCACAATTTGGCGAGGAAGCAATTCTTTCTCTCGCCGAAACGTATCAACAATTACATGATTGGCATCTACAGAATCCATCAAAAAGGGGGAGTAATGGGTAGGGCACAAAAGGTAAGAGCAGCCAGGCAAGCAGAGAGAGCGGAGCAGAAAGCAAGGCACGACCGTAGAAGCCGCTTGCTAAAGAGAATTTCCATCTCAGCAGTCGCGTTTCTGGCAGTAGCCGCAATCATCTTCGGAATTATCTCATCAACTAAAGCGCCGTCTAAAGGAGGCAATGTGAACAGTTCAGGACAGACCCAGGCAATGACAATTGAAACAGACAAAGGAACAATCCAGCTTGAGCTTTACCCGGATAAAGCACCAAAGACCGTAGCGCACCTTAAGGAACTTGCTGGGAAGGGCTTTTATAATGGGCTAACTTTTCACCGTGTCGTTCCCGACTTTGTGGTCCAGGGGGGAGATCCAAAAGGTGATGGAACAGGTGGCTCAGGGGAGACTATTCCGTTTGAGCAGAACGATCTAAAGCATGATAAGGGCGTAATCGCGATGGCGCGTTCGCAATCCAAAGATTCAGCCGACAGCCAGTTTTATATCACCCTGGCCGCTCAGCCAAGTCTTGACGGTCAGTACGTTGTATTTGGCAAAGTAACGTCTGGTATGGATGTGGTCGAAAAGATCCAAGTCGGAGACAAAATGACAAAGGTGACAATCCCGTGATTGAGGCCGGATTACTACTAGCGCTATTAATTCTGATTGGCGGATCAGCTCTTTTGTTGATAGAACGCCACCGGCACGCACGCCGAGGCCTTAGCGCCGAGACACGGAGCCGAATCCATGTAGGATGGCACAACGTGACGGCGCATATCGCCTCCGGCAAACCGTCTCGTTATAAGCAAGCTGTAATTGAAGCAGACAGTTTGGTTGATTTTGCACTGCGAGAATCTGGATATGGGGGCGAAACGATGGGCGAACGACTTCGCTCGGTGCCAAACGGAGTATTCAAGAATACGAACGCAGTTTGGTCTGCACACAAAGTTCGCAATCAACTGGTACACGAAATTGATAAAGAGTTGCTCGCAGCCGAGGCGAAGCAAATGGTCAAGAATTTCGAGCAGGCTCTGCACGACTTGGGAGCCCTATGAAATACGAGGCAGTAATCGGTCTTGAGATCCACGTACAGTTGAAGACGCAGTCAAAGATGTTTTGCCGTTGCAGTAACGACTCCGATGGCATTGCTCCTAATACTAACGTTTGTGAAGTCTGCTTTGCACTTCCTGGCACGCTGCCCGTACCAAACCGGGCTGCAATTGAAATGTCGCTTCGGGCTGCAAAGGCGCTTGGCTGCAGCATTCCGGATACATCGAAGTTCGACCGGAAACAGTATTTTTATCCTGATTTGCCGAAAGGATACCAAATATCCCAATATGACGAACCACTTGGCGGTCCAGGTGAGGTTGAGTTCGATTTCATGACACCTGACGGCAAGCTTGAGATCCGTAAGGTGGGAATTACAAGGCTTCACCTTGAGGAGGATGCCGGTAAATTGGTCCATCCTAAAGGTTCCCCATTCTCGCTCGTAGATCTCAATAGAGCCGGGACCCCGCTAGCTGAAATAGTGACCGACCCAATTGTTACTAGCCTAGAGGAGGCACCGGGGCTAGCAAAAGCGTTCCTTCAAGAACTGCGGTTGCTCATGCGCCACCTGAAGGTTTCCGATGCGGATATGGAGAAAGGGCACCTTCGGGCTGATGCAAATATCTCAATACATCCATTCGGCAGCAAGAACTGGGGTAGTAAGGTAGAGATTAAAAACCTGAACAGTTTTCGCTTCGTAGAGCGCGGGATCAGATCGGAGATCGAAAGACAGCAGAAAGTTCTGGATGGCGGCGGCAAAGTTACACAGGAAACGCGTGGCTACGATGAGACCACCGGCGAGACGGTTTCCCAGCGCTCGAAAGAGGAGGCAATGGACTACCGGTATTTTCCAGACCCCGACCTTCCCCCGCTGAAACCACTTCAGATTCTGGGAAACGTGAGCTTACCCAAAACACCTATAGAGTTGAAACGACGATGGCGAAGTGAAGGGGTTAACGAGGACATGATTGGTGTGTTAGTGGCAGACCCAGTCGAAGCGACGCAGTTTGATAGCACCCCAGCTGAGCACCGTGCGGATGTTGCTAAAATTTGGACTTTTTTAAGGAGTGAGATCGAGGCTGTAAACGATGACTTCACAAATTTCTGCGTCGAAGCGGCTGCGGCCATGCGCGAAGGACGCGTCGCTTTTGGAAAGATAAAGCTATTGTGGAGCAAAGCCGGCAGCGGCAAATCAGTATCGGCAATTCTTGCGAGCGACCCTGAATTTAAAACTGTTTCAGCCGAAGACCTACAGGCTATCTTGGAGGATGTGCTAAAGACAAACCAGCGGGCAGTAGAGGATTATCGTGACGGTAACGAAAATGCCAAGAAAGCACTTGTTGGTGCGGCGATGAAAGCCACGAGGGGCTCCGCAGACCCGAAGCGTATAAACGCGTTGCTAGACGAATTATTGAAATAGTAACTTGTCCTTCGATACTCAGCGCGAGACAATGCTAATAACGACTACAACTGAAAGGAGTACAAATGACTGAAGTTCCAAACGCTATTATGTGGATCGCATGCGCAGGCCTTGTGATTATGACAATTATTATGAGCGCCTTGCTGATTACTCTAACCGTACTTGCTCGCAAAGCTAAGCAACTGGTTGGGCAGCTTCAAGAGATAGCAGTTCCCCTTAAGGATGCAGCCGAATCAGCCGGAACGACTGTTTCAACATTCTCAAACTCTCTCCTTCGACCACTCGCAACGTTTGCGGGAATACTTGCCGGTTTTCGGCAGGGAGTTGGAACAGTTTCTGGCAAGAAGCGCAAAAAGTAACGTGCCAAGAAGCGCTGCGAGTACAAGATTTCAGCGGGGCAACCCGAGCCCTATTTCTGCGGTATACCATCGCACGGTAAGTCAGGCGATTCTCTTTGTGCTGGCGATACCAATTCTTATTATTACGATCCGTCTTGCCGCCCTGGCAATTGGAATAACGGCTGGTTCAAACTTTGCTGATTTCTGGTACACCTTGTCAGCTCCCTTTGTTTCCCCCTTTGTCAGCCTGACAGGTGAAGGATTGCAGTACCAAGTGTATACAGGAGCTAGATTAGAGTTTGCATCACTGTTGGCGCTATTGGTACTTATAATTATTGCGTATGTTGGTGTCAGGGTAGGCAAGTTAATTAACAGGAGGAATGAAGCATGAAATTCGTCAAAGGTACCGTTATAGGGGCAGCTCTAGGGGCAGCAGCAGCATTATTACTGGCTCCAAGAAAAGGCAAAGATACTCGCAAACGACTTCAAGAGAAGGCGCACGTTGCGGTTGATTCTGTGGCCGAACAGGCAGACAAAGCCAGCGATACAATTACGAGAGAAGCGAAAAAAATCCGCAAACAAGCCGATCGAAAGGCCAAGGAACTATCAAAGAAAGCGCGCACTACGGCGAAAGGCGTCAAAAAGGACGCTGAAAAGCGTGCTCGGGAGACAATAGATAAGGCCTCTCGCACAGCCAAACGCAAACTTCCAAAGCGCGACGAGTAGGATGCCCAAACTAAGCCGCGTTTCCAAAAAGCAGACGTCTCTTAGTAAGGAAGACTGGTCGAGGCTGCATGCATTTGCCGTTGCAATGGAGAAGGGGCGCTTTACTGAGTATATTTCCACGCTTTCCAATACACGTAAATTACTTTGGTCAAATTTCTTGGCGGGGGTTGCCAGAGGGCTCGGTGCGGTTATTGGGGCGACCCTGATCGTTGTTGTGATAGCCAGCCTTCTCGCGCTGCTTGGCGATGCGCTGCCCGGCAAGATTGGTGATTTTTTCTCATCCACCGGCGACACTATCCAAAACGTTCCGGGCACATCGCCCGCCCCCAATTGAAGTGTTAGTCGTAGTCGTTCAGGCTCCGGCGCGGTAAGCTGGGTGTATGTCAGCTATCGATTGGACTCCAGTAGAACAGGCTCAAAAAACGGGCACGCTAGACTCGCTTAAGCTGGCGATACTCGAGAGCTACAAAATTGTCGCTAAGCGCCTGCGCGAAGAGCACATTCCTGGTCACACAACACGACAACAATTGGAAACCTTAGAACTCTCTTTGACCCGCCCTAAAGAGGCTCTATCTGCCCTTAGCTATGCTGAAGCATTGCTCAAGGAAGACACCCCAGCACTTACCAAGGACCGTGCCGAGAGGCATATCCAGTCACTTAGGCAAGTGGTTGCCGACATTGCAGACTATGCCCATGATCGAAATTTGCTTACCAGTCGGTTTCGCCTCGCCCTTGGTCGCGTCAAGAGTTCGCAACGCATAGCACTTAAGCTTGCGTCGGGAGTGGGCGCATTTTGTCTGTTTATTCTGTTTCTTGCCGACACGTCGGCAGGGCAGGGTATGGTTTCCGCCACTGTTGATTTAGTACACGCGGTATCAAGGTTAGTTCTAATTATGGCCGTCGTTGTCCTGATCGGAGCCGCAGCGGTGATCGGGACGGCGGTACTTTTCGGGCGAAGCAGGGGCGGTAGAATTGTCGATGAAGAGCAATAGCTTAAACTAGTAGTAATGAGCCACCCTTCAAAGTTTGTGCATTTGCACGCGCACTCACACTACAGTTTGCTTGACGGTCTCGGAAAAGTGAGCGACATGGTCGAACATGTTAAGTCGCAGGGGATGGATGCGATTGCGCTTACAGATCATGGTGTTCTGTATGGGGCTATAGATTTTTATGAGACTGCCAAGGAAGCAGGAATAAAGCCAATTATTGGATACGAGGCGTATGTCGCTCGTGGTTCGCGTTTGTCCAAGACGGCTGAAGATACGAATCCATATCACCTAATTCTGCTTGCAAAAAATAAGCAAGGGTACCAGAACCTTCTTAAGCTGGTGACAGAGGCTCACCTCACGGGCTTTTATTACAAGCCGCGGATTGATTGGGAGCTTCTGCAAAAGCACCATGAGGGCTTAATATGCACTTCCGCTTGCTTGGCAAGCGAAACCTCCCAGGCAATTTTGCGCGGCGATCTGGACGGCGCGCGCGAAACCGCGCGGCGGTATGCAGAGCTATTTGGCAAGGATAACTACTATCTCGAATTACAGCATCACCCCAATATACCGGAACAAGATCAGGTCAACAGAGAGATCAAGAAGATTGCAGCCGAGTTGAATCTTCCGCTTGTGGCAACAAACGATGCTCATTACGTCGCTCCAACAGATGCCGAAGCACAAGACGTTTTGCTCTGTATCCAAACTGGCAAGCAGCTTAGCGACACGGACAGGCTTAACATGACTTCGGAAGATTTCTCTCTAAAGAGCCCTGAGGAAATGTCGGAGGCTTTTGCGGATACTCCTGAAGCAATTGAAAACACCGTGAAGATAGCAAGCCAGTGTTCGCTGGATCTTGAGCTTGGAGGGATGATCCTTCCCAAATTCATCGTTCCGGAGGGGTTTGCTACGGAAGAGCAGTACCTGAGACACCTTGTCTATGGCGGTATGGTTGATCGTTACGGAACCGAGGAAACCGCACTTGAGCTCCCGGCGGGCAGCACCACCGAAGAGTACTCACGAGAACTACGTCGTCATGGCCTCAGCGAGGAGATGATTGATCGCCTAGATTATGAAATGGGTGTCATTGAAAAAATGGGTTATGAATCCTACTTCTTGATCGTTGCTGATTTCGTGAACTGGGCGAAGAAACAGGGGATTGTAGTTGGTCCAGGTCGCGGGAGTGCAGCGGGCAGTATTGTGGCCTACGTTCTGCGTATCACGAACCTTGATCCACTTGAATTTGGGTTGCTCTTCGAGCGATTTTTGAATCCTGATCGCATCTCGATGCCGGATATCGACCTCGATTTCGCAGACGATCGACGTCATGAAGTAATTGAGTACGTTGCCAATAAATACGGCAAAGATCATGTCGCGCAAATCATTACCTTCGGAACGCTAGGTGCAAAGGCAGCCGTGCGAGACACGGGCCGTGTAATGGGCATGCCGTACGGACGCGTCGATGAAGTCTGTAAACTCATCCCAGGCAAACCGGGTACGAGGTTAAGCGATGTTCGCAAGCAGTCGGACATTCTCGCACTTGAGCGTGATGATGGTCAGGTAAAGAGAATGCTCGATCTTGCGCAGCGGCTGGAAGGTTCTAATCGACATGCATCTACGCATGCTGCTGGCGTCGTTATCGGGGATGCGCCTCTTGTGACGTATGTTCCTCTCCAATATGCAACCCGAGATGATAGCAGTGTAGTCACGCAGTATTCGATGTTCCCAATCGAGCGGGTCGGGCTATTGAAAATGGACTTCTTGGGCCTCGCAAACCTAACAATCCTCCGAACAGCAGTAGAAATAATCGAAGCCGTCTATGGGGAAACCATTGACGTTGATACTCTGCCTTTGGACGATGCCAAAACGTACGAACTGTTAGCCGATGCGCAGACACATGGCGTTTTTCAGCTTGAATCCGACGGAATGCGCCGTTATATTCGCGAACTTAAACCAAACCGATTCGAAGATATTGTGGCAATGGTAGCGCTCTATCGTCCTGGGCCAATGCAATTCATCGACTCTTTCATTAAACGAAAACATGGAATTGAGCCAGTTAAGTACATTCATCCGAAAGTAGAAAATTCATTAGCGGAAACATATGGAATTATGGTTTACCAGGAGCAGGTCATGCAGATTTCGAAAGATGTGGCTGGTTTTACTGGCGGTGAAGCCGATACGTTGCGTAAGGCTGTAGGTAAGAAAATCGCCAGCCTCATGGCTAAAATGCGTCCTAAATTTGTTGAAGGAGTAGTGCAGAATGGAGAGTCACAGCAGCTAGGCGAAACGCTCTTTGATCAGTTCGAAGCTTTTGCAAATTATGGTTTCAACAAAGCCCATGCAGCCTGTTATGCCCTAATCGCATACCAAACGGCCTACCTTAAAGCCCACTATCCCAGTGCCTTTATGGCGGCTTTGCTAACTAGTGAACAGGAAAATCTTGATAAGCTGACGGCCGCAATCAACGACGCAGAAGCCCTGGGTATCGAAGTCCTGCCCCCTGACGTAAACGAATCATTCGCTGATTTCGCAGTCGCTCCAGATAAGCGCAACATTCGATTTGGTTTGAACGCAATCAAGAACGTTGGTCGCAACACGGTAGAGGGGATCATTGCTACTCGCAAGGCAGACGGCCCATTTACGAGTATTACGAATTTCTTGAAACGCCTGCCGGACGGTTCAGCTAACCGAAAGTCTTTAGAGTCGCTTATCAAGGCGGGGGCACTTGATTCACTTGCCGATCGAGGACAAATGCTCGCAGGTCTCGAGGCCATGGCCCGTTTCTCCGCTATGCGTGCCGCTGAAAGTAGATCTGGGCAGGTAAGCTTGTTTGGCGATGGGGGTAGCGTCGACCCAGACCTAGACCTGCCTCCTGGTGGAAACGTTGATACCAGGCAGAAGCTGGAATGGGAACGCGAGCTACTTGGTATGTATGTCTCCGAACACCCGCTCGACTCACAAGGGGAGCTTTTGGAGGGATACACACCAAAAATAACAATTGAGGGCCTGCAGGATGGTGCAACTGTCGACTGTGCTGGAATTGTTACGCTTGCGAAGAAGATCACGACTCGCAAAGGCGATCCCATGGCGTTTGTCACTATGGAGGACAAAAGTGGCCAGCTTGAGATAATTGTATTTCCCAAGCTTTACACAGCCTCGCTGCCTCTTTTGACAGCAGGGGTATTAATTGCAGTTACCGGGAAAGTTTCTCGTAAAGATGGTGAGGTGAAAGTCTTAGCGGATACTCTCGTTCGCCTAGAAGAGGCTCCTAGACCAAAGAACTTCCACCCCGAGCCATCTGAACCCGATGCAGCAGCCGCCCCGAAGGTGCAGCACAGCTCAAACGATCAGGTTGCTATTGCAAATTCTACTAACAACGAGCCGCAAAACGCTTCCCAGAGTAGCGACGAAACGGGCGTGCTGACAATTGAACTCTTTCCAGAAACGACACTCGAGGTCTTGGAACGCATCAAGACCGTCCTTCAAGAACATCACGGAGAATCTCCCGTGACTCTGATAATCCCTCAAAACGGCGATAGAAAGTCTTTGAGACTCCCGGCAGGAGTTCGAATTTCGGAGGAGCTTCTGGGAACGCTTCGATCAATCGATACGCGCGCTGCCGTCGAAGTGGCCTAGCCCAGAGCGGCTCCGCATGCTACTATTTTCTGGTATGAGTGAACTCCTCACGAAGATTTCGGCACGCTCTGTTAAGCCACGTTACACAGAAGTAAAGGTTGGTGATACCGTCAGAGTCTTTACGCGTATTCAGGAAGGCGAAAAAACGCGAACGCAGTACTTTGACGGACTCATTATCCGTAGACGTGGCGGGGTCGGACCCGATGCAAGTTTCACAGTGCGCAGAATTGCATCCGGTGTTGGCGTTGAAAGGACATTTGCCCTCCACTCGCCGACGATAGAAAAAATTGAAATTCTCCGTACCGCCAAAGTCAGACGAGCGCGCCTCTATACAATGCGTGGATTGACCGGGAAAGCAGCTCGCCTCACGGAGAAAAAAGTAGACCGTGATGCGCGCGACATAGAGCATCCGTGGAGCGAGCGCTACGGCTTGTCTTCATCAGAGAAAGCGGACGAAGCGCCTGATTCAGATAAGATTGTGAAAGACGCGGAGGCTTCAGCAAATACTGAAGAAAAACCAGAATCTGTTTCAGGTTCAGATGTTTCCGATAAGAAAAGCACGGATACGGTAGATCAAGAAGTAGCTGGCACAACTGATGCTGACGAAGCAGAAGGTGTGGATGCAAAAGACGACAAAGCCGAAAAGTAGACTTTCTCAGGCACCGTTACTAGGACGCACGCTCGAGCGTGCGCTTTTTAAAGGTCCAGTAGCGGGTATCGATGAAGTCGGGCGTGGCGCCTTGGCTGGACCAGTGGTAGTTGCCGCGGCTGTACTAGGAGAGACGTACCCAGAAGGCCTGCGCGACTCTAAGCTTCTTTCGCCTCTGCGACGCGAGCAATTAGTCGAGGAGCTTCAGGCAATGGATGCGGTTTGGACTCTAGGATTCACTGAAGCTTCTCGTATAGATGAAATTGGTATAGTTCCAGCTCTCCGTGAAGCGGCCCAAACAGCGCTTCGAGGGCTCGATTTCACGCCTAAGGGGGTACTGCTTGATGGGCCGCATAACTATATTCAGGGTGACTGGAACGTACAAACCGTAGTCCGGGGGGACCAGGCTGAAGCATGTATTGCCGCCGCCTCGGTAGTCGCCAAGGTTGCCAGGGACGCGATTATGCGTGAACGTGACTCGATCTTCCCGGGTTATGGTTTTGCATCCCACGTAGGATATGGAACTGTGGCGCACCGCGAAGCAATCCGCACCCTGGGCCCCTGCGTGGAGCATCGTCGTAGCTGGAGGTTGTTACCAAATCTGTGAGTGATGCAAGGCGCCCATTCGGACAGGCTGGAGAAGATCACGCAGCGGACTACCTACGCATGCAAGGTTATGAGCACATAGCCCAAAATGTCCGGACTCCATATGGGGAAGTTGATCTTGTCATGAGAGACAATCGTGAATACGTATTTGTAGAAGTAAAAGCTCGACACACCGAGAACCAGGGGCATCCATCGGTGGCGGTAACTGAGAAGAAATTACAGCGAATCCAGAATGCTGCAGAAAGCTATCTTGCTGAGCATGCAGTCAGCGCGCCATGGCGAATCGATGTAATCGCCTTATTGCCAGGTCGTATTGAGCACTTTAAGAATGTCACCTTGGCGTAAGCATGGGTGGATGCTATGCTTTTGGTGATGGAGTGTAGACTCTGTCGTATTTTGAAATTCTCAGAGGAGGAAAACTATGGATATTACATCAAAGCAGTTTGTGCAGGCTATTGAACAGCTAGCCTACGAGAAGAAAATCCCCACCGAGCGGATTCTGGAAACGGTTGAAGCTGCCCTGGCAGCTGCTTACCGCAAGGACTTCGGTCACCCCGAACAGCACGTTCGAGCACGTCTTAATAAGGCAGAGGGTGGAGCGGAAATCTTCGTTGTCTTTAATGTTGTTGAAGAAGTTGAAAATGCACATCTCGAGGTGACGGTTGAAGAGGCTACCAAGCGTGGTTTGAAAGACGCCAAAGTGGGCGACGAGCTCATTGAAAAAGTTGATCCGCCAGAGGACTACGGTCGCATTGCCGCGCAAACAGCAAAGCAAGTAATCATCCAGAAGATTCGGGAAATTGAGCGCGAAATAGTCCAAGAAGAGTTCTCCGATCGCACAGGCGAGCTTATGACCGGCGCCGTGCAGCGCGTGGAAGGCCGCAATGTCTTTGTTGAAATCGGTCGCGCCCTAGGAATTCTTGGTCCAGAGGACAAAATTGAGCACGAGCGCTACTACATTGGCCAAAGACTTCGCGTCCTTTTGAAAGAAGTAGATTCAGAAGGAAGGTCAGCGCAACTTATTTTGACCCGAAGTCATCCTGATTTCGTGCGTCGACTCTTTGAGCTTGAAGTGCCAGAAATTCACGCCGGAACCGTAGAAATTAAATCGATTGCCCGTGAAGCAGGGGTGCGCACCAAGGTTGCTGTCCATTCAAATCAAGAAGGTGTTGATCCTGTCGGAACATGTGTTGGACAGCGCGGTACGCGCGTCCAAGCAATTATGGCTGAACTTGGGGAAGAAAAAATCGACATCGTTCTCTACGACGAAGATGTGAAGCAGTACATTATGAATGCCATGTCGCCGGCCAAAATTTCACGAATTGATTTGGATGACGATGCAAAGACCGCGCAAATTCACGTCGCAGACGACCAACTCAGTTTAGCGATCGGTCGAGGCGGACAAAATGTCAGACTCGCAGGGGAGCTGACCGGTTGGCAGCTCGACATCGAGAAGTCAGAAAACCAGGGAGGTCAGGTTTCGGGGACACCGCTCGAAGCAATCGAAGGAATCACCGAAGAAGAAGTCGCTGCTTTGAGTGCCGCATCCATTGAAACCATCCAGGCACTTACGTCTTCGGACACGGAAACACTCGCTAAAGTTGAGGGCGTGGAGCAGGAAAGGTTAAATGAGCTGCAAGAAATAGCCAAGAAACAGCTTACGGCTGCGCCAAGCGTGGATACAGCTTCGGAAGCCTCGGAAACGGAAAGCGCCGAGAGTGAAGAGGCCCCTCAGCCCGAAACCGGTGACTCGTCCGAGGCCGATGCCGTAGAGGCTCCGGCCGAAGAAGATGCGGATGCAGCCGGCGAAGTTCCGGTTGAGGAAGTCGAGAAAGCGGATACTGCTGATGCTAAAGAGGAGCCGGCAGACGAATCTACCCCAGGTGAATCTGAAGATGCGAAGACATCTGAGGCGCCTGAATAATTCGGCGGCTTAATTTGCTCAAAAAGAGTCAGGCCGGCATTCGCAGGCTTGACTCTTTGTAATATTTCCTATATGAAGGACATACGCTAAGCGCGAAAATCAAAACCACAAAAAGTACATTTGTCCAAAGCTACCTTCAAGGAAGGTCTTTTGCGACACGGAGAACCCATGGAATCAGAGCATTTTGAGAAGTTTACGAAGAACGCTAAATTAGCCCTTACTGCTGCGCAAAAGGCAGCGCGAGCAATGGGTGAGGCTTACATTGGGACTGAGCACATCTTGGTGGGACTTGTGAGTAACCCAGACGCGCTCGCTGCGGAGATTCTTGAGGGTCATGCGATTACCCTTGAAAAGGTTCAGCTTGCGCTCTCATTTTCCTCAAAGACACGATTTGATGGTGGAGGAGCTGGGCTCACTGATCCGGCCAAGAAGGTCATTGAAAAAGCAGTCGCTACGGCGGCTCGTCACCAGCATTATTACGTTGGAACTGAGCACCTATTACTTGGCCTTCTGTCCGATAAAAACACTAAAGCTTACTCAATTCTCGAAGAACTGGGCCCTGATCCTGAGCGAATTAAAGCTCAGGTAATGAACCTCTTCCGTCACACAGGGACAAATGAGCCACCCGAGCCAGTTGCCGCTTCTGGGGCGCCGATTCGAAAATCATCAAAGAAGAAAAAGTCAGATACCCCGGCACTGGACTACTTTTCGACCGACTTAACCGAGCTTGCCAGCGAAAATCGACTTGATCCGGTTGTTGGTAGAGAAGAAGAAGTTCAGCGCTTAATTCAGATTCTTGGCCGCCGCACAAAAAATAATCCTGTTCTCATCGGCGAACCTGGAACTGGAAAGACAGCAATTGTCGAAGGTTTAGCTGAGAGAATCATCGCCGAAGAAGTGCCGGAGGCTCTTCACGGCAAGCGTGTTTTGGCTCTCGACTTACCGCTGATGGTAGCTGGCACAAAATATCGAGGCGAATTCGAAGAGCGAGTAAAGCAAGTGATTGACGAGCTTAAGAAACAAGATGACATCGTTATTTTTATCGACGAACTCCACACCATCGTTGGTGCCGGCGCAGCAGAGGGGTCAATGGATGCTGCACAAATTCTCAAACCAGCACTCGCGCGCGGTGAGATCCAAACGATTGGCGCAACGACACTTGATGAATATCGTAAACATATCGAGAAGGATGCCGCACTCGAGCGTCGCTTCCAGCCTATTCTTGTAAAAGAGCCGACTCCCGAGCAGACCGTTGAGGTGCTAAGGGGTCTGCGTAAGAATTACGAGGACCATCACGGTGTCGAGATTACCGACGAGGCAATTGAAACTGCCGTCAAGCTCTCTGATCGCTACATTGCAGATAGGTACATGCCTGACAAGGCAATAGATCTAGTTGACGAGGCTGCCTCGGCCGGCCGATTACGTGGTGGGGGACTGACACCGAAAGTTAAGAAACTTAAAGAGGAGCTTGCTGAACTCAATCGTCAGAAGGAGGAAGCAGTCGAGGCGCAAGATTATGAAAAGGCTGCCAAAATCCGTGATGCTGCGGATCAAGTACGAGAAAAGATGCGCAACCAGTCATCCGATGGTATGCGATTAAAAATCGAAGCAGACGATATTGCCGACATCGTTTCGCTTTGGACAGGCGTGCCAGTGAAGCGACTCGTGGCAAAAGAGATTGAAAACCTATCAGCGCTTGATGCTCGTTTGAAGTCTCACATCATCGGCCAAGACGAAGCCGTTGAGGCTGTTGCAAAATCGATTCGAAGAAGTCGGGTCGGTATAGGGTCTCCAAAGCGACCGATGGGATCATTTATGTTTCTTGGCCCAACAGGTGTTGGTAAAACAGAACTTGTAAAAGTCTTGGCACGTGAAGTATTTGGAAGCGAAGACAACCTTATTAAGATCGATATGTCTGAATTCATGGAGCGGCACAACGTTTCACGTCTAGTCGGTGCTCCAGCTGGGTATGTTGGTTACGAAGATGGCGGAAAACTGACAGAACAGATTAGACGAAAGCCGTACTCCGTGGTGCTCTTTGCCGAAACTCAGAAGGCACCTCCTGAAGTGTTCAACATACTTTTACAGATCTTAGAGGATGCTTACCTTACCGACGCCAAGGGCCGACGCGTAGATTTTCGTAACACAATTATTATTCTTACCTCAAACGTCGGCGCGGCAGAGCTACAGAAGACAGCAAATCTTGGATTTAAGCTCGATGATTCAGAGCTTTCCACCTTGCAGACCCGTTACGCTGACATGAAGTCAAAAGTTCTTGAGCAGCTTAAGGATCGTTTCAAACCTGAATTTATTAACCGACTCGATCATGTCATTGTCTTTAAGCCTCTGACCCGAGAGATTGTCGCAAAGATCGTTGATCTTCAGCTGACAGATTTGGCTAATCGAATGCGCGGTCGGGACCTCAAGCTCCAGGTCGATAAAAAGGCAAAAGACGCTCTTGTTACTAAAGGGTTCGATCCTCAGTATGGCGCAAGGCCGGTAAGGCGAGCCATCCAAAATGAGCTTGAAGACTCAATTGCGGAGAAATTACTCGACGGGTCGATTAAAGATGGTGACCGGGTGCGTATCGGGTACGCCAAGGATACCTTCACCTTCTCAGCCAGTCAGCGCAAAGCATTCGCCAAAAAGTAATGGTTGCTTGCCTAGCTTTTTGAGTCAGCGTAGACTAGAGATATGAAACAAACGACAGCCTATGTTTGCTCCGAATGTGGGGCCTCATCTTCGAAGTGGGCGGGACGCTGCTCGGAATGCGGTGCCTGGAATACGCTCGATGAAGTTAAGGCTGCCCCCCAAGGCACAAAGGCCGAGCGCGTTGAAGCAATCAAACTAAGCGCTATCCCAAGCGATCCGAAGCATCGAACACCGAGCGGTTCAGCCGAATTCGATCGTGTGCTTGGCGGCGGACTGGTTCGCGGTTCGCTCATTCTGCTTGGTGGAGAACCTGGCATAGGGAAGTCGACACTACTGATGCAGGTTTCCGGCCACCTCGGGAAAAAGCATTCCGTTGTCTATGTTTCAGGAGAAGAATCCGCATCTCAGCTTTCGGCAAGAGCTCAGCGGCTTGGAGTTGTTGATGCCAACGTGAAAGTCATCTCTTCAACCGATGTAGACCGAATCGCGAGAACAGTTCTCGACGAACAGGCGGAGATTGTGATCGTTGACTCAGTACAAACTGTACAATCCACACAATTTTCTTCAGGTCCGGGTAGCGTGACCCAGGTGCGTGAATCTGCAGCGAGGTTGCAGGCCATTGCCAAAGCACACAACATCACCATTATTCTAGTTGGGCACGTAACGAAAGACGGGCAAGTTGCCGGTCCGAAGGTGTTAGAGCATTTGGTGGACGTGGTTGTTTATCTAGAGGGTGAGCGGTACCAGGAACACCGACTTTTGCGCGGGGTGAAGAATCGATTTGGTCAAACCGATGAAGTGGGCGTTTTTACAATGACCGAGAAAGGGTTGCTAGACGAGGCTCAGCCTAGCAAGGCGTTCATCGATGCATCTACGTTGCCTAAAGTTGGTACGGCGTTGAGCGCAACGCTTGAGGGCAGTCGAGTTCTTCTAGCAGAAGTCCAGGCGCTCGGCGTGGAAACAGTATTTGGATATCCCAAGCGAACTGCGAGCGGGATTGATCAAAACAAGCTGGCACTCATTATTGCGATTCTGACCAAACACGCCGGCCTGCCTCTGGGCTCACAAGATTTGTATGCAAATGTTGCTGGTGGATTTCGTCTTTCAGATCCAGGAGCAGACCTTGCCATAGCTGCCGCGGTTGCGGCGGCGGCAAGGAATGTGGCGTTCACAGAACGAACCGTGTTCATAGGTGAGCTTGGACTCTCTGGAGAAGTTCGTCATGTTCCGAACCTTGATCGTAGACTTCAGGAGGTGGCGAGAAATGGCATCAAGCTAGCTGTTGTTCCGGGTGGTGTAAAAACGCCGCGCATTGATGGCTTAACATTGAAATCGATTGCTACAGTAGCAGAGCTTCGTTCACTGATAAAGAATGAGGAGGTTGTCAGTGCAGCTTAATGCGGCCGCAATAATCCTCTTGCTGCTCGCTGGTTCACTTCTACTGACGGCCAGGCTGATTAAGTGGCCGTCAAAACGGTTACTGACCACATTGGTCGGTCTTGTAACCGGGCTCGTAGTAGGAGCTCTTCTCGCCATACCACTTTCTAGTCTGCCTGGTGTTCTTGGTCAAGTAACACCGATCACGGCCGCCGCACTCTCAGGCCTGGTCTTTAGTGTGTTGTTTGCTGCTCGCGGCGCCTATCTCGTCGGCTTTTTGTACCAGGCGTTAACTGGGCGTGGGGCACTTGCCCCAGAGGGAAGGGAAATCGTTGTCGATACGTCGGCGATTATTGATGGCCGTATTGCCGAGATAGCGAAGTCGGGCTTCCTTTTCGGGACACTGCTTGTACCAAGAATTGTCCTCGAGGAACTTCAGAATATTGCTGATTCCACTGACCCAATTAGACGCGGCAAAGGGAGACGCGGCCTTGAAGTGCTTACCAGTCTTGAAAAGAATAAAGACGTCATTGTCGAAGTTATCGAAGTAGCTGGCCGAGTCAAAACCGTCGACGCCAAACTGGTTCAGATTGCCAAGCAGCGCGGGGCGTGCATTATGACGACAGACTATAACCTAAACCGCGTCGCTGAAATCGAACGCGTCGCTGTGCTTAATGTGAATGAACTTGCCAACGGCTTACGTCCCAACGTTTTACCTGGCGAAGAGCTGTCGGTAAAGGTAATCAGCAAAGGCAAGGAGCGCGGTCAGGGTGTCGGCTATCTACCTGATGGCACGATGATTGTGGTTGAGAATGGAGACAAACTGGTTGGTCAGGAGATCCAAGCCGAAGTGAGCCGGGCACTCCAGACTGTTGCAGGAAAAATGATTTTTGTTACGGCCAAGAACGATTCGCGTCGCAAAGGCTAAACAGAGTCTGCTAGAAGTTCTGCAAAACCTGCACGAGTCTCTGAAATGAACTGCGTAATATCTTTATTATTTTCTGTATCACCATTCTCAGGAATCCGGCTATGTTGCATCTGCGTGGCTCTATCAAGCACCTCAACATCTGAACAGGTCTCTCCACCAAGTCGGGTTATGACCTCTCTTTGAAATGATTCGAGGATGCAAATTCGCCTTTCAACATCTCTAATAGCCACTTCTAGGTCGACCGTCCACTCAGAAAGCCCCATACTTTTTTGCTCAAAGAAAGAAAGTCTGCGAATAAGCAGTGTGCGGTACATTGCTCCAAGTGTTGTTGACTGCGGCAGCTCTCGAAGTGGCACAGACATAGCTTTTACGCGCTCGTTTGTTTGGAAAATCGAGTCGAATCGGCCCGCAAGATCATCAATATCTTCTGGCTTGAAACCTGTATGTGCAAATTCAGTCATTGCTTCGGAGTATACTTGGAGAGATGCCCGCACTTCAATTTACTGTTTCTGATACTTCTGGAAGAGCCCGACGTGGCCAACTACAGACTCCTCACGGCTTGATTGATACGCCAACATTCATGCCAGTTGGAACCAAGGCGACCGTTAAGACGCTTGATCGTGCCGATCTCCTGCGGCTGGGAGCACAGATTATTCTGGCAAACACGTATCACTTATATCTCCGCCCTGGAGAAAAATTGATTGAGAAGCTTGGGGGTCTGCATGGCTTCATGAATTGGGATGGTCCGATCATCACAGATTCCGGCGGCTTTCAGGTCTTTTCACTTGGTTTCGGTCTCGAGCACGGAGTCTCTAAGCAGTCGACGCTATTTCCAGAAGAGCACGAGGCTTTCAAGCCCAGCCCTTCGAGGAAGAAGCTCATGACGGTTGATGAAGAAGGTGTAAACTTTGTTTCTCATCTTGACGGGAGCAGTCACAGGTTGACCGCAGAAAAGTCTATTGAGGTGCAACAGAAACTCGGTGCCGACATCATTCTGGCTTTTGATGAGTGTACTTCCCCGCTGCATGACCATGACTACACCCAGGCTGCACTTGGCCGAACCCATCGCTGGGCGAAGCGAAGTTTTGAAGCTTGGACAAGCCGCGACGAACAAGCACTCTTTGGCATCGTTCAGGGCGGCGCATATCAAGACTTACGCGAAGAAAGTGCAAGTTTCATCGACTCACTTGGCTTTCCTGGATATGCCATTGGGGGATCACTCGGCACAAAGAAGCAAGATATGCTCGATATTCTCGATTGGACCGTGCCACACCTTGATCCCTCTAAACCGCGCCACCTTCTTGGTATTGGCGAAATTACAGATTTCTTTGCTGCCGCCCAGCGGGGCGTAGACTTGTTTGATTGTGTTGCTCCAACACGAATCGCGCGAAATGGGACAACCTATCTCAGTCCACACAATGGCGGGTTGCCGTCCAATAAATTTCGCCTCAACATTCGTGCAGCAAAATATTCGGAGGACACAGCTCCTCTTGATCCTGGGTGCACATGCGATACTTGCCAAACTTATTCGCGAGCCTACATTCGTCATCTCTTCGCTACCGACGAACTGCTAGGTCCCCGTCTGGCCACTATTCACAATTTACATTTTGTTCTTCGATTAATGGAGCGTATCAGGGAAGCAATCAGTGAGAAGAAGCTTCCTCAGCTTGCGCAAGAGTTCGGTCTTGCGTAGGCTTAAAAAGTGGCAAATAAGCGAAAAATAATCGTGGCAGCAATTATGGCCATCGCGTTTCTGACAGCGGTTGGGGTGGTCTCAACCTCAGTAAAAAAGCCCGCTGATGCAACGGTCGGTCCTTCGCCACTAAGTACTAAGCGACCCGCCAAATAAGTAGCAATAATCATTAAAGGAGCATATGAACCCTCTTCACGATCTTTCTTCCGGGAATCCGCCCAAAGAAATTAACGTTGTTATTGAAATTCCCAAAGGCTCTGCAAACAAGTACGAGGTAGATAAAGAGTCGGGATTAATTTTCCATGACCGCACGTTCTATGGTTCCCACGTGTATCCAACGGACTACGGATTTGTGCCACAGACACACTGGCATGATGGCGATCCGCTCGACGCAATGGTGATGAGCACCCAAGCATTTCTCCCGGGAATTGTTGTGCCAGCTAGGCCGATCGGCGTAATTCGAATGATCGACAACGGTGAACGTGACGAAAAATTGATCTGTGTTCCCGCAAACGATCCACGCTTTTCTGACTACGCAGACATTGCTGACATTGCTCCGCACCTCCTAAAAGAATGGCAAGACTTTTTTGAGACGTATAAAAACCTTGAGGGCAAGAAAGTCACTATCGACAAGATCGAAGGGCGTGAAGCTGCTGAAGCGGTTATCACTGAAGGTCTCGAGCTCTACACGAGCAAGCAATAGCGTCTAGATGAACCAGCTTGTGTCGTAGACCGATGCAAGCTGTCCGGCCATTGCCAGAATCTTGGTTGTCGACTTTATGGTGTTTCCATCATTATCGGTAACAAGGGCGTATGTACGATTCCAGCTCGCCGGAGCAGCTGCGGAAAAGGAAGTTCCGGATCCGGACATGCTTACGGTTTGAGATGGATTATCGGCATTTACGAGCACAGCCGAATCCACCGAATCACTCGCCGTAGCGGTACAGTTGCGCGAGCCGTCACATGATAGACCTACTGTAATATTGGATGTGCTCCCGACCTTAACCGTAATCGAGACTGACTTTGAGTTATCGTTGCCGTCAGTTGCTTTGGCTGTGATAGTGTGTTGACCAGAGGAATTCTTGATAGAGTAACTGACAATGAAGGGTGGAGAAGAAACGCTCCCGATGACTGCGCCATCCCAAGAGAATTCAACGCTCTTTACACCATTGTCTGAAGTTGCCCTTGCTTGAATCTGAATCGTCCCGTCGACGGTATCACCATTGGATGGGGAAATAATACTGACATCCGGGCCACATTCTTCAGACTGGTTCTGGGTTTTTGTGTCGTTCGAACTACTGCTCGTACTGATACCACGGGTCTTAATAAACGTCTGCACCGGATTTTCCCATGCTGGATTTTCTGGTCTTTCGCTTGTAAGTCCACTAACCGCTGTGTCCTTCTTGCAGGGGTCTACCCCAGAGGCAGTGCTTTTATCTGTTGGAGCGTTTTTATCGGTAAAGACCTCAGTCTTAGTGGCGGTCGTGCTTTTCCCTGGGAGCAATCCGGTAAGTTTGTCTACTTTGATCTCTTTCACACCGCCTGGCTTGGTGAATTTCTCGCTCGGCTGATCCTGCAATGCTTTTTTCATATACTCCTGCCAGATCGGAGCTGCACCAAGCGACCCACCGACTCGGTTCATCGGAGTATTGTCGTTATTGCCAAGCCACACTCCAGCAACTAGTTGAGGGGTGTAACCGACAGTCCACGCGTCACGGAAGGAGTCCGTCGTACCGGTTTTTGCCGCGACCTCGCGACCCGGTAATGTCAGGGCAGAGCCACGCCCAAATTGCGGCGCTCTGGCAGCATCATCAGAGAGGACGTTCGACATTTGATAGGCGAGTGACTTGTCGATCGTCTGTGTGCCCTTGTCGGCATATTTGTTAATCACTTTCCCCTTCCTGTCTTGTACTTCGAGTATGCTTGTGACTGGCTCCTTTTTGCCTTCGTTGGCGAGTGTAGAATAGGCACCAACCAGGTCGACGAGACGCACTTCACCACATCCAAGAACTAGAGCTAGGCCGCACCGGTCGACGACGTCTTTTGGTAAGGTGAGGCCAAGCTTGTCGCGCATGTATTCGACCGAATAGCTCGGACCTGCTAGATCGAGCGTCTTCACTGCTGGAATGTTAAGCGATTGCTGGAGCGCGTCTCTAGCCGATACTGGCCCACGGAATTTACCGTCGTAGTTATTCGGTGAATAACCACCGAAGTCGGTTTTCACGTCCCACAGCAGGGCTGCCGGATTAAACGTGAGGTGTTCATTGTCGGACTTTGGTTTGTCAAACGCACTGGTATAAACAAGCGGCTTCAAAGAGGAGCCTGGTTGTCGTTGTGAAGTGGCCACATTTACGTTTCCTTGAGCCGCGACGTCGAAGAAATCAACACTTCCAACCATCGCTACGACCTGCCCGGTTTTCGGGTCAATGGAGGTAAGTGCCGCGTTTGACGCGCCGTAACCAGCAAACTTGCTTCTGGCATCCTCAATCGCTTGCTCAGCAGCTGATTGTTTGGGTGGATCGAGTGTCGATATCACCTTTAGTCCGGAGTTCTGTAGGACAGCTTGGGTGTACTTTGGGTCCTTTTCTAGCTCTTCCTGTACGTAGAAAACGAAGTGAGGAGCTTTGATCGTGTCACCAGAGCCAACCGCCGCAAACTGTAATCCTTTCTCGATCTCTGCTTTGGCCGCGTCGTGCTCTGCCTGGGTAATCATCTTGTCTTCGAGCATTTTTTCGAGTACAAGTTTTGAGCGATTCTGCAGACGAGTAGGATCGGGGTTGTTATACGGCGAGTAAAACGTTGGGGCACGTGGAATCGAGGCAAGAGTTGCGCATTGCGCTAACGAAAGATCTTTAGCGTCGATACCAAAATATGTTTTTGAGGCGGCCTGGATTCCATAAGCACTATTGCCGTAGGGGATTTCATTGAGATAGAGGCGAAGAATATCGTCCTTCGCGTAGATCTGTTCTATCTCGAGTGACAAAATAAGTTCTTTTGCCTTACGAGTAA
>CAYSOT010000009.1:0-4390 GCA_964432765.1 uncultured Candidatus Saccharibacteria bacterium
GCTACACCCCGTGCACTGTCACGGCCACCGACACGCTCCCGCCCGAGAAGGCGGTAAACGTCGTCCGGCGGGAGTGGAAGTGTCAGGACTCTCCCGCGTACAACTCGGCACCGCTGGTATACCCGCCAATCACCACATCGAGCGGTGTAAGTATCACCTGTTCGTTTACAAGTTCTGGCGAGCTTGGCGACGTGTCTCTGAATCGCTTCTACGCTGACGGAACCGTCGACGCAGGTTGGTACACAGCAACCAAGCGCGACCCCGCCGACGCACCAGCACCGGTTGACGTTCAGGTGCCCACCTCCATCGTCTCCCCAAGAGACGTGATCGTGGTGAAGAGCCCCAAGAAGGTTCTCTACTACGACTGGTGGGGGGCAGGACCTGCGGGCGGGTTCGACTTCGTCTACCCGTCGCGTCAGGAAGCGGCTCTCAACGTCTTCAACCTGCGCCTGCATGCTCCTCCCGGTAAGGTGAAGCTCAACCTTGAGCTCTCCAATGTCCCAGGTCGCTTCCAGGATCGCCTGACCATCAACACCACGGTCTCGCGGTACAGTGGTGAGAAGTACTTCGGTTTCAAGCCGGGGATCATCGTGGGAGTTCGCAAGGGCATGACGACGTACCGCTCGACGTTCGAGTTCGTGAACATCAAGCGCGTGACCTGGCGTCTGACGACCGGTCTCCAGCGTCGCAGTGGCGGTGTCTGGAAGACACTGGCTCGCCGTAGTGAGACGGGGTCCGCCGGCGGAAGCTGGGCACCACGGAGGGCTGGCCTCGGAGCACCGCGACTGTCGCGGAAGCGGTGGACGCAGGTCCGCAACGCTGCCTGCGAGAAGGCGAAGTACCGAGCGGTGGCTAGCTACACGCTGACGACACCCTCTGGAAAGCCCGTCTACCGCAAGTCCCTGACCAAGAAGCTCACGTTCCGCTGCAACCTCTAGTACCTCGGAGCCGCGCTCAACGCCACCATCGCATTCATTTCGCGACGGCGTGACGGACAGAATTCAACATTCTCTCCAGCGCGGCTCCTTTTTAATGTGATTCTTGACATTCATTTGAAATTATTGTAAGATGACGTAATTTTGAACCGAAGCAACAAGGCGCTCATGCTCCTAAAAAAAAGAAAAACGAATCTGCTTTTCCTACTCGCCCTCTTTGTGGTGACACTTGGAGTTAGTGCGTTACTTGGTGCCAAGGGAGCAGCTGGTTATAGCGATCCATCGTATAACTACGTCATCGATGACGAGCAAGATGTCGCGATGCACTTGCTGGTAAAACGGGCCAACTCGGACTCAAGTACCACATTGTCGTACTTGCCCGGACAATTTTTTGTAGTCTCTGATACTCCTGATTTTTCATTCCAGGTACGCGGGCAGACGATGGCGCAGTCATTCGGAAATAGCGGGCGCATAGAAGTCTACCAACTTACAAACGCTAGCGAGGGACCGAGCGAAGGGCCTAATGCCCGGAGGTTAGGAAATGAAATCAGTCCACCAGAGAACTTCAATTCGTGGACTACGATTACTAATAACACGCCTGGGATATCAAAGTCATCAGCAGATATTCAAGGGCGAGGTAAATTTTCATCAAATGTATTGCCGCGCTACAACAATAAATATGTTTTCTTAGTGAAATTTGTTTATCTTGGAGACCTTAACAATGGTTTTGCAAGAAGGCTTGACGAAAACCTTTCGGGTCAAGGTTGTCCTCAACCCAACTGGTACATAAGTTGCTCCAGTTTTATAAGCGGCATGAGTAACGGCGAAACCCGCCTCGATTATCGTTACCTTCTACGGAGCACCAAACAAATTACGAGTGCCCCTGTATCAATGGCGTTTGGCTTCAAAAATAATAATAACGGTATCGCAGAGCACACTTTTGATGGGCTGCGTTTTCTTAACTCACGTAGTACTCAATGTCGCGACGACGGACCAACCTACGGTATCGCAAATGCGGACTGGGACAATGCCGCGGTTTATAGAAACGATTCAAATCCAAACAACGATAATGATGGTGATGGCAACCAGTCTGTTTCTGACACAACCCTAAGCGCGAGAATAGGAATTCTTGGACAAGCGGGCAACTACAGAAATGTTTCAAACTCGCCCTATCCCGGCACCAAAATAAGTGGTGGCTGGAAAACAGATTTATTCAGAATGGATATTGGTAACGGTGGTTCTCCCGGTCTGACGTGGAGTGGAAATTACCTGGAACATGGAGTTCTTACAATCTTTGATTGGAATGAGAATAACATGCTCTACATTGGTGAAGCAGAATTCTCCAGTGGAAACCTGCCAGACTGCACAGGCAATCTGCGGGTCTATAAATTCAACGACAACAACGAGAACAGGGTTCAAGATGCTGGAGAAGGCGGGATTGGTGGGATTTCATTCCGGATTACCGGACCAAACGGCTACGACACCACGCAGTCCACTGACGGCAGCGGCTACATTAACCTCAACGGCTTGGCTAACGGGATTTATCAAGTTTCAGAGAACATTCCCGTTGGCTGGGTAAGTACCACAGGTAATACAAAATCAGTTACCGTAGGTGGCTCCACTCAAACAGCTACATTTGGGGACAAACAACGCGTTATTTGTGGGGGTGGCTGGTCTGGAATTACACAAGAAAGCGCCCGGGCTACCGCAAAGACCCCAGCAGATTTTCCTGATTGCTTTATGTTTTACAATGGCTATGGCGCAAATCAAGACACACTTCGCTTTACCGCCTGGACCGATGCAGACGGTCGGCCTTTTGTGGCTTCAAAAATGTATGTAGATGGCGTCGAACGACTTTCGAGGCGCTATGATGATCGCGGTTCATTTGCAGTAGTAACGCCTTCGTTTAACTTAAGCGGCCTAGCTCCTGGGAATCACTCATTTTCAGCGTGCGCAGCCGGGAATAACTGGTCGGTCGACCAGATCCGCTTGATTAGATTCAAGCACCCCTCTCAAAACAGGTATTATTATTCGACAACCTACGATCAGCCCGCCGGTTGGACGGAAGCAGCTACTGACGGATATGTTTTCCCGTCGATACCAGCTGGCTATTCAGCAGGCGATATGACGCTACTTTATCGATATCGACAAACATTGTCGGGTGGAATTACACGATTCCGTATTAAGGATGCTGGTGCGCCAAGTGGTTTCAGTACGGATGGGCCGCTTGGCTACGTGTTTAAGACTGGTTCTGGAGTAAACCGGGTAGCACTTCAGGAAGGGGACCAAACTATTGGAGGTAATAATTTCTACTTCTACACCAGCACAGGGAGTTTTATTAGTGGATATTCTTCGAACGGAAACACGCTTGGCTATGTTGTAGATGTTGGACCTCCTCCGGGTGGACCAAACACGGGCAATATGGGAACCGCAACCGATGCCGGTGATCCAACCGATGGTTGGGCATGCCAGTCATATACGTTTAGGATCAACGCCCCATCGGTAGCAACACCATCAGCGTCACCAGGGATGCCAAACGGCGGTCAGGTTAATTATGCTTGTAGAGTCTTTCCGCCCTTGCAAGCAACGGTGAATGACCCTGATGCCGCTGTAATGCCTCAGGTCGGTCTGGTGAGGTTCCATGTCCGAGGTAGTGGCGCATCGACGTTTGATAGGTGGACGAATTTGTCCGGAGCCGTTCCGAGTGGTGGAACGGTCACTAGCGACGATGTAACTATTGATGGAGTTTCGTTAACTGATTGGCTTGCAAACCCAGCTAACGTTGCGGGCGGAACAACTATTACATGGTCGACACAATCGCTTGACCCGAGCGGTACTGCTGATCTTTCGGATACTGATTGGCTTCTCTCGCAAACAATTCCTGGTAACTCTAGGGCCTTCTATCACGACATTGGTGCTGCGCTCCATGTGCAACCAACACCAGGTACGGGCTGGAAATGGGGTCCAGAATCTGGCGCGTGGAGCTTCTACAAGAGAACCCCGGCCAACATTACCTCGACGAAGCAGTACTACGATCTCACGACCAACGCGCCGATTACCGGAACACGCAATATTTCGGATGGTGAAACTGTCAAGGCACGTCTCACTATCACCAATAACGGGCAGACTCCGACCCAGTATTACACCGTGCGGGACTACCTCGGCTATATCCGCGACTTCGAGCAACCGCGAAACTTTTTACTGGAAAGTGCTGGCAATGCCCCGATTTCACCGAATGTCACACCAGTTCAATCGCCGACAAATGATACCGTCATTAGCAATCCGAACGACATTAACACCGCCTGGAATGGTTCCTGGAAGATTGACTTTGGTAGCAACAATGGTGCAAATGGCCTGCCAAACGGAGAGCTCGCACCAGGTGGCAGCGTCACGATTTCATATACGATGCGTGCTGACCGCAATATGACCGACCGGATCAGGGCCACGCAAGGTGG
>CAYSOT010000009.1:4490-25606 GCA_964432765.1 uncultured Candidatus Saccharibacteria bacterium
CGGCGGCAATACGACTGCGACTAACTGCTCGATCAACGGTGGTGTGCAAACGACGGGCGGTATCAACTGGCGCAGTGACCTAACCAAGAACATGCTGCAGCTAATGACTGGCACCGTGAATAACTCCACTAATGGCTTCAACAACAATCTCTTTAACCCAGGAGCTGGCAACCCCAACCGAGGCGTTCTTTCCGGGGCTGGATCAAATGTGTGGGTCCAAAACGGAAATATGGACATCACCACTGATCCGCAGTTTACCGGCGTCGGAACGATTATCGTGAAAGGTAATCTGAATATCCGCAGCAATATGAACTACAAGGCAGGAGCAGCTGGACTTTCGTCAGTCGGGTTCGTAGTCTACGGCAACATCACGATCGACAAGAGCGTGACACACCTCGTCGGTTCGTATTACGCCAGCGACGTATTGATTAACTCGGTTGGCAATACAAGCTGCCCGAATGTCACCAACGGACAAGGTTTGATCGCGACTGGTCGCTCAAACCAGCAGCTCGTAGTCGAAGGATTAATGGTTGCACGTCAGTTCAACCTCGAACGCTACTACACCAATACGTCACCATCCGCAGCAGCCACGCCGGCCGAGCTAGTCTACTACGACGGGCGTGTGATCGCGGCAACACCACCAGGCTTCTCGACATTCTCGAGTAGCTCGCAGTGGACGGAGTTACTACCGTAGTCCGCGCCGTGGCGTGAAAGTGAAGTTTCGAGTACTATACAGCCAAGAAAGGGGAATCGTGAAAACAAACATCCAGACAGAGAGTGAGGCAGTCTAATGGGTCTCTTCTCACCACAGAAACAATTCTTCGGTCTCGATATCTCGGGAACGTCAGTTAAGGTAGTCGAACTTCGTCATGGGCCGTCAAAACCGCAGCTTCTTGCCTACGGCGGGATGACCCTACCAGCCGGATCAATGACTTCCGACTCATCGGTAGATCGCCAAAACGTAGCTAACGCAATCAAACAAACCGTCAAACGCGCCAAGATCCAATCGAATCAGGTTGTCGCAGCGCTACCTGGCTCTGCAGTCTTTACATCGATTATTTCGATGCCGCAGATGCCGAAATCTGAGCTTGCTGAAAGCATTCGCTGGCAAGCCAAGCAATATGTCCCATCCCCGCTCGATGAAGTTATTCTCGACTGGCATATCGTCAGTGAAGCAGGCGCCAAGAAAGACGGAGAAAAAGGCGAGATCGAAGTCATGCTCATTGCTGCTCCGATCAACATGGTTCAGAAGTATATCGAGATCATCAATGATTCTGGATTCAAGCCACTTGCGCTCGAAATCGAACCGCTCGCCCTGACCCGCGCCGTCATTGGCGTGAAAGACGAGCCAGTAGTACTTGTAGACATCGGTCAGGCAAGTACAGAAATCTCCATCGTCGAAAAGGGAATCGTTCGCCTCAACCGCAACACCACCGCAGGTGGTGGTGCGCTGACTCGCGCCATTTCCCAGAGTCTCGGAATCGATGCGAATCGCGCCGAACAGTTCAAGCGAGACTTTGGTTTGAAGGCAGACAAGCTCGAGGGGCAAATTCCGAAAGCCGTTCAACCCGTACTTGACACGCTCTTCACCGAAATCCGCCGTAGTCTCGAATTCTACCGTGATCAGCCGCACACATCGACCGAAATTACCCAGATGGTAATCGTTGGTGGTACGGCCAGAATGCCAGAATTCCTCTCGGCGCTATCTGCTGAATTTGGCCTTGAAGTGAAGATTGGCGACCCATGGGCGAGTGTTAACTACAGCGCCTCGATCAAGGATCAATTAAGTGAAATTGCACCGTCGTTCGCCGTGACTGTCGGGCTGGCAATGCGGGAAATCTAGACACGTATGGCAATTGTAAATATCAACCTTCTTTCTCAGCAGCAGTTCCGCAGTAGGCGGGAGCTGGAAGGAACGACGATTCTCTGGATCGTGGTTGGTTCGATACTTGGCCTACAGCTCGTAATCGCCGCATTTCTCTATACGACTATTGGGATCCGCACCGCGCAGAAAAACAACATAGCTTCGACTCAAACAAAGTACATAGACCAAGCCAAGGCGCTTAATGACTTTAAGTACGACATCTACCCTGGACTAAACTTGGCCACGCAGCTGAATCAGTACTACAACCAGGCCGGTGCACTGAATAGCCTTATTGAGAAGCATAAGTACTTCTCACTGTATGTGACGGAGATGGTGATCAATACTCCACCGACGATTTCTTATGACTCGTTCAACACCGATGGCGCAGATAACCTTCTGGTTGTCGGTAAGGCAGATACGTATCCAGACGTTTCCAAATTGGTGGAAAGCTTTAAGAACCTTTCCTTTGCCAAGCAAGTCAGTCTGACGAGCGCCAAGCAGGATAAGGATCCAGGCGCGCCGAAGGGGATTAGCTTTACGATGACGATTACGCTCAAACCAGCGTCAGAGCTGAAGAATCCTCGCCGCACCTCGGCCTCACCGGCTCCACGGCCTTCGGCGGTGCCGTCGGCATCAGCAACGCCACGACCATCTGGAAGCGCCACACCTGGCACAAATAACCAAACAATTCCCGGAGCACCGCGATGAGTCCAAGCAATGAAAACGTGAAGAAGTACAACGTTATCGCCTTCGCGGTTATCTTGGGCCTGGTTGGTACGATTGTGATTTCCGCGCTGCTGATTGCACCAGCGTGGAAAAAGCTTAATACGCTCGGTACCGAGATCGCGACCGTCCAAGGAACAGCGGACGCCGCTAAAGCGACCAAAGAAAACATGGAGAACGGCAAGAAATTCTTGCAAAACAGTCGCGATATCGTTGATCGAGTGAATGTCGCCATCCCAACCGATTCGAAGGTTCCGGCGATTCTCGTGATGCTCGATGATTATGCTAAGCGCAACGGCGTGCAGCTTTCGTCATTCCAGCCCGCACAGGTGCTAGGTAGCGCCACGGGGCAGCCAGGCTCAACACCCGGTGCAACCGATGCAGGCCAGTCGTCAATCGAGGTCACCGCTGATTACAGCGGTCGCTATTCTTCGTTGATCAATTTCTTCTACACGCTTGAGAACTCAATGCGCCTGGTTGATGTGAAAGGATTCAGTATTTCATCGACGGGTAACAGTACGAACAGCTCAACCACTCTTTCATCAGGCTCGGCAGAATCGTTGACTGGAAAGATTAGCTTTAGGGCGTACTACATGCCAGTTGATGCCGCTGTTACTGCCGCTTCAAACATAGGTAAATAAGATGGAACGACTTCAAAAATACAGCACGCTTCAACTAAGCCTCATGGCGGTCGGTATATTCCTGGTGCTAGCCGTCGGGGGATACTTCGTCGTGACGATGCTAACCTCTTCGAAACCAACCACACAGGCACCTGTTTACGTTCCGGATGTCACAACGCTTGATAACAAGAAGTTGAACAATGCGCTCTCTGGTCTTGATCGACCGCAAGCCTTGCCGACTCCTCAGCCATTGCAAACGGTCAATCCGAACGTTCTGCCCGGCGGATCAAACACCTTTAGCCGCTAACGCTAAAAAGCACCTTGGAGGCTTGACGATAAGCCATTTTTGTGCTATAGTTACGTAATTTCTCAAACCAACACGCATGGACACAACACTCAAAGTCAATAATTTCTCTGCGTCGCCCGTCAAATTTCAGAATGCGCTGCGCGAGCTCAACCTGCTAAACGACCAGCAGATTGAACTGCTGCGTGTCGAGAGCATTAACTCGGGACGGCCGATTGAAGATATCGCCAGAGATATGGGACTACTCGGCCAAGAGGAGATTGTAAAGGCGTGGGGACACGTCATGAATCTTCCCTATGTCGATTTGCGCACGGAGACAATCAATAAGGAGATTCTTAACAAGATCCCCGAAGCCGTTGCGAAGAACTACAACATCGTGGCGTTTGAGGAGATTAATGACAGTCGCTATAAGGTCGCCGTTAGTGATCCACGCAACATTCAGGCGCTTGAGGCGCTTGAGTTTGTCGCGAAAAAGAGCAACTTCCGAGTTGATCTACATATCGCATCCAGAAACAGTATCACCGCTGGAATTTCTCAGTACGGTAACCTCACCGGAGAAGTCCAGGAAGTACTTAAAGATGCTGCGGCTGATCTTGATATCGAAGATGTTCAAGAAGATGTCGATACAGCTGGCCAGCTAGAGAAACTTGTCTCTGAAGCCCCAATCGCCAAGGCAATTTCCGCCATCCTGAAATACGCCGTGAAGAACAGCGCTTCGGATATTCACATCGAGCCAGGTGAACAAGACATTAAATGCCGCTACCGACTCGATGGAGTCCTTGTGAACACGCTGACACTTCCGAAGAAAGCTCAAAACGCGCTGACGTCTCGTGTGAAGATTCTTTCAAACTTGAAAATCGATGAAACCCGCGTCCCACAAGACGGTCGTTTCGGAGGTATTTTCGAAGGTAAAGAGATCGATTTCCGCGTTTCAACGTTCCCGACGGTCAACGGAGAAAAGACGGTTATGCGTCTACTCGACAAGGCCGGAGGGGTGAAGACGCTTGAGGAAATCGGCATTACCGGTCGTGGTTTCGACAAACTGGTCGAAGGACTCTCAAAGCCCTGGGGAATGACGATTGTCACTGGCCCAACTGGATCAGGTAAGTCGACCACTCTCTATGCGTCGCTTGGACGGCTCAACAACGTTGGTGTGAACATTGTCACGCTCGAAGATCCGGTTGAGTACCACATGGAGGGAATCAACCAGTCGCAGATTAATACCGCTATTAATTACACCTTCGCATCTGGACTGCGCAGTATTCTTCGCCAGGACCCAGACATTGTGATGGTTGGTGAGATTCGCGATGAAGAAACCGCTGAGATGGCGGTTCACGCGGCTCTGACTGGCCATATCGTGCTGTCGACGCTTCACACTAACGACGCCGCCGGAGCACTTCCACGCCTTGTGGACATGGGGGTGGAGCCTTTCCTGATCTCGTCATCAGTGAATACGCTGGTTGCCCAGCGCCTGGTGCGTCGAATTTGCCAGAACTGCAAACAAGAATTCACGATGACCAGTGAGCAAATTCAAGCGATCGAAGAGATTGTAGCCAATATGCCAAAGGCGGTTAAAGCAAAGCTTCGCCCAATTAAGGAATATACATTCCTTCACGGTGTGGGCTGTGATACCTGCAACAAGACCGGCTATAAAGGCCGCCAAGGTATTTTCGAGGTCTTGCCAATGTCTGAAGCGATTAAATCACTACTCGTGAAACACGCTTCGGCCAGTGAGATTAATGACAAAGCGATTGAAGAGGGTATGGTAACCATGCAGCAAGATGGCATACTGAAGGTGCTTGCTGGAATCACGACTCTCGAAGAGGTCTTAGTAAGGACAAAACGTTAACGAGGCAAAAAGGAAACAGCATGGCAGAAAACAAAAATTTACCAGGTGCATCAGCAAGTTTTGATGCAGAAGACGTACTCGAGCGAGTGCTCAATGAAGTTGTCTCCCATGACGCGTCTGACTTACACATCTCGGTTGGCCTCAAGCCAATCATACGTATTGATGGTGAGCTCCATAGCGTTGCTGACACGCCGATCCTAACGGCTGAGACAGCCAAGGCGCTTGTTTACCAGATGATTAGCGATGATCAGCGTCGGAAGTTTGAACAGACCAAGGAACTCGACTTCTCGCTCGCATTTGATAACAAGGCTCGCTTCCGTGTGAATGTCTTTTATCAACATGCGACTGTTGCCGCGGCCCTGCGTCTTATCCCGACGAAAATTCGCACCTACGATGAACTCGATTTGCCTCCAAAAATCCAGTCATTCGCCGAAATGAAGCAAGGTCTCGTGTTGTTTGCCGGGCCGACTGGTCATGGTAAGTCAACTTCTCAGGCAGCAATTATCGACGATATCAACACAAATCGTGCTGAACACATAATCACGATTGAAGATCCGGTTGAGTACGCGCACCGCAGCAAGAAATCTATCATTGATCAACGCGAAGTCGGTGTAGATACGCTGACATTTGCGAATGCCCTACGCGCTGTACTACGTGAAGATCCAGACATTGTGCTGATTGGAGAAATGCGCGACCCAGAAACTATGGCATCGGCCATGACAATCGCCGAAACAGGACACCTTGTCTTTGCCACTATTCACACGAACGACGCTCCTCAGACGGTTGATCGTATTATCGACTCGTTTCAACCACATCAGCAAAATCAGATTCGCGCCCAGCTGGCGCAAGTTCTGACAGCTGTCGTTTCGCAGCGCCTCCTTCCGAGAATCGGCGGCGGGCGAATTCCTTCAGTTGAAATAATGGTGGCGACGAACGCGATTCGTTCAATGATCCGTGAGGGTAAGACGCACCAGATTCCTGGTGCCATACAAACCGCTTCGGAAGAAGGAATGGTCTCGATGGAAAAGGCGCTTGCTGAACGTATCCAGCAAGGACTTGTGAAATACGAAGATGCGGTCCGTTGGGTATCAGATGAAAAGACACTTAATAAACTGGTTAAGGGGTATTAGGAGGCGGTATGGCTGAATTCACCTATAAGGCGCGAGACGCCCAAGGAAACATCAAAACAGGCGACATCCAAGCCGCAACAGAAGAAGCGGCAGCGGAGCTTTTGCGCGAACACAACCTGATCCTGACCAGAATCTCCGAGAAGAGCGGTAAAGGAATCGATACCAGCGATATTCTGGCTTTCCTGCGCCGCGTCTCAATGAAGGACAAGGTCATCTTTACCAGGCAGCTCGGTACGATGATCAAGGCCGGACTGCCGATTATTCAAGCGCTGCATATCTTGGCCGAACAGACTCAGAACAAGAAATTCCAAGAGATTATTGCTGAGTGTGCTGCGAACATTGAAGGGGGAAGCAGCTTTTCCGCTGCGCTTGCCAAGTACCCCAATGTGTTCGACAAGGTCTATGTAAATCTCGTGAAGTCGGGTGAAGCCTCAGGTCACCTCGACGAGATTCTGGCGCGACTTGCTGACCAGCAAGAAAAGTCCTACGCGCTGGCCAGAAAGGTCCGTGGCGCGATGTACTACCCAGGATTCGTGCTCGTAGCCATGGTTATGGCGACGGTGTTGATGATGCTCGTGGTCATTCCGCCACTGAAACAGATCTTCACAGACGCTGGTGCACAGCTTCCGCTTCCCACCAAGGTGCTGATCTTTATGTCTGACCTCATGCGTGCGTACTGGTATTTCTTCGTCGGCGCGGCAATTGCCTTTGTCATAGGCGTTCGCAAGTTTCTTAAAACCAAGAACGGCGGTGTGCTTTGGGACCGCGCCAAGTTGAGAATGCCAATCTTTGGACCACTTTTCCAAAAAATCTATGTTGCACGATTTGCGCGTACGCTTTCATCGCTCGTCGGTGGTGGTGTGCCGATTCTGCAAGCGCTCGATATCGTTTCTGAGTCAGTCGGCTCCACGGTGTATGAGCATTCGATCAAGCGTGCCGCTAAGCAGGTTGAGGCTGGAACCCCACTCTCCGAACCGCTCCGTAGTTCACCCATATTCCCAGCAATGGTGCCACAAATGGTTGGTGTTGGCGAGCAGACTGGAAAGATGGACAAAGTACTCGAGAAATTAGCTATCTTCTATGAAGACGAAGTAGATAACATCGTGAAAAACCTCTCAACCCTTCTCGAGCCGGTACTGATGGTTGTTATGGGTATCGGGGTTGGTGGTCTCTTGATCGCTATCATGATGCCGATTTATAACCTGGGCAGCGTGATCCAATAGGCTTGACGCTCATGAAACCATCACGCTACAGTGAGCACAGTTGCTTAGGTCAAAACTTAGGCGCAAAAAATAAAAAGATGCGTAAAGCGCACAAAACATGTTCATTAACGGCACCTATAGCAGTGCCAGGTTTGTAATGGGGGAAGGATGTTGAAGCTGCACACACGAAATGATCGAGGATTTACCTTGATCGAACTATTGGTTGTTATCGCAATCATCGCAGTACTTGCGGCATTAATACTCGCGGCACTCAGCAGTGCGCAAAAAGGGAGTCGAGATACGCGGCGCAAAAGCGATTTAAATCAATACAAGACCGCTCTGGCGCAGTACCAATCAGAACACGGTGGTATTTACCCAGCCTCAGCACTGACACCCATGATCGCCGGAGGCGAACCGTTTGTATCGCTCACCGGTACGTACATGAGCAGTGCTTTTATTGATGATCCAAAGACTGCCGGTGCGTATAACTACGTCGCTAGCGGCACACCGGCTAATAATTTCGGAATATGTGTGCAACTAGAACGAAAACCGGCTGATAGCTTTGCAGTCGGGCCAACATTTAGCGGGGAGCTCGCGGGTGTAACCGCTGCATCTGGTTGCTCTGAGCAAGGTTGAAATTAAAACACACATAGAAAGGAGGTGAAAACACATGTTGAAAGCACTTACACAACGCAATGATCGGGGCTTTACCCTCATTGAGCTACTGGTTGTCATCGCAATTATCGCGGTGCTAGCAGCTTTGATCCTGGCTGCGCTTTCCAGCGCGCAGAAAGGTAGCCGCGACTCAAAGCGCAAAAGTGACCTGAATCAGTACAAGACTGCTCTAGCACAATTTGCGGGAGATAATGGAGGTGCGTATCCAGTTGCAGCCGTTGGTGCAATTGCTGCTGGCGCAGGAGTCTGTGCCAACAGTCCTGCTGGGCTAACAGGCTCTTATATGAATACCTGCACCGGCTTGACGGGTACTGCGTCCAATCCGTACTACTATATCGGTACAGCTGCTCCTGACTTCGGAGTATGCGTCCAGCTCGAGCGTACATCCGGAAACATATTCGCTGTTGGCCCAACCTACAGTGGAGAAAAAGCTGGCACAGCTAGTGCGTGTACGGTTCAAGGTTAGTATTTGTACTTTCTGGGGCGGCGCATGTCGCCCCAGAAAGATAAAACAATAAAATATGACAGTATTATTTTTTCTTCTAGGACTCATCATCGGCAGTTTCTTGTCGGTTGTTTTCAGCCGTCTGGAAATTGATGAACATGGGTCTGGTCGCCGCAGTGTAAAGAACGCTCGCAAGACAGTCCGCGAAGCCACTTTTGGTCGTTCGCGCTGTGATCATTGCCATAAGCAAATTGCCTGGTACGACAATATCCCACTTATTTCATATCTATGGCTTCGCGGGAATTGCAGGCATTGCCACAAGCACATTTCTGCCTACCACCCTGTCTTGGAGCTTTCGAGCGCGCTGCTATTTGCAGCTGCTTACCTGACTTACGGTTTAAGCGCCCAGTTTGCAATCATGCTTTTCTTCGGAACGGGACTCCTTCTCATTTTTGCCTATGACTTGAAGCACCAGATTATTCCCGACGTCATCGTTATCCCAGCGATTGCGTTTGCACTTGCAACCTTGAGCCTCCAGTTTGCCCTGCAGATGGGTGGAAGTGGCACCGAAATCCTGCTTACTTCAAGTACTGCCACGCCGTATGTCCTGGGTGGGCTCTTCTTTGGGGGCTTCTTTCTAGCGCTCTCTATAGTTTCTAAGGGGACTTGGATCGGTGGTGGAGATATTAAGCTTGGCTTTCTGCTCGGGTTGTTACTTGGCTGGCCGCTGGTGCTTGTGAACTTGGTGCTTGCCTACCTGATTGGAACTCTCTACGCCGTGATTATGCTTCTTAGCAGGCGCGCGAGCCTTAAAACCTACTTACCCTTTGGCCCAATGCTTGTTCTCGCCTTCTTTATTACCGCCTACTATGGCGAGCAAATTGTTAACTGGTATGAGACATGGTTTCTCTAGGGCTTAATAACCAGCGCGGATACACCATAGTCGAGCTGGTCAGCCTGATTCTCATAATCGGCGTGTTGACCGTTTTGCTTGTCTCCAGCACCCGTGTAGGTGATCGTCGGCAAGTATTGCGTGATCAGACATCTGTTTACGTTAATGCAGTGCGCGAAGCGGAAACATATGCGCTTTCTTCCAAGCCGGTTTCCGGTGCCTCCAGGCCTTCCTACGGAGTATGTTTGACCTCTAGCAGCCAAACAGATTGCACCACGACGGCTGGTAGCCCGATTACACGAATTAACATCTTTGCGCGCACCAACGCGGCGCAAGCGTTGACGTCTACGCCGCCTGGGAGTGCCGTTGTGATGGTCAAAAGCATTGAGCTTAATAACAAGGTGAGCGTAACAACTGGCCAGTCAACCTTTGTGGAGTACGCGCCGCTTTCTGGCAAACTGTATGTGAATGGTTCAAATACAACTAATACCGATCTCATCTTTAGCTACACGGGTGAAGATGCGTACACCCGCACAGTGGCGCTCAGACCACTAGCAGGAGCCGTCTATGCGCAGTAGCCACAAGCAGGGTGGGTTTACGATCATTGAGATCGTCGTGATGGCGGCAATCATTAGCATTGGCGTTCTTGCAACGGTCGGTGTTGCTGCGCTCGCGACGAATACGAGCAGCGAGAATGGGAGACGTGTCGAGGCGGCAAACTTAGCCCGCGAAGGTCTCGAGCTTGTTCGAAACATCCGCGACTCCAACTGGCAGCAGTATTACGCTCAGTCACAAAACGGTATTCCAGCGACACGGCAATGGGATTGTTTCAATAACGATTCATCTGGTTCTGTCCCGCTTACACCGAGTTGTGAGGACCGTTTTACAAACTTCCCGACGCCGGTTTCTGCCGCATCGCAGCGAAGCTTTAGACTGCTGAATCCAGATCCAGCTATTCCAAACAGCGTGGCCGCACTCCATCCGGGAACCGGAACTGCTACATTCGATACTGAGTATCAGATTTGTTACACGCCGGCAGGTGCAAGTGGTCCTGCTTATTACCATACCCAACCGAGTGGAACATGCCCCGACGGAACACAAACGTATTACCGACGCATTGTCTTGAAGCCCGGCAAAATTAATGCGGGAACAGTCGAGACGGTTAAGGTTGAAAGCCGGGTAACCTGGCTTACCAAGAAAAACAACGTCAGTGTGGCACGAGATCTTTTGCTCGAGGAGTATCTAACTGACTGGCGACAGTTTAAAGAGTCAACTTCAGCAACCACGACGGTGCTCCAGAGCATTTCTGGAACGGGGGCACTCGCATTCTGCGCTCCGCTAATCGTTGGTCAGCAGTGTCTTTCAGCTTCTCCGACTCGGTATGCTACGGCTGCTACGGCCGCGCAGCCATTTAGAATGGCGTTTGTCTTTAACAGTCAGCCTGCAGGAAACTACGTTGCGGAACTGACTTATCGAAATGTTGGTGCTCAAGCGCCGACCAGCTATACATATAGCGTAAGGACGTATGTGAATGGGGTGGCTATTGTTGGATCTCCACTGCAGCTCGGGCCAGAACCAGCTCCAAATGGCACAAACCCTCGAACCGTCCAGATCCCAATCACCACAACAAGCGCAGGGGCGGTCGTCGTGCAATTTGAATGGATTAATGACCTTGCCAATGGAACCGGTGATTCAAACTTCGGCATTGATCAGGTGAGGCTGTTGAAATGAACCATCTTAAAAACCAACGAGGCTACACCTTGATAGAGCTAATCGCGGCGATGCTCCTCTTTAGTCTGCTAGTAATCGCCCTAGTAAGCACACTAATTGCCGTATCGCGCTCTGCTACGAAAGGTGGTTCACAGCGTTCTGTTCAGCAAGAAGCGCGATATGACATCGAAGAAATCGCCCGCGTTGTTCGCAACAGTTCGATTGATTACGCGTTCTATGCAGCAAATGCGTCGACGCCGTGCAGTTTAAGCAGTAAGTCATTTCTCGCACTGCAGACCACCTATGTAACCGCTACAGGAACCACTAATGTTCAGCGGACGTATTATTATTCGAAGCCGATCGCACCTTCCTCAACGAAGGTTGCGTTATATCGTTACGCAGAAGATGTCAGTGCATCGGCTACTCCGCCGAGTTGTAGTGCGGTGGTCAGCGCGGCAACTCCATCTATCGCGGCCAATACAGCCCAGATCACACCTGATTCGTTGCGGCTCTTGCAGGCATTCTTCGTGGTTGCCCCTGATAAAGACCCAAATGATCCAACAAATACAGGCGTGTCAGATACAAGCGGAAACGCCTCTCGAAACATTCACCCTCGCGCGACGATTACGCTGCGCCTTGCGACAGAAGGGTCAAGTGCAACCGATAGCGCCATCACTCTCCAAACGACAGCTTCAAGTCGTATGTACCCGAAGGTGGTCTCGCTATGATCCGGAAAGTCCGCCAAAACGGAAATGCGATTCTGATCTCGATGTTGATCATGGCACTCGGACTTACTTTTGCAGCCGGTATGGCGGCGCTGGTTGCTGGAGATGTTGGATCGGCGGCGATTATTAATCAGTCCGAACGTGCCTACTACAAGGCGGAAAGCTACGTTGAGCAGGGGCTGTGGGAAAAGAAGAAGAACATGAACTACAGCTTTACCGGAGCGGTTAGTACATTGCCGCAGGATTTCCTGTGCATGACGGCGCCCTGTTTCCTAAATGATACCCAAGGGTACCCAGAATCGAGACACCAACAATCTGGTGGCACGAGCAACTGGCTGACAGCATTTAAAGTAAGTAGTCAGGCACCGACGGCTACAGTGGATATCGCGCAGGACCAAGTCTTGCAGTACGACATTGATATGACAAACGTAACCTCCGCTGCCGATGTTTCGGGGCGAGTTACGTTCCCAACCATTACCCCGACCGCCCCCTCGAGTTCACTGACGCTCGAAGTAAGTGTTATTGCTTACCAGAAGACCGACGTATCAACCGGGATCGTTCGCTATAACACCTCCGCGGGTAACTCGGGGACACCAGTGTTTATTGATAAGAAGATAGTTACAACAGCTCAGAACAATCCGTTCTTAATAGGAGCTGCTGCTCCAAATAATCCGGTTAATGAAGTTTATCCAGCGCTGAGTCAAAACGCGGTGTATCGTCTCCGAGTGAGGGCACTTGGTGGTTCCGGGACGATCAGTGTACCTCAAGTACAAACACTGAGTGGTAAAACACTTAACGTACTTACACCAGACTTGATTGTCGACGCCACTGCAGAAGACGGCCAAGCACGTCGGCGTATCCAGGTAATTACACCACTTCAGACGCAAGTTATAAATGTCTTTGACTTCGTACTCTTCTCCGACGCGAGTTTGATTAAGGCCACTCCGAAGATAGGAACCAACGTTTCAGTAACTGTGAACACAAAACAAGTAGCCTCGTGCGGTGGGGCTGAGACACCTTTGCCGAATGTAAATGTTTCTGGCAACAATGGACTCGGTGCGCGTACAACCGATGCAAATGGCACCGCGGTGTATACAAATGTTTCGTTCCCGGGTACATATACATTCGATGCGCCGGCACCGGCTGGGTTTGTCGCCTGTGGTGGTACCTCGCAGAACTTGAACATCACCAACGAAAGCGATCAGACAATCACATTCCGCTACACTCCTGCGGTAACGGTGCTCGCATCCTGGCTTGGGCGGCAGTATAACCCCTACTGTAATCCGTGGAGCGGGAGTGTGCAGCCATGCGTAGTCAATGGTAATTCTGTCTATAGCTTAAGTACTTATTACGCTTACTATCAAGCACCGTCCGCGCTTACGTTTTCTGCAGGTAATCACCGGGTTCGTATTACGTATAGCAACTTTTCTTATGGGGGCTTGCCAGTTCCTGCAAGCTATAGCTTCAACGTGAATGTATACGCGTACTGGCCGAGCCCATTTACGTTCATCAACCCAGTCTTTAATTTACCAACTACGCAGCCTGGCACAACATCACAAACGTTCGACGCTACGCTCAATTTTCCCCTTGGTAAAACGGCCGGTCAAGAATTCAACATCATTATTCTCTGGAACAACGATTCCTATACGCCAGGCGTCTCTGATGCCAACTTCCAGATCGACAAGGTAGAATTGATTCAGTGATTACGGTGTACACCGATGGAGGATCGCGGGGCAATCCTGGCCCGGCAGGCACAGGTGTCGTCATTTCGAATGACGAAGCCGTTTTAGAGGCGTTTGGGGCCTACCTTGGCGTTAGGACAAATAACCAAGCTGAATACGAGGCCTTACTTGCAGGCCTTGAGCGAGCCGCGAAGCACACCGACGATGAACTTTCAGTGATTATGGATTCAGAGCTGATAGTCAGACAAATGAACGGCCAATATAAGGTTAAGAGCCCCGAGCTTAAGAAATTACATCATCAAGCAAAGGCGCTTTGCGAAAACTTTAAAAGCGTTACGTTTACGCATACACTCCGCGAAGGCAATAAGCAGGCAGATGCGCTCGTGAATCGAGCCATCGATGCTAAAGAAGCAGTTTCTGGAATTTGAGCACGTGGACAAAACGAGCCCGGATTACCGAGCCCGTCTTGATGATTCCTGCCTGCTGACCGATAAGCCGAGTTCTGTCGGGGACGGTTATCTATCTAGGCGCTGCGTTGCCGCAGTGCTCAAGCGGTAACCCGTACCGTAGCGGGCGGGCAACCCTGGTACTGTTTACCTTGCATCCCGTGGGGTTTACCTCCGGCGTATGTCGCCACACGTCGCTGTGCGCTCTTACCGCACTCTTTTCACCCTTACCCTTGCGGGCGGTATAGTCTCTGCGGCACTTTCCCTACCCTTGCGGGCGGTCGGTGTTACCGACCACGGTGCCCTACGATGCTCGGACTTTCCTCTGTACTAGGTACAGCAACCGTCTAGTCTGCAGGCGAAGGTAGTATATGCGCCGAAGCCGTACCTGACAACGTGCGTAGAGGCGTTTTGGCGAGTAATCTATAACTACACACCACTATGAAAAAACGCTCAGAACTCCTCTTTTCCGTTGTCGCGGTACCACTTGATGCAATTGCCATCCTGGCTGCGTTCTTGGTGTCGTATTCAGTGCGCGACGAATCGGGCGCACTGTCAGTTTCGAGCATTCTTCCATACGACCGTTTTGTTAAAATTTCTCTCGCCGTTACGGCGGTCTGGGTTGTGATATTTGCTCTGCTTGGGCTTTATAGCCTGAAGAGTACACGGCGTGGCCTTTCTGAGTTCGCTCGCGTGCTGGCTGGGGTATCAATCGGCGCGCTGGTGATGATTGCCGTAATCTTTTTTGCGAGAAAAGAGTTTTCCTCGCGGTCGGTAGTGATTATTGGGTTCTTTACGGCCCTTGCATTTGTAACGCTTGGACGAGTGTTGCTGCGTGCTTCGCAGCGTGCCTTTTTTCGTTACGGAATCGGTGTGCGCAGAGCAATTATTATTGGTACTGGGAAGCCCGCTAGGCAATTGGCCAGAGAGCTTGAAAGCCACAACCGAGGATACGTAGTTGTTGGATTTGTTGGTGATGGCGATGTGGAGGGCTCACCCACGCTCGGTTCGCTTAGTGACCTCGACGAAATTCTGGTTCGCTTGCGGCCAGACGAAGTAATCGATGCTGACCCTACACTGCCGAGCAAACTAAAGGCAGAGATTATTAACAGTGTCGAAGATGCGCATGCCGAGATGAGATTCCTCTCTGAGTCCGTTGAATTGTCTACTTCGCGAGTGACAGCTTCAGCCGTAGGCGGTATTCCGCTTCTTACTATCGAGAGGACGCCACTCGAAGGCTGGGGGCGTGTGATCAAACGGCTGACTGATATTATCGGCTCGCTGATAGCAATTCCCTTTATTCTGATTCTGTTTCCATTTATCGCCCTGGCCATCAAGCTCGATACCCGCGGTCCTGTGATCCATAAGCAAATACGTGTTGGCAAAGCTGGTCGTGAGTTTACGTCGTACAAGTTCCGCAGCATGGTCAAAGATGCAGAGGCGAAACTCGAAGATCTAAAGAAGCGGAACGAAGCAGACGGTCCTGTGTTCAAAATGAAACACGATCCTCGCGTTACTCGAGTCGGTTCTTTTTTGCGCCGCAGTTCACTGGATGAACTCCCTCAATTCTTCAATGTTTTGAAAGGGGAGATGAGTCTTGTCGGGCCACGCCCGCCCTTGCCAAGCGAGGTCGCTCAGTATGGCAGGCGAGAACGACGCAGGCTGACTATCAAACCGGGCATTACCGGACCCTGGCAGGTATCGGGTCGCTCAGATGTTACGTTTAACGAATGGGTCCGCCTCGATGTTTACTACATCCAGAACTGGTCGTTACTACTTGACCTGACGATTCTTCTGAAGACCGTCGCTGTCGTAGTAACGCGGCGAGGGGCGTACTAGCGTGTCGAACCTGCGAATAGCACTTGTCCATGATCATCTCGTTCAAGACGGGGGTGCAGAGCGCGTGCTGCGTAGCTTGATGCGGATGTTTCCGGACGCGCCGGTTTACACGCTGCTTTTTGAGCCAGGAGTAATGGGGAAAGATTTTGCCGGAAAAGATATTCGAACCAGCTTCTTCCAAAAAATTCCGTTCCTTAGGCGCCACTATAAGTGGTTGCTTCTGTTCATCGATGGTGCTTTTCGTCGTTTTGACTTCTCTGATTATGATCTCGTGATATCAAGCGCATCGGGCTGGGCGAAAAGCGTACGGACTTCCCCGGAAACGCTGCACGTGTGCTACTGTCACACACCGATTCGCTACATCTGGAGCAGTGCCGATGAATACATTGCTGCAACCAATTATCCAAGGCCTCTGAAGTGGCTTTTTCGTAAAACGCTCGGCATATTGCGGCGCAAAGACATTCGAGCCGCGAGAGGCGTGGACCATTTTATCGCCAATTCGCACTACGTCGCAGACAGGATTAAGCAGTACTACGATCGTGAAAGCATCGTCATAAACCCACCCGTCTCGACGCAACAATTCACACCGCGCCAGGAAAAGCAGTCATATTACTTGGTCGCGACCAGACTCGAGCCATATAAACGAGTCGACTTGGTAATAGAAGCAGCGAATGCCAAGCAGTTTCCACTTCGTATCATGGGTAGCGGAACGCAAGCCGAGACACTTCGTGGGATGGCGGGTAAAACAGTCGAATTTACAGGGCGTGTTAGCGACGAGGACCGTCACGAAATATTTGCTGGCGCAAAAGCCTTTATAAATCCACAAGATGAAGATTTTGGTATAACGCCAATCGAGGCACTTGCATCCGGAACTCCGGTAATTGCCTATGCTGCCGGCGGTGCGCTTGAGACGATCCGCGATGGCGTTGATGGGGTGCTCTTCAAGCCACAGACAAGCGCGGCGTTGACAGAGGCAATCGAGCGGGCGAATGGAATCACTTTTGATGCCCAGTCTCTGCGTGCACGTTCTGAAGAATTTTCCGAAGACGTATTCAGTCGGCGAATGAACGAATATCTCCAGCACGTACGGGAAACCTAGAATGAAAATAGGCGTTGATGTACGGAGTCTTTCGGGTACTGGCCGGGGGGTCAGCCATTACGCAACTTCACTACTTCAGGAGATGACGAAGCGCCCAGACGATTGGCGATTGCTGCAAACCGGACGCCATGATTTTCACCTGCCGCGTGGCATTGGAGGGACTATTACGCATGTGCGAAAGCCTAACAAGCTTCTCAATGCCGAAATGGCACTGTTTGGGAGGCCGCACCTAGAGAAACTTCTGGGTGAGCCAGATGTTATTTTTGCGCCAAATTTTGGCTTTTTGCCACTGGGTAGAAGGGTGCCGCTCGTCGTAACCGTCCACGATTTGTCGTTTGAGTCTCATGGGGGATTTTATTCGCACCGTGAACAAATATGGCATCAGTTTGTTCGGCCGAGAAAAGTTGCCACACGGGCCAATAAACTGATTGCTGTCTCTGAGCAGACCAAGCGAGAGCTGATGGAGATTTATGACATACCGAGTGAAAAAATCAGCGTGGTGCACTCCGGTATAGATACTAGGTTCACTCCGGCAAGCAATGTTGATCGCGCCAAGTTACGAGAGCGTCTCAAATTACCAGAAGAATTTATTCTGTATATCGGAGCGCTGGAACCACGCAAGAACGTCCCGCTACTCGTTGAAGCATGGCGCCTAGCAAGAGAGCGTGGACTTCGGGCAGATTTAGTTCTTGCCGGTCCTGCTGCTGATAAGGTTCGCTCAACATTTGGTAATGATGTTACGACGCTCGGGTATGTCGATGATGAGCTCATGCCAGCACTTTATTCAGAAGCGACGGCTCTAACACTGATTTCGCATCATGAGGGGTACGGGTTCCCACCGCTCGAGGCTCTGGCTTGTGGTACCCCTTCGATCGTCAGTGACTTACCAGTGTTTTCAGAGACACTTGGAACTGCCGCCCTGCGCGTTTCGCAAGATGACGTAGCCCAAGTGGCCGAAGCTCTTGTAAACTTGGAAGGTGATGAACGACTGCGCCAGCGATTGCTCGCTGAAGGAGCAGCGGTGATTTCTCGTCTGACGTGGCAACAAGCCGCAGACGAGACATACGCTCTTCTGAGGGAGGCAGCTAATGCGTGACGATATGCGACGCTCGGTTGATGGTGTTAAGCGGCGGGTTAAGCCACGCCCTCCCGTGCAAAACCCAGACACCCTTTCCCAGCAGCCAGCTAAAACCCTCACCCCCGAGATTGATTTAGCGTACAAGGCGTTGAGAGAGAAGAGTTCGCGTGCTGGTAATCAGGCGGTCTCTCCAGATGTTCCTGCGTCGCCAAAACTGGCTCGACCTTCAAGTGCACGGAATTGGCGTCTAAGGGCGGGCGTGGTAGCAAGTATTGCGCTGCTTGGACTCATTAGTTTCCGGGCGGTCCACGCAAGCGAGACGACCAAAACAGATCTTACGAATGATGCCGCGGCAGCAAAAACAGCCCTGGAAGGTGCTAAGAGCTCTCTCAAAGGAGCAGATTACGCTGCGGCAGCGAATCAATTTCGAATTGCTCAGAGTTCGCTTAAGAGGGCTAATCAACGACTTACTTCGGCAGGACAGCTTGGCGGTGCTGGTTGGCAACGTGGCGCGATAAGCTCCTCGACAGACATCCTAATTTCTACAGAGTTAATTATGGGTTCGGCTGTTTCTCTAAGTGAGGACGCTGCCGCCATTCAGGAAGGTATTCAACAGAATAACGGCGATATTTACACGGTTGGTGCAATCTTGTTGAATCGTCAGCCTGAGCTTTCCGAGCACCTCGCAGATCTGTCTGATCGACTTCGCATTCTTCGATACAACGTCACGACGAGTCAGCAGAGTGGCGTAATTGGCGAACTGGCCCCAGCTGTAGCAGAAATCAAACCACAGCTTGAAGACCTGCAACGAACCGTTGATCGACTCAGTAGTGCCAGCGAACAACTTCCAGCCCTACTGGGCGCTGATAAGTTTAAGCAATACCTTGTGTGGTTTCAGAATCCGGCAGAACTCAGGCCAACAGGCGGATTCATTGGAACCTACGGCCTCTTCACATTTGAGAAAGGCACAATGAGCGAAATGCTTGTGGATAGCATTTATAACCCTGCGCATCAGACGGATGTGCGGGATCAGGGCAAGCCGCCAGAACCAATTCAGCGACTTTGGGAAGGAAAAGAGCCCGAGTGGAGTCTGCAAAACGTGAACTGGTTTCCATCGCTTGAGGAATCCGCTACGCGCTTCCAAAAATACTACGAGCGCAGCGGCGGTCCGACTACCGATGGCGTAATCGCTGTAACGATTAATCCGGTGGTTGATATTTTACGAGTCGTCGGTCCGATAGAGATGCCGGAATATGGATACACGCTGACGGCCGAAAATTTCCAGCTTTTGATTCAGAATGATCAGTATCAAAAAGGTGCCGCTGGCGATGCTGACCCAAAAAAGATTCTGCGTGATTTTGCCCCCAAGCTTGTTGGAAAGATTAATACCGCAACGGCAACTCAAAAATCTGAAGTAGCGAAGATTCTATCGAGCGCCGTAGCCCACAAAGACATCAGCTTCTTCTTTAATAATGAGCAGGCAGAATCCCTTGTTGCGGGAACTATTGCGGCTGGAGAGTATACAGCGGGTCCGCAGACGGTTGGCATCGTTGACACCAATCTTGGTGGCCGCAAATCATCCCGCGACATGGTCGTCGAAGCAAATCAAGAACTTGAGCTCTCCGGCACCGGCAAAGCTGACATGACGCTCACAATCAAGCGTTACCACAATGGTGAGACGTCAGCGGACGCAAATAACAACTACACGCGAGTGTATCTTCCAAAGGGGACAAAGGTAACAGAGACAAGTGGGTTCACCGACTACAATCCTGTCCGCATTTACGACGAAAACGGCTTCACGGTCGTCGGGGGCTGGACTGATACGAAGGTGTACGAAACAAGGACCATAACCATCAAAGGACGCTTGCCAAACAGGTTAGAACTCGGAGGGACCAATATTCTGACCTATCTCAGTCAACCGGGCACGGCTCTAACGCGCACGCTGAAAATTACCGCACCTGATGGCTATACGCCTATTATTTCCGGTGCTACGATAGACGGCCGCACAGCCACACTAAGTGACGTGGCGCTGTCGGACCTAAAGACACGCGTAGAATTTCGCCGACAATGATCGACATATTTCACTTCATCTGGTTTGAACTGCTCTACCGCCCGGTATATAACCTGGTGATTTTTACGTATGTCACACTGCCAGTTCAAGACATGGGGCTGACGATTATTTACCTCGCAGTGCTAGTTCGAGTACTCCTGCTGCCAGCCTCATTGGCTGGTACTCGTGCTACACGCAAAATTGAACAGCTGAAGCCTAGGCTGCAACGGCTTGAGCGAATGCCAGATGCCGGGAGACGCAAGGAGAAAACACGCCAGTTACTCAAAGACAATCACGTAAATATTTATGCCACCGGCTTTGTGCTCGGAGTCCAGCTCATTTTTCTAGCGATTCTCTATCAGGTTTTCCAGAACGGACTACACCATGATCCGAGTGAACTCGCGTACTTCACGGTCAACGTGCCAATCGATACGACTTTCTTCGGAATGTTTGATTTGGCGGCCAAGAACTGGTGGATGCCCCTCATAACTGCGGGTAGCCTCTACGTACTACTCTCATTGACTACTCCTGAACCAGAGCCAGGAGCGAAACTGTCCGACATCTGGTACGCGATCGCACTTCCACTCTTCGTCTTCGTGGTGCTACTCTTTCTGCCAGCTGCCAAATCTCTCTTTCTACTTGTATCGATTATCTTTTCAATTGCCCTCCACGTTATCGCAAAATATATTTTCAAAGTGCAGCCTCCGCAACAGCAGGACGTTGATTAGTTGATAACTAAGGCAAAAAATGCTATACTCGTGGACGTCCTGAGTAGCGTCTATG
>CAYSOT010000009.1:25706-39152 GCA_964432765.1 uncultured Candidatus Saccharibacteria bacterium
GATCTGATTGAAGCGAAAACTGGAGATGGCGAAGACATCCGCGTGCAAGGAACTATCCTCTTTCGATTAGATGAAAACGAAGTTCCTCGTGTCTGGCAGGAAATCGGCGAAGACTACGTTGAAAAGATTATTCGACCAATCACTCGTTCCAGGATTCGAACCGTGGCAAGTAGACACAATCGTGAAGATATCATCGCTAAGAATAGAGAGCAGATTGAAGATGAGATTAAGACTGAGTTAACCAGAAGTTTCAAGGAAAAGGGAATCCTGGTTGAGGATGTCTTAATGTCACAGGTTTCGCGAGCGTAAGGTTTAACGTAGGATACTGGTATGGCCAAGCACTTAGTTGAGGAAAAGGCAGAATCAGGTTCGACCCTGGCCCGCGCGGGTGTATTCTGGGCAATCATTGCCCTGCCGGTATTGCTCTGGCGCAAACTTCGTAAAAAATAGGTCTGGTATTGCAAAACTGCCCTCTACATGGTACAAAAGGGTAGATTTCGCGACGTAAAATAAAAAGGAGAAAATACATGTCCGAAGATATTAAAGATGTTAGTACTCGCGGTTCGCTAGTCGCTATTGCGCTGGCCGCGATTGTTATTGCCCTCTTGGTCGGAATCGCGGTCTTCCGTGGTACCGGCGGTGTCGGCCCTCGCCCAGACTCGAAGAAGTACCAGGCGGTCTTCCTAACGAATGGTCAGGTTTACTTCGGTAAGCTCAGTGGCGTCGGTGGAAACACTGTCACACTGAAAGAGGTCTACTATATTCAGTCACAGAACCCGCAACAGGGCTCCTCAAGCTCTTCTTCTCCGCAGCCGAATCTTTCACTCGTGAAGCTCGGTAACGAAATCCACGGTCCAGAGGCCGAGATGCAGATCAGCTCAAGCCAGGTCATCTTCTGGGAGAACCTGAAGAACGACGGTAAGGTTGTTGACGCAATCAAGAACCAGAATACGAACAAGTAGCTTACTACGAATTCAAGAAAGGGCGCCCCGCAGGGCGCCCTTTTTGGTGCTACGCGAAGGTGCCCCTACTTTGCTAGACTGGCGTTAGGAGTTACCCGTGCTGACCCAAGTATTCGACATTGAAACTATTCCTGCTCCAGATAGCGCCCACGATGCGCTGCGTGAGCTGTATGAGATAAAACGTGCTAAAGGGCACACTGTTCCAGAGACAGTCGATGAATTCATAGCCTCGTCAGGGCTAATGGGGGAATTTGGCCGGATTGTGTGTCTTGCATACGCGCTAGATGATGCTGAAACTCAAGTCCTCTGGGGAGAAGAGTCGGAAATTCTGACAGAATTTTGGAAAGTAGCGAAAGAAGTTAAACGCTTCGTAGGCCACAACGTTTTCGACTTTGATTTCCCTTTCATCTATAAGCGATCACGTGTTCTGGGCATCAAGCCTTCTGTTCAGCTATCCTTTGCGCGCTACCGCAACAATCCCATCTACGACACAATGCGCGAATGGAGCCTGTGGGGGCGCGATACGGCCTCTCTGCATACGCTGGCACTGGCTTTGGGTCTTCCAACTTCAAAAGATGCTATGGATGGCTCAGAAGTCGCTGCCTATTTCTCTGCGGGGAAGATCGAGGAAATCTGCGCATACTGCAGAAAGGACGTCGACCTGACGCGTCAGGTGTATCGTAAGATGACGTTTAACGAGACGTACTTCTAAGCAAATAAGTGTTTTATCCAAAGTTATCCACAGTTTTGTGGATAGTTTGGTCTTTTTTGAACCCTATATACGGGGTCAAAACATGAAATAGGCCCAATTTGCAGTAGAAATAGTATTAAAAAACAGTTAACCAAGAGTAAAAACGAAAATTTGAAAAAAGATTTGACAAGCTTTTTCTTCCTGGTAGTATTTCCACTCGTGTGCCCCAAGCGGGCACTCTTTAGTAGGTAACAAAGGAAATTTTCCGAGGTTTTTATGTTGTCCAAATTCGAACCAGCAACCCTGGCTAAAATCGCTGCCTTAAGCGGCGTCGTCGCCCTGACGCTCGGTTCAACGGGAGGTCAGGCCGCAAGTGCATCTGAATTCGTGGCGAAGGCCCCGACGCTTGATCCGAGGCCTGTAGAAGTTCAGCCGATAGCGCCGATCGTGCAAACTGAAGTAGTTCAGGAAGAAGCTCAAGAAGCTTCTGAGCCGGCTACAGTACAGAGTTCTTCCAGCACGCGAGTTGTTCGCTCTAGCGGAGGCGGTGATCTTCTTTCGCGCATTAGGGCTTGTGAATCAGGAGGCAACTATGGCGCTGTGAGTGGATCCGGCAAGTATCGAGGCGCTTATCAGTTCGATTATCGGACGTGGGCCTCAGTCGGTGGTAGTGGCGATCCAGCAGCTGCCTCTGCAGCCGAGCAGGATGCACGAGCTGCGGCGCTTATGGCGCAGCGCGGTGGCAACCCTTGGCCAGTTTGCTCACGCAGATAGTCTGTAGGCGTTAGATTTTCTGGGAGCGCGCCACGCGGCGCGCTCCTTTGATTTGATACGCTAAAGCTGTATGAACATAAAACACGACATTTCTATTACCTCACCAGATGAGCTCTCGAGCTGGGTTGAGCGCTACATTTACGAAGCTAGCGATGAAGCACGTCGTGTTTGGTTGGGCTTGAAAAAGACATCGGACGCTGCCTTGATCCAAGCTAAATATGCGGAACTCTTTACGAAACGCGTTCTGGCTCTAGCGAGGTCATATGAAGAAGATTCAGCAGGGCAATCACACGAGGCCGCCGTGCGTTTACGGATGGTTATAGAGGAGGGGATCCTCATGAACGAGACAGCTACTCGCGAGGATGCTTTGGCGACCGAACTACTCAGGGGCACAGCTAGCGTCGACGACAAGGAAATACCGTACTATGGCTTGCAGCCTGCTTGGTCGAGGGAAAACGATTATGCGCGCCGCAACCGACTTTATGACGCCTTTCTTCAAATCGATGCGGAAACAAACCCGCTGCGCGAGCAAATCAGAGCCGAAATTGAGCAGGGAATGAAGCGGGATCTTGGGGCTTCAGACTATGTCTCGTGGATGCAGCAACGCAAGCAGTTCGACTACGCTCCATTTCTTGAGAAGCTGCAGGCGGCAGTGCCACGACTACAGCAAAGCTATCTGTCGATAATGGAGCAGCGAGTCAAGAAGCGCCTAGGAGTTGAATTTGGAACAGCGCGGGCAAACCATGCCGGCTACTTGGTCCGTGGTGTGTCGGAATACGATTCTCTCTTTTCGCCTGATCAGCTGCGGAACGCTCTTAACAAGACACTCCTTGCAATGGGGATCAATCTTTCGCAGATGCCAAACATAGTGCTCGACACCGAGGATCGACCAAATAAAAATCCTCGTGCGGTGTGTTTCCCTCTGCGGGTTCCGGATGAAATCTACCTCGTTATTAAACCGACTGGCGGCATTCACGATTACGAAGCGTTCTTTCACGAAGCCGGCCACGCCTTGCACTTCGGATTCACGGATTCGACACTACCGTATGCATTCCGCGTACTGTCACGCTCATATGCACTGACAGAGATTTTCTCGTACCTGCTTGAACACCTGATTTATGATCCGGCTTGGCTCGAGTGGGGAATGGGGATGCCTGCAGAGACAGCCAAAAAAGTGGCGGCGGAGCTGCGCAATAACAACCTCTTCCAGCTGCTTCGATACATCGCAAAGCTAGAATATGAATTAGCCTATTACGCAGACTCGTCTGGCGGCGAGCGAAATGCACAGCGATATTCTGAGCTGCTAACGAACGCGACAGGATTTATCTATCCGCCCGAGCTGTACCTCGATGACTTTGATGCAGGACTCTATTCGGCCGATTATCTGCGCGCGTGGGTGACAGAGGCTCAGTTTTACGAACATCTAGTCGAGAAACACGGTGCGCAGTGGTTCACCTCACGTGATTGCGGCGACTACTTAAAAGGACTATGGAGCGAAGGTACAACAATCGAAAACGAAGACGTCACGGCACGCATCGGTGCTACTGCACATGACACTTCGGCCCTTGTGCGATTCTATGAAGAGCTTAGCTAGCCTTGTGCGCGGGCGCGCCCCCTCGGTACAATAACTCAGCTGGCCCCATCGTCTAGCGGCCTAGGACACCAGGTTCTCATCCTGGTAACCGGGGTTCGAGTCCCCGTGGGGTCACAGTTACACCGCCTGACACACGGGCGGTGTTTTTGTATACTTGACCGCTATGGTTGAACGAGAATCAGCGGAGCATGACCTACGACCTCGACTTGAGAGCGATATGCTTGATGGCAAGGGCGGCGAGTTCATGCGTTGGTCTACGGATAGAGAATTTCGGTCGTACGAAAAGAACTTACGGGGAGTAGACGGAGTTTCACCAGCGAGCGTGGCGCTTGAGGCGGCCGAGCGCTACGGGAATGTTGCACTACTCGATGCCGGTTGTGGTACAGCAAGAGCGCTCTGGGGTATGCGGGGGTTCCTGCAAAGCGAACTAGGCACAGACGTTCCGATTCGCGCCGTTGGTCTCAACATCGATGATTTTAGTGACGAAAGTAGCAATCAAGCCGTACGCCGAGCGATCGTCGAAGAAGACATTGAATACGTGCTTGGCGATATTGGAGGCGCGCCAGTCGAAGGAGACTTCGACGTTATAACGTGTTACGAAGTGCTTGTGCATATGCCTTCCTGGGAAGCGACGTTAGCACTTGGCCAGCTTATGCCGCTACTTCGTGATGGTGGCTCACTATTTTGCACGATATTGCCATGGCAAGACAAAACTGTTGCATATGAAGACTTACTCGAAAGTGCGGATTTTCCCTATGAAAAAGCCTTTCATCGTTTTGGGACTCGTAAGGTGCTCAGAGTTACTCGTAGAGACTTGAAAAAATAGCTAGATTATGATAAAAATAATTGCTCACACGTTGAGCTGTTGCTTAAAACGGTAACCAATTTCACTTTCGTGGATCAGGTTGCCCCGACGGCTGCCCAGCCATCCGATTGTCGGAAAACGGGAGGAGGACGCATGTCTGTTGAACTGCGCGCGTTTGCACTGATCGCCTTCGCGGCGTTTCTGCTCTGCATCGTGCCGTACTTCTGGCCGGTCGATCGGAGGATCATGCCGAGCCTCTGCGGACTCTTCGCGATTGCCTTCACGATCAAGGCCTTCGCGCTCGATGCCGAGACGGCGATTCTGACGACCCTCTGCATCGTCATCCCGACGGGATGGCTCATCATCGCCCGCTGGGTTCGCGACCTCGCCAGAGCGGACCGCCGCACCTAAGCATCATCCTGGACCCGACTTCTGCTATCCAACCGGATAGGTCCAATCTCTTTCGAGATCCCCTTGGGCAGAAGCACACACCGAGAGGTACATCGTTATTACAACCACGATTTGCCTCTCTTTTCTTTTTGCTAAGCGTTTTATTGCGAGCGTCGCTATGATATAAATGAGCGTTGTTCGTTAACAACATCGGCGCGTGATAGTGTGCACCGATACTGCAACCAACCCTCGCTCGCGAGGTAGAAAAGGAGGGAGCCCACGTGGCAACCACCGAAGTGGTCCAAACGGGTGAGGAGGCGATCGAACTCAAGATCGAAACCGACCCCAAGGGGCACGTCCACGCGTCGGCACGGCTGACGTGGTGTCTTCCGGAGTCCAGCCGCAAGAAGCTCGAGTACCGGCAGATGCGCGACCTGCACCTGCTCGTCGTCGTCGAATGCGGTGGCAAGGAGATGAGTCGCTACTGCGTTCCGCTGGGTGACCCGTTCATCTACGTCAACTTCCACCGGCCTGGTCGAAACGTTGTTCACGCAACGATCGTCGGCCGTACGCCTGGTGCGAAGTCCGTCAAGCAGGTCATGAAGGAAGATGGCCCCCTGCTTCAGCAGGACTGGACTCGTGCTGATCAGCTTGGCGAGCAGCGGAGCCGGCTCGAGACGCAGCTGAAGCAGATGAAGTTCGACGGCGCTGACCGAAGCGAGGCATACGCCATCCTCGTCGCGAAGATCGACCAGATCAACGCGGAGCGCGAAGCGCTCTTCGATGGGTCTGAGCCGTCGTATATGGTGACGGCTGGGGCGTTCAACGTCGACACCTCAGAGCTCACCGGCAAGTACGTCGTCGATGTCCAGAAGGAGTTCTTCGGGGAGTCATGGAAGATCACGAAGATCATCGGTGGCATCTACACCTGGGAGAAGCCTCCGCGCGACCAGTGCAACCTGCGCCAGCGTGTCTCGTTCACGCTGGCAACATCGCCAGTAGCACTGATCTTCACGGCAGCTATCTCCTTCGTGTCGCTGCTCGTGGCGCTGTGGATGCTCTTCTGGGGCTACCGCACCGTCGTCTGGCGTTCGGTGATTCACCCTTACCGGGACGACTTCATCGACGCCTGGAAGTACCGCGGCAAGTCGCGTTGGCGCTACGCCCAGATCGACTCCGCCTTCGGCGGCAAGATCGACGTGAAGCGTCCGCTGTGGCAGACATGTCTGACGCCATACGGTCTCGTACCGGTGGCGCTCATCTCCGCGCTCAGCGTCAGGTTCCTCGGCTCTGAAAAGACGGCGACGCTGTCTGTAGGTGCCGTAGTCGCGATCCTGCTTCTTGCCGGCTGCTTCTTCGCCGGCGGGTGGCTCGCGTCGCGTCTTGCCAAGCGTGCTCCAAAGGTGGACGTGGCTGAGGCACGGCGCGAAGAGGAGGAGCGAAAGCAGAAAGCTGCCCAGGAGCAGAGAGAGCAATACCAGCGCTATGTCGCCTCGCTCAGCTGTGATCAGCGCCCCAGCCTCGACGAGCCGATCCACCGCGTCCTGCGTCAGCAGCCTTCCGTGCGGCTTGCTTTCAAGGCTGCCAAGGGGATGGTCTGCAAGCCGTTCGCCCGCTGAACAACACGGCCCCATAGTCTCGCCTCATAGAGGTGGCCAAATCTACTCGCCTACGCGACTTGATAGAGACGCTAGGGGATCCCGGCAGCATTCACAGAAATACCCATTTCTTATGCTGCCGCCCCGCCCTTTTGCATAGCAACTGATGAGACCTGGGAAGTTCAGGTCGAAAGGGCAGATTCACCTATACTGGTGAAGTATGGGTATACGATTAGTACGTCGCAGGCCTCGCACAGTCGCGAAGCCACTCACGACGCATCAGCGGAGGCAGCGCGAAATCGCGCGCGAGGTTTTAGTTAAGCGAGTTGAACGATGGTCGACACAGATGGCCATTGCACCAAAGCGAATTGCAATCCGCGATCAACGCACAAGGTGGGGTAGTGCATCCACCTTGGGCAATCTTAATTTCTCATGGCGAGTCGCAGCGATGCCCGACGAAGTTCAAGACTACATCGTCATTCACGAGCTGGCTCACTTGCGGGAAATGAATCATTCGAAGAATTTTTGGGATATTGTTTCCACATATTGTCCGGACTATCGCCAGCACCGCGCGTGGTTGCGAGAGTATGGTCCAAAGTATCATCGCACACTCATCTAGAGGAATTTACAAAGATAATAGTTAGGCGTCATTGACGCCTGTTTCCTACTCACTCACAATGGTGGGGAACATCACCAAACGCCTATCAATACACAATATGCAAATACTTGCGCTTCGCACGCTCGGACTTAGGTCTCGCGTTGCTCTCCTTGGGGCAGTTTTTGCTGTGGTTTCATTGTTTTCTACGCTTGTACCGCATGTTCATTCAGCGGCGATTTCGGAAGCGTACAAGTCGAGCGATAAGCTTGTGTCTGGAACGCTCGTTATTCTTGATGACAAAGCGGCCAGGACAGTGAACCCTGCAACTATCGAGCGTATCGATAATTTGCTCGGTGTCGTGATCGCCCCAGAGTCGGCTTTGCTGAATCTCTCAAACGGAACCGATACGATCCAGGTTGCCACCTCGGGAGTCGCGGAGATTTTGGTAAGCGATGATAACGGCGCTATTGCCACAGGTGATCGGATCACAGCGAGTCGGATTGCTGGTGTCGGCGCGAAAGCGACGCAGACGGGTCGAGTTGTTGGGGTTGCCCAGGCAGATTTCAACCAAGATTCAAAAGGTGCTGAGGATCAAAAGGTGAAATTCCCGGATGGGTCTGAGAAGACCGTGAAAGTCGGACGTATTCCACTGCTGATTGATATCACCACGTATAACGCCGGTGGGGCCGAAGAAAAGACCGCCATTCCGAAGTTTATTCAAGATATTGCCGACGCAATCGCGGGCAAGAAGGTGCCAACCGGAAAACTAATTGCCGGAATCATAATCATTGTGCTCGCATTAATTAGTGTGACTGTCTTGCTTTACGGTGCTGTACACAGTTCCATTATCTCGATTGGGCGCAACCCATTATCCCGCCACAGCATCCAGCGCAGCTTAATCGAAGTAATCTTCCTAGCAGTTGCGATTCTGATAATCGCGTTTGGTGCAGTGTACGTAATCTTTAGGACCTAATGAATACTCCCGACAATCTCTTGCTCATCACCTTCGTCAGCCTGTTCCTGATTATTCTTGTGAACATCATCGTCTGGGCGGCTGTGCTCTATGACAACCGTCGGCAACGCAAGACTATGGATCATGCCCTGCACGCTAAGTCACGTCCGAAAGAGGTAATTCCTAAAGAAACACGGCAGCACCTGCAGGAACTTGCAGCGTCACGACTTGAAAAGACAATCGAACAATCAGCCATGAAACTCTCTGCTGATTTGACTGGAGTTACCAAGGGTTTAACAAAGAACGTTGATGCACTTACGACCAAAGTAATAGAACGAGAAGTAGAAGAGTACCGTAAAGCATTAGCCGAAGAGCGTAAAGTCGCAGTCGATACAATGTCGAAGGTTGAAGCTGCGGTGGAGAAACGACAGCTAGCCGTGGAGAAAAAAGTAGCGGCGCAGCAAGATGCACTTGAAAAGCGACTCGAGGATGAAGCGAGAGCACGTCAGCAGCGATTTAACGCTGCGCTGGATACTCGTTTTTCCGACGTTGTCGCAAGCTATTTAATTGAGGCACTTGGTGATTCGACTGATCTGGGAAGCCAAGCACCGCATCTCATCGCGACGCTTGAATCCAACAAAGAGCAGCTAAAAAATGAGATCAATCGTGGCCTTTGAACTTCCGAAAGAGATCTACTCGCCGACTCAGGTCGGTGCCGTATTGCGTGAGCTTTCTGAATATCGCGAAGCAGTGGGGGAAGCAGCGCGCGTCAAAAAGGTTACCGGTAAGGCAAGAGCGCTTCCTGAGCAGTCGGCAGTTTTGCATCAGCTGACACAGGGCAGTAGCGACGAGGCGTTTCTTGCAGAGCTTGATCAAAAGCTACGAGAAACTGCTGACAAACCCTCGGTTACAGTGACGCTTGCAGGCCTTCCAACAGAACGACTAAAACTCGAGATCGTAGCATGGTTTAGAAAGCTCAATCCATCTGTGCTCGTGTCGTTTATTACTGACCGTACCATCGCCGGTGGCATTGTCGTTCGCACAGAACATACACTCCATGACTGGTCCTGGCGCAGGCGGTTATGGGAGAATCGCAAGGCGCTCGCGAGGATAGCTGGGAATGTTTGAGAACGAGGCGTTTGCAAAACTTGTGGCCGAAGGTCACGCAACGGGGGAAGTTATCGCCTCCGACCGCTTCATTGTCCATGTCAGCGGCCTCGGACAGCTACCAATTGGTGCGCTGATACTCTTTGAAAATGGCGAGCAAGGTCTTGTACGCCAGGTAAACGAGCACGAAACGATTGTCTTTAACCTAACGCGGGAAGATGTCCCACAGGGGATGCTCGCCGTGGTGCAAGACTTCAAGTTGACTACCCCCGTCTCCGAATCAATGGTCGGCCGTGTCATCAATGTGCTCGGTGAACCACTTGATGGTAAAGGACCAATTGGTTCCAGGTCACAGGGTGATGTATTTTCTGAAGCTCCTGCGATTATTGATCGCCAGCTTCTCACTGAACACCTCGTGACGGGTGTCGCGATTGTTGACACGCTTTTCCCAATCGCACTTGGTCAGAGAATGGCGATCCTTGGTGATAACAAATCTGGTAAAACCACCTTCCTGAATCAGCTGACTCAGTCGCAAGCCAAGACTGAGCGTGTTGTGGTAAATGTGCAAATCGCGAAACGAAAGGTTGATGTTGATAAACTGCTTGAGACACTCCAGCTTACCGGCGCAATCGACCACTGCATTATCGTCGTCGCGAGCGTATTTGATTCGTTGACCCAATCGTATCTTGCGCCCTATGTAGGCTGCGCAATCGGCGAGCACCTCTGGCGACAGGGCAAAGACGTCGTCATGATCTATGACGACCTTTCTAACCACGCGAAGGTGTATCGTGAGCTTTCACTACTCGCAGAAGTAAATCCTGGTCGCGACTCCTATCCTGGAGATATGTTCTTCGCCCATTCTTCGCTTCTAGAGCGGGCAGGAAGACTGAAATCCAATGGAGCAACCATGACGGCCCTGCCGGTTGTCTCTACCCCGAACGAAGATATCACCGCCTACCTTCCAACCAATGCAATGTCCATCACTGACGGACAAATTATTTTTGACATGGCCGCATTCCGGGCGGGTATTCGCCCAGCAGTGAACGTTGGCCTGTCGGTTTCTCGTGTTGGTGGTCGTGTGCAGAACCCACGTCAGAATGCACTGACCGCACAACTTCTACGCCGCCTTGCTGAATACCGCGAGGCATCGGAATTCTCACACTTCTCGTCGGAGCTCGCGACTCAATCACAAGCAAACCTGACGCTTGGAAAATCTCTTTACGAAGCGTTTAGGCAGCTCCCTGAAGAAACCTGGGAAATGCCGCAGCAGGAAGTGTTGCTCGGAGCAGTTTTGAAATCAGAAGGCCGTAGTGCACTACGAATTGGCGTGCTTAAGGCAGCCGTTAAAAAATACGCTACCAACCTGAAAACAGACCAAGACTACGAGGAGGCGATCAATAAGGTGCTTGCAGAGGTTGGTTCATGAGGCGCGCACTGCAAATTCAGGACCAAGCGGATGAGGTAAAGATCATCGCCGATCTCACAAGCGTGTTTGAGAATATTGCCTCAATCCGTATTGCGCAGGTAAAAGACAAGGTTATCGCTTCTGGTCGTTTCTTTAATGACCTCTGGGTGATGTACCGGCAGCTTCGCATTAACCCGGAAGACCAGCTTGAATCGATGCGCCGTTTTTCAAGCGATCGCAACGCTTTCTTGATGATTACCGGTGAAGCGGGCTTGTCTGGAGACATCGACCGTCAGTTAACTGACGCACTTCTTGAACAATACGATCCAAATACGACCGATGTACTTTCTGTCGGTGCTCACGGCGCATTGCAGCTTAGTGAGCGAGCGGTTGGAATCAAGGCTCAGTTCCCACTGCCAGACATCTCAGGGAAGATTGATATTGGCGATATCGTGGCGCTGCTTCGGGAATATAAAAACGTCACCGTGTTTTACGAAAAGTATCAGACGCTCTTCTCCCAGAATGTTGAGCGACTTGAATTGCTATCAGCGGTTGTTGATCAGGGAGAAGGTGAAACCATGTCTACGCAGCGTGGACTGATATCTTCAAAAGAATACATTTTCGAACCTTCGCTTGAGGACGTCGTGCATTTTATGGAATCTACGATGATCGAAATCGTTCTCTCGCAGGTTATCCTAGAATCACACCTCGCTCAGTACGCTTCCCGGTTTAATGCTATGCATATCGCTAACCGGAAGGCGCAGGACATGACGAGCGAACTGAAACTTGCTTACCATCGCGCAAAACGGGCAGAAAGCGACGAACGGCTTAAGGAAATCATAACGGCACTCCATCATTCTTCATGAAAAGCACCGGCACAATTAGAGACATTCGCGGACTTGTCACTCGAGTCTCATTTGAGTCTGGGATACCAAAACTCGGAGAGCTATTGGCGGTTGAGGGCCACGATGATGCTCTGTTAGAAGTTCAATCTTTCCCGAAGAACAACGAAGCACTCTGCGTAAACCTTTCAACCAGCACTGCAGTCCGCCGCGGCGTCAAAGTTATTGGCACGGAAGAAGTCTTAACTGTGCCAATTGGCAAGGAAACGATTGGGCGAATGTTCAACGCATTTGGACAACCCATCGATGGTGGGGTAGAGCTTAAGAAAGCAAAGCGCCGGGAGATTCGAAATCCTTCAGCAGCTAACCAGTATCTCGGGAAAGGCTCGGCGGAGATCCTTGAAACCGGAATTAAGGTAATCGACTTTTTCACGCCCTTCGTAAAGGGACGCAAGATTGGCATTATCGGTGGTGCGGGTGTCGGGAAGACGGTTCTGACTATGGAACTGATCCATAATATTGCCCAAGATCGCTCGAAGCTTTCTTTCTTCACAGGAATCGGGGAGCGCATTCGTGAAGGACATGAGCTTGTTGAGACGCTTAAGGAACGCGACCTTCTCAACAATACGGTTCTTTTCTTTGGGCAGATGAATGAAAGCCCCGCAGCCAGATCAACAATTGGTGTTGCCTCGGCGGCGCTTGCAGAGTACTTCCGTGATGATGAAAAGCGCGACATCCTCTATTTTGTCGACAATATTTACCGACACGTTCAGGCCGGTAACGAACTCGCTACTACCGTCGGCACAATTCCTTCCGAAGGTGGTTATCAAGCTGATCTTTTCTCATCGCTGAAGCGCCTTCAGGACCGCCTCTATTCAAACGAGAACGGTTCGATTACGGCCGTTCAGACAATTTACATTCCAGCCGATGACCTTTCAGATCCGGCAGTTCAGGAAATTCAGCTACAGATAGACTCCGTTATTGTGCTCTCTCGAGCTGTGGCAGAAAGTGGCATTCGACCGGCGGTAGACTTGGTGCGAACGACCTCTTCATTGCTGACACCATCAATCGTTGGTGGGCGCCACTATCAGCTCACTGTTGAAGTGCAGACGATTATGCAAAAGTACCAAACGCTGAAAAATATTGTCGCGATCATTGGTGAGAACGAGCTTTCTGTTTCAGACCGCGAAGAGTACCGAAAAGCCCAAGAACTTATTAAGTTCTTCTCCCAACACCTCTTCGTTACAGAGGACCTAACTGGTTACAAAGGTGAATATGTTAAGCGCGACGACATGCTTAATGGTGTTGAAGCAATCCTGAAATCAAGCAATGTCTGAACCGCTGCTCGTAAAAGTGTGGAGCCCCTTCGAAACGTTTTTTGAAGGGCGAGCGACTTCAATTTCTGCAATCAACAAAACCGGGCCGTTTGATGTGCTTGAAGACCACTCGAATTTCTTCACAATTCTGCTACCTGGGGACGTGGTTGTACGCACAACTGAAGGCGAAAAGGTCTATCCTGTAGAGCGCGGGATTCTTCGCGTCTCGGAAAACCGCGTCACGGTTTTCTCGAATCTCTAATCCTCATGTAACTTCAAAATAGCCTTCTAACCACCTCCAAAAGGGGTGGTTTTTTGGTATTTCAGAAAGTCGCTTGATTTATCTTGACAAAAAACCTCAGTTACGGTATAATTTCTTAATTTTCGAGCGCCACGTCAGGCGTGGATTTAT
>CAYSOT010000010.1:0-29999 GCA_964432765.1 uncultured Candidatus Saccharibacteria bacterium
AGGCATATCTATATGAGTCGTCACAATGGATTCAAGCAGCTTACGATCAGAACAATTGGCGGCGATTCCGTAAATGCAGATGTGCTTTACGGCTTACGCACGGCTGTCCCAGTGGATCTGTCTATCGCTGCAGAAAGGAAAACATGGGTCGAGTAGTCAGTTTGATATGGAGAAGTTATGGGTGATCCTGGAAAACCGCTCGATCTGCGAGACTTTAGCGATGAAGTAGCGAGGCAGGCAGGTCTTACACCCGATCAGCTGGCGCGGCACAAGGGTACCGGTGTCCCCGACGAACTCCTGAAACGGGCGCAGCCCGATGCATTAATCCTGCCGGATCGAACAATCGAGGCAGCACCCGAAGCGCTTCAAGTTCTCTACGACAGTTATAAAGACATGCTCAGGGATTTCACAGTATTTCCAAAGATTGAGCCAATTAACGGCCGGTTAACGTATACGGACATTCTTGGAGAACCGCAACCGATACCGACCTGGGAAGAAATCCAGCAATGCGTAGAGCGCCAAGAGGGCGCGATCATTGAAAAGATGAATCAGGGATTTCGAACGCTCGTTCTAGTGCCATTCGGTATGGAGACACGTGAACTTGTGCACGCCTGTTTAGAACTCGCTGATGCAAATGCTAGAGCAGGAAAACTCCGTTCACTTGATGGTTCTGAAGTCTTTGCAAATGGTGTTCACCTGCAGGATACATTTGGCTTGATGTCGATGACCGATCAAGAACAGTTCGTCTATTCGTTTTCCGGGGGAACCCCATTTGGAGCAGCTCATTCGAAAGAATCGGCACTTTCAAATGATCATCTCGTTGGATGGGAAGTACAGCTCGCACGAGATTCCGATGTTATGGGTAGTTTGCTTACCACGGACGGTGACGAAGGTCTCAAGGAAATTCCGGAAGAGTTAACACTCGGAGAGATTCAAGACTTCTATTCGGAGAATCTTATAAGTGGTGAACGATTTATGTCGATCGATGACTACTGGATAATTGCCTTTATGCAACAACGTCGGATGCCGTCTGAGATAGAACAGGGGAGGCGTTTTGTCCTTGCAAGCTGCATGCGCTCACCTGGAGGTAGGGTTCCAGTTACCGGCATTACGGCGCGCGTTAGCAAGCGATTTAACTATCACGTCACTTCAATTGGTCAAAACGAGCAGTTCCCAGCGGGATGGGAAGTACCGACTGTTGTGCCGATTGGCAGACTGTCCGGTTTGTAGTCATGTACTACTTGAAAAAAGTCCTTAGTTGTGGTATAAATAACCACTATGACAAAAACAATTACAGCTAGGTGGCTATGAGCACTGAACAGCCAGCTGGGTCAGATGGGATTGATGCGCCGGGTCATCCGCGTGAGATTCCGACGATTAGAGAAGTGCGATCAGAGCTTATAGAGGCATCGAGGGATGACGAACTGGTAGTTCCGGAGAGTCCTGAAGTTGCAGTTGAATTACTCAGTGGCTTAACACTTGAGGAACGAGAGCTGAAGCGCGCCCTGGCACGTGATTTCCACCGCTATTTTCCCGCTGCAGCAGGTGCAGAAGCACGTGCGGCCGAACCTAGAACTGAAGTAGTTAATCTTGACGATCCAGACACTGCCTTCACCGCCCGCACAAAACGGCCCAAATGGGAGGATTACTTCCCAGTTCCAGATAGTGATGAGTCAAGGAAGCGCTACGAACGTTTCCGTGCGGCACTTCCTGAGCCGATGCAGTTTAATCTCGAGGCGCTGCGCGTTGTGCTGGAGGAAAAAGGGACACTGCTTGGTAATCCTGAATTTGCAGACGCATATAAGAAGAGCAAAGAAGAAGAAGTGTCGGTCCTACGCGACGTTGGAGTTATCCGTCGCGCTGAGCAGCTGCGCCGCGATGCAAAGCAAGAGCGGTTACAAATGCGCGCCGTGGCCAGAAGCCACGGACGACGTCTCACCAAGGCCGAGCAAACCTATCTTTCGAGTTTAGAAGCACGCGCGGCCGCCATAGCAGTGAAGGCTGAACCACTGAGTGCGCGGCAAGAGGTTGTTGACCGCTTAAGAGTCCGCGATGCAATCGACGATGCGCGAGCGCTGAAACGGGGATTTGTAGAGACGGCTCCAATGGAAGATATCATATCGCGGACAGTGCCCTCACTCGCTGAAGGCAAACCGCTGTTGCTCTTTGGTGAGACCGGTGGTGCAAAGACCGCGCTTGCAAGATACATTGCTGAGCGCTATCTGGCCGGAGATTATGAGTTTATTTCCGGACATTCAGAAATAAACGCCTACCAAGTGATGGGCAAAACAGGACTCAGGGGAAAAGAGGGAGTTACCGAAACGACCTTTGATCCAGGACCGCTCTACGCGGCGATGCGTGATGGAAGACCGATCATCCTCGATGAAATCGATGCGATGCCACATAGCTTTTTGATCCGCCTAAACGACATCTTACAGCTCCGCCCCGGCGACAGTATTCGCATTCAAGAAGATTCGAATCATAAAATCACGATCCAAGAAGGCTTCTGCGTAATCGCGACAGCGAACATGCGTTCGGCGCGATACCAGCGAGAAGAGCTCGATACAGCATTCTTACAGCGGTTTCGCCAAGGAGCCGGAATTGAGCATGTGCGGTATCCGGATGCAGATGAGCAAGAAGGCACAAATTTGCCGCTCGAAAATTATCGCTTGGCCGTGGCGCGACTGACCGACGGATATGGTCGCGTTTCGCTACCACCGGGGATGTCTACCGAAAATCTGATTAATCTCTTGAAGGCAGCCCACTATAGCCAACGCATGTTTACACATCCTGCATCCGAGGTTGGTGGTAGCTTCGTCGATTCGGCACAGGCAGGACTTGCAAAGCCAGCATTAGAAAAAGCGGTGCTTGCGCCCAGAGAGTGGCTTGGAATTCTCAATCAAGTGATTTCGACTGATGGTGAAATGTCACTTGAGGAAGCGCTGACAAAGTTTGTCTCAAGCCAAACTGTCCCGCGTGATCGACATATCCTTGCGAAACTTCTGGCATCACACGATCTATTGCCGACGGCGTCCGAGACCGAACTTCGCGTGGCGCCCGGCACTCTGTCGGGGTTCCGCAATGTTCGCTGATCGGGATGGTCGCGGAGTTGACCTAGGAGACTTCACGCGCGAAGTCGAAACGTCTACGGGTGTCTCTGCTAAGGAGCTAACTAGTCGAGGCGCGTCAGAATATGATTCGTTGATGCGTCGGGTTAGAGGTGGTGAATCAATCGAAGTGGGGGTGGAATTTGAGGAGTTGCGAGAAACTTTGGTGCGAGGCGCCCTACAACAAATTGAAGGTCTACGTAATTCTGGAGTGATCGTTGAATCAAGGCCGGGATTTGAAGGCTACACCGCCTTGATGCTGAGTGGTGACCACATGGCAATGAGGTACGTGACACCCGGGCGGCAGGATATAGTCGAAGTGCTCGATCGTCACCGCGAAGTGGTTGCAGAAAAGTCAGACCAAGGATTTAATCGACTCCTAGCGGTTCCATCACTCGCGCCAGTTAGTGTTATGGTAGACGCTTTCATGAGGCGGCTTCAGCGAGCCTCGGCCCTCGGTACCCTTAAAGGGTTAGGTGGTGAGCCGTTTGAGCTTATTGAATCTGGGGACAACTGGAGATCGCTTGGTCGAATATTTACGGAGTATGAACGGCATCAAGCAAATTATCCGGCGCCGACACTCTCAGACGGTATTGACAAGTACGAACAGCGGGAGCAATTGCGTTTTCGTGGCTGGGAGTTCTTTTTGGTGCAGGATCCAGAGGTAGCCACTACTGTTACAGATGATATGTTCGGAACGGGTCAGCGTACCCCGCTAGCCGCGGGCTGGTCAGCTATTGATTGTATTAATCAGCTTAGCGTTGGTGGAGTGTATGAACACGAAGTAGGATACACACCACACGTCTACTTTGCACATGCGATGCGGGAGCTCCAGCGGCGCCAGACGGTTTTCGATACGAAAACCGAAACGCTGTTGTTTGGTTCAGTTCTGTCCATGCCAGACGGCACAACTCGCGTCATGCGATTAAGTATGACTGAAAAAGAGTCCGGTTCGAAAGTTATAAAACCTCGAATCTTCGCTTCGGAGCCGACTCGTGAAGCACCGACGGCATACGGCAGAACTGCGGTGAGGCTGCTATGAGCGATCCACGACCAGACCAATCCGTAGACCTGCGTGATTTCACGCAGGAAGTTTCATCAGCAACTGGTGCGAAGCAGTCAGATCTTACGCGCAGAGAACCTGCGTGTGATGAAACGCAACAATCCCCACACAAGAAAACAAAGAAAGATAGCAGAGATTTTGAAGGCATTTCTAGAGATAGTCGATCAGAAGCGGGATTCGATTCTGAATACGAGATAGCGAGAAAGTCTCTTATTGAGAGTTATGAGCTACAAGAAGCAGAACTCCTTGACTATGGGCTATTGAACACAGAACAGGGTAAGACAGGGTATTATGCACCTACATTGGTTTCTCCAGACGGGCACCTCTTTAGATCCAGGTTTTGTGAATTACCATCTACCGCAGAGGTGTTAGATGTTATTGATTCTGAGAGCGATATCGTTGCAGAGAAGTTTGCAGTGGGCTTTGACACGCTCCTTGCTGTACCAAATGCAATACCCAGCGGGGAGATTGGCGAGCTATATGTTGGGGCGCTTAGTCGAGAGATAGGCTATCGAAGAATTAGAAACAGCCAAGGGCTGGATTTTACCGACATTCGGTTTGCCGGATTCTCGGATTTGAAAGATCACACTGAACGCGGTTTGTACTTGCCACACAGCCTCAAGAAGAAGGCCGGAATGTCGTTTTATGACGTGCGTGAAAAAAGCGAGGCTTCTGGGAATGCTGGATGGGATATCGTGATGTTTAGAAGTAGCGATGATGCTAGAATTCGTGAACTAATTGCTGAGGGAGTAATTCCAGCTCGGATATCTGCTAGGGAATATCTCGAGCTTCTCGAGTCAGTTGCTGAATTTAGATATGAATCTGGCCACTCTTTGGAGTCGTACGTTGTGTTTACTTTGCATTTGATGAAGACTCGTCGGGCTATTCCTAATATCGGTCCAGGTATCGTGCTTTTTGGTACAGCATTAGTTGATGCTGATGACAAGCTCGAACTCACACAAATTGATATCGATGAAGTAAATGGAGAGAATCCGGTACTTGCAATAAGTACCGATTGGGAGCGTCCATATTTGGGTGTTGATACTCGATCACTTGGAACGTGTGTGAGGCTAACATGAGCACGCGTGGGCCAGACCAATCCGTAGACTTGCGTGATTTTACGCACACAGTGGCTACTGAGACGGGTGTTTCTGCTGCCGATTTAGGGAGGCGCCCAGATGTCTCTGTAGAAGGAAGCTTACTTCCATCTGCTCGTGCTTCACTGGATGCTCAGGAACACGAGCATGAAGAACCGCTGCCAGATTTTCTTAAGCCTCTCGTTGACCAATACGAACCTCAAGTGCAACTACTCCAGGAAGTTGGTTGCGAGCTTCGCAATGGTCACGTCACCTTCATTGGTATAGACGGCAGTCTCTACACGCTTCCGGACAAGAAAGGCATCGAAACACTGCTTACCAAAAAGCAAGAAATTTGCGAAGAAAAAATGGAGCAGGGATTTGATCGACTCCTGATCGTACCGTTCGCAATGTCTATTAAGCATCTTGCTAGCCGGTACGCGGAGGCGTTGCTAGAAGCGCAGACTACAGGACGGCTTTGTGATCCAGACGGCGAAAGGCTCGAACTTACCGTTTCAGATGGTGTTGTCGGCGACTGGATAGGATTACTAAATGCCGACAGGGAGAGAAAGCTTGTTTACGATGTCAAAGCTTTCGACAAAGATGCTCATGGCGGTTCCATAAAACCCTTCGCACTATCTGACTCGGAACTACTCGGTTGGCAGGTACTTTTAGTAGAGGATATCGAGAGGCAGGGCTTGGGGAATATCCCTTCATTTAGTAAGGGAAAGAATGTTGGGGGTCGTCCACAAACCACGACCGGAACTACACCGAATCAGCACAAGCTACTCTTCGGCGATGGGTCATATAGATATGAAGTCGGCCTAACGCCGGAAAGCTATCTTATGCTTGCGCTAATGCAATTGAAAGAGCACGGCAAAGTACTCGATACATCGACAGGAACATTCTTGTGCGGAGCTTGGATGCCGGAAAAAGGCTTTGTTCCAGTCGTCTCTTGGGATGGCAATGACCATCAGATGCATTTAAGTGCTGATAGACCTGATTGTGATCCGACTGGTTGGGGAGTTAGAACTGCAGTGAGGCTAACATGAGTACACATGGACCAGACCAGCCGATCGATTTGAGCGAATTCACGGAAGATGTCGCTCGCGTGACCGGCGAAACTGTCGGCGAGATTGCGGGACGCACTCCGGAGTCAGCGGATGATTTGCTCGCAGCATCACGCAAAAAGGAAGAGCGGGAAAATCGCGAAAAGGTGATTGAACGCTTGCCGAAAGAGCTACAAGGCGTGCTTGAAGAATATCGCCATTGTGTAGGTAGGCTTTCCTGGCTGCTCGAGCGCCAACCGGGGACTGGAGCGCTTGGTTGTAAAAGAATTGATGGTCATTTTGCCATAATGCCAAACATGCTTGAAGTTGCAGAGCGCCTGAAAGCTAATGAAACAGAATACCTGCAAAAAGTGCGCGAGGGATTCGACACTTTGCTGATAGTACCATTTGGGATGCGCCTCGATGCCATGCAAGACAAATACCGCTTGGTGCTTGATAGCGCACGTAGTATAGGCGGCGGAGTATTCGATTCAGAAGGAAAGCCCTTCGAGATTCCAAGTAATCCGACAAAGAATTCTGCGGTGCAGGATGAGCCAATAGAACGAACCAAGCCGTATTACTACGGCACCCCCTCGATGACAGAACAGCGCACAAAAGACCGCATACTCGAAGAGGAGTCAACGGAAGCGTGGAGAGTATTCTTGGTCGAAGATCCGGTAGCGAAAGGCTTGATTGACCTGCCGACTAAGGAGCACGTTGCGGCGAGCCGAACTATCGATCAAGCCAGAGATTGGTTATACCCATACGGCGCGTTTGCGACTCGACCGAGAGTTTATCAGGACAGGTTGCAAACTGACCGTACCTTTCGCGGCGAACAGGGTATGGATTTGGAAACGTATCTCGTACTCGCGATGCGACAGCTTGAGGTCGGCAGACAAGCGCTTGATATACACTCGCAGACAGTGCTGCTTGGAAGTCACTACACCGTCGAAACTCAACAGAACGTCGGCATCCTCGTTGAGCCACATTTCATAACGGTGCGCTTTTCTCCGAACGTAGATGGAGCACTTCTGCTTGAGAACGTTGGCATAGACGATATGACTTTTGCAGCAGCACGAACGGTAGTGGAGGTGAGATGAGCGATCCATCATCCAGGCAGCCGGTGGAGCTTGCCGACTTCACTGCAGAAGTAGCACAGGCAACCGGAGAAAAGGCAGATGCTCTTTCGAGGCGACCGGGGGTTGAAGCGATCGATCCACTGCTTGCACGTGCTGAGGCCGCAGAACCTCTACAACATCAAGACTCGTTGGCCGAGCGTATTGAACAGTTGCCGGAAGGGCTTCGTGATATTGCAGATCAGTACCAGGAGCAATTTAGCGCACTCACTTTTGCGAAGCTTATGGATATGGATCCAAGTTCTGGAGAGTTTGGTTGCACAACTATTGAAGGTGCATTCGCGAAGTTTCCAAGCCTGAGTGAAGTAGTTGATCGGATTCTTGATGATGCTGAAGGGTATGCGGCAAAGGTTGATCAGGGATTTAACCGTCTCTTACTTGTACCCTTTGGCATGCGTCTTGATCAGCTGCAGGATGGATACGACCACGTTCTCGCAGAACAGCTTAAAACCAAAGGCCATGTCGTAGCTGGAGGGTCACAGCTGGTGACTATGCGTACGTCGCATCTGGCCCCGGCCGCAGACACACAGATAGAGCCGCTTGAGCGTGTGCAGGGTTATCGGTATGTCTCGTTCCATCGAGAAGAAACGAAAGATGGTCTGCTGCAGGGGGATCCAGATATGGCCTGGCGAGTATTTCTTGTCGAAGATCCTACAGAGTGTGATTTGGTCGATCTTCCGGTACGGTCTAATACCGCGCACCAGCGGGTTGATGCGGGAAGAGGGAGACTTTACCCATTTCGGGATGCCAAGACCACCCCGCAGGAGCTTCAGAAAGAGTTGAATGAAGCAGTTTTCCGGGGGGAACAAGGAATGGATCGGGAGACGTACTACACCTTAGCGCTGCAGGAGCTTCGCCGGACTGGTCAGGTACTTGATTGCTTTTCGAAAACGGTATTACTCGGTACTTACGAAGACTTCAATGATTCCATGCAAATTAGCAGATACTATCCGACGGCCTCATTCGAATCAAACCCTGGTTTTATTGTGTATCAGAGCCATCTAGATGACGATCGTCTTGAAGCAGGACTTCGCACTGTTGTGGAGGTGACATGAGCGTTGATGAACCACTACCCCCAGAAGTAGTCGCTGCACAGCGTGCCGAGGCCGAAGGATTCATTGATGAGCACGTTGAAGACCTTGGGCTCATCGCAGGGCTCCGGGGCCTTGATGTGCGAATCGGTTCCGGCTGGGCAGTTAATCCCGAAGATGGGTCTGTCACTGTTGATCCAACGTTCTTTTCAGATGCTGGGTATCGTCCAGAGTGGTGTGTCTACGCCACAATGCACGAACTCGTCGCGCATGTCCGCGAAGTGGTTAATGAGCCGGCTTTGACACGCGAAATGATCCGCTTCTGCCGGCGCGGAAAAGAGTTTTCTCTCTTTCACAACATCATGGCGGACATCGCAGGTAATCGTGAGCTTCACCAGCGTATGCCGGTGATGCGTCGCGCAGCGAAGTCCCTTTATTCTGAGCGCTTGTTTGATGAAACGGATTACACCGAACTACCTCGTCATATCCAGTTTCTCTATTCCATCATTCGCAGGGAAATGGTCCCAGGTGAAGATGTTCAAGTTTCCGAAGAAGTTGCAGAAGCAGTTGGGCGACTACGAGATTTTGAGGGGAGCGGGCGCGATGCAATCTTGGCCGCGACCGACCCGCGCCGCACGCCACGCGAACGATTCGAATTGATGACTGGCCTGATTCTTCCTGAATACCTCAGACTACTTAAGCAAGATCGACAGGATGAGCGGTTCAAACCGAAGAAGAAGCAAGGGCAAGAAGGAGGCGAAAAGTCTGAAAGCGGCCCAGGTAGCGATGAGCAGACGCAAAGCACTTCATCGGGTGAGACAGAGAACGAGCAGCAACATTCAAGTGGTGCCGCCGACCAAGAAGATGAAGAAAATGGTGCTTCAGATGGAAAGTCTGGAGATCGTGGTGAGGCAGGTGATGACGAATCATCAAGTAGCGATGGATCTATTAAAGTAGATGAACCGCCTGATTTCACTCCGTTTTACGAAGACTACGAGCAGAAGCAACCGCGTCCGATTTCAGATCAGGAGAAACAGCAGTTTGCCAGAAATGTCGATCGGCACCGTCGTGAACACGGGAGAGATGCGACGGAGCGAGCCAGGAAAGCACTTGAATCCGAAACCGGTCAACCGATTGAAGTTATAGAAGAATATCGACGAACGCTCCGGATGTTTGCTGCGCAGATAGAAGAAATGGATGAGTTTTTCGACAGGATCATCACAAAGCGCTTGGCACAGCGCCGTAAACTCTCCAAGCCTTCGGGGGAGGGCATACTGCTTGATCCAGCACTCCTTGCCCAGACCCATGTTGACGTGCAGTCCGGTGTATCTGAGCCGAGCGGTCTACTTGATTTTGAAGTTGCCGCAGCCGAACAAGAGATCATTGGCGGCTATGACCTCCACTTGCTGTTAGACACTAGTGGTTCAATGGAGGGAGATAAGGCAAAATCTGCAGCCAATAGCGCCATGATTTTCTTGGAAGGGTTTCATGCCTTTGCGGAGCGAGTAGAGCAAATACAGGACGAGCTTGGGATTAAGCTCGATCTCGATATAGCTACTTCGGTATTGGAGTTTGGTGATTATGCAAGGACGCTAAAGCCGCTCAATGATGAACTGACCGAGCGACAGCGAATTCAAACATATGCTGCCACGCTTGATGCCCGTGGCAGTGCAACACAGGACTATTCAGCTCTTGAAGAAGTGATCGCTCAGAAGAAGCGAAACATGGCCGAGGATCCAGAAAGGCCGCGCAAGAGTATTGTCGTTGTGGTTACAGATGGTGGAAGCTCAAAGCCTGTCCGTGCCAGGGAGACTATCGATGAGCTGCGTAGGCTCGGTGTTGTTGTAATCGGAATTGGTATTACGGACACAAATGCAGAGGAACTTTACAGTCCGTTTGGCAGAACGATCGATGAACCGAAGAAACTCCCGGGCGTACTGATTGGAGAAATTGAGCGGGTGATGAAACAGCGCGAAGGCGGTGTTTTGTGAAGGGCAAGCAAGAAGGCCTGCCGCTTTCAGATTTTACGCGAGATGTTGCAGGTGCGACGGGTGTTCCTGCAGAGCAGCTTAGTCGCCGCGCAGGTGAAACAGACAATGCGCTGATTGATACAGCGCGTCGGGATCCCCGACCAGAGCACTTTGCAAACCCAGAGACCCTTCCCGAGGATCTGAAAGAAGTTATCGATACCTACACAGATGCACAACGGGTTCTTGTTGAATATGGCCTTGTGTGGTTCGACAGGTCAATGCAGTCGCTGGTGATGCGCGACATGCATGACCGTCATATTCCTGTGCCTCCGAAAGAGGAGATAGCGGCGATGCTTGCCGATGACCCAGAGCTTTACACACGCAAGGCAAAACAAGGGTTTAACCGGCTGCTGCTCGTCCCGTTTGGGATGCCGGTGGATCGCATGTTCGAGCTGGTGGGCGGCGGGCTGGCAAGACTATCGCGGCTGAATGGGCTTGCAGACGGGAAAGCAAAGAGTGTCGAAGTGGCTGAAGAGAGCTTGAATGCTGCGCGCAGCGACTTTGTCGAAGGTGAAGAGGAGCAGCTGTACCGGTATTCAAGATTGCCCAATCCAGCAGTTTTCAACCTCGGCAAAGAGCACTTACTAGTGCGTGATCTGGCAAATGCGTGGAGAGTACTTCTTGTCGAAGATGCGACTGCGATGGGTTCTGTTGATATGCGCAGGCGTCATTCACAGGGCGTATTGCAAAACGGAGCCGTAGTACCCGCGACAAAGGAGCCTTCTGCCAGTGCGCTCTTCTCAATGCTGCGAAAGGAGCCGTTCCGTGGTGAGGCGGGCTTAGTCATCGAAGACTATTTGACGATGCTGCTCGACCAGGCTACGCGCCACGGGCGAATTCTTGATGTGAATAGTCCGTGTCCGTTGCTTGGTGTCACCGAAGCACGCTCTGAAAAAGCGTTTGACGTCCTGACATGGCAGCGCTATGACGGGAATCGCCTAAAGCTTCGGAGCCAAACGATCGGCGATAGGGACTCCATCGATCATGAGCTCCGGACGTGTGTGCCGATTGCTCTGACAGAGAAGCATTCCGATGCCACTACCTAGCCAGATAGTAATTTTGTAGATTTCTCCAGTCACTCATTGTGCGTGATTTGGTTTACTATTTGCTAGATTATCTAAAACAAGAAAGGAGTCAGATGCAGTGTCCAAACGATGGAACACCACTCGTAATGGCTGATCGACAGGGTGTCGAAATTGATTATTGTCCGCAGTGCCGTGGAGTTTGGCTCGATCGTGGAGAGCTCGACAAAATTATTGAACGGGGAGCGCAAGTGCAAAATGTGGCTCCTACTGAAACGTCAACTAGCCCCGGGGATCACTATAGTGGCCAGAATGGCCACAACGGAAAGAGTCATCGCCGCGAAGGATTCCTTGGCGAGATCTTTGATTTCTAAAGCGTACTACATGGTTGCTGCGCAAGCTGCCAACGAGGGGTAGTATAGACGTGTCACTAACCAAGGAGGCAGTATGGCAAAAGCATCCGATACAACGTATCGCGGATCGGTAGGTGATAGTGTCTATGGGCTCGGCCTGATTGGTGCGCTCGTGTATTTCATTCAGAGTGCTACTGGTTTTTGGGACGGCGTTCTAGGCGTACTCCAGGCGATTGTCTGGCCAGCCTTCTTCGTATACGAAGCCCTGAAGTTCCTTTATTCGTAATCTCTAGACAGCTAGCCTGATCACTTCTAGACTGACCTGTTATGACAGATGCAGAGCGATCAGATTTGGGTACAGACGAATCGTCCGAACGGGGCGAGGTCGCGCCTGGGAATTCAGCAGCAGACCAAGCCTACGAATTGGTGGAAGCCTACGATAGGATTACCCGCGAGTGTGAGCTTTTTGATTACGAGGCATTTGCTGATTCGGTAATCGAGCAGGTTGGTGATCGGGCTCGCGTACTTGAGCTGTGTGTAGGTACAGGAAGTGTAGCCGAGGCCTTGGTAGATCGCGGATGTACTGTAGTGGGCATTGATCTGAGCCAAGAGATGCTCGATGCTGCCGCGAAAAGACTGAAGGGGAAAGGCGTTGATCTGATCCACGACTCTGCGTCTGATTTTAATTTGGATGGAGATTCGTTCGATGCGGTGGTTATCCACTCCGGACACATGATCGCGAGCGATACGGAAGTGGGACTCTATATAAACACGTCCGATTTATCAATGATTCCAAAAACACTCGAAGCGGCCTCAAGACACCTTCGCACTCACGGCAGACTAATCATGAACGTTGAGGGGTGGAGTGATTTCCGTCGAGATCTGCCAGATGGGTCGTATTACGATGGTCGGATTGTTGAGGATACGGATGGGTATGGGACTCGCTTTCATCGTTTCTTTGATGCACATGATGAAACAACACATCGTGAAACCGTGGTGCGACAGCCACGTATTCCACTAGAGCTGTTTAAGGAAATAGCGGAAGCGTATGGCGCGACGACAAGTTCGATTATTGGCAATAACCTCGTTGTTGCTTTTTAGCGCTATGAGCACCGGAAGAAGTCACGCGTTGAAGAAATTTATCAATTAAAGCCGGGGTAGGTATGAAAATATATGGCGAACCATCAGAGGCGCGATTGGCTGTAATAGGCTCACAGCACGGTAACGAGCCTTTTGGACGAGATGTAATTGAGCGCCTGGTGGGCGAGTACGGTGATGATCCACGTCTTGGGATGATCGTAGCAAATGAAGAAGCCCTCGCAGTTGAAGCACAATTTATTGACGAGGATCTGAATCGAACGTACCCGGGTGACCCGGACGGGAATCATGAACAACGCTTGGCTCACCGGATTTCAAGTCTTCTTCGAGAAACACCGCTTGTGCTTGATTTGCATACAACCGTATCGGACGTAAATGTGTTTCCGATTATTGTGCGATTCCGTCCTGAAGAGCAACGCCTGATAAATGCCACCGACTATACCGAAATTGCGTTTATGGACCTTGAGCACGGGGGCACAAATTCAGGACTCGGGAATTTCCCAGGAGGGGGCATTGCCCTAGAATTCGGCAATCGCTATGTCGGTGAATCATTTGATCAAGCATATGCGGAGGTGCGAGATGTTGTTACTAACGCTTTGGCCGAAACAGAGCGACCGCCTCAAAGACGTGTGATTTATCACATAACCCGTCTTGCGCCGTGGATCCCGCCGGAAGAACTCGAACTTGAGCATTTTGGCTACTCTGAAGAACTTGGCGGTCACGCAGTCTTGCCAGATGCACCGGGCTATCATGGACAACATCGTGGATTCGTAGCAACCGATGCTATTACTGTTGAGGTCTAGGGCGGTAACTAGGCGGCGTGAAAGCGACTGGGCTCCGAACTAGAATAACTACATGAAAGTTCTTGGAAATAGCGAGACGGCCAGGCTTGCTGTAATTGGTTCGCAACATGGCAACGAACCGTTCGGTCGAGACGTCATTAAACGCTTAGCGAGCGATTTTGAAGAAGACTCAGGTTTGCTTTTAATAATTGCCAATGAGAAAGCTCTTGAACAAAATGTCCGCTACATTGACGAGGACCTTAACCGAGCATACGGCAAAGAGCCTGGCAGTTCCCATGAAGCCACAGTAGCGTACGAGATTAAGGAAACAATTAAACATGTACCCTTAGTACTCGATCTGCATACTGCGACGATGGAGGTAGACGTATTTCCGATAATCGTTCGCTATCGCGCTGAAGAACAAAGACTTCTCAGCTTCACGGACTATACAGAGGTAATCTATATGGACCTTGACCATGGTGGGGGCAACTCTGGGCTTGGATCATGCGAAGGAGGCGGGCTCGCACTTGAGTTTAGTAGCACGTACGTGGAGAAATCATTTGAGGCTGCGTATGCGCAGGTACGTACTTTGATTGAGAAGGTGCTTAACGACGCACCGCCACTTCTGATAAAGCGCAAGATATACCATGTCACAAAGACAGCCCCATGGATTTCGCCCAAGGAGCTCACGTTGCGTGATTTCGAATATTCACCACGGCTTGGTGGATACGCCATCCTGCCAAACGTGCCGGAATATACGGGGCTCTATCGTGGGTTCGTGGCGACGGAAGTGATTGATAGTGTAATTTAGGGGCACTTGGTGCTTAGACGCTCGAGGTGTACCCTTAGATAACGGGTCTGCCGGTCTTAGCCGTGTCGGTACTCGAGGTATGTATGTCAGTTCATAACGTAGACCAATCAGAGAGAATCGTGGTCGGAATTGGAGGCGGTTCCGGATCCGGGAAAAGCACCGTGTCACACAGGCTGGCCGAGAGTTTGCCTGGTCTCGTAACAATTCTTCACTTCGATGATTACGGTGAGCGCGAATTAGCTCCGGTTAAGGACGGTATGACAGTTTGGGATGACCCAAGAGCCTTTGATTTCAAGAAGCTGGCGGCGGACCTAGAACAATTGCGACAGGGGTTTCCAGTCAAAGTATTGAGCCGCGATCCAGACCTTAATCCAAATGAGAACAAAGAGGATCGTGTATGGGTAGAGTTGCCACCGCACCCGATTGTGGTACTTGAGGGTTTTCTATGTCTTCACGATGAGACAGTTCGCAGCAAGATGGATTTACGAGTTTTTCTCGATGCAGAATTGGACGTACTTCTTGCGCGCCGGACAGAGCCAACGAGCACTGAGTATCGAGACAATGTACTGATCCCACTCCACAGGGAGCATGTTGAGCCGACGCGGGTATTTGCAGACATCGTTGTTGATACGGCTAAAACCCCTATTGAGCAGACAGTTAGTGCTATTCGACAGAAGATTCTCGCTCTAACTTCATAAATCCATTGTTGACAGACAAATTGCCTGCTATAGTGGGCTGTCATGCGGTCGTACCAAAACAACCGTTGTGACGTCGTACCTTAGCAGTAGTCAACCACTATCCCATGAAGGGAGATCCCATGGCAGTCATGCTGACGGGTGACAGGCCGACCGGCCCGCTTCACCTGGGGCATTACTTCGGATCGCTCCGGGAGCGCGTGAAGCTTCAGGAGGATCCGGAGGTGGAGACGTACGTCCTGATGGCTGATGCCCAGGCGTACACCGACCACGCCGAGCAGCCGGAGCAGGTTCGCAAGAACGTGCTCGAGGTGATGCTCGACTACCTGGCGGTGGGGATCGATCCGACCAAGTCGACGATCTTCGTTCAGACCGGCGTTCCCGAGATCCACGAACTGTCGATCTACCTGATGAACCTGATCTCGTTCTCGAGGCTCGAGGCGAACCCGACGGTGAAGCAGGAGATCCGGCAGAAGGGGATGGGCTCGCAGGTTCCGGCCGGGTTCGTGTTCTACCCGATCCACCAGGCGGCCGACATCCTCGTCGTCAAGGGCGAGATCGTGCCGGTCGGCGACGACCAGCGTCCGATGATCGAGCTGGCGGCCGAGGTCGCTGCTCGCTTCAACCGGATCTACGACGAGGTCTTTCCGAAGCCCTACGTCGTGACGCCGGAGGGCGGGCGCCTGCCGGGAATCGATGGCGGTGCGAAGGCCTCAAAGACCATGAGCAACGCGATCGACCTGAAGGATCCGGCGGATGTCGTGGCCGAGAAGGTCATGGCGATGTACACGGATCCGAACAAGGCCAGCGTCGCCGATCCGGGTCAGGTCGAGGGACACGTTCCCTTCGCCTACCTGGATGCCTTCGACCCGGATTTCCGCGAGGTCATGCGCCTCAAGGAGCAGTACCGGGCCGGCGGTCTCGGAGACGTTGTCATCAAGCGCCGCCTGATCGACGTGCTCGAGTCGCTTCTCGGTCCCATCCGGGCTCGCCGTGAGGTGTACGCCCAGGATCCTGCCGAGGTGATGCGTCTGCTTCAGCAGGGGACGCTTCGCACGAGGGAGGTGGCCCAGACGACGCTGGACGAGGTCCGCGCTGCGATGCAGCTCGATTACTTCGCCGGCCTCTAGTCATGGACGACTATCACTGGTGGTACGACACGCGAGTTGAAAGGATTCAACTTCGCCGCGGGGCGGGCAGACTTCATTACGATCTCTGCCTGCCCCCACCACCATCTGTATACTTAGTACTAATAAGGAACCAATTATATGGCCGATCCAGCATCACATCTCGATCACACTGAACATCCGCACGACCACAGTCATGTCGATTCAGACTTTACGGGAACAAGTTTTTCGGTTGCTTCGATTGAGCTTAAAGGAGAACCATACCAACAACTAGTCGACGATGAATTCATAAGTTCAAGCGACACGCTCGAAAGCCTTGCGGAAAGGTCTGGTTATCGACAGCGGGTTGCAGAAACATTGCGCCTACGTCGCGAATGGCTAGAGCCAATAGAAAGTGATGGGTTTGGTGGACTGCTTCGGAGGATGGAAGACCATGCACAACCGCTAACCTTTGAAGAAGCGTACGCAGCAATGGCCCATGTATGTGCAGGATCGAACAAGATGCTTCGTGGCGAACTGGCCGAAATATTCCCTTCAGAATCGTACCGGGGTTCTTTGTTTGAGTCGTACACGCAGGCAGTGGAGCTACTAAAAGCGGCGAGTGATCGCGAAGCCGCAGTTGGTTTCACATCTGAAGAGCTCGCGGGACTCGTTGCCGCGACTATTGAGCTCGACACAATCATGAGGGTAGATACGCCCAATGGAGACACCGTGTTTGCTCTCGGCGGTATGGGCGGCGACCGTGGTATTCATTACAACGGTAAAAAGCTAAAAACAGCCAACGTCTCGACGCTTGCGATGCTCGGTCTTGCCTCATACGGAGCCGTCCATAAGCACCACTCCTACCCGAATACTTCCAAGGTTGCGGGTCAATCAGCGATCGAGGCATTTGGCGCCAGATCCGACTTCTCCGCTCCTGGGGCACTGCAAGAGTTGATGGATCAGGGGCTACTGGCCAGTAGTTGCCACTCCCTTCGTACAGTACACAGCATTTCCCACGTGCTGAAGGGAGAGACGATCAACCACGCCATTGGTCCATTGGCAATTCCGCACGGAGCGGAACACCCACTTCATCCACTAGTTGGCGTTAATCATAATGTTCATCCTGAAACGATCCTTGGAACACTGAATATTCTTCAGGAGCGCGGGATTCAGCGGTATGAAGGCGGTGTAGCATTTTGTGCAGTCGATAGCGTCGACGAATTAATACCTGAAGAGCTTTTCGATGAGAACAAGTTCTATCAGGAGGAACGCCTTAAAGAGCTTGTGCTTCTTGATGAAGTAGCACCGCCACCATACTCCACAATGGCATCTTTTCTGACACGGGACGGTGTTCGTACGGTCTTACTTCATCCAACGGATTTTATGACCGAAGATGAGCTCGCCGAGCTCCACGTTGAAGCTTTGACCATTCCAAACACGGCTGAAGCGATTATGGATGCGAACCACGGGGTGGTCGACGGAACACAAGAGAGCCAGGTAAAGTACGTAGCGATGACAATCGCCCTTGGAATATTTTCGAAAATTGCCTGGGAGAAACCCGGTCTTTGTTTTGATGGTGAGCGATCAGTAGACGCTACTGTACTTAGACATTGCTTCGGGGTGGCGGTTTCGCACTTGCGCAGGGGTGAAATGCGCAAAACGCTTGATGCGTATGTTGCAGCAACTCGCCGGGTGGCAGGTTAGCATGTTGTCTGTACCAAAGGGGGTGATCGGCATGGTGCATGCGATGCCGCTGATTGGATATAAGGATCATCCAGGGTATGAGGCGGTAGAGAGGGCTGTGATTCAAGATGCGGCTGCTCTTGAGGATGGTGGCGTTGACGCAATCATGCTTGAGAATAATTACGACTTACCACATCGCGAGTTTGTCGAGGACGATAATGCGCAGATGCTGCTGCGTTTAGCAAAGACTCTCCGTTCGCACACCGATCTTCCGCTTGGTCTGTGCGTACTTTGGAATGACTATAGCCATGCATTCGAGATTGCCCAAAAAGCCGATTTTCAATTTGTGCGAGTCCCGGTGTTTGTTGATTCAGTGAAGACTGATTATGGCGTAATCGAAGCGCATCCAGAAGTAGTGATTGCTGAGCGGCTGGCGTCGGCGCCTGAAGTAGCGCTGCTTGTAGACGTGCAAGTAAAGCACGCTACGATGCTCTCAGAGCGACCGATTGCCGAGTCTGCTCAGGCAAGCGTCGACGAGGGTGCTAATGGGTTGATTGTGACGGGCCGCTGGACCGCGGATCTTCCAGATCCTACCGACTTGGATGCTGTCAGTGACCACGCAGGGAATGCCTCTGTCTATGTTGGTAGTGGTGCCACGGCGCGAAACGCACATTTGATTAAGCCCTACTGCGCGGGTGTAATCGTTGGGACGACCCTCAAAGAGGGTAGCGAGCAGAGTGCCGAACAAGAGACAAACATCAAGTCTTTTGATCAGAGAGTAGAGCGGGCCCGCGTCGAAGAATTCTGTAAAGCTTGGAATCAGGCTGCTGCCTAGTTGCATCTGGCAGGCGAACACGATACAGTTATCTGCTAACTAAGCGAGGAACAGATGGAGTCAGAAGTCATACGTCCACTGGGGGAAACTCGAAAACCGCTTCCCGAGCGCATTGATTATAAGGAGCTCTCGACTCGATTTGAAGGAGCTTCAGATGAGGAAGCGCTCGCTATATTCTTTGAACTGATTGACGTAAAACCACACCTCATTGATATAAGCACCGGGCGTTTAGCGGAATACAGTCTGCGTAATGCGGGGCTGATTGACCGAGAGAATGTTGGTATTCGCGATGCTGTGGTAATTAGTCATCTGGCACCATTGGCTGCGGCCTATCAGCGACCCGAATATGCGCGGCTCATGATAGATTCACTTCCCAATGCAACAAGTCGTGCGTACGGTTTCCGCGACCTTGCTAGACGTCTTTCGAGTGCTGAGGATGCCGCTCGCTATCTTCAAGAAGCGCGCGAGGCGCGCCCCCGGTGTGTAGAAGCGCAGGTGAATCTCGGGAGTCAGCTTGATCCGTTCCATAACAGAGCTGAAATGATAGAAGATGTCTATTTGCTTGCTCGAGCGCTTGGCTTTGAAGACCTAGTTCGCCAGGTTGAAGCTGACATACCTTCACAGCGCCGGGAAGAGTTAGATCTTGAAGTGCCAGAGTACGCAGAAGCCCTAAAGCCGAAACTTCATGCCGGAATGGAACGGTGGTGAAACCACACTTTCCAGCCCGGAAGGGCTGAGAATTCCCGAAGTACTTATCGGAAGACATCTCGCACTTGATCTAGACGACATCCTAGCCCGACTAACCCCGATCCTGGTTGAGCATTTTGGGCGTCACTTCGATTCTCCGCGCGAGCTTGATGATCTTCATACGCCTGATTTGTGGGAGGTTTGGGGAACAACCCGTGAAGAGGCTGTTCGAGTGGTACATGCATTCGCTGAAACAGGGGAGGTTGAACGGCTCGAGCCGGTCGAAGGCGCCGTGCAACATGTTCGCCAAATCTCTGAGCTGAATCGATTGAGCGTTGTAACTGCCAGGCCTTCGTCGTGGCAGGAGCGAACCGAGGCCTGGTTAGATCAGCATTTCGGCAACGTTTTCGATGGGGTCTATTTAACAAATCAACTTGAAGTAAGCGGGCCAAGGCGCACCAAATCAGAGGTCATTCGAAGTATCGGAGCGGAAGCCCTACTCGATGATTCTGCGCAGAATATTGTCGACTGTCTTCAAAATGGAATTCCAGCTGTTCTTTTCCGCCATCCATGGAATCGACAATGGCACACATCGGTTGAGAGCATCGGGGCTTGGCACGAAGCAGAGTCAGCTTTTTGCCGCGCACTGGAGCAATAGACAGCTCCAGTGCGTCGATCGTGGCGTATGCTAAAAGACACATAAGAAAGGAGTCACATGAATATCGCCGTACTTGGTTCGGGTGGAGTTGGCAGGGCACACGCAGCCCGATTATATGAGCTTGGTCACAGTGTGGTAATTGGTACGAGGGATCCAGGCGCAAGTCTCGCTCGGGTGGGGGCCGATGATCGCGGGCAAGACCAATTTGGCACATGGCACACGACACATTCCGACATCGCAGTGAAAACCTATGCGGCAGCGATCGAGGGCGCCGAGGTAGTGATTAACGCGCTGCGAGGCAGCGCATCGCTCGAGGTGCTAAGTGCGCTAAGCACATCACTGGCCGGAATGGTTGTGATCGATATTGCTAACCCGCTCTTTTTTGCCGAAGATGGTCCACCGACGTTGTTTGTGTGTAACGATAATTCTCTCGCCGAACAGCTTCAGGTGGCTCTGCCAAGTAGCCATGTCGTTAAGGCATTCTCAACTATGCATGCAAATATTCAAGTTGATCCAACTCTAGTTTCAGGAGGGAATCACGCGCTTCTTATCTGTGGTAATGACGAAAATGCCAAACAGTCGGTTGTTGATATTGCGAAACAATACGGTTGGCAGGACATTATTGATCTCGGCGATATTACTGCTGCTCGCGGAATGGAAATGCTACTACCGCTCTGGATTCGCACGATGTCTGTCCTTGGTACGACAGCATTTAATTACACCCCGCGGCGATAGTGGCTTGGTAGGTAGTGTCTTGAGTTTGCGTAATTACATCCATGCTATAGTGACGTCATGAAACGCTCTGTGATCGTGGCCGCGATTGTAATCATGATTGTTGTCGCGACTCTAGTTGTGCTACTAGAAAATAATGGCGGCCAATCAAACACCTCGGAAGCAACTCCGCCATCCGTAGGTGCGTCCAGTCAAACAAGTAGCCAAACTCCCGGTGCATATGTCGACTATCGCGAGGGGATTATTGCTGAGACTTCTGGTAATAAGGCGCTGTTCTTTCATGCGCCGTGGTGTCCACAGTGCCGTTCAATTGAACAGGGCATTAAATCAGATGGTGTTCCTGATGGTTGGACCATTATCAAGGTCGATTACGATTCTAACCAAGAACTTCGAAAGAAGTACGGCGTGACGCAGCAGACGACATTTGTGAAAGTTGATAGTGCTGGCAACAAGACGGCGAGCTACGTTGCGTATGAGAATCCCCAGTTTACTGTAGTTCGCGACAATTTCTTGCTTAAATGATTGAGCTTTTCGCGGCGTTCCTCGCTGGAGTACTAACGGTACTCGCGCCCTGTGTCTTACCTCTACTACCCGTGATTATCGGTGGTAGTGTGGTTCGCGGACAAGACGCGTCGCGTAGCGAGAGTGCACGGCGACGCTCGGGCTACATCATTATCGGAAGTCTCGTCGCCTCGATCGTCGTATTTACATTACTCCTTAAAGCAACGACGGCTCTTCTTGGTGTGCCGCAGCAGCTATGGACGACGCTATCCGGAATTTTGGTTGTAGGCGTCGGCATAAGTTTTGCGGTGCCACATTTGTGGGATCTAATCGCGGCGCGCCTGTCTCGTCATAGCGGACGGGCACTGCAAAGTTCGCGTGCCAAAGGAGGCATTTGGGGCGATGTCCTTCTGGGTGCGGCGCTTGGGCCGGCGTTTAATAGCTGTAGCCCGACGTATGCCCTGATCGTTGCATCTGTTCTTCCCGCGTCACTAGCCAAGGGTACCGCCTACTTATTTGCGTATGCGACAGGACTCGGCGCAACTCTCTTATTGCTTAGCTTTGCTGGAGAAGCATTGGTACGGAAGCTAGGCTGGCTTGCTAATCCGCACGGTATCTTTCGGCGTGTAATTGGCGTGCTCCTGATACTTGTTGGCCTGGCGGTGATATTTGGTATCGATCGGCAGATCCAGAGCTATGTCTTGGAGCAGGGTTGGTACGATCCAGTCTCAAAATTCGAGCAGCGTCTAGGAGTTTAGTTACATCTTGAGCGCTTCGAATGCGTCATGCAGAAGCGATAGCATTGTGGCGTAATCAGCGCTCGGGTCGGGCGAGTAGAGATAGACAACGTTGTCGATTACTTCGATATTGATAGGAAGCGCCGTCGCAAACAGTTTTTCCATATAGACCGGCTCTAGCAACTCAAAGCCGGTGATTTTCTCTTGATCGGTAGCAAACAACTCATATCGTTTATTGAAGTCGTTCCACTCAAGTGGATACGAGCCGTAACCGTGGGGCAAGGGAGCCGGAAGTTTTGTGTTCTTGGCGTGGACAATGATTCCGCCGTAGTCACGAGGTACTGTCATTTGGGCGACCACATATGTATCGCTGAGGCTCGTTCCTGTTGGGTCGTAGGTGTAGAGTTGGATGATTTCGTTATGGTAACGTCCGATTACGTGGTTATTGATATCCGACTTAGTGAAGTTGGCGCCGGCAAACAATTGCCCGTGTGTCGGTAAAAGAAGTCTGCCCCAATCGAGGCTGTAATACAGCTTTTCCGCAGCAGCAAAGGCGACAACGCCACTGTTCTTGCGTGTTGCATCGGCCGAATCCTCGTCGATACCGCTCAGGAGAAGGGTACTGTTAGTAACTTCAAAGTGATACGCTTCGCCAAACGATGACGTATCGGTGTAGAGAGTTTTTCCGTCCTTATCGAGCAGATAATCGTCGGATTTCGCTAAAAAGTGAATGGCTAGCTTCCCGGTATCTGGCGTTGAATTAGCGAGCACCACTGCTTCTTCAATTGTAAAGTTACGTACATCATTTCGTCTGCCCATTGCTCGAAGTGACTGCAGTATGAGCTCAAGATGAGTTCCGTATGTCGCTGTCGTATAGCTACGAATCGACGACGTGTCCAGATTGGACCAGTCTTTCTGAAAACGATTCATTAATTCCTTAGCCGGCCCAACATACTTTGCCTGGATATCGTCAGGCGCTGCTGGAAAACGCTTGCGCTTAGCATCGGCTTCACGTTTAAACCGTCTATTTAAGAGCAATACCATAACAATGGTAAGCGGCACGGCAATTACTGCGCCGACAAAGGCCCCGTAGGCAAGCACTAGTACGTAGGCTACAGAAACAACTACTCCAAGACTGGTGGCGAGTGGACTAGGCTTTTTCCGGAGAACATATCGGTAGAAAAGCCACGCTATCACTAACGCAAATCCGATACCGAAAAACCACAACGGCGGAGCAGCTGTTGTGCTGTCGTATGAGCTTGACGTTCCGCTATGACTGCTAGTGTAGCCACCTCCACCACCACTACTGTGACCGCCGCCAGAAGAAGAACCACCTCCACCGCCACGAGCAAGCAGGAGGGGATGATTAAGATCGGTCTGAGTAGATGTTTGATTTTGTGTCATTTTGTTTATGCTAACTCGTTTAAGAAAAAAACAATAGTAAATCAAGCGGTGGTAAAGGGTGGACGTGGCCGCATCTGCATGCCACCACTTAGCTTGCTATGCTGAATGTATGCCGGCACTAAGTGATTACAAGGATATTGTCGGATCTGATGCAATCGCACGGATCACCAAGAAAGCAGAACCGCTTCGGGGAAAGAAGATTATTGAAATTAATTCAGCCCTAAGTGGGGGAGGCGTTGCGGAATTATTGGTAACTCAAGTAGAGCTTCTGCGAAGCCTGGGGATCGAATCAGATCGTCACGTGATTGCAGGGAGTGAAGCGTTCTTTAACGTGACAAAGAAAATTCATAATGCGCTGCAAAGCGAAGACATCCAGCTTACTGAATCGGAGAAGCAGCTGTATGAATCGACGGTGCAAACAGCCGCTACAGCTGTCCCGCATGATAGTGATCTGGTGATGGTGCATGATCCGCAGCCACTTCCGTTGATAGAAACCGTCGTCAAGCAACAGCCGTGGGCGTGGCGCTGTCACGTTGATCTATCAAGTCCGAATAAACAGGTTTGGGACTATTTGAGCAGGTGGGTTGAGCGATACGACTCAACGGTGGTGAGTCTGCCCAAGTATCGACAGAATCTAACAGTGCCGCAGGTGGTTTCTGCGCCGGCAATTGATCCGCTGTCGACAAAGAATTTGCCCCTAGAGGATTCTGAAATAATCGCGCGACTTGAACGCTATGGGATTCCCACGAACGTACCGTTGATCGTGCAAGTTTCACGATTTGATAAGTGGAAGGATCCAGCGGGGGTAATCGAAGCTTTTGACCTTATTCGAGATAAAACCAATGCCGTATTAGTGCTACTTGGAAACTTTGTAGTAGACGATCCTGAAAGCCAGGAGCTTTTTCGGGCGATTCAGCGAGATGATGACCAAAGGGTGCTGATCTTACCGCACGGGGACGACCTGGAGCTGGTGAGTGCGCTGCAGTGGCGCGCTGATATTGTGGTTCAAAAATCTCTACGCGAAGGATTTGGCTTAACTGTTACAGAGGCAATGTGGCGTGGCAAGCCGGTACTTGGCGGTGATACCGATGGCATACGTGCGCAGATCCAGCACAGCGATACTGGGTTTATTGTTTCTTCGGTTGCTGAATGTGCAGACTATCTCGAGAAGTTGCTTGGCGACCAAGCACTATGCAGAGAGATTGGCACTGCGGCCAAAGAGTCGGTCCGGAAGTCCTATCTTTTCCCGCGCATGATTGAAGATATTGTTGACCTTTACGTCGGGCTCTTGAAAGCCTGAACGCATTTCGCAGTCCCACACTGCACAGGACCCAGTATTTCTCAGCGTCTTCTCAGCGGTGCTGGGTATTGTGGTGATGCCATACACCACATAACACATAAAGGAGGTTTCAATGGCACTTACAAAAAAAGCATTTATCGCTGGGACGGCTGCAGCTGCGTTAGCCGCGGTGATGAGTGGAACTGCACTAGCAGCTACAAGCGGTGGTCAGGAGGACACTCTGGCCGACAAGATAGCGCAGAAGTTTAATCTGAAGAAGGAGGACGTCCAATCGGTCATTCAAGAAGATCGACAGCAGCATCAAGCAGAGCACCGGCAGCGTCTGACTGAGCGCTTAACACAAGCCGTGGCTGACAAGAAGATAACCGAGCAGCAGAAGAGTGATATCTTAGCGAAGCTGCAGGAGATGGACACGTTCCGCGATACCCTGAAAGATAAAAGCGCAGAAGAGCGCAGGGCTGCCATGGATCAGAAGAGGGATGAATTAAAAACCTGGTTGCAGCAAAACAATATCCCAACCGACTTGATTGGCCCGGGTCCAGGCGGTAGGGGTGGTATGCATGGTCCAGGCCCAGATGGGCAGTAGTAGAAGTTTTCAGAGTACTATCGAGGGGTCCAGTAGCCTGGGCCCCTCTATACTAGTGATATGAGAATCTTGTTGGTTGAAGATGAAGCAAAGTTAGCCGCTGCTCTGAAGCGTGGCCTTGAAGGGGAGCGCTATGTGGTGGAAATTGCTGAGGATGGCGAGGAAGGTCTATCATTCGCAACCAACGACGAATATGACATCATTTTGCTCGATTGGATGCTCCCAGGCATACCCGGCAATGAAGTGTGTCGGTCACTGCGGAGCGGGGGATCGACCACCCCGGTTATTATGCTTACAGCAAAAGGGGAAGTAGGCGACAAGGTGGCTGCACTGGATGTTGGTGCGGATGATTATCTGGTAAAACCGTTTGCGTTTGAAGAGCTTTTAGCGCGGATCCGGGCCATTCTGAGGCGCCCTGGGGAACGATCTGGTCCGGTACTTAAAGTATCTGACGTAGTACTTGATCCGGTTTCGTTTGAAGTTTCGCGAGGCAATCAACAGGTACGGCTCTCTGCGAAGGAATTTTCATTACTTGAGTATTTTATGCGCCACCCAAATCAAACGATTCCCAAGAGCACATTGCTAACACACGTTTGGGACTATGAGCATGACGTACTTCCAAACACAGTCGAGGTGTACGTCGGGTACTTGCGTCGCAAGCTAGATCTGCCAAACTCGAAACCACTTCTTCATACGGTTCGTGGTATTGGATATAGGTTTGGAGGGAGCAGCTGATGTTCAGGCGTGCGGTCATAACGTTAACCGCTTGGTACCTTCTTTTAATTATGCTACTGAGCTTGGTGTTCAGTTTGCTTTTGTACCACGCGCTTTCACGTGAAGTTGAATCAAGCCTACGCAGGCAAGCACCAAAGTTCACGGCTGATATTCCAAACGGGCCACTACCTAGAGAGCGGTTCGAGGATTTCCGTCGATCTGAAATTTCCGAAGCCCAAGGTCGCGCAATTGGCCAGCTTGTCCTTTTCAACCTGGCAGTTCTAGTAATCGGTGCCTCGGTAAGCTATCTGCTTGCTCGTCGGACGCTACGACCTATTGAAGAAACATTAGAAGCTCAGCGTCGCTTTACGAGCGATGCCTCACATGAACTTCGCACCCCGCTCGCGGTCATGAGGGCAGAGCTTGAAGTTGCACTCCGCGGAAACCGCCACGGTGGGAGGGGCGATAACGTGCTTGTGCGCAGTACGCTCGAGGAAGTGAAACAGTTAGAGAAATTAACTAATCGCTTACTTGAGCTCGCGCGTGCCGATGAAGCCCCATTTAAGCAGGGCGCTTGCGACGTGACCGAGGCAGTAGATGCCGCGCTGAAACGAAATAAAGCCATAGCTAAGAAGAAAAAGGTTAGCCTTGAGCAAAAAATTGTAAACTGCAAAGCTGCCATCGACCCAGAAGTGCTAACAGATATTATTTCAATTCTTCTTGAGAATGGCATCAAATATAATCACGCCGGTGGAAATGTGAAAATAAAGGGGCAGCAGAAAGCTGCTCACATTGAACTTCAAATTATTGATACCGGTAGCGGCATCGCGAAAGAAGAGCTAGAGAAGATTTTTGAAAGGTTCTATCAAGCCGACTCTGCCCGGAGTAGGAAGGAAGGTGAGAGTTTTGGTCTCGGACTACCGCTGGCACGGCGACTTCTTGAGCGCTTTGGAGGATCGATTTCCGTCAGTAGTGAAATTGGCGCCGGGACAACATTTACTGTTCGCCTAAAACCCGCTAAGGACAATGCTCACTTGCAGAATTAGGGGCAATCGCTAGTCTGGTAGTGTGAACAAAAAACAAAAGGAGTCATATGAAACTTAAGGATAAGTCAGCAGTTGTTACTGGGGCTGGTTCGGGGATTGGTCAGGCGATTGCAATTGCCTATGCTCGCGAAGGAGCAAAAGTAGTCGTCTCTGGTCATCACGTTGAGTCCTGTCGTGAAACCGTTGCGTTAATTGAGAAGGACGGTGGGGTAGCGCAAGCCGTAGCATGCGACGTCAGTCAATCAGACCAGGTAGAAGCACTTATCAACGCGGCTGTACAATCGTATGGTTCAATTGACATCCTCGTGAATAACGCTGGCGTTGCGATGATGTCGCCGCTTGAGGACACGACCGACGAGACCTGGGATGCCGTACTCAACGTCGACCTTAAAGGCGTATTCCTTGGCATGAAGTACGCGCTTCCTGAAATGGAAAAGGCCGGCTACGGGAAGATTATCAACATCTCTTCGATTGCTGGAATCGTAGGCTTTAACGGCGCTGCAGCGTATTGCGCGGCTAAGGGCGGAGTCAACAATCTAACCAGAGAGGCGGCCGTCGAGTACGCTCCTAAGAAGATTAATGTAAACGCAATCGCCCCGGGCGTTATCAAGACGAAGATGGTTGACCCCTTCCTGGGCGATGAGCAAATGAGAGCGTTTTTCGAGGGAAAGACTCCGTATCCGAGACTCGGCGAGGTAGAAGATATCGCGCATGGTGCTGTATACCTTGCCTCTGCTGATTCAGACTTCGTAAACGGGGAAATCCTCGTTATTGATGGAGGTTGGGTCGCCTAAAGCTTGGCAGTGTCCAAGCGCCGACGTAGTATCGAATTATGGCCGATACAAAAACATCACCATATTTGAAAAACCTTCGCACATGGAATATCGTCGCGGGGGTGCTCCACGGGGTGCAGGGCATAGCACTCTTGGTGCTGGCGAGTGACTTTAGCGTTCCACTAACGACGATGTTGCCAGGTCTTGGAAGTAACCCGGGTGTTCCGGTGGCGCAATATCAGACTGAGACAACGATCCAAGTCGCGCCCTTGGTGGCGGCCTTTTTCTTTCTCTCGGCAGCGGCGCACTTGATTATCTCGGTTCCGGGGGTTTATGAGCGCTATGTTGCCAGGCTGAAGCAGGGGATTAACTTCTATCGTTGGATTGAGTACAGCGTGTCGGCCTCAATTATGATCGTAACAATCGGCTTAATCTGCGGAATAACAGATATGCCGACGCTTCTGTGTCTGTTCTTCCTCAACGCCTCGATGATTCTCTTTGGGTGGATGATGGAGCGCCACAATCAAACAACGAAGACTGTTCAGTGGGACTCTTTCATCTTTGGATGTATCGCCGGATTGATTCCCTGGGTGGTTATTTCTTGGTACTTTTTCACAGCAGCGGCACGGATCCCCGAGATTCCAGATTTTGTGCCGTGGATTGTTGCTTCACTATTTCTTTTCTTCAACATCTTCGCGATCAATCAGTACCTTCAGTACAAGCGTATTGGAAAATGGAAAGATTATATCTACGGCGAACGGGCCTATATTGTATTGAGCTTGGTGGCAAAATCACTGCTCGCATGGCAAGTCTTTTCCGGCACGTTGCGGTAGCTGGGCGACTTCATGCAGCAGTCGCTTCCGTTTGAACATAATCAGCCGAGACCGAGTGGTTCCGGCAAAGCCGCGTGGCGCCGAAAAACAGGTCAGTGGGTGTTTAATCCACAGGCAAAGACCCCGTTTAAGCTTTCGCGTACACAACTTGAGAACTTGCAGAAGTGCGAGCGCTGCTTCTATCTCAATAACCGACTCGGGATCGGACAGCCCAAAGGTCCACCCTTCACGCTCAACAGCGCGGTTGACGCGCTTTTAAAAAAAGAGTTTGATGTGCACCGCGCACATGGTACCAAGCACCCACTTCAAGAGCAGTACGGAATTGATGCAGTGCCGTTTCAGCACGAGTCGATTGATTCGTGGCGAGAAAACTTTGTCGGCGTCAGGTACCACCATAAAGCAACCAATCTGTTGTTATTCGGTGCTGTAGATGACATATGGGTAAACCCAGCAGGGGAGTTGCTCGTTGTGGACTACAAGGCAACTTCCACTCAGCGAGAAATCTCACTCGATGACCCGTGGCGACATCAGTACAAACGCCAACTCGAAATTTATCAGTGGCTTTTGCGCAATAATGGACAGACTGTATCCGACACAGGCTATTTTGTTTACTGTAACGGCCTAACAGATAAAGAAGCCTTTGATGGCAAGCTCGATTTTCATATTCAAGTGATGCCCTATGTCGGATCAGACGATTGGGTCGAAAAGACAGTAGAGCGTGCGGCAACAGTCCTTAGGAACGACACCGTACCCGAGCGAAACCAAGATTGTGAATACTGTCTCTATACTGAAGCAGTTGCGGCTCTGGATTAGCAGAAGAGAAAACGGCTCCCGGTAGTGCACTGATGTGCGAGGCGGGAGCCGTTTGGTTGGGTGTTACCACGGTCGGCGAGGGCGGCGGCGTGGCATTGTTCGGGGTAGTCGAATCTGCGCGGTGCGCTGGTGTGTACGCGGCCGATCTTGCGGGAGGGGGCTCATACGAGGCAGCTGTGCTGGCATCGGATGAAACCGGCCTCCCGCTTGATAGTCCGCTGCTTCTAGTGCAGATATCGACTTGCCGAGTGCGCGACCTAGGCGAACCAAGGTCGAGTCGGGCATGGCACATTCCTTTCTACGCCGCGAGGGCGTTGTCGTCGAGGGGGTCGTCG
>CAYSOT010000011.1:0-11620 GCA_964432765.1 uncultured Candidatus Saccharibacteria bacterium
AGGGTTACGATTATGGCAAGAACGGCCAACAAGATCATTCGGCGCCTCGGGAAAAGTGGTTGCTCTTTTAGCCGCGGGGCTATTCCTATCAGAAGCGTTGTAAACAAAAGAACAAGCAGAAAGATACCGAGCATTTTTTGCGCTGAGAAAGCTGGTCTCGTAAGCCCAAGCGCGGTTAAACGCTCGACGTCGAATTCGCTTAAGCGTTGTCCTCGTTGAACTATTACTTGATCGCGTTCAACGGTATACGAAACGGGCTCGACAGCGTTTTTTGATTTTGTCCTGGCAGCATCTGTGGCTTCTTCATCAATCTGGAAATTTGGAACCAAGACTCTCTTGCCGATACTGACGACAGTCTCGCGTATAGGCGGCGGGGTTGAATCAGGAATTTGACTCTCAATAATGGCGGTTGCCCGGTTGAGGTCGTCTTGCCTGATTTGCGTATTTTGAGCTTGTGCAAGGGCCGACTGCAGCGTTTTTGTAGAAGCTTGCCACGCATCTTCAGGAAGAGACGCGAGCTTATCTGCCTCTGCCCCGGTTATATTTGGTAGAGCTTGCTGAATTTTTGCCCTTCTGGAATCAGGATTCTGGTCGGCCCTCGCTGCTTGCAGTGCCGCGATCGTGGCATCTAGCTTGGCTGACTGCTGACTAGCGGCGGTTAAATCCGAGCGAAAGACCGCAGCAACAGAATCAGCGGCTTTCTGTTGGGCTTCTTTGGTCTTGAGTTCGGAAGTATACGTTACTGTACGCGGAGCTTTGTACGTTATAGATGCGTCTTGGCCAGCTTCTACGCGCGATCCGGTTCCTGACGGCTGCGTAATAAGCAGCGTCAATACAACACTCAGCGCTAACGCGCTGATGATTACGAGCGAATTAGTGAGTCGTTTCATCCGAGCTTTGATTTAACCAGCTCAGCAACGTGCCCCCCGTCTGCCCGACCGGCTATTTTCCCCTTAAGAAGACTCATTACTTTACCAATTTCAGACGGTGAAGTGGCGCCGGTTTCGGCAATTGCAGCTTCGATCAACACACTTAGCTCTGTTTCATTCAAAGGCTGTGGAAGATACACACGAATAACATCGGCCTCGGCCAACTCTTGCTCTGCCATCTCCGGGCGTTCACTCGCAGCGGCTGCTGCTTCTTCACGTTGCTTAAGCTCCTTGGAGAGAACACGGATAACCTCTTCTTCTGAAAGAGAGTTACCTGAAGCGATTTCGGCATTCTTGATTGCAGCAACGAGCGAACGCAGCAGTGTGCGCTGTGGCTCTTGCCGATTTATCATTGCGCTCTTCAAGTCAGCGTGGATTCGATCAATTAGATTCATGAATACCACCCCATTCGTTTAGCTCTGGCCTGCTTGCGCTTTTCTTGCCTGATAGCCTCTTCGCGGCGTGCCCGTTTGTTCGGTTCTGGTTGATGGAAGCGGTTTTTCCGCGCCAACGAAAGAACTCCACTCTGCATAACCTTGCGGTTAAACCTTCGGATCAGATTCTCAGTAGACTCATTTTCCTTCTTCTGTACGTACATTAGTTCGTCACCCCCTCCGCAATCCGCCCTAGCGGCTGCCCTCCTGCGATATGTAGATGGAGGTGCTTCACTTCTTTTTGATTGCCCGTATTAAGCGCGAGGCGATACCCCTCTGGAGCATACGTATCACCGAGCATCTGCGCCTGCTCAAAGAATTCCTCGAGTGAGTCTTCGAGCTCACGGAGGCCTTCAATGTGCCGCTTGGGAATCAAGAGAAGATGAACTGGCGCTTCAGGAGCAATGTTTTTGATTGCAAACATCTGATCGTTTTCAAAGACTGGGTCTTGATCGTTTGCAGCCACAATGTCGCAGAACACACAATTCATAGCTTCAGTATACCGATATCAAGAGCGGTCGTTAAGCTTAGTCGTCGTCTTTACGGCGCCGGGCAAGCGTTTACTAATGCGCTCCACAACGTCTGTTAGCGGAACTGTCTCCTGCATTCCCGAGTCCATATCACGCAATATTGCCGATGCGTCGATTGCCTCTTTTTGACCAACTATTACGGCGACAGCAGCGGATAGCTTATCAGCAACCTTTAATTGGGAGCGAATCGAGTCTTTTCCTGGAGCAGATGCTGTGCGGATTCCTGAAGCAGTAAGTTGGTAGGAGAGATCAAACCCGATTCGCTTTGCTTCATCTCCGAGCTGCACAAGAAAAACGTCTGGACGCTCAATAGGTGGTTGCTTGCCATGCTTCTCTTTGAGTAGCGCCACAATACGCTCAACTCCGACAGCCATCCCAATTGCTGGAACTGGTGGACCACCAAGCTCAGCAATCAAGCCATCGTACCTACCTCCACCACCAAGCGCGACCTGGCCACCAGCTTCACCCCAAAATTCAAAGACTGTTTGAGTATAGTAATCGAATCCCCTTACGAGGCGAGGATTGAGCTCATAGCGGATACCAACGCTATCGAGGAACTCAAGAACTTCTTCGAGATGACGACGGTCCGGTTCGGTCAGTTGATCTATAAGCGGCGGGACCGCTTCAAGCAGCTCAATAACATCGGGGTCTTTAGTATCTAGAATGCGGAGCGGATTTTCGCGAAATTGTCGCTGAACATCGTCCGACAGCTTGTTTATGTGACCGCGAAGTGTTCTGGTAACTGCGGAGCGCATTGCCGCCCTAGACTCCTCTCCACCGAGCGAACCTATTTGCACGCTTAATCCACGGAGCCCGAGCTCCTCGAAGACCTGCCAAGCAGTAGCGATGACTTCAGCGTCAACAGATGCCTCAGCGCTGCCGAAAACCTCCAATCCAAATTGGCCAAATTCTCGGTAACGGCCACTCTGTGGTCGCTCATAGCGATAGTTATTAGCCACGTAGGCTAAGCGGACTGGCTGTACAAGACTTGCCATACCGTGCTCAAGATACGAACGTGCCACCGAAGCCGTCATCTCAGGACGTAGCGCAAGAGAGTTATCGGAGCGATCCTTGAGCGTATACATTTCTTTATGAACAATGTCGGTACCCTCGCCAACTGAACGAGTGAACAGCTCAGAGTCTTCAAGGACAGGAGTGCGAATTTCACCAAAGTGGTGCAGTTTGGCAATCTTCCAAAATGCACTTTCCACCAGCTGAAAATACGGTGCATCCTCAGGGAGGACATCGTGCATCCCGCGAAGCGACTGATATCGTGACGAACCCATACGTATAGCTTAGCGCGCCGCCTCTTCCCAGTCGACGGGCAGTAATCTACTTGGGTCAGGTGGGTGCTGAATCTGACTGCATGTAGTCCGGTGAATAGTAATCCCAGCACCAACAGTGACATAGCCAACAATTTTTGCTGGCGGTCTAGGATCGCAGCACTTCGCTCGCCTTGTGGCAAGTGAGTGAATTCCCGTTAGAGAAACCTCTGCGGGACGAGATTGTGGAGTAGTTATAGGTTTGCGCGGCTTCGCGTGGTGCTCTTCGGCAAATACGCTGTCAGCAGTAAGCAAACCGGAGCCAACCGTGGCATAGAGGTCATCAAGACTCTTAATGCCCGGTAGTTTCTTCGCGGCTTGCTTCAGTGATTCCTCGCCCAGCTCCTGGCTACGACGCTTTGCAGTATCATGCAAAAGACTTTTTCCCGTCTCGATATGCGCCTCACGATCACGTTGTCTATAGAAGGACCTGATTGCGTTGCGCGCGTGACCGGTTTTTACAAAACGTAACCAATCAAGTGAGGGTTGCTTGCGAGCCTGTGTCAGAATTTCGACAACATCGCCGTTCTGCAAAGGGTAATCGAGCCCGACAAGCACTCCGTTCACCTTTGCTCCCCTACATGTGTTGCCCACTTCAGTGTGTACGCTATAGGCAAAATCAACAGCTGTTGCATCTTTAGGCAGGCGGTGAAGAGCTCCCTTTGGAGAAAATACGAAAAGCCTATCAGCAAACACGTCAAGTTTGAGCTGCTCAAGCGGGATCCCTTCTGTCAGTTCTTCCTGCCAATCGGCCAGCTGTCGCAATAATGAAATTTCATCGTTAGAAGCATTCTTTGATGACTTCGTTTCGGCATAAACAGCGTGCGCAGCAACACCTAGCTCTGCTTCTTCGTGCATACCCTTCGTTCTGAATTGCACCTCAAGAAGACGTTTGTCTGGACCAAAAATCGTGGTGTGTAGACTACGGTACCCATTTTGCTTTGGGACAGCGATGTAGTCTTTCATGCGATGCGGAAGCGGTTGATAGTGGCTGTGGATTATGCCCATTCCCCGATAACAATCTGCTATCGAATCAACGATCACTCGAATTGCGAATAAATCGTATATTTTATCGATGTCGCGTTCTTTCTGGAGTAGCTTCTTGTAGAGACTATGAACGTTCTTAGTACGCGCGTTAATGGCTGCTTTGAGGCCGTTTGTCTCCAGAAGCTCGGTCAACTCTCGCTTAACCGTTACCAGATACTGCTCCCTCTTGCGAGATGACTGCTCGAGCTGAGCAACAGTCCAGCGATACTCTTCGGGACTTGCGTACCGAAAACCAAGATCGTCGAGTTCTCCTCTGACTTCACCCATACCGAGGCGATCCGCAAGTGGGGCATATACTTCAATTGTCTCCCTCCCAATACGTTGGCGTTTATGCGGAGGCACCCCTTTCATAGTGCGCATATTGTGGAGTCTGTCAGCCAGCTTTAGCAGCACGACGCGAACATCCTTTGCGCTGGCAAGGAAAAGATGGCGCAGGTTTTCCGCTTGATAATCTGCCTTCCCTTTTGGCACCCTAACCGACGAGAGCTTTGTGACACCCTCGACCAAACGCGCAACATCTGCCCCGAAAGAATCTCTTACATCATCGAGCGAGACTGCCGTGTCCTCAGGCACATCATGTAACAGCGCGGCAATGATTGTGTCTGTATCGGGGTGCCAATCCAGTAATATTGATGCCACGGCAATGGGATGCTCGACATATGGCTCACCGGTTCCCCTACGCTGTCCTTGGTGAGCCTCTTTTGCAAACTCAAGAGCCTTTTTGATACGGGAGAGCTGTTCATCGCTGAAAATGCCCCCACATTTAAGGAGAAACTCACTGGCTGGCTCTGGCATCGACTACCTCCAATTCAGCTTTGGTCTGTCCTCGAAATGTGTTGGTCCGTATCTTTCCCAGAAGATCGACTTGGCGCCAACGACGTAACAAATCAATACTTTCGCCAAGCCCAAATGCGATTGCGCCTGCCGTGTTCCCCGCTTCATCCTTGATCGACATTCTGGCGTGGCGCATCGTTGACCCAACCGGCTGCACAGACACAAGTTCAACATTTCTAATTACAAGTAGTGGCTCAGGATTGCCTGGACCATATGGAGCAAAGCTGCCAAGCTCTGTCGCAACTGCGACCGTTACATCGTCTAGCTTAATTTCCGCATCAGCGAAATAGAGCGGACGATGGTTGCGAAGGGGTTGGTAACCCTGAGCTGCGCGTTGCAGCGATGCTACTAAGCTGTTCCAGTCGGCACTAAGAGCACTAAATCCTGCAGCAGCGGTATGCCCACCAATCGTTTTGAATGCTGATCTCTGATCCATAAGCAATTTAGCAATATCAACATCTCCGACACTCCGCGCTGACCCGTAATATGTTTGTTCAAGCGTTGATGCTACAAGTGCTGGACGTTGCTGCTCCTCGGCAAGCCTGCCAGCAATAAGACCGACTATACCGCGCTCCCACGGGCCGGAGGCAATCGCTAGCGGATTAGTATCTTGGGTAAGGAGTCGCGCTTCAGAAAGCGCCTGATCGACAAGTTGTTGTCTCCGCTGGTTATGCTCTGACAACTGCTGGCTGAGTTGCGCCCCCTCCGTCAACGATGTTGCCGAAAGCAGGTCATAGGCCACACGTGCGTCATCTAGCCTCCCAACCGCATTGAGTCTTGGAGCAATTCGAAAGCCGATATCTTCACTGCTTGGCGTGGCCTTAATGCCACATTCGGCAACTAATGACCGCAGGCCCGGACGTTTCGTTTTCCCAAGGACAATTAGTCCGTATTTTACCAGTGTTCTATTCTCGGGTGACTGATAGCTCACATCTGCGACCGTGCCCAGGGCAACTAGGTCCAGTAACCACTTTTCTTGTCGCTCACGATCTAGTGCATCGCTGACACATTCCGCTAGGATCGCCGAAGCCAGTTTGAACGCGACGCCGACACCACTCAGTGCTTTATTTGGGTAAGGATCTCCAGGTAGGTTGGGGTTAATTACAGCATCGGCTTTGGGAATAGTATCGCCCGGAAGGTGGTGGTCGGTGATAACAACCTGGTGGCCATTCTTCTGCAGATCAGCAACCTCATCGACTGCGGTGATTCCGCAATCGACTGTAATAATGAGCCCTTTCTCTGAATTCAATTTCTTCTGAACAGGCCCAACACTCAATCCATAGCCGTCAGCATATCGGTGCGGTATGTGTACCGATACGTTTCCACCAAGCGACAGAAGCACATCATTAAGCAGCGCAGCTGCTGACACACCGTCCACATCGTAATCACCGTAGATGAGTATCTGGGTCTTATTCTTGAGTGCCAGCGTAATAATGCCGGTGGCACGGTCTATACCACCCAGTAGTCTCGGTGCGTGGAGGTCACGCGGATACTCTGGGGCCAGAAACTGTGTAATTGACTCAGCAGTCTCGAGTTTGCGTGCCGTAAGTAAACTCAGACTCAATGCAGATAACTCAGGAAACGACTCAGTGACGTCTTTCGAAGTAACTTCTGGAAGGATCCACTCTCTCTGTCGTATGCTATTTTCTAGCTTAACCATCTTGCTTTTTCGGATTTAGTTCACTATACTTGTACGTTAAGTATACGCTTATGAGCAGACGACGACCCAAACCGCGCACCGGCGATACGCCACTGTTTGATACCGGAACAAGCAAAACTGAGAATCCAAGTGAATCACGGCGTCCCCTTGAAATGCGGGGAATGCCCGAAAAGCCGCGTGCTGCTGAACAGCGTATATACGAGGCAGCCTTCAAAATCGCGATGGCTTTTGAGAGTACACCGATAAATCGGTCAGCAGACACGGTTAGTCATCATGCCGACCTGCAAACGTTGCGAGACACCTCAGAACAGGTTAGTCGCAACCTTAAACGCTTTGAGCTTACTGGATACGACCCCACGTCAGCTAAGCCGATCTATCTGCAGTACATTGACAGTGAGGTCTCTCAAGCAGCGGCATTCGCACGTGAATCTGGCATGGGACTGAGTGCGGCTGATCGACGGAAAGCTATCGCAACCAGAGCTGCTGAAACCAGGCAGTCGCGAGAGAACGTAATCGCCGTACATGCGGCAACCCAACACTACGGCGACGTGCTTGATGCGTGGGAAACGGCATACGCCGCACTGCCAGCCGACGGTTGATCAGGAGCGCTTTCCCAAGCGACGATCGCTCCAGTTTTGCCACGTCACAAGGATTGGCGCGGCATTGAAGATCGATGAATACGTACCAATCGCAATTCCGACCAACAGCGCCAGAACGAAGTGCTGTATAGATTCTCCTCCGAAGAAATACATTGCAGACAGAACAAGAATCACCGTAAACGATGTATTAATGGATCGCACCATCGTCTGAACGATGGAAAAGTTTACCGTGTCTTCAAACGTGTTGCCCTGTCCGCGAACGAGGTTTTCACGAATCCGATCAAATACCACAATCGTGTCGTGAACTGAGAATCCAAGTACTGTCAAAATTGCCGCTACAAAATTAGCGTCGATAACAACTCCCGCATAATGCCCAAGGAGAGAGAACACGCCAAGCGTAAACAGAATATCGTGCAAGAGCGTCAGAATTGTCGTGGTTCCAAAGCGCCAGCCAGAAGCAGGCTTTGGGACATTCCGGAAACTGTAGGCAATATAGAGCACGATTAAGAGCGAGCCCAGTGCAACAGAGAGAAAGGCACGCCGCGTGATGTCTGCACCTATTACTGGGCCAACAGTTTCGACGCGCAATCGCTCGACGTTTGTTCCAAAGCGGTTTGTCAGAGTGGAAACTAATTCATTCTGCTGTTCAGGGGATATTTCTTTGACACGGATCTGATACGTCTCCTGCCCAGTGCTTTGAATTGTCGGTTCACCAAATTGCGTTCCGACTACTTCGCGCACCTGTTGAGTCTGTGTGGCGGTAGGCACTTTCACCTCGAGCAAAGTCCCTCCAGTAAAATCAATGCCCAGGTTAAGCCCATAGAGAATCAAGCTGATCGTGCCGGGAATAATGAGGATTGCAGAAAACGCGTACCACCATTTGCGGTATTTCACGAGCTCAAGCAACATCTTGTGCCTCCTGCTTTGATAATCCCCAAAGCCTCAGGTTGGATCCGAAGCGAGTTCTGGCAACAAGCCTGATAAACGTTCGCGATACGGTAATTGCAGAGAAAAGACTGACGGCTACACCCAGCGCCAAGACAAGTGCAAAACCTTTGATTGTCCCAGAACCGAATGCCCAAAGTACCGCAGACATCAACAGGGACGCCATGTTCGAATCGCGAATACTGGTAAATGCACGAGCAAACCCAACCTCTATCGCGCCGCTTAGGGGCCTGCCTTCGCGGAGCTCTTCTTTCATACGCTCGAAAATAAGAATGTTAGCATCGACCGCAATACCTATAGAAAGTATGAATCCGGCAATTCCAGCAAGTGTCAGGGTTACTGGAATGAGCTTAAACAGAGCAATCATCAAAACGCTATAGACCAGAAGCGCGCCGACGGCCAGAACGCCGGGTAGTCGATAGAAGAAGATCATAAAGAGCGCTACAAGAGCTAGGCCAATCACGCCCGCTGTTAAACTTCGCTCAATCGAGTCTTGTCCAAGCGTTGGTCCAACTGTCCGCTGCTCGACCAGCTTTACGGGTACGGGCAAAGCGCCTGCATTGAGTTGTAAAGCGAGTTTTTTCGCCTCCTCAACCGTAAATTGTCCCGTAATAACGGCATTCCCGTCAGTGATTTCAGATTGTACACGCGGCGCAGAGATCACTTGACCGTCGAGTACGATAGCGACCGGCTTACCGATATTCCGTCGCGTGATATCAGCAAACTTCTTAGCACCATCACCGTTGAACTGAATGGATATCTCCGGCTCACTTGTTTGTTGATTAAACGTTACCGTGGCGCGTTTAAAATCCTTACCTGTTAGGTCCGAAGTTGGCAGAAAGGCAGCCAACGGATCTGTTGAAGTCGGATCTGGGTTTGGGTTTTGCTCCCTGAATTCCATATTGACGGTCTGACCAATAGTCTTAGATGCATCATTGATGTCTGTAACACCGGGAAGCTCAACGATGACGCGGTATGAACCAGCTACATTGCTTGATTGCACCACGGGCTCAGAAACTCCAAGGGCATTGACTCGTTTACTAATAACATCAACCGCTCCCTCCAGCGCTTGTTTGCGATCACCGTCCGGAACTTTTGACATGTCTGCCTCGTAGACCAGACTTGAACCACCGCGCAGGTCGAGGCCTTCGTGAATTTTTACCTCTTGCTTATAGTTGATCCCGAGAGGTTTCAGGTTTAGGTCCGGTCCTTTTGGAACTGCCAAAGCCACCGCAACTGCGCTCAACAGCACGATCGCGAGTAGAGTCCATTTGGCGCGCTTTGGCTTCATAGGTATTTGGTCATATTTCTATCTTTGAGTTGCTCTACGATCTTTTTCACGTCTTGGGATCGCTCTTTTGGGCAAATGAGAACCGCGTCTCCCGTACTAATAATAACAAGGTTGGAGAGGCCAACCGTGGCAACGAGGTGATTCGGGCTATAGATAAAGCAATCATGGGAATCAATGTCGACGTAATTACCCTCAAAAACGTTGCCGTCTCCGTCTCGTTCTAGCATATCGTGCAAATCTGCCCAGGAGCCGACATCGGCCCAAGAAAACGAGGCTGGCAAGACGGCGAGTTGATCAGATTTTTCAAAAACTCCATACTCAATCGGCACATTCTCAAGTGACAGATACTCTTCGGCGCGTTGCTTTTTTGTATCGGCATTGAACATTCGCTCAAGCGTCTGGACCAGTGTCGGCATGTGACGCGCAACTTCATTTTGGAAAACAGAGAGCTGGGCCGCAAAGAAGCCCGCGTTCCAGAGGTACTTACCACTGTCGACATAGTCCTTTGCGGTAGACTCGTCCGGCTTCTCAACAAATTGTTTGATTGTAAAGACATCAAGCCCGTCGGCCGCATCAATGCGCTCACCGACGCTGATGTATCCAAATCCAGTCGATGGAAACGTCGGACGAATCCCAAGCATATGGATTCTTGGTATTTGCCGCGCCGCCTCTAGCCATGCCGCAACAGATGCTTCGTACGACTCTTGGCCCTGGATTATATGATCGGCGTGTACCGAGTAGACGATCGGATCCCCGTCTACGCGTTCTGCCAATGTCGCCATTGCCAAGCCTATGGCCGAAGCAGTTCCACGGCGACCTGGTTCAACGATAATGTTTTCTTCAGGAATATCTGGAAGCTGCTCGCGTAATAGTGATGCGTGAGAAGATTCAGTAACGCATAGAATGTTTGAAAGCGGCAAACCCTGCCTGGCAACTGTCTCTTGGACAAGCGTTGAAGCGCCCTTCAGGGTTAAAAGGTGTTTGGGATATCGACTCCTAGAGCGTGGCCAAAGCCGCGTTCCAGATCCCCCACAGAGAATGATCGCGTAAATGTCTTTTTTCATATTCCTAGCTAGTGTACCACTCGCGACTGGTAGTCTGAATACATGCATATATCAGTGACCCCTCTTCAGAAGACGCGCAGCGAAAGCTATACGTACACAGTAGATAAAGCCGCTGTCGGCGACCTGGTGGGGATTGAACTTGGGTCAAAGAAAACGCTTGGGGTAGTGCGAGGCGAGGCCCCTGCCAGAAAAGCCAAACCGGCTACACAATTCCCCGGATTCGCTCTCACTAAAACCCAGTATCAACTTGCCGAGTGGCTGAGTGAAGAGTACTTAACTCACCCGGGCATCGCCTTCAAGCAATTCGCTCCGCTTGATAAGGAGTGTCTGCTGCCAGTGAGCCCAGCTACTCAGGAGAAGACACCAAACTCTAACCGTCCAAGCGTTCAGCTGCTTACAAGCCAGGGACGCACCAAAGTGTATCGCAGTTTAATTGCGCAGTCAGAGGGACCTGTTCTTATACTGGTGCCGACGCGTGATCATATCGAACCCCTCCGTGAAGCAGTGGCTCAAAATGCATTAGTGTTTCACAGCAGTCTCGGCACAGCGCAACGACGGGAGATCTGGAATCAGGTTGCTGGTGGCTCGAAAGAAGTGGTCATCGGTACGAGGGGCGCCCTTCATCTGCCGTGGTCATCGATTGGATTGATTATCGTTGAGGGCGAGGAGTCGATGGGTTACAAGCAAGACAGTCAGCCACGCTACCAAACCCGCGCTGTGGCATCTAAGCTCGCCTGGCTAAGCGGGGCAGATATTGTGTTTGGCTCAAGCGCTCCATCCCTTGAAACGTTCGCTATTGTTCAGCCTTCAGACGATGCTCCTCTAAATATTCAGGTACAGCCGATCCCGCCGCGCCGTGGCGATGGGGCGCTCTCGTATAGGATATGGAACGCTCTTACAGAGGCCTCAGAAAAGGATAGCGCTGTGGCCTGGGTTGCACCCCATCTATTGACTGAGGCCGAGGC
>CAYSOT010000011.1:11720-22305 GCA_964432765.1 uncultured Candidatus Saccharibacteria bacterium
TTCTACCTTCCCGAGCTGGCAGAACGACGAGCACTCTTGCTACCCCCATCAATTCGCCTAACGCGGATCCTCTTTACCTCTAGATCTGCGGACGTGGCCGAAGAAGCGGCTTGGGAAGCAAAGAGAACGCTCGGTGAGCTTGCAAGCGACGTAGGCCCCTGTCCTGAGCGGAAGCGAGGGAATCTCTATCGATGGCAAGTACTGTGCAAAGGCGATCCTAAATTACTGCATGGGAAGATTAAAGCTGATTGGAATGTAGATGTTGATCCCGTCGACCTTCTGTAAACTAAACATATGCGACTAGCCCTCATCCCCAGCGACGATCCTATTCTGCATACATCAGCTGCAACGATTAAGGATCTTACTGAAGCCTCAAGTTTAGCCAGCGATATGCTTGAAACAATGCGCCTTGAAGGCGGGGTTGGCCTTGCTGCCCCGCAAATAGGTAGAGGTATACGACTTTTTGTGACTGGGGTCGCCGGATCAGACCACGTCTTCGTCAATCCTGAGATTGAGTGGGTTTCAGACACTATTGTTCCATACGAAGAAGGCTGTCTTAGTTTGCCTAGACTGCAGGGAGTGGTTGAGCGTCCAGATCGTGTGCGAATAAAATACCAAGATCTTTCCGGCGTGGAGCAACGACTTGAAGCATCTGAATTGCTCGCCAGAGTCATTCAACACGAGCATGATCATTTAGAAGGAATACTCTTTCCTGATCGCATGAAGGACATTCGTACAATAAAAACCCTTACTCAAGAGGAGTGGGATTCGCGATTCGAGCATAAGGAATAGGATGCGCTACGTATTCTTTGGATCCGCCGATTTCTCCGTTGATGTTTTGCGTTCATTAAAGGAAGATTTCTTCCCTGTTGGCATAGTAACTGCTCCAGACAAGGCTCGGGGTAGAGGTCTTAAAACAAAGCCGAACCCAGTCGCCGTGTGGGCATCAGACAATGGAATTTCGCACACAAAAGTTGTTCGCTCCGTTGAATCGCTTCCCTATTTAGCCAAGAAGGAAGCAGACCTAATAGTGGTTGCTGCTTGGGGTGAGATCCTGCCGATCCAAGTGCTTTCAGCGCTGCAATATGGAAGTATTAATATTCATGCATCACTGTTACCTAAATACCGAGGGGCTACGCCAATTCAGCAAGCAATACTAGAGGGCGAAGCACAAACCGGGGTTTCAATTATGCAGATGGACGAAGGGCTCGACACCGGACCCGTCTATCGTCAAAGTGCTATAAACATCGAGCCACGCGAGACAACCGGATCCTTGTCTAGCCGGCTAGCAAAGCTTGGCGCAGATGAGCTTATACACACGCTTCAAGGTCTCCCAAAAATCAAAGCAGTCCCACAAGATGGAACTCCCACATACACGCATCGGATCAGTAGCGAAGATGCGCAGATTGACTGGTCGACACCTGCGGAGCAAATTGATCGAAAAATACGAGCAATGAATCCAGCGCCGGGTGCGTGGACTACCGTTGACGGAAAACGGGTAAAGGTCTGGGACGCGGAAGTTAGCACCTCTAAGTTACCTACTGGAAGCATTAAGAGAGACGCTGGTCTTCTGGTAGGCACTAGCACTGCCGCCCTTCGACTTACATTAGTTCAACCAGGTGGTAGCAGGCCTATGTCAGGAGACGAGTTCCTGAATGGGTACCGCGGTATTCTCAGTAGGTTCGCTTGAGGCGACCTGCCACCGCCCATCAGCCACGCGACTCAGTCGGCCTTTTACCGTAAATCCTGCTGCCTTGGTGTGGCCACCGCCCCCGAGCAATCCAGCCAAATGCGATACATCGACATCTTCTTCTCTGGTACGAAGGCTGCCCTTTATTTGACCATCATGCAGGTCTGTTAAGAGTAAAACCGCAGGAACTCCTGGAACACTATTTAAGAAATTAACGAGCCCTTCCAGGTCGTCTGGATGGGCACCAGCCTCCTTGAGATCGTCCGCCGTGATAACCGTGGAAGCAACTCCCGTATGTTGATCGTGCTCGATTCGTGACATGGCCATTCCCCAGAGCCGTAATTTTGGAACAGAGCTTGAGTAGTAGCATTCCCGCATGATTTCTTTTAGTCTTCCCCCGCGCCGCATCAATTGCGCTGCTGTGCGCAGGGTAGCGGCCGTTGTTGCAGAGTTTTGAAACGCCGATGTATCGGTGATGATACCGGTAAGAAGCGCTGTGGCAACATCTCGGTCGATCGGCCACCCTAGCTCGTGTAAGCAATGGTATACAATCTCGGCAGCCGAAGAAGCCCTCTGGTCATATACGCCAATCCGCACAGACTCGTCCTTCGGGCCTCTGGGATGATGGTCGACTGAAATAATTGGTCCCACTGCGCGTAATTGATCTGTTGTGAATCCCGTCATTGAATCCCTTGCGCAGTCAAGCACCACAACGGCATCTGCACTTTTTGGCAGTGTGCGCCGAAACGATTCGGTCCCGGGCAAGAAGTGATAATGGCTCGGCACCGGGTCTACGCAAACAAGTGCAACGTTTGTGCCGCGTAGCGCCAGACTTCCAGCTAATCCAAGCGTTGAACCAATTGCGTCGCCGTCGGGCTTACGGTGACAAACGAGAGCCACTCGCTTGGCGGCGCGAAGATTTGCCTCAAAACCAAGGAGGCGCTGTTTAGGAATCTTGGCCACGTAGCACCTCATGAATTCGCGTCGCATATTCACCACTCAGATCCTGATGCAAAGTAAGCCGTGGTGTATTCTTGGCTGTCATCACTTTGGCCACTGCTTTTTGAAGTGCGGGGCGTAGGGCCAGAATTTCTTCCCAAGCCCCGGAGCGATATGTCGCAATCCAAACATTGGCAGTGCGAAGATCGGGCGCAACTTCGGCCTTGGTCACCGTTACAAGGTTCGTTGGATCGGCGTATTCACGCTTAATCGCCTCGGCAATCGTGGCTTCGAGCAATGCGTTAACCTTGGCAGTACGTGTCGTCATTATGCAAGAACACGACGTTTCTCCGTCGTGCGGAAGAGGGTTAGTGTATCCCCCACTTCGACATGTGGTCCTTCGATGGTCAGACCACACTCTGTCCCGGCAGAAACTTCTTGGACCACTTCGTCTACCCTGCGCAGACTGGTGACCTTTCCCGTTTCTTGTGTACGTTCATTGCGATACTCAACACCAGGAACAAATTTCTTCTCGAGCACTTTACATCCAACGATTTGCGATGCCTTGGTGGTTCTAAATATTGCCAACACTTCTCCTTCGCCAACCGTATTGACGACAATCTCTGGCGGGAGCAATGACTCAAGTGCGCTCTTGATGTCATCGAGCAGCTCATAAATTACCTCATAGGTAGAAATTTGCACTTCAAGCTGCTTCGCTACTGCTTTTGCCGTGGCTTCGAGCCGGGCACGGAAAGAGACGATCATTGCCCCAGAGGAGGATGCCTGGCGAATATCAGATTCCGAAACACTTCCAACTCCAGTAGAGACAATTTGTACGGCAACTTCGTCTTGGGGGATTTTGGCCAGTGAATGCTCAATCGCCTCAAGCGATCCCTTTACGTCCGCGACCAGAACAATCGGCAGCTGTTTAATTTTCCCTTTATCAACCGCGCGCTTGATAGCTTCTGCGCTAACCGAAGTTTTATTAATTTTTCTGGCGCGTGAACGTCGTATATTTAGCTCTGCTGTAGCCCGTGCTGTCTTATCGTCGACAACACGTATAACGCGGGCGCCAAATGCCGGTACTCCCGACAACCCGGCAATTTGTACCGGGGTACCCGGGGTGGCTTTCTCAAGCCTGGCACCAGTATCGCCCTCCATAAGCCGAACTCGACCGGTAACATCGTCAAGCACTACGTAATCACCGACCGCGAGTGTGCCATTACGCACCAACACCGTCGCTACAGGGCCCTTCGCGCGCGAAAGGCGTGATTCGATTACGACACCTTCGAAGTCAGCAGAGGGGTTCGCTTTTGGATCAGCCATATCAGAAATGAGAAGTAGCATATCCAGTAGATCCGGGATACCATCCCCGGACTTTGAAGAGACCGGCGCAAAGACAACTTGGCCTCCCCAGTCATCAGCAATAACGTCTTTTTCGGCTAATTCTTGCTTGACCCGATTGAGATCAGCTCCCTCGACATCCATTTTGGTTACGGCAACAAGATAAGGCACTCCCGCAGACTTAATATGCTGGATTGCCTCAACAGTTTGCGGCTTAACGCCGTCGTCTGCGGCAACAACCAGAATAGCGATATCCGTAATCTTTGTACCGTGGGCACGCATTGCGGTAAATGCCTCGTGGCCAGGAGTATCGAGGAAGGTAATTTTACGCTCCTGCTTCGCACCCTTTGGAGTAACAGCAATCTGGTATGCCCCGATATGCTGCGTAATGCCACCCGACTCACCCGCAACAACATTTGTCTTGCGTACCGCATCAAGCAATGAGGTTTTCCCATGGTCAACATGACCAAGAACCGTCACAACCGGCGGCCTTGATACCGCCTTTGGGTCTTCGGAAATAACGTCTACAGACTCATCAACCTCCTCTGTCGTCTGGGGAGTTGTCTCGATGTCGAAGTCAGCTGCAACAATGGCAGCAGTTTCATAATCAATATCTTCATTGATCGTGGCCATAACGCCATTCTTCATTAAGGCGCCGATAATATCCGTTACGGCAACATCAAGACTCTCCGCCAGGTCTTTAACAGAAAGAATTGGCGGTAAAACTACGGCTTTTTGTGCATCTTGAGCCACCCCTACATTCTACCGTGGGGAAGCTCACGAAGCCAGGAGTCTAACCGATCGTATCCTTGATGGTCTTGGCCGAAACCTTGCCGATTCCTGGAATCTGTTCGAGCTCCTCGAGCGTTGCCGTGCGAAGCTTGGCCATATCTCCGTACCCTGCATCGGATAGTTTCTTCAAGAGTGCCGCAGACAAACCGGATAAATCCTTGGGAGCCTTCGACTTACGTCTCGCCGACTCTGGCTTGGCGAGGGCGTTTATCGAGAGAGCAATACGCCGTACATCTGGCTCGATTGAGATGATTGCGAAATCATACTTCTCGCCAACTTTCAAAATTTCTCCCGGATTTTCAATGTGTTCTTCGGCAAGTTCAGAAACATGCGCCAAGCCCGACACTTCATCATCAAGCTGAATGAAAGCTCCAAACGGGGTCAGCCGCGTAACCTCACCACTGACGACTTGGCCTTCTTTGTATGCCGCGGCAGCTTCGGTCCATGGATCTTCCTTCATTCGCTTAATCGAAAGCGAAACTTTGCTGCCATCAATGGAAATAATTTTCGCCGTAATAGTCTCTCCGACTTTCAAATGTTCTCGTGGGTCGTTAACTCTATTCCAATCGATTTCAGAGATGTGAATTAGGCCTTCTAGCCCGTCAAAACTGACAAACGCACCGAAATCAACAACCCCGGTTATTTTTCCCTCGACCGTATCACCGACACTGTACTTCGAGAGAGCCGCCTCTGTTTCCTGACTTCTGGCAAGCTTTTCAGAGAGAATTAACTTGCCTTCGATCTGGTTAAGATCGAGCACTTGGACCTGGATAGTCTGTCCAACTAGCCTAGCCAACTTGTCGAGAATCAGATCGCGATCTCCACCAGAAACGCGCGGGTAGTGTTCAGGCGCCAGTTGCGAAACAGGAAGGAAGCCCCGCACTCCACCCACATCGAGCAATAATCCTCCGGCATTTGCTTCGGCAACTACTGCATCAAAGGTTTCCTTTGTTTCAAAGCGCTTGATTAGATCGTGCCAAATTTGATCACGAGCGGCACGCTTGATAGAAAGTATTACGTAGCCCTCGTCGTTCTCTGGAACGACAACGGAGGCGTGAACTGAGTCTCCGACGTTTATGGAGTGGATAACCTTGCTAGACTCACCCACTTCGGCCGCTGGAATAAAGCCTGTAGCCGCACCAGCGACATCGACCCACAGCTCACTCTTGCTCTTCGCGATTACAGTCGTGTCGATCACTTCTCCAGCACGTAAATCTACGGGCTTGATGGTATCGAGTAATTCAGCAAATGATTTCATGTCAAACGTGGGCCCCGCACTGCCGGGCATCCTTTCTGGTTAACGGTTCTTAGAGGTACCTGCTCAGTCTAGTGGTGCGCAGGAAACGGGTCAAGCAGCCAGAATTTATGGGACAAGTTCGTGGCGGCGCCTGGCGAGGTGGCGAACATGCTTCTCTCGTTCTTGGCGGATCATTTGCTCGGTAACTTCATCACTGTCTACTTCAGCCAGAAGCTGGGCAGCCTGTTCCCCGCCGAGTAGGTGCGGAACTATCACATAGTCGGCTCCGGCAGCATAAAGCTCCAGCGCATCTTCCACCTGCTCCGCCGTGACGATTACCAGGGCCGTCCGATTCGTAGCACGCGTTTGTTCTATCAAATAGATATTCGATGTCTTATTCGCAACTGTCGAAATCACCATACGAGCTTTCGAGAGGCCCATATCGCGAAGAAGTTCATAGTCGTCGATGTCACCATATACGCTCGGCACACCTCGGTGCAGAAGCCTCCGGATAACCTCTGGGTTGTGATCAATCACGAGTATGTCGTGCTTGAGGTGCTCCAGCGTCTTAAGCATCCCGTAACCCAGCCGGTTGGCGCCGAACATCAGTGTATGATTCTCGAGATCGTGCGGCTGGTAATGTAATTCCCGGTGAACAACACCGTCAGCAAAGAGTTTTAGCGGCTTGGCGAGGATTGGATAAATATAACGATTAAGCCCGTTCCAGTACGTGTTAATGACAATGGTAATCACCACGGCCGCGGCCGTTACACCAACAACTTCTTTAGGAACCGCCGCCGTTTCGGCGGCAAGTAGCACCAAGAGCAGCGAGAATTCACTCATTTGCCCAAGCGCCGCACCGGTGAGGTATGACGGTCGTTTCGGATAACCCATACGAGTCATTGTGGCAGCAGTCACAAACGACTTGGCAAACAGAACAATTGCCGAGATTCCGATAATTAATGGAAGATTATTGATTATCACGCTTGGCACTATCTCGAGCCCCAAGACGACGAAGAACAGTACCAAAAAGAAGTCCTTTAGCGGTTTAACCCTACTAATAATCTCGAGGTTGTATGGTAGCGTTGCGAGCGAAAGACCGGCCAAAAAGGCACCTATCTCTTTGGAGAAACCCAGCGACTCCGCAACCATTGCAAAGAAGAAAGCGTAGGCGATGCTTGTAAGAAAGAGTAGTTCAGTTGATTTGGCGATGAAGAAAAATACGGCTCCGAGAATGTATCTGGTCACGAGCCAGGTGGCTATAAAAAAGAGTGCGCTTTTCAAGATAAAGAGTTCGACCACTCCCGAACTCATTCCGCCAGCGCTATTTGCGCTAACCACCATGAGAAGCAAAATTGCAGCCACATCCTGGAGCAGAAGTATTCCGACTGAGACTTTTCCATAAAGAGAAGCTAGATCACCCTGGTCCGTGAGGCGTTTCAGCACAACCGCCGTTGACGAAAAGGCAGCGGCCGCCCCAAGGTACAGCGCTGAGGCTTCGGTATATCCAAGTAGCCGCACAAAGAAATAGGTCAAAGTAGCCACCGAGAGCATTTGCACAAGTGAGGTTATAACTACAACCGTCCCCACTCGCCGCAATTTTCCGACATCGAGCTCTAAACCTATTAAGAAGAGAAGGAAAACGATTCCAATCGTAGCGACATCGGAGGTAAGCGCGGCATCTGGTATTACATTCAGCCCAGCTGCACCAAGCAGAATGCCCGCCACAATGTACGCCAGAATAATTGGTTGTCGAAGGAACCGTGCAGCGATGCCAAGCACCGCCGCCACGATTGTTACGACCCCGATCTGTAGAAAGACGCTATGCACATTAGGCTCATGAAAATTGCCTAACTATAGCATAATTATTGCCTTTTGTCAATTACTGGGTGAGCCCGGATAGGCCGTTGCCACCAAAGCGGTCAACAAATGAGTTTGAACTACTGTTGGCCCCAGCAAGCACGAACGTTGGATTTGCGGGAGAAGTTGCGAGTGAATATACATTCTTAACAAGCTCAAGCTGTGTCGGCTCAAATGATGACAGTGATGCACTTGTTCGATAGACAACAGCGCTACTCGCGAAGTAAAGCGTCGAACTTGACGCGGCGAGAGCCTGTACACGTTGACCGGGGGTAAGCGTAGTCTTTACAACAGACCATGTTACGCCTCCGTCACGGCTAAGCAGAAGGCCTGAATTGGCACCAGCGAATATGGAGCCGAATGCATATGTCATGCTCCAGATGTTCGACTCATTCTCCGGAAGGCCCACTTTAACAAATGTCGTACCACCTTCTTGCCTCCATATTCCTGCGCCAACCGTTCCGACAATTAGGTTTTTTCCGGCGAACGCGAGTGAGGATACTGGTGATTCTGTGCTTGCCACCTGGTTCCATGATCCACCGCCATTTACAGACTGGTACACGAGACCCTTCTGATCAGCCACATACACAGTTTCGGGTGTGCCAGGTTGCGTAGCAACGGCGGTTGCTGCCGCTTTCGGAGTCGCAACGGTAAAGATATCTTTAAATGAATTCCCTCGATCGGTTGATTTGAAAAGCTTTCCATACCCCCCACTTACCCCTGCGACGTATACAACATCAGGGCTACCTGGAACAGTGGTGATGCTTTGTACGGCTATGCTCTTCACTGCTCCTGGAAGCTTATCGTCGAGCAAGGACCACTCTTTGCCGCCGTTTTTCGTCAAGTAAAGTGACCTGGCTGTTCCTGCATACATCACGCCAGTGTCAGTGGGACTAACAGCTGCAGCTGTTACTTCTAGCGGGGGGTAAATTTTTGGTCGCTTAACATTCTTGTCAGCAAGATTGGGTTGTGCACTCCAATTCACGCCACTGTTTGCAGAGGTGAATACGCCAGACTGCTTAGGGGTTCGCGAAAGACACCCAACCGTGGCAACGGCAATTACGACAACAGCGATAATAGCGAGAACTCTTTGCATTGAACTTAGTATACCGAAAACGGGTAACTATAGCTTCTTTTTGTATGTCTGACAACCATTGTTCACCGCTTGATGCTTGACACTGAGCTCATTTCTTTGTATACTGACACAATTTTTGTAACATGCCATGAAGAGCTTTGACCTACCCTACGAGTTACGCGCCTATTTTCGTCCTACTATTGGCCGCTGCGTATTGGCGGTCTTACTCGCAGTTACGTGGCATATTTTAATTGTCGAAAATACCATTACCCAGGCTGGACTGTCCGGGGTCAGCTCTGTCTCTGGATTCTGGTCAGGCGCAACAAGGGGAGCACTTCGTTACTTACAGACAGACAATATCTTTCTGAAGTTTCTTACATTCTTCGTCATTTCGTATGCCTTCGTATGGCTCGGCTCACTAGCACTGCAAGCGCTTGATTCATTGCAGAAATTAATCGTTCGGAAACTACAAAAGACGTCATGATAGTGCGCGCACTCAGTATCGTTCTTGGCATCTGTGGCCTGATCGGGCTAGTCCTTGTCGCCTACTCGCTTCTCGCACCCGACGGCACGCTCCCGCTTACACTCACGAAAGATCAACTTACAGATCTTGTCAGTCGCAATGCATCGCTTGGCTCAACTTTCCGGCCAGTTCTAGATTTACTGCTACTTGCGGGTGCATATCTAACAGTCTGCACAGCCCAGTGGCTCCAGCATTCAATCAGTACATATTTTTCTAACCGAAAGCATTTCTAATGAATCACCTGCTAGACACAACGTGGAAAAGACTACTTGTAGCCCTTTTGGTAGCAATTGGTATTTACGCCGCGGTGGCAGTATTCGCGGATTCGACGTATGTCGAAACAAAGAAATCGCAAATAGAGACTGCGGCGGGGCAATCTTGCCACACTTGGACGTATGAAAAAGGAGAGCGCGGTAAAGAGCCCGTTTGCCGTGTTTGGAAAAGTGAACGCCGCTAGCTTCTTGACAAATCAAATACTACGTGCTATTATTGCGTAATTTCAGGCGAGGAAAGAAACATGAACATCCCAACACACACAGCAAAAAAGCTTCGAATAGCTATTAAGTCGAGCCACCACAGGTTACTTCTGGCTGGCTTGCTAGCAGTTGGTATTGTTGCCTCTGTTTCAGTTTTTGCGTCTGGGCCCAGGGAAATTTTAGTCACCTCCCCTGGCGTCAACGCGACGGTATCGAAAGACTTTGAAATTAAGGCGCGTGTTACTGCAAAGGAAGATCGGTCAGCTGCCAATGTCATGCTGACAATTGACCAGGGAACGGCGACGCAGTTTATCGCTGCCTCCTATACTGGTGAATTCAAGAAGGGCGTTGCCAAAGACGTCTACTTCAGTGCTGGAAAAAATAAGGATCAATCAAACGAACGTCTCTACAATATCGATTTGCTACCTCCGGGAAAACACACAATCACTGCAGTTATCAGAAATGGTGACAAACCAGGACAAGGCGATGTAATATCTTCGGCCGATATTTCCTTTAACGTACGAAACGAAAACGCCGTCGCCACCACGGGTGAAAAAGTGACGGTCAAGCCAAATAAGCCAGGCGAGGCCCCGATTACAACACGTAGTGATACCCGCGTAAAAGACCGCAAGCAGACTCTGCGTCAACC
>CAYSOT010000012.1:0-17902 GCA_964432765.1 uncultured Candidatus Saccharibacteria bacterium
TTTCGGTGCACGTGGTGGTTCTGGCTCTGGTGTCGGAGGGGGTGGAGGTGGAGCCGGAGTCGGCGCCGGAGGTGGCGGTGAGGAATCTTCACTTTTGTATTCAGGTGGTTGGATCGTTTCACTCTCGGCAGGCTGTTCGGGCGCGGTCGGAGAGGTGATGTCTGAACTTCGCGGCGAGGATTCTGCCGAAGAGGCGAAGACATTTGTTTCAACTTGAGATGAATCTGAAGGATCCGAAGGTGTAGTCTCTGCAGCAGCCTCGACTTTGGGTTTTGCAGCATTGTCTGGTGTGGCTTCTGGTTGTGGACTTGCAGACTCCTCCGGTGCAGCTTCTGGTTGAGGGTCTGTGCCTTGCTCTGCTGTGGGCGGCTGCTCAACTGATTCTGTCTTGGCTGCAGGTTCTGCTGGAGCGGCGGGTGTGGCAGGGGGTACCGGTGGTGTAGCATCCGCAACATCTGGAACCGCGTCTGGGTTTGTACCGCCGACGAAATCGCCTGGAACCTCTTCATTCAAAACAGGGTCTGGCTGTAGGTCGTCTTTAAAGCGAGCGTAGGCTTCGTCGATGTCCGATTTCGACCAGCCAGTTGCGGCAAGGCCAGTTAAAAACTCGCTCACCGTGGCGCGGCGCGCGATGAATGCTCTAGCCTGTTGTTCGAGTTGTTCGTTCATGTGTTTTGGAAATTGGAGAATAATACCATGAATGAGCTAAAAAAGCAAGCACTTAGGGCGTAGAAAGTGTCGTCGCAAAAGAAATGCTTAAGCTCGCCCGCATCGAGGGGTATACTGGGTGCATGCGGCGAATTGTCGTACTCACATCAAACACTGGAACAGGGTCCAACCTGCAGGCGTTGATTGATGCCTCGACAACCAAGTTCGACGGGCAAATCGTCGGTGTCGTTTCGGGCAAAGAAAGCGCTCCGGCGATCTGGCGAGCCAAGCAAGCGGATATCCCGACGCAGGTATACGACTATTCTGAATATAAGGAAGCGGGTAAACCGCGTGTCCGTTTTGAAGAAGACCTGGCGCATACGCTCCAGATTTACACGCCCGACCTGATTGTCTTGGCTGGGTGGCGATTTAATTTTTCAAAGACATTTTTGAAGTTCTTCCCATGGCGGGTGATTAATCTGCATCCGGGCTTGCTTGGTGACAAGCCCGGCGAGCCGTATCGTTTTACCGACGGAACCGCAGCGGACCCGTGTTATGGACTCTGCGGTGAGACAGCGATCCAAGCGCAGCTTGCCTCCGGAGCGCCAGCGGTTGGTTCGACCGTGCACGTGGTAATGCCCGGGACCGACTGGGGTCCGGTGATCGAACGCGGAATGGTTACGATCGAGCCAGGGGAATCCGCTGAAGAAGCTTACATGCGGCTAAAGAAAATAGAAAACCAGATCATCGTCCAGGCACTTTCAGAGTTGTGCTTGCCGATGGAGGCTGTACACTAGGTTGTTATACGAGGGGGAGGAGCGTGTATGGATAACCCCCGACCAGGTAGCAACCCAGACGACGATCTCAGCTTCAGTGAGGCGGATCTACGTAGGTGGTTGCGCGGTGAAGGGCAACCCGACTCTGCCCCAGATCAGGGTGAGTTGGTCGCTCAGATAGTGGAGCAGGAAGTTGAGCGCGCGGCGATGTGGAAGAAGACCGTTGAACACGAATTGCCGCTGTGGTTTAGCGACGAAACGGTTACCGACATCGAACGAGCTGGCTTAAAACTGCGGTATGTTCCGCGAATCGAGATCACCGACGAGCAGCGCGAGCGCGCCCGTCCGGTTGTGCGGGAACTTTTCGAAAACGATCTTGCTGTGCCTGGCTGGCACATTATGCCGAGGCGGCCAGTAGGTGGCCAAGAAATAGATTTATTGTTGCACGAGTTTTATGAAGCGAACCCAGAGTTGGCAGAAGAAATCATCCGCCTCAAAGAGCATGATCCAAGCAGACGCCTAGTCGCTGATTACTACTATGTCGGAGCGATTATTCAGAATGTCGTCCCGACGCTAGGAGAGCAAGCCGTGCGAGCTCCAACCGCGGTAGAACAGTATTACCTTGCATCGACTGAACCGATGGAAGAAGGTGGCAAGCAAACGTATCTCTGTGTGAACAATGAAGGGATTGTACCGATGTATGCGGTAACTCTGTGTGATCAAAAAATTACATCTTTTGCGCGCCTTGGTATGGCCGATGATTACACCGGAGTGCTCACCCCACTACGCCGTGTGGCTTAGTCTCTTTCTCTTTCTCTGAACTGGCGCATCTGTTCGCGCACTACTTCGGCTTGGCGCCGCGGGGGTAGTCCTGCGAATCGTTCTTGGAGCGCGCTCTCGGCAATAATCGTGTCGGTCTGTTCAGTTTTTGTTCCACGTCGTTCGGCACGACTACGAAGCGTGTCGTGGAGAGGGACGGTCAATTCTTCGTGGCCAGATCCGGCTTGCTCTCGCTCTGTCGCGTCGACGACAAGGTTAACGGGGTCATCCGGGATCACTGGTTCAACACCTGGGACATCCGGCGTTGCGGACATGGCGTCAATAAGGTGTTCAACACTTCCTGGTTCTGCATCGGGTTGCATACCGTCCAATTCTACAGAAAAACCCTTAGTTGTCAACAATATAATGAACTTCTGGAGAATTCTCAGAGTCTTCTCAGGTGCAGGACTATACTAGAAGTAGATGTATTCCTACAGTGTTAAACGAGTCGAACAGGTCTCGCCGACAACACTTCTGCTGACCCTTGAACCTCGCAGTGCAGCCGATGTGATGGCCTATCAGCCGGGTCAGTACGCGGCGATGATTGCCTATCCGAAAGGCCGACCAACGCCGGCGCGCTGTTTCTCGATTGTCAGCGCACCGGGGCAGGGGACAGAACTTCAGTTTGCAGTTCGTACTGGCGGTCGATTCACCAGGGCGCTTTCCCGCCTTCAAGCAGGGGATCGTCTTTCGCTTCTTGGACCATTTGGTTCGTTTGTCGTTGATCCGGTAGTTGATCAAGATCTGGTGCTGGTGGCTGGAGGAATTGGTATTACGCCAATTATGTCGATGCTTCGTACTGCAGTAGCCCAACGAGACCCCCGGAAGATATCGGTGCTCTATGGAGTGCGTAGCCAAGACGACATTCCGTTTCATGCCGAATTGATAGAGCTTTCGCAGCGTAATCCAAATATTGAAATAACCTATGCGGTGAGCCGAGATGCGATCGATGCCTTAGCGACAGAAAATTATGTTGGGGGTCGGATCGACAGTGAAATGCTCTCTAGAGCCGCACGTTCAAGCGCGGCGACATTCTTTCTATGTGGACCACCTTCATTTATCCGTACGCTCAGCGGCGAGTTAAAGAAGAACGGAGTACCAGAGGATCGCATTCGCCAGGAATCGTTTCGACAAGGGCAGGCCGCGAAGAATCAAGGTGGCTTGTTCCGTGACCTACCCTTTAATATCTACGCCCTTTCTGGCCTTGGCATAGTGCTTGGGACGGCAACAGTGATGGCATTCGATATCCTAAAGATTCTTCCGGCCAACTTTCTTGCAGGTGACAGTGGGGAAAAATCTGAGAAGCAAGATGTTGAAACGTTTGTAAACGATACTCCGCCGAGCCCCTCGGCGACTGCTAGCCCGACGTCTTCAAAGAATACGGTAAGCGCTCCAGCTTCAACTCAGAGTCAGCAATCGAGTCAGACTTCACAGCAGTCGACGCAGACGCGGAGTGTCTCCCAGCCCCGTTCAGGCGCTTCATGAGTGCGAAAGCAGAGAGCCGTCATGTGCTTGGCACCACGGTAGAAATTGCTTTGGTTGGTGATTCGGAAAGAGTCACCGAAGCAGCTTTGTGGGATGAACTCTGGGGTAGTGTCGAAGATTTTGATGAGCGTTTTAGTCGCTTCCGTGCAGAAAGCGAACTGAGTCGATTCAATAAGCGTGCGGGGAGCCGCCAAGAAGTAAGCGAAGAATTTAGGGCACTGCTTAGCGCTACACTGCGAAGCGCCAAGCAGTCCGGTGACATACTTAATCCGCTGGTTTTGCCGCTTTTGCAGAGAGCCGGGTACGTTGATTCGTTTCATCCCCACGAAAAAAAGCAGCGAGATGATGCCTATAAAGATCGGCAGCTTCATGCTGTTTCAGAAATAAACATGACCGATTCGTTCGTATCGATACCCGCATCGGCGGCACTGGATTTAGCGGTGATTGCGAAGGGGTATCTTGGCGATCGGCTGGGAGATGTACTTAAGAAGAAGCGCCTTGATGGTTTTTGGATAGCGCTAGGTGGTGATGTCGTGGCGTGGGGCCGTGGGCCAGAGAAAGAGTCGTGGCACGTGGAAATTGAATCAGCGACTGACCCCGAAAAGACCGTTGCGCGGATCGAAAGCAGCGAGGGCAAGCTTCTTTGTGTGGCAACATCTGGAACACTGAAGCGTCGCGGAATGCATGAGGGTAGGTCGTGGCATCACTTGATTGACCCTGAAAGCGGAAAGCCCGCTGAAACTGACATAGTGTCGGCGAGTGTTGTGGCGGAAAATCTTGAGACCGCCGATGCTGCTGCTTCGTGCATTGTGATCGGTGGCAGCGATAGAATAGATAACGTGCTAAACTGATTTGAAATACATGACGCATTTGTGCAAATCCGCAGAGCAGACGGCACGCTCACAAGCCGATGCATTGGCAGAAGGTTTAAGTCGGACGGGCAAGAAAGTGAATCGTAGTCATGTCTAAACTATTTGCAAAACTCCTCATCGTTCTAGCCTTGGCTGGTGCAGGTAGCCTCGTAGCCGCAACTCCGAGCGCTGTGGTCTTGCCTGCGCAAACCGTTGTTGCGGCGGAGACTACTTCAAATAATGGAACAATTTCAACAGCCGAGCGGGTCGAGACGCGGGTCAAGGAATCGTGGCCGTGGTTTGTTACCAGAGCGTCGGGCCTCGTTGCAGCGGTGCTGCTTTTTTCATTAGTGCTCTCTGGAATTGGGATGCTGACCGGGCATAGTTTTCGCATTCTCGAGCCGCTGACCGCATGGGCATCGCACCGGGCAATGGGCATAGCGTTAGCGGTTGCTGTGGCGATACATATCGTGACGCTTTTATTTGATAAGTTCACCTCATTTAGTCTTGCAGACGTGCTGATTCCTTTTTCATCAGACTACCGACCAGTGGAAGTAGCTGGCATTTCAATTGGTTCCGCCTGGGTGACATTTGGAATTTTGGCGCTCTACGCCTTGGCGGTGATTATCGTGACATCGCTTGTGTTTATCGACCGAGCTCCACATACATGGAGACTGCTTCATTTTCTTACCTACCTTGTGTTGGTGTTGGTATTTTTCCATGCGCTGATGATCGGGACGGATTTAAGTAGTGGCATTCTCCGAATTGCCTGGATTGCGATGGGGGTAGTGATTATTGGGGCAATCGCAGTGCGCATACGGAGGGCGCGCTCACTATGACGTCGATTTCAGAGCTGAGGCGTTCAAGGCGTAAACGCTGGGTGTTCTGGATCCTGGTTTATGTCATTGTGCTGGTTATTTCATTCTTTGCGGCGCGCTGGGTCTTGCACCGACTCGACCGAGATGTCGTGCTTGAAGGAAATGTTGAGCTGTCGGTTCCGAAAGCAAGGTTCGCGGTCGGGGAGGAGGTTTCTTTCTCAATGAAGAATGACCTCGAAAGTTCGATTTTTATTGTGAATGGGTGCCCCAAAGAACCGCTCCATGTGTTTCGTTGGAATGGGAGCTCCTGGGATGCGGTGCATGCAACAACCGAGAAATCCTACTGCGAGGGTCAGAGTCGGATGATCGAAATTCCAGCGAAGGGCACAGTAAGCTACAGCTACAAAGCGTGGCCCGAATTATTTAAGCAACCAGGGTATTACCGAATTGTTGCCTCGGTCGAGCAGTATGCGAAGTACCCCTATGCTGATTTTGAGGTTTACACACCTGAAGTCCCCCAGACGCCGGCAGCTCTTCCCCAGGGTGCCCCAGTGCTTCAACCAGAGCCTGTAAACGTGGTGATTCCCAGCCGCGAACGAGAGCGTGGGGAAAACGAGGTTGAGACAGAGGAAAACGAGCGCTAACGTCGCGCTCTGGCTGCTACCGCCTTTTCGGCTTCGCGACGCTGTTCACGTTCCTTAATAGCTGCGCGTTTGTCGTGGTGCTTGCGACCGCGCCCAAGAGCAATCTCCAGCTTCACGTAGCCGCGTTTGAGGTATGCCTGCAAGGGGACGATCGTTAAGCTCTTCTCTTGGCTTTTACCAATCAAGGTTGCCAGCTCACCTTTATGGAGAAGTAACTTCCTCGTTCGGGTAGCGTCTGGCTGGTGCGGCCCCGCTTGCTCATAGGGCTTGATGTAGGCGCCGACGAGATAGGCTTCTCCTTTGCGGATATGAATGAATGCCTCAGCCAGCGATAGCTGCCCAGCGCGGACAGATTTTACTTCGCTACCATGGAGCGACAAACCAGCCTCAAAGGTTTCGAGGATTGTGTAATCGTGGCGCGCTCGTTTGTTTTGCGCAACCACCTTTCTGCCGGCGGGACCTTGCTTCATACTTATGAGTATATGGTTGCAGAACAAATACGCGAACTCATTTCTGAAGCGCTCGGCAGAGAGTGTGACTTTTCAGTCGAGCGTCCAAACCAAGCAGAACACGGCGATTACGCCAGTAACGCGGCACTCGTCGCAGCCAAGGCGGCCTCTGAAAACCCTCGTGTGCTGGCCGAGCGATTGCAGGAAAAGCTTTTAGAGAGTGACCTTTTTGATGAGGTCGATGTAGCCGGACCGGGATTTTTAAACTTCAAGGTACGCCCATACGTATGGCAGCAAGCGCTTGGCACCATTTTGAACGCAGGTGATCGGTACGGTTATTTGGAGCCCACTGGAAAGAAAGTCCAAGTTGAGTTTATTTCTGCCAACCCGACTGGCCCGCTGACACTGGCTAATGGTCGCGGTGGCTTCTCTGGTGATGTCTTGGCGCGTGTATTGCGTCGTGCCGGTCACACCGTCGAGCGCGAGTACTACATCAATGATGCGGGTAATCAGATTGTCGGGCTTGGCAAGACGCTGCTCGGGGAAGAGAAGGTATATGCCGGTGAATATGTCGAAAATCTCAAGAAAGAGATAACACTTTCAGGTTCTGCAGCAGATGTCGGTATGGCTGGTGCCGAAGTGCTCATGGCCGGGATCACAGAATCACTAAAATCGGCGGGAATTTCTTTCGACCGTTGGTTTTCAGAACGACGAGAACTTCATGAAGTAGGTGAGGTTGAAAAAACGCTGACGCTTCTTGAGAAGGCTGGGGTAACATTCGAGTCCGATGGTGCACTTTGGCTGCGTTCGAGTGAATTTGGTGACGACAAGGACCGCGTCCTACGCAAAGCAGACGGTGAACTAACATATCTGGCAGCTGATCTTGCATATCATTTCGACAAGCTGGCAGTACGGAAGTACGACCTAGCAATCGACATCTGGGGGCCGGATCACCATGGCTATGTCGCTCGCATGCAGGCAGGTGTGGAGTCACTTCGAAAGGCTCAACCATTTTCAGGAGAGTTGAAAATAATTATTACCCAGCTCGTGCGCCTCGTCTCCGATGGGAAAGAGGTAAAGATGTCGAAGCGCGCCGGAACCTACGTTGCGCTCGACGACTTGCTTGAGCAAATACCAGCCGACGTAGCACGCTTTTTCTTTGTGATGAAGAGCTTTGATACGCACATGGATTTCGATCTCGATCTTGCCAAAGAACAGTCACAGAAAAACCCAGTATATTATCTGCAATACGCGCATGCGCGTGTTTGCAGTATTTTACGAAAAGCAGACCATAGCGGCGGCAGCGCGGCTACAGACCTACTTGTTGAGCCGGCGGAGATGGCTTTAATTCGTCATCTCGATGAGTTTCCCGCTGCGATTAAGCGCACAGCTGCGGACTACGGGGTGCACCGCATCGCCCACTATGCACTGGAGGTGGCCGACACGTTCCATACCTTTTATGAGCAATGCCGAGTGATTACGGACGACAAAGCCCTGACAGCAGCACGACTCGAGCTTGTGCGGGGCGTACAGGTTACACTGCGCGCGCTCGGTGAAACTCTCGGCGTAGAGATGCCGGAGTCGATGTAGCAAGAACAGTTACTACTGAGCGAGCGAGACTGCGAAGAGTTTTGATCCGGCCAGCGCGTAGATAGTGTTGGCCTTCTCGTCGATAACAATGTCTTTCAGATTGCTGAAGGCCGGAAGGACAAACTGTCGCGTGTATTCACCGGTGCCATTGAATTCAACAATCCGTTTGTTTTTTGGATCGGCGATATAGATATTCTTCGTCGTAAAGTTAACCGCTACCGCCTTTGGCTCCATTTTTTCGTCCGGCGCCGGTACTGCCTTGAGTGCAAACGGCGTTGCGGCACCCCCGACAAATTGCTGGAGACTACCGTCGCTGCGAAGAACATAAATCTGTGCACCGCTGGCGATATCGATCGCGTTTTTGAGATCGAGTTTGCCCTGGAAGTAGCCATCGCCCTTGTTGTACGAAGAAAGGGTGCGGGTATGTCGCCAAATTTGTCCCTGCTCGCTATCTAGCACCAAGACATTTTGCTGAATCGTGTCGATTGCGACACCCTTTTCCCACGAACCACCGAGCGCGACGCCAACTTCTTTAACGGCAAGTTTCGCCGGGTCGAGCTGGAAGAGCGACGGTTTGGAGGTGTAGATCAGGACATCACCACTTGAAGACGTCGCAGATGAAACGATGCCGCTGACGCCAGCCAAAGGTACCGATTTTGCGTCCTTGGTTGCAGACGAATACGCCGCACCGGCATTTTCACTGAATGCAAAGATTGTGTTGCCCGAGAGAGCAAGAACATTCGGGTTACTGATATTGCTTGTAGAAAAGTCGGTAGCCGCTTGATCCGCGACAGTCACAATATTGTTGATACGGTCAAACGATGAAGCCACCAATGCTTGCACCCGAGTAATTTCTTCCTTGAGGACACTTTCAGATGAAAGCGAGTCGGCCATCTTCTTCGCCTCACCAAGATCTGCGCGCGCCTTTTCAAGATCCTTGGCCACATATTCTTCCTCGGCCTTCGCTTGCTTTGCCTCAATCTGCTGAATCTTGGCGCGGACGTCGTTTTCTTGTCGCTTGGTTTGGGCTGCTTGAATCGAAAGATAAAGACTCAGAAGCAAAATGAATGCCGCAACGATGATCAGGTTGCGATAAAGGACGCGTTTGCTGCCCCAAAGCTGCTCGCGCATCGGGGTTGTCTTCAGTTTCTTTACTCCACTGCGCGCAGTCGTGCTGACACGCTTACCCACTTTGCTATTTGGCAGACCTGTTTTGTGAAGCAGTTGTTTTGCCTTGGTGGTTGCTGGTGCGAGCGATTGTTTTGCTTTCGCGGTTGCGGCAGAAGTTTTGCCGCGGGTTTGCGATCGGTGAGCCGGAGTGTGTGTCTCCGGTGTTCCGGCAGCGTGCCGTGGTGGAGGGGGAGTGACGCTACCGGTTCGCTTGGCATTCCAATCTTGGGCTTTACGCTTTACGCGATTCGTTGCCATGACGATTGAGGGACGAAGCTTCTTCTCCCAGTACTTCTTCGTCTTCCCGGCAAGCTCTGCGGCGGGGGTGTCATTGTAGAACGGCTTGAAACGAGAAAGCGTTTCAAGGTGGCGGCGTGGCGCGCCAAGGATTATTTCGGTCGGTTCATCGCTGGCTGGTTCCGATGAGATCAGGTCAATGGTGGTCAGCTCTGTGACGACGCAGGCCAATCTATTTGGAGCCGTGCGGTCTCGTAATTGATCGGCAATCTTCGCAATCGCTTTGCCGGGGTGATGAAGGTAGAGATGTCGTCGAATATCATTGCTCGAGAGGTGGTTGAAGATCTCAGATGTAGCGATCAGCAGTCGGTCTCCGACTTCGAGCGTACCGGAAGCGACATTTTTGAATGTTTTTGCTGTGGCGCCGCCACCCGAGTTAAGTCCCTCCGTAATGTGGGTGATTGCGTGGCCACGGACAAGATAGGCTTCTGCGGAACCAACGTGGGAAACATGAAGAGCGTTCTCGTTGATCACAGCAAGCACGGCATTAAGATTGCCAACCCACTCATGCTGACCTTCGGCTGCTAGGTCAGCGAGGGTCTGATTGATGACTGTAAGCGCATGTTCGAAAGAATCGGCAACGCTGCGGTTGAGGTCGCTGTAGAATTCTCGCCGGGCAGTTTCGAGTACGACTTCACCAATTTCGTAGGTGTCGCTAGTTGAGGCAACATCCACAACGCCAATGAGGCGACCGTATTGACGCTCGAGAAAATTCTCTGGTTCGTCTGAGATCGCCTTGGCAACACCGGCTTCCGTTTGGTTGAGCAGACGGGCAACCGAAGTTGTGTACTGAATGTTACGCGGGTGACCTTCGAATTCGAGGTCGGCAGATTCGGGCATAACGTAGATAGTATATCGCCGAGAGCATGGTAGTGTATAGCTTCTTTTCGTGTACAAAAAATGCGGGCCGCAGCGAAGTGTGATGATGTCGCTGCGACCCGCGGGCCGACGTGGTTCAGTGGGGGCGGACGTTCGAGCTGCGAATGTGCGTCTGCTGAACCGGGTTGGGTGCCTTGCCGGCGAGGATGCGCGAGGCCTCATGCGGCTTGATGCGTCCTCCGGTGTCGCGTGACAGCCTGTCGGCGGCCTTGCGACCCGAGCCGTATGCAGCGCGCAGGCGATCGGCTTCTCCCATCGGTGTCTCCTTGGTCGTTTGCAGGGACACGTTATCGTACCATGCTTCACGCAGTCAGCAGCGAGAAGTTGTAGTAGGCTACTACTGTGAGAAAGCTAACTCGTTTTGATTGGTACTTTCTTGGGGGCATTACTCTCGCGGCTTTCCTGCTGCGTTTTGTAAACCTTTCTCACCCAAAAGAGATCGTGTTCGACGAGACGTACTTTGCGAATTTCGCGCATAACTACTTAACCAATACAAAATTCTTTGATGCCGAGCCACCGCTCGCTAAATTCATCATTGCCGCCGGCGAGAAGATCTGGGGGTTCAATTCGTTTGGTTGGCGCGTAATGCCGGCTCTCTTTGGAACGCTCTTAATTCCACTGATCTATGTGCTCACGAAGAAGCTTTTCGGAAACTATCTGGTTCCGATGCTGGCAGCCTTGCTCGCTCTCTTTGATGGATTGTTACTCGTGGAATCGCGGACGGCGGTGATCGACATCTTTGTCGTCTTCTTTAACTTGGCAACGTATCTGGCCTTCTTTATGTCGCTCCAAGCATCAACGCGCAAACGATCTTTTTGGTGGCTGGCCTCTGCCGGGGTATTTTTCGGATTTGGTCTTGCTACGAAGTGGATTGCCCTCGCCTGTATAGTGCCAATACTTGTAGTGTTGGTCCTGCTTGCGTTGGCAGATAAGCCGTGGCTTCAGAAATTCCTCGCGCTTGAAAGCGGGGATCAGCTGTACCGTGCCTTCGGGGCAAAGCGCAGGAATGTTCAATCATGGCTCGCCTACGGGACGTTGTTGATGGTGGTCCCAGCGGCCCTATACTTCTACATTTTCTCAAAGCATGTCCCGTTTGATTCGACTGGGGAATCGATTTGGGGAATCCATAAGCAAATCTTTAACTATCACCACAATCTCAAAGCAACACATCCATATGGATCTGTCTGGTATACCTGGCCGTTCATGATCCGGCCAGTTGCGTATTACTTTAATGCGGGCAGTGGGTGGTCAGCGATTGTGGCGATGGGTAACCCAATCATTTGGTGGTCAGGGGTTGTTGCGGCCGGCTATGCTGTGTGGCGCGGCTCGAAAGAAGTTCTAGCCGTTGCTGCAAGCCTCGGCATCTTAGCGGTTATTACGTCTGGCGATATCAAGCGATTCGTCGCCTTCACGGTTTTGCTTGCGATCGCGGTTGGCGTGTGGCAGTTAGCGCGAAGAGGGCAATTCATAGTGGCGTTTGCCTTACTGGCGATTCTTGCTCACTTTGGACCCTGGTCTCTAATATCGCGCGTGCTGTTCATCTATCACTACCTGGCAGCATTGCCGTTTGTAATCATGGTGTTGGCGTGGGCCTTGTCTCAGGTTTGGAAATGGAAGCCAAAAGATGCCTCTCCGCTTGTGTTTAGCTGGGTCATTTTGACGGGCACAAGCGCATTGCTAGCGGGACTTGTATCTCGCACCGTCTTTGGTGGGCTGCCAATGATCCCAGGTTTTCTAATCGGGGCTATCCCAGTACTTGCGGCAGTGGCTTATTTCATCTTTGCGGATGTCTTAAAGCTAACCTGGGCACAGAAGCAAGTAATTGTGTTCGTCGCCCTATGTGGTCTGTCGTTCATATTCTTCTTGCCAATTCTTACTGCGATACCGCTTGATTCAGCAGATTACTACCGACATATGTGGTTCCGTTCAAGCTGGATTTAGCCCTGGGCACCATTTTGTGATTGGGAAGTAATTTCGTACACTAGACTCGTGAAACAAACAGCACAGGCAGGTGTTTCAAAAGTACTCGTGACGTTGCTCGTCGCGCTGCTCCTGGTTGGATTTTCGGTTGGGGCGTATCTAATTGGTGCGCAAAGTAAGTCCGGTGAACTAAGTGACAAGCAAGATGAGATCGACACACTCAGCCGAAAGGTGAAAGCGCTTCAGTCGCCAAGTCCTGGGAGTTCTGCGACCGTAAGTGATCAGCTACCAGCTTCTCAGGCGACGACGTATTCAAGTGCCAACATTGGGTTTGGTGTTTCAATCCCTTCCGTCTGGGCTGGGCAATGGCGCTACAACGAAAACGGCTCAATCGGAATTTCGACGTCATCCGTAACGTTTTACCTCATCAATAAGGATACGAAGTATGCGGAAGTGGTCACCGTGGCCAAGATTGAGCAGAAGAAATACGACGATGCTAAGGCCACCGGCCAGGCGATTGGCAATGTCGAGAATGAACTTGGGACAGCAAACGGATATGTCTTTGTAATGACCTTCCCCCAGAAGAGTGAAATTGGCGATTACAAGAACTTTACCTATGAAGAAGCTGTGAAAGCAGCGCGTGAATCATTCAAGTCATCCTTTAAAACGCTCTAGTGACGGTACACTAGAGAGGTGACAGCTTCGAACGATACATCACTCCTTGAAGGGCTCAACTCCGAGCAGCAGCGTGCTGTAACGTTCGGCAAAGGTCCATTGATGATCGTGGCTGGAGCGGGGACTGGTAAAACCAGTGTTATAACCAAGAGAATCGCCTGGCTCATTGAAAGTGGCGCAGCCAAGCCTGACGAGATCCTGGCGCTTACATTTACCGATAAGGCGGCTACAGAAATGGAAGCCCGCGTCTTTGACCTGCTGCCGATTGGCATGGCGAACATGCAAATTTGCACCTTTCACGCATTCGGTGACCAGCTGCTCAGAGACCATTCGTTTCGACTTGGACTTCCGCCGACGTTTCGGCTTTTGTCAGAAGCCGAACAGATGCTGATTTTAAGTGAGCATCTCTATGAGCTTGAACTGGACGTGCTGCGACCCCACGGGAATCCAGCGGCGCATGTCAGTGAACTGATCAAACTCTTTTCTCGCCTAAAAGACGACGCTATTTCACCCGAGCAATACGCAGACTGGGTTGAAAAGCACGCCCAGAAAGAGGAGCCATATGTTGCGAAGCGCACCCGCGAAACCGCTCTGGCGTATACCGCATATGAACGTTTCAAGTTGCAACAGGGAGCGATTGATTTCGCCGATCAAGTTTTTCTAGCTCTGGAACTATTGAAGGAGCACCCGGATGTACTAAGTAAACTACGCTCAAAGCTTCGTTACATCCTAGTCGATGAATTCCAGGATACGAATGTCATCCAGAGTCAGCTTGTTTCACTGATGGCAGGCAAGGAAGGAAACCTAACCGTCGTCGGTGACGACGATCAGTCAATTTATGCCTTCCGGGGTGCTGCGCTTTCAAACATTCTTGATTTCAAGAAGGAGCACCCAAACGCTTCCGAGATTGTCTTAACCGAAAACTATCGTAGTACTGAATTAATCCTGGAGCCGAGTTATCGATTGATTCAACACAATAACCCGTATCGTCTCGAGTTCCAGAACAAGCTAGATAAGCGACTACGTGCCCAGCAGCGCGGTGAACATCCGGTCGAGTTTATATATGAGATGACCGTCTATGACGAAGCCGACCGTGTCGCTGATGAAATTAAGCAAGCGCATCAGAAAGAGGTCGCCCTTAAGGACATCGCGATTCTCTGTCGAGATAGAACAGTTGGTGATACTTTCCGGGGGGCGCTTGCGCAGCGAGGCATCGCGGCGCATTACGGCGGTACAGAAACGCTCTACAACCGACCAGAAATCCGATTTTGTATCTCATTCTTGCGCTGTGTCGTTAATCCATTACAAAGTACACACCTCTATGCCGTCGCGCTTTCGGATATCTATCGCTTCCCAATCGACGACCTGACCAGAATCGAAAAAGATCGACGGCTTTCACATGCAGAACTATGGGATGTGCTGGATGAGTTGGATGAAACATATTCTGCACAAGCAAAGCAGGTTGCCCTCCAATTAAAAGAAGACGTCCGTAAATTTGCCGAAAAAGCACCGACGGAAAATGTCGGGCAGTTATTGTACCGCTGGCTCAATGAACACACTGGCTATGTTAAGAAAATAGGACAACTGAAATCTGCTGAAGACGCGGTGGTCATTGAAAACCTGTCACTCTTTTTTAACCGCCTGAAGGCGTTTTCCGAAACAGCACAAACACCGACTGCGGCTGAGTGGGTTCGTTATTTCGACACGATAGTGCAGCACGAAACGGCACCGGTAGCAGCAGAGATTGATTCGGACGAAGACGCCGTGCAGATTCTCACAATGCATGCAGCCAAGGGCTTGGAATTCGATATCGTATTTGTGGTCGGTTGCGCGAAAGGTCGAATGCCCGGCTCTTTCAGGCGCTCTCAACTGCTCCCTGAGGGAATTCTACGAGACCAACAAGACAAGGAAGAGAATGTTCGTGAAGAGCGAAGGCTGCTCTATGTTGCAATGACTCGCGCAAAGAAGCGCCTAGTCTTAACAGCAGCTGCAAACTACGACGGAAAGCGTACCGATATAAAACCCAGTGATTTTGTTATTGAAGCACTTGGGCAAGGTGTTGTTACGGAAACGCCGGCACGTAAGCAGGAGCCACTACGCCGAATAGGACAGAGCAGGCCGGAGGCCCTGCGCACCTTTGCGTATTCGCCGCCGGAACAAATCGTACTGTCCTATTCAAAGCTGCACACGTATCTGAACTGTCCACTCGGCTACTTCTGGGACTATGTTGTACGTGCCTATACTGAGCCTGATCCAGTTCTAGTCTTTGGCGATGTGCTCCATGCTTTAGTAAGAGACATCAACATTGCCCAGGTAGAAGGCACACCGCTTACGGCAGAGGAAGTAGCGCACCGTTTTCACGAAACCTGGAAGCAAAATCGTTTTCTAGCGTCGCGTCCACAGGCAGAAGACCTTGAGACGCGAGGACTCAAAGCGCTTTTGCGCTACCTAGAATCGGAAGTAGCTAAGCGCCCGGCCAAGGCGGTTGAGGAATCGTTTAGTTTTGTTGTAGGAGGATGCCTTGTTGAAGGTCGTTACGATCGAATCGATGAAGCAGCTGGAGCAACCAGCGTCATTGACTACAAGACAGGGGTAGTTGCAGACCAGGAAGCCGCCGATAAGAAGTCAAAGACTAGCGATCAGTTAACGCTCTATGCGCTGGCACTGTATGAGACGACGGGTAAATTGCCGGATGCTGTGTCGCTCTACTTTCTAGATAGTGGTTTGATTGGCACCTCAAAACGAACCGAGAAGCAGCTTGAAACCATGCGTCAGAAAATTCACGAAGTAGGAGACGGTATTCGCCGAGGCGATTTTGAGCCGAAACGGACAAGCCACCTGTGTTCGCCGGTCGCTTATAATCACTGCCCAGGCAATACCCGGCACTCAGCTGCCGAAGTGTAATGGTCCGAACTTGCCAGCCCGCACTCAAGAGGGTAGCGTAGACATATGACTACTATCCTCATTCTCTTTGGCGCGGCGCTTCTTGCCCTGGCAGGATATGCGGTCTTTGAGGTCCGCAGGATGCGTGCAGCAAGTCAAAAGACCAGTGAGGATGACAGGCTGCAGGAATTACTTGTTCGAATGGATACAACGGTGCAGGCACTTAAAGAGTCACAAGCGACAAGTCTTCAGGGCTTACAGCAGCAGATGCATCAAACGACACAGAACCTTAACGACCGGCTTAACCGGGCTGCAATAGAGCTTGCCAAGGTACAGGAGCATACGCAATCTATGCGAGAGCTGCAGCAGATTTTGAAGTCTCCAAAGCTGCGCGGCAATATCGGTGAAGATCTCATGAAAGACATCTTGGCGCAGTATTTACCAAAGTCGAATTTCAAACTGCAATACGGCTTTAAGAGCGGAGAAAAAGTCGACGCTGTAATCATCACGAGCAACGGCCTCATTCCTGTAGATTCAAAGTTCCCGTTAGATAAATTCATCGAATCACAAAACCTTGAAGGAGCGGCTCGAGACGCTGCGATTAAAGAGTTTCACAAACAGGTCAAGAAGCATATCGATGACATAGCCAAGAAGTACATTCTTCCAGGCGAGCAAACCGTGGACTTTGCCTTCATGTACATTCCTGGGCAAGCCGTATTCGACGAAATCTACAATACGACAGAACTAGTGAGTTATGGCGCGGAGAAGAAGGTTATGATGGCTTCTCCAAACTCCTTCGTCTATATGTTGAAAATCGTTTTGATGGCCTTGGAGGGGGAGCAGGCAGAAGAGCGAGCGCGGGAGGTTCTTCGTGAGCTTCAAGCGATCCAGCAAGATACCTCAAAGTTAGGAACAGAACTTGGAGTCCTACAGACACATGTCAAAAACACTGGCGCACAAATGGACAAGGTTAATACGAGCTACACCAAGCTCGGACTAAAGATAGAGGGTGCGGGTCGACTTCAAGAAACAAAGTCGGAAGCTAAGCAAGTACTGGTAGACAAACCGCTCAAATCCGAAGAGATAGAATCCCTCTTCGACGAAACGCCACGCTAAAAGTAACTTCGGTTAGTTTTTGGTATGCAGAGCTCTTTACAGTCCTGTCGCCTGGTTGGTACGATAGGTACAGATGAAAAGCGTACACCGTCAGAATCAGTCAAACGTCGAGGGACTGGTTCGGGTGCCCATCGTCTAGGCCGCCGCGAGGCGGTTTTTTCGTACCTCAACATACAAAACCGGTAGCGTGAGAAAGGCGCGCACTCCGCATTCGTCAACTTTCGAGATGAAGGACGCGAGGTGTCTAGTCAAGCCACCGCTGATGTCGTCGGGTATCAGCGAAACATGCCCCAACAACTCCGGAAGCTGCTCGAGGAGGCAGCAGCCGCGCATGCCGAAGCACGGCAGGCGCGTCGCAATACCCCGCAGCGGCGGGAGTGCTATGAGCGCATGGCCCACACGCTGGCCGTGGCGTACCGCGAGTACCCGGAAAAGTTCCGGATCTGGCGGCGCCATGACTTCTTTGTCGTCGTCAGCAAGTTCGGGTTCCCGAGCTCGCGGCGCGGCATCAAGTCGATCCGGCTGATGGTCCACAAGCGGTGGCTTCGGGACAACCCCGACTTCCGCGACGTCTACGACGTCTGGTCCTACGCCCCGATCGTGCGTGACCAGCGCGCTCTCGACCCTTCGACCTGGCATGGAGTCACGCCATGGCCGCAGGATCGCAAGCCGCAAGCTTCTCCGCGCATCGCCCCGCACAAGGTTCAACGTCGTCGCGCCTACCGGCTCGTCGCAGCCTGACCTTCCCCCGGGACACTCTGACCACGGACGGTCATTTCCCATCTGGTTCGGAATCTCTTCCCCCCGATTTCGGACTGGCGTCGAAGCGGTGCACCACCTCTGATCTCTGATCACTGTGGTGCACCGCTTCTTTCGTTTTCT
>CAYSOT010000013.1:0-17881 GCA_964432765.1 uncultured Candidatus Saccharibacteria bacterium
TCCGGCGCAAAGTCGTCGACCGCATCGGTCAAACCCTTATGAAACGCCAGGTAGAGGTCGTTCAGTTGGTTGGCGGTGAGCTCGGAGTACTTTAGAGCATCCGGATGTTCAGGGTGACTTGTAAAGGCTGCCATGAACGGCAATTTGACGTTATATACTTTTACGCCTGGTACTTTACGTGTATCTGGGCAAGCAATCGCGACTTCATAGCCAAGCTTTGCAAGCGTTTCCGCGAGTTTTCTTGCATAGACACCACTTCCCGATCCCCACAAGGGGAACATCAGGAACATTAAGATTCTCGGCTTCTTGGCAGGGGTCATCATCAGTAGAATCTTACGCTTCTCCGTCGTCCTCGACTAGACTCCGGAGTCTTCATACCTTGACCGTGCTGGCTATTTCATCTATACTTGGCTAATTTTAAGCCAAAGGGAAATACATGTCGGAGTATCCATCAGAATTACGAAGAAGCGCCATTAGTGGGCGTTGGGTAATGATCGCAGCTGGTCGCGCGAAACGACCACACCAATTTGCTAATGCTGCTTCAGATGCTGCTGCGCGGGATCCATTTAGCCCTGACAACCTACCAAAAGACGACATTGTAGATTTCATTCCCAATGACGGTACTAAGTATTCCGTCGATTCAGACTGGAAAGTAATGTCTATAAAGAATGCGTTCCCTTTTGTTGCCGAAGGCAAGAGTCCAGACACTTCCGGATATATCAGGGATGGTTATGGATATCACGAAATCGTGATCCACTCACCTGAAGTCGATAAGAACTTTGAAACGTTCACGACCGAGCAGACGGAAGCAGTGATTCAGCTTTATCTGAAGCGATTTATTGATTTAGCAGGAAGGCCGCATATTCAGCATGTACAGATATTTACGAACCGCGGACATGAAGCTGGTGCTTCAGTTGTTCACCCGCACAGTCAGATTGTGGCGCTTCCGGTGATTCCACCGTTTATTCAACAGCTTGTTGATTCAGCTAAGGACTATCATGCAGCACATGGTGTGCATGTGGTTGAAGACGAACTAGAGCGGCAAGATCGTGAAGCAATCCGGATGATCGAACAGACTGAGCATTTTATGGCGTATTGCCCCTATGCCCCGCATACGAATTATCACATTCGAATCCTGCCAAAATCCGAACATCGACGATTCCGAGATATCCGACCAGAAGAAGTCAAAGACCTTGCCGGACTGCTTAATTCGATGATGCGTAAACTTAACTCCGTTGCAGACAACCCGCCCTACAACATATATATCCGCACAGCGCCAGTTCACCTGGTCGATCTAGACGGATTCCACTGGCATATCGATATTCAGCCACACTTGGCAACTCCAGGCGGGCTGGAGCTTGCTACAGGTATCGACGTGATCACGATCACACCCGAAGACGCCGCCGCTCAGCTACGTGAGGCTTGAGCTACTAGGCTTTTCTCCAGCCGGCGTGGCAGAGCGCGACAGCGAGCGCGTCAGTGACATCGTCGGGCTTTGGAGTTGATGAAAGGCCTAGCAGGCGAGTAACCATGATTCCAATCTGTTGCTTTGATGCACGTCCGTTTCCAGTTACCGACTGCTTAACCTGAAGGCCGGTGTACTCCGCGACGGGTATGCCAGACTCTTGAAGCGTCTGGATGATCACCCCCCGGGCTTCAGATACGGCCATTGCAGTGGTGACGTTTTGAGCAAAGAAAAGCCGTTCCACAACGGCAGTACCAATTGCATTGTCTGCGCAAATTGCACGTAGAGCAGTTGCTAATTCAACTAATCGCTTCGCTTGGCTAGCTTGTTTGTCTGTCTCGATCAACCCACAGGAAATCATTGTACTTTTGTTTCCTGAAGACTCGATAATTCCATACCCAGTCCGGCCAATTCCTGGATCGATACCGAGGATACGCTGACTAGCCACGGACAAGCGTCGGGTCAATGTCAGCATTCGTCGAAACACTGACGACATCTTCTATATCTTCAAGCTCAGATGCCAAATCGACAATCTTGGTGGCAGTCGTCCCTTCATGAATAGGCAAGTGCGTCGTTGCAACGCTTGCGAGTTCCGCGGTAGCCACAGTGATTCCGAGTGCTTCAATCGCCTCCTTAACGGTAGCAAAGGGCTGTAGGGGAGTTTCGATTTCGAGCGTATCCTCTTCCTCGACAACATCGCTCGCTCCGGCGTCGATTGCTGCGAGCATTACAGCATCCGTATCAACGCCATTCTTCGAGACTGAGATAACACCCTTCTTTTCAAAGAGATAGCCAACCGAACCCGTTTCACCCAGCGATCCGCCGCGTTTAGTGAGAGTCGAGCGTACCTCTGATACGGTGCGATTTCGGTTATCTGTCAGACATTCAATCAAGAAGGCCACTCCACCGGGCCCATACCCTTCGTAGGTAATTTGCTCGAGCGCTTTCCCATCAGCAAGCTCTCCGGTGCCACGCTTAATTGCCCTCTCCACGTTTGCCGATGGCATATTCGCTGACTTTGCCTTGTCGATTGTGAGTCGCAGTGTGAAATTCATGGTCGGGTCACCGCCACCCTCTCTTGCTGCAATGGTGATTGCGTTTGCGAGTTTAGTAAAGACTGCACCGCGCTTAGCGTCAGCAGCTCCCTTTTTCCGCTTGATGGTAGACCATTTCGAATGTCCAGACATGTAATCCTCTACTTCAGTGTACCAGCTGTTTCAGGCGACACAGCCTTGACGCGGAACCTATTTTGTGCTATAGTGACGTAATTTCTGAGAAACCAACATGATCAACCTGCTCCCATTAAGCGAGCGTCGCGAACGACACACAGATCTGCTCAACTACTACACCCTCACCGCGGGGCTAATAACTGTAGTCGGGGTGTTGGCAATGGCGGCGTGCCTGTTGCTCTTCGACCAACTTTACCAATACAACCTTGCTCAACTGAAAAATCAGAAGAAAACAGCAGATGGTCAGGTGGCGCTTTACTTAGATACTGAGAAACAGGCCAAGACATTGGAAACAGACATTACGTCGCTTCTAAAGGCGCAGTCTTCAACGTCATCATTTACATCCATCATTCGCGAACTTCAGGCGGTTACCCCGGCGGCCGCATCAATCGATAGCATCACACTTTCTGATGGGACCGATGGTAAAAGCACACAAAAAACGAGCGTTACCGGTAAGGCAGATTCTCGTCGCACAGTAGGAGAGCTGCAGTTAGCCCTGTCAGCATCGAAATATTTCAAAAATGTTGAAATCGACAGCACTGCCCTCGCCGGTGCGAACGATTTTGTAACCTACAAAATTTCGCTAGACGTTAATTACGACAAATTGCAGGGAAAGAAGACGTTATGAAGCTCAGCGTGTCAGTATCGAGAAAGAATCGCTTCTATGTCTATATCGCGGCAAACATTGTAATTGTTGCGGTACTGGGAATCTTCGTTTTGCGGCCGGTCTTCGGATTGCTTGTGAAACACACTGCGGAAATTACCCAAACCAAAAAGGATATCGCGAAAGCGGACCAGAAAGCCGCCAAGCTTCGTGAGCTGAAAAGCGATATGCCAAAGTATGAAGCCGAGTATGGACCCATTCTTGCCAATGTTCCAAAGCAAAAGGACACGGCTGCGTATCAGACAGAACTAGAAGCACTTGCTAAGGTGACCAGCGTGACTTTGAAGACGGTTGATAGTACCGCTAGTCCTGCTGGTGGATCTGGGTCTTCTAGTGCTGGCGGATCAAGCTCAGGTTCTGCGGGAACAGCCAAACCAGCAACTGCCCAAACTTCGAGTGTCGGCTCATTTCCTTCGACTCCATTTACCGTCAGTGTCTCAGGCACATACGCTACAATTCTCGATTTCGTTTCTCGCCTCGAGACGATGAACAGGTTTACGAAAGTTACTGCGATTGACTTCAAGGCAGACGGTACAGGTCTACTAAATACGACTATTAATCTGCAAACGTTTTATCTCAAATGAAAGCCACTAAACGCCAGCGACGATTCTTTAGCGGACTAGCAGATCTCTTCTATCTCCCGGCCGAGGTAATGCGTGGAATATCGGGATCTGTAAAAGTCGGCCAAACACTCTTCGTTCGAGAGAAAAGAATCAAAGCAGATTCAGCGCCCGTCTTGCCGAAGCGCTACAAAGTACAAGTGCTGAAACAACCACCGGTGCACCGTCGCCTTGCCAGGCACTCCGCAAATTTGTTTGTGCTACCCCACCAGGTTTTGAAAGGGTTCCATGGCATTTTCTTCATGGGGCAACATCTTTTTGTCAGGACAAAGAAAGAAGCAATCGCAGAAGTGAAAAAGCAGGAAGAGTTCTTTGAGGCGGGAGCGCGTAACGTAAAAGACTACGATGAATTCCTTTTAAAATCAGCGGTTGATGGAGTAAAACATGCTCCAAGTGCAGCAAAGCGAGAGGCTCGTGGCGTGTATCTTGGATTATTCGATCTTCTCAAGCTGATCGTTGGCGATCTTTGGCACGGGGTACGTTATGCCGGGCTTGTAGTCTGGAATATTGTTACATCTGTTGCTAAATCGATTGCGCATGTCGGAATGCACATCGCTACTCCGTTCATCGCTGCGGGTAAGTTCGCGCTGAGTCCGGTCGGTAAAATATTTGCTCAGCAGGCAAAGCAAGAAGCTCTCGATGAAATTGCGACCACCCCCAATCACAAGTCATATATGGAGCTCGCAATTCTCGTCGCCGTCGCCCTTGGAATAATTGGCGCAGCATCCTACTTTGTTATTACCGGCGGCAACCCGCAAATATCGCTGCATATTGATTTGGGCAGAATAATTAATCAGGTTGCTGGCTTCAGCCCGTCGCAGCTAACTCTGCTCGGGGCAGCAGTAATCGGGTTTATTGGACTCTGCTATCTTTGGATCTTGATGGTCAAGGATTCCTGGACTCGTGAGTACGAAACTAATATCGAAAAGACAAAGTGGAAGCTCACAACAGGACTACTATTTATTCCCGGTGCGCTACTCTACTTCTTCAATGTTTATAACCGCTGGTCCTTCCGTCAGTTTCTTGGCTATCATTTTGCTTCCACCGTTTCGGTTGCCGTGGCCGTAGTCGTGCTTACTTCAACGTATGGAACACTGATTTACTTCAACCAAAGAGCCGAAGCCAGCATAAAGGCCAGTGATGCCTATCAAGTTCCTAACCTAGATTTATCACCCGCTCAGAAAGCACTGCTTGAAAATAGGGCAGCGTATGGAGCACCGCTTACCCCAGGAATCGGTGGAAAGGTTGATCCATTCGCACCAATTCCCAATGCAAGTGGCGTGTCTGCTTCGCCTTCGCCTACGCCGTCACCCAGTCCAACCCCGTAAGAAGGTTATTTCTTCGGCCGCAAGCGATGGGCAAGTAGCACCAACAGTGCTCCCAGGAATGCACCACCAAGCAGTCCAACGGTTGGGGTTATAGAATCTGCAGCGAAATTTGTCTTGGCTTGCGCTGCTTCTGTGGCTGCGGGGCTCGAAGTGGCAACCACCTGCTGTGAGGTCGAATCACTCAGATTAACCACGAGCGCAGTGCTGCAACCAGTTTGTGGTCCGAGTAACTGGCACACTGTCAGGCTGTGTTTTCCGGCAGGCACTTCTCCTCGTTTGCCATTTATAAGCACTGCCTGACCAGTCAAATCTACACTTGTCTGAAACGGTACGTTTTTCTCGCCAACCTTCGTTTCACCAAAGTATGGTCCTTCCGGAATCGGATCAGTGTTTGATCGTAGTGCGCTTGGGATATATGGATTGCCGTCGATCTGCAGTGCCAAGCTGCCGCCACCCTCACTCACAGTGCCGCGTAGGTCGAACGTCCGAGAAACCGTTGAATTAGCTGTTGGCAGTGAAATAGCGATATTAGCAGCTGCAAACACGGTTGGCGCGAGCGCGAATAGCAGAATGCCGCTCGTAGCTATCAGAGTCCTGCGAAAGTACTTAGTGAACCCAAGAACGCTTTGACGTGTATCCATATTCTTAACCTTATGGTTAGTTGCTAGTGCTATTTAATAATACCCTTTTTTCATAAACAAACAAGCATTGACACCAAGCAACCATAATATTAAACTCTGGTTGGTACCTTAAATCGTCTCTGATGAGACTCGACCAAGGAGGCACTGCTCGATGAGGGCTCTGCTTAAGCTGTTTTTCGGCGTGATCATTGTGGTCATGCTGTTCTCTCTGTTGACACGGTCTGCTCATGCACAGCCGCCGACGTATCTTCCGTGGACTGCTGGTGTGACGTACTCCGTCACTCAGGGGAACAACGGGCCGTATAGTCACAACACGACGTACACCCGTTACGGTTGGGACTTCGGTCTTCCGTACGGAGCCGATGTGCGCGCCGCCGCCGCCGGCACAGTTCGTACCGCCGCAACTGGGTGTAGCCAGGGTGTCACGTCCTGTAATGGCGGCTGGGGAAATACGGTCGTCGTTTGCTATGCCGATGCAACCTGCTCGCGGTATGCACACCTCTCCGCAGTAAATGTTTCTCAGGGGAGTACTGTTTCGCAGGCCCAATCGATTGGCAAGGTTGGGAGCACCGGCAACTCAACGGCAGCACATCTGCACTATCAGCTGGAAAACACCTCGGGTGTCAGTCTCACCTCCAGCTTCGTTGAAGCGGGTGTTCCTGCCGCTGGATCGTGGGTCACGAGCAGAAACGCTGGCAACATCCCGCAGTTTGATTCCGTCAGCGTCTACTCAGGATCGACCGTTGATGTTACAGCGGGAGATCAAGTGCGGATCGTTGTGGTCGCTAAGTATCTTGGGCCGCGAGCGATTCCATGTGGCGATGCCAATTTCGGAACAAGAACCGATGCGCCCGCCAAGTTTGCGGACATCGCTGTCGGGTATTGGCCCAGCTCTCCATGGCGTGCCTCTCATCGGGTGGCAATCGTGGGGTGCAATGGCTACCTCAATCCCGGAGACTCGGCTCGTTGGGAACTGACATTCCGGCCTCCTCTCTCGACCAGTGCTGGAACCTACCAGGTTGGCGTCTTCGCACCGGTTTGGGAGGGTGTGGCCTGGTCGTCACTTGAGATTCCGCTCGCCCTGAATGTGCGCGCGGCCTACGACGCCTCGTTTGTTGATCAGCGCGTAACGCCGCTGGTTTCGCCGGGTGGGTCGGGTTCGTTCTCGATTGCCCTGAAGAATAGTGGTGTGGCCACTTGGCATCAAGGAGAGGTTTTCCTTGGTACAGTTGCTGATGCTCGCTTCGCTTATGCCGATTCGACGTGGGAAACCGCGTGGCGTGTGAAGCTCCGTGAGCCAACCGTGGCACCGGGGGAAACAGGGCATTTCGATGCTACGTTCTCCGTTCCCACGAGTGTTGTTTCGGATCGTCTGCGACAGGATTTTGCGCTTGTGGTTGAGGGAAAGCTTTGGTTTGCAAAGGAACTGGGGCTGTATCTTCTCTTCAATGCTGGCGACAAGAACCACCTGCCGTTCGTTGGTTCAGACTACGATGCAACGTGGGTCAGTCAAACCTACCCAAGTAGCTCACTGAGTTCTAAGGAGACGCTTCGGCTAAAGGTGACGTATCGCAATACCGGCCGAGCTGTCCTTTACAAGGACGGCGTTGCACCGGTACACCTGCGAGGTATCAGGCCACAGGATCGTGCCAGTGGCTTCATCGATCCTTCGGCACCTGAGGCATACGAAGTATATGGAGCAAAGCTTGATCAAGATCGCGTCGATCCTGGCGAGCTCTTCTCCTTTACTGTGCCAATCCGACCCCGATCCGATCTGAACCCTGGTCCCTACAACGAGTATTTCCGACCCGTTGCGGAGACCAAGGCATGGTTCGGACCGTCCGATGTCTTCTGGCCATTCGTGGTTAGCTGACAAATAGGAAGCGGTTGGAGATGACGATACATCTCGTCTCCAGCCGCTTCCTTCCTTTCTAGTAAGCGCTGTACAATAAGTTCGTGCGAGAAGCGCTTCGTAATATCTGGCGACGTAAGTCACGCTCCCTATTAACAATAATGGGTGTGGCGATTGGCGTATTTGCATTAACAACCATGGGCTCGCTTGCGCTCTATTTTAATAATTCGCTTAATAACACGCTTGATTACTATTCGAGTCGAGTCACCGTCTCTTCGGCCGGTGCTGGTTTTGGCGGTGGATCCTTTGGAGCAATGGGGGAGCAGGTTCCAGCGGATCTCGCAAACCGCATCAAGGTCATTGATGGTGTCGAAACCGCATATCCCACGATCACCATTCTTGCTTCGGATAGTGATGAGCAGGTTGGGGGTTTTCGTGAACCAGAAATGGTATACGGCTACGATCCTGCTGACCTAGATAAAGACCCTAAGAAACTGAAGGTTGCCTCGGGGCGCGCGCTACAGGCAGGTGACTCAAAGAAAGTCGTAATTGGTTCGAGCATTGCATCTTCAAAGAAGTTAAAAGTCGGTGACACGGCAACAATTCGAAATCAGAAGTTTGAGGTTGTCGGCATTCTTGAACGTACCAACGGTTCGTTTGATTCTCTCTACTTGATACCGCTTGCCGATGCCCAGCCGATGATTGCAGAGCAGAATCCATTCCGCATAGATAGTTCGAGCCTCGTGACGGATATTCAGGTGATTCCTCGTTCTGGCGTCTCTGGTGATGAGCTTGCAAGGCGAATAAAACAAACCATCTCAGGGGTTTCGGCAACACCTCCGGAAACCTTCAAGAAGCAGGTCCAACAAAGCTTCCAGGTCTTCAACCTCATCGTTTTAGGGAGCGCTTTGATTGCCTTGCTGGTGGGTGGTCTCTCCGTCATCAACACAATGATTATGTCGGTCGCTGAGCGCCGAAAGGAAATTGGTGTGAAGCAAGTCGTCGGGGCGCGTCCACGGCATATCTTGAAGGAGGTTGTACTGGAAACAGCGACAATGGCATTGATCGGCGGAATCATAGGCTGTGCTCTTGGAGGGATTTTGACCACGGTCATTAACAACAACCTTGCAGATCAAGGGCTTCAAATATTCTCGTTTACCGCAGATCTCGTGATTGGATCGCTTCTCTTCGCAGTAGTGCTCGGAATTATTGCTGGGCTTTACCCAGCGTGGCGTGCGTCTCGAGTAAAGCCAGTTAACGTTTTGAGGGAAGAATAATGGCTCTCCGTCGCAAAAAAACTGATAAGCTTTTCAAGAAGCAGACGCGCAAAGTTGAGCCACCAATCGTTGACGTGCGAGGACTCTATAAAACATATGCGGAAACTGCTGTACCGGTGCAGGCGCTGCGAGGCGTGAGTCTTTCCGTAAAGCGCGGCGAAATGGTCGCAATTATGGGAGCCTCTGGCTCTGGCAAGACAACGCTTCTCAATATGATCGGCCTTCTCGATTCAGCAGATAAAGGAACGGTTCATTTTCGAGGAGAAGACGTCACAAAACTTCGTCGGAAGAAATTGAGTAAATTCCGCCAAGAAGAAATCGGATTCGTCTTTCAACAAAAAAACCTTATCCCAACCCTTACCGCTCTGGAAAACGTGTATCTCCCGTTTCGATATCGACGCGGCAAGAAGGCGGATAAACGAGAGCACGCAGAAGAAGCACTCCGTTTGGTTGGTATGCTCGACAGAGCCGATCATAAACCGGCGCAGCTTTCGGGTGGACAACAGCAGCGTGTCGCCATCGCCCGGGCACTCGTTCTGAACCCGGCAGTAGTGCTTGGAGACGAGCCAACTGGTGAACTGGATACAAAAACAGGTCATTCAATCGTTGAGTTGATGCAGAATCTTAACCAGACAATCGGACAAACGTTCATTCTAGTGACTCACAATGAATCGGTTGCAGCGGCGTGTCACCGTACGATTATGATGGAAGACGGCAAGATTATTACCACAAAGAAAGGCAAGCGCTAAAGATGTTTGGGTATAGCATCCCGCTACTTTTCGGACGTCTTTTTGGCATCCCACTCTTCGTACTTGGGCTCGTGTTTTTATCGAATTTTCGTCATGTCGATGAGCCGAAGGCGATGTTAAAGAAATCGCTCCGCTCTCCCTGGGTTTGGCTTGCACTTGTTCTCACTTGGCTCGCTTTCGCATTTGAGATTGTGTATCTCGCCGGCCGCGTTGCGGAGTCGTAATGAACTTCACCGCGCGGCGTATCGCTCTTGCTGGTTTTGGCCAAGAAGGTCGTGCCACCTATGACTATCTCACCAGCCATGGTGCTGATGATGTAACAATCCTTGATCGCCGCGCAGATATTCGAGACATTCCAGACGGTGCCAAGACCGTTCTTGGACCAGAGTACTTAGACGCGCTAACTAAGTACGACATAATCTTTCGCTCTCCAGGGCTCCCAATTCATTCAAGTGAATTCCAAGCAGCTCTTGCAGCTGGGGTGGAGATAACATCACATACCCGCCTCTTTTTTGAATTGCGCCCACAGCGCATCATTGGAATTTCTGGAACGAAGGGCAAGGGAACCACAGCTGGTTTGGTTAGGGCAATTCTGGAAGAAGCAGACATACCAGTTCGCCTCGGTGGCAACATTGGTACACCTCCGCTGTCTTTTGTTGATGAGCTCGGCGACGAAGACTGGGTTGTTCTTGAGCTCTCTAGTTTTCAGCTCGAGGACGCTACCGTCAGCCCAGAAATTGCAATTCTAACTAACTTGACTGCCGATCACCTTGATTATCATCAGAGCATTGAAGCCTACCACGCAGCTAAATCGAGCCTCGTTACATTCCAGGCAAATTCAGGACTGGCGGTTTTCAATGCTGACGATCCTGGTAGCAAGGATTTCGCGAAGCAGCACGCACCTGGAATAAAGCGCTGGTTTTCAACCGAGCAACATGCCGATGCCTACGTCGAGAACGACGGAGTCTACCTTGAATCATCGGGGCATGTCTGCGCTACAAGCCAGATCCCCGTACCGGGTAAACATAACCTCCATAATGTTCTCGCGGCATGTCTTGTAGCTGAAGCGCTTGGGGTACGGACGCCACAAATGGCAGAGGCTATTCAGCGCTATCGTGGGCTCCCATACCACCTCGAGGTGCTTGGTTCGAAGAGTGGAATTACCTACGTCAACGATTCATATGCAACGAGCCCGACAGCGACCATTCCCGCAATAGAAAGTTTCAGTCAGCCTATGGTCCTTATTGCCGGAGGTGCTGAAAAAGGACTCGATTATACGGAGCTTGGGGAAGCCATTATCAACAGCCCGGTCAAAGCACTTGTTCTGATTCGCCCCGTGGGAGATGCGATACTGCGTGCCGTACAAGATGCAGCGGCGAATGCCGGAGTCGTTACGCCACACTATGAATTTATTGCTTCGCCGGACGAGATTCTTCCCGCCTGCCGCGGCCTTGCCCAGGAGGGTGATGTCGTGCTGCTTTCACCAGCGGCAGCTTCATTCGGTCTCTTTAAGGATTACCGTGAGCGAGGTCGATTCTTTTCAGAGGCTGTATCTAGACTAGTATAGTTGTCCACATACTTGCGCAAATCCGTTATTCGGGTAGACTGAAAACCGCACGACTGTCATGAATACTGAGCAACTCGAGACACTCTTCGGATCAAAAACGCGGGTGAAGTTACTGCGTCATTTTTTGCGTGACCCTGAACAAAAGTACTATGTCAGAGAGCTGACGCGTCTACTTGACGACCACATCAATGCAATCAGACATGAGCTCGGTAACCTTGAGTCCGCAGGGCTTGTGACAAAGAAGAAAAGCCAAGGCAAACTCTACTATCGCCTCAACCAAAATGTTAAGGGGGCCAGAGAGCTCAAAGCGCTCTTCGTGACTGATACACCGAGGCCCACGCCAACAGCTCCTTCAATGTACGGCACTCCGCAGAGCCAAGGCCCGGTCGTTCCAGAGATTGGCGATATCCGTCTTCTGCTTCAGAACGGGAAGTTTGTTGCCTCAAAAGATGCACCGGCAGATATGTTGATCGTTGGCGATCCAGACGAGGATCTGCTGAAGGATTACCTTCATGATCTCGAGGCGAAACACGGCGAAATCCGCTACGCCGTGATGTCTGAAGAAGAATACACTTACCGCCGCCAATTATTCGATCGATTTATTACGCAAATGCTTGCTGAGCCGAAGAAGATCCTTGTAAATTCTCTGCGCGATCGAACGCTCGCCAGGCTATGAAAACGCTTGCGGTTGCAGTGTGCTACACAGAACACGAAGGGCGAACGCCCTTTATTCAATTTAAGCGAAACCATCTTGCCGGCTATCGGGGGCTTCCAGGTGGAAAATTCGACGACGAAGATAAAGAATTTCTACCGGAGGCTGCCTGCCGTGAAATGTCGGAAGAGATTGAGCATCAGGTAACGTTTGACGGCTTTTACGCTCTCGTTGATGAAATAGTGGACCGCGATGGCGATTTGATGCGCGTAATGCTATCTGTCTGCAAGGTATCCGTCGACGGCGAGGTATCGTTTTCTGTTATCGACAAAGATGAAGGGACGATTGAGTGGTTCACACGTGAAGAAGTCGAAGCGCAAGCAGAGAAGTTTGTGCCATCCGACCTCGAGATGTATCGACGTATTCAAGATGGAAATCTTGAAGGTTACGTCAAGTCATATTTAACGGTTCGAGAGGAACAGCGTCCCGTGCTTGAGCGATTCGAACCAGTTAAGACACTCTAGCGCTTCGGTGAAGCGCTGGTAGAGTAGAGGTAAAGGGGCCCATAGCCCCATTTTGTTTATAAAAAAGAGGTAGTAAATGACTCCTGAATCTGGCAATCCTGACCGACCAATGCATGAACGCGACTTAGTTGTAAAACAAGTCGCCCGACTCGATGCACTTTCACCGCTCGATGGCCGCTATGGACGCAAGACGGAAGAACTTGCTGAAATCTTTAGCGAGCGCGGGTTAATGCAGGCTCGTGTTGGCGTAGAAATTGATTACTTGATTGCATTGTCGGAAGATCCCCACGTTCCGCTGCGGGGCTTCAACGAAGCCGAGCGGTCTCTACTCGAGGGGCTGCGCACTCTGACCCTTGAGGACGCCGCCCTCATCAAGGCTATTGAAACGCAAGGCTTCGGTGAAGATATCGAACGTCCGACGAATCACGATGTGAAGTCCGTCGAGTACTACATCAAGCACCGTCTTGCAGGGACAACTCTGCAGCCGGAACTTGAGTGGGTCCATTTTGCCCTGACGAGCGAAGATGTGAACAACCTTGCGTACGCCGAAATGTTGCAGCGCGGTGTTTCAGATGTCGTCATTCCGGCGGCAGACGCTCTTGTGGAAGATCTCGATGCCTGGGCCACGCTCTATGCAGACAACCCGATGCTTGCACGAACCCATGGACAAGCGGCTTCACCAACTACCTTTGGAAAAGAGATGCGCGTCTTCGCAGAGCGCCTTAAGAAACAGATTGCAAAAGTTCACGATATGCAAATTGAAGCCAAGCTGAACGGTGCGACGGGAAATTACTCGGCCCACGACGCCGGCGTGCCCGAGGTTGATTGGGTTGCCTTTACAGAGCAGTTTATTCAAGAGCGCCAGTCGAAGCATTATCGCAACCCTGCCGTGGTTCCGAACCACGTTACAACCCAAATTGAGCCGCACGACTCGTACGTCGAACTTTTCCACGGTTTGCAACGTCTTAACAGCATCATCATTGATGCTGCGCAGGATCTCTGGCGATACATTAGTGATGATTGGGTAAAACTTCGGGCAGTCCAAGGAGAAAAGGGCTCATCGGCAATGTCGTATAAGGTGAATCCGATCGATGCCGAAAACGCCGAAGGCAACGCCGGCAAAGCAAACGCCGACTTTGAGTTCTTTGCCCGCAAGCTCCCTGTTTCGCGATTGCAGCGCGACCTTTCCGACTCGACAGTCGAGCGGAATTTTGGTTCAGCACTGGGTCATACCGTCATTGCCATCGACTCGATGCGTCGGGCAATTTCCAAGTGCGCTCTAAACGGAGCAGCGGCTGAAGCAGCCCTCCAGGCGAATCCAAAAGTTGTCACCGAGGCATACAATGCAGCCATGCGTGCAGCCGGATTTGCTAAACCTTACGAGCAGCTTGAATTACTGACACGCGGCAAACACGTCACGCTTGAGCAACTCCGTGAGTTCGTGGGCAATCTTGATATCGATCCGAGGATCAAGGTAGACCTAATTGGAATTGCTCCACACACCTACACAGGGTATGCGGCGCGAATCGCTCGCCTCGACGGCATTCCAGGCCACTAATCAGAGCGAAGCCAGATACCAGACGGCGAGCAAGATGGCGATAAGCTGGGTCGGGACACCGTATATCGGTGCTACTTCAACGTGGTAGCGCGCGTGTATCCATTCGTAGAGCTTCAGCCACCGCACGCGGAAAACATACCTGATCCCAAGGATAATATCAGGCAGCATTCCGAAAAGGCCGCCCAACCAAATTTCCGGCCTGTTTGGAAATTGAAGCGCAAAAAAGGCAGTAATACTAAAACCAAGGATAAAATCAGCAGACACGAACACCACCACGCCCCGTCGCTTTAGTGGTGCTTTCGGATTCCAGTGTGGGATTGTGTCGCAGATGAAATGGGATACGAATGCGGCGGCAATTCCGAGCGGAATGCTCCCAGTTGCGCCAGTGACCGCAGCCGCGACTGCTCCACCAACGACAGCATGTGGCGTCTCAAGCATAGATTCAGTCTAGCAAAGCTAGCCCGCCGAAGCCGTGGCGCGTATACTGAATCCTGCTATGGATATTACGTGGCATGGCCAGGCAAACTTTACTGTGAAGGGAAACGCGGCAACAGTCGTCGTGGATCCGTTTGAGAAGGACAAAATCGGCCTAAAGAAGCCGAAGCTTTCCGGCGATGTCGTGCTTGTTTCGCATCAGCACTATGATCATAACGACACGGCAAGTGTCGGTGGTGAACCGCATATTGTCGACCTTCCAGGCGAGTACGAATATGCCGGCGTGATGATCCAGGGTCTTGCCAGTTATCACGACTCAAAAGAGGGTGCCGAGAGAGGCGATAATATCATTTTCTCTTTCACGGTCGATGGCGTGCACTGTGTTCATCTTGGTGATCTCGGACACATGCTCGATGATCAATTGATTGATCAGATTGGCGATGTCGATATTCTGTTTATTCCGGTGGGCGGCGAATACACGATCGACGCCAAGACAGCAATTGATGTTATCAAGAAGTTGCAGCCCCGCATCGCTGTGCCGATGCATTACGATGTGCCCAGTTTGAGTCTGCCAAAGAAGCTTGCCGGCGTGGAGGATTTTCTGAAGCAGGCTGGCGGTAAAGTCCAAAGACTTGAAAAGACCACCTGGAAAGTGAAATCATCAGACTTACCGGAAGACGAAAGCATAATCGTCGTCTTCCCAAATCCATAATCTGAAAGAGGGGGAATGGCTCATCACATTACTACACAAGAAGCGGTTGAGACCTGGAAGCTTGGTCACCGGTTTGTGTTGGATGTGTATCGCTTAACCAACCGTCTTCCCAAAGAAGAGCACTATGGTCTCATTCCTAAGATCCGTACGTCTTCAGTCAAGATTGCCTCAAATATAGTCGAGGGGTATGCCAGGAAGTCGAACGATTTTTACTCAAGGCATTTGAGTGAGTCGCAAGTTGCGCTGGAAGAGACGAAATACTCGTTGCTTGTTTCGCGCGATCTTGGTTATTTGTCTGATTCACAGTACGACCGGATTATGGCTGACGCCGAGGCGTTATCGGAGCGACTCGAAGGGCTTCAGCATCAACTAGGATTTGCTACCCCAGGCGCAGAGGAGCAGCCAGAGGAGTTTGTCCCAAGGCTAGAAGAAGCGGAAAGCACAAAACGGCCAGGTCGGGTGAAGCGTGCCTTTTCATGGTTCCTTGGTGGGCAGCAACGCACCGGAAAAGACGAGCCGCAGGTATGGGTTGAAGAGCACCCAGCCTACAACTACCTTGACGAGCTCAATCGAGACTAAAAAACCGCCGAGTGGCGGTAGCGTTATTACTCTAGCTGATTGCTAGGCTTTCTTAGCAGGTGTCTTTTTCGCAGCAGCAGGCTTCTTGGCAGGTTTTGCTGTACTTGTGGTGGCTTTCTTTGCAGCCTTTACTGGTCGTACTTTCTGGACTTTTGTGAGGCTTCGGATAGTACGTGCATCAAGGCGGACCGTGACGAGTTTGCCGTCTACAAGGATTTTAGTCTTTTGAAGATTGGGCTTAAAGAGACGCTTTGTCTTGTTCTGCGCATGTGAAACATTCTGCCCAGCAGTCGGGCGTTTTTCGGTTGCGCCAATCGAAGCAATGGCTGCTCGCTTAGCTTTGCGTCGGTTGTAGGTAAGTTCTGCCATAAATCCTCGCCGAGTCAGTATATCGCGAAATTCTAGCGTCGTCACGAGCAAAGCCGCGCGTCCGACACGCTATACTACTAAGTAATGCAAAGCGGACTCCCGATCATTGATTCATTCACGAGCGATCCAACGCGAACATTGCTTTTCCTGGTTTCGTTGGTCGTCGGAGTAACGGTTCATGAGTTTGCCCATGCCTGGATGGCGGCACGGCAAGGTGACTACACCGCGAAATATCTTGGTCGCGTTTCGCTCAACCCAGCAGCCCACTTAGACCCCGCAGGTTCTTTTCTCTTCTTGCTGGCTGGTATTGGTTGGGGTCGTCCCGTACCGGTTAATCCCTACAACCTAAAAGACGGTCGGCGCGGTGACTTTCTCGTTTCGATTGCCGGCATTGTAATGAACTTATTTGTCGCCTTTATTTTCGCGTTACCGTTTCAGATTATGGCTGCAACTGGCGGAGGGTTTTCGTTGGCGGAACTCGCCACCGGTAACAATGTTTGGTTGGTCTTTTGCCAACAGATGATCGGTGCGAATCTTCTGTTGGCGGCGTTTAACCTCTTACCAATCCCGCCGCTTGATGGCTCGAAAGCGCTTGGGATTATCATCCCGCGCTCCTGGGACGAAGGATATAACCAATTCCTCAGATACGGCCCGGTCGTACTACTGACCATTTTCATGGTCAGCTTCATTGCCGGAGTAAACCTAATCGGCCCAGTGATCGACCCAATTATGGCGGCGTTCGGATTCTTAATCTTCCTGCCGACAAGTATTTTGTAACAACCCTCGCAAATTCTAGAGAATTTGCCATACGACTCTGGCGAGCGATTGCTATACTGGCAGAGCCTTAGGCTGGTTAGTATTGAACCTTCAACACGTATTCGGGAGTTCTATATTGCGATTCGCTGTGGCGTTTCGTTGCGGACACCCACCTGGCTGGTCCAGGTATCAGTACGTGCCAGCTTGAGGTTCTGAACATAAACCCCGCCTCTCAACTGAGGGGCGGGTGTTCTTATTTTCTTTCTTAGCGAGACTTACGAACAGTCAGTGTCTGCAGAACTTCTTTGGTGATCGACTCAAGCTGCAGAGTCAGTGCCTTGGTTGGTTGGAACCAGGCATACATGTCGTAGGTTTTTTCATTTGGGGCAACTTTGCCACGTTGTAGCCCACAAAGGTAGCCGAAATAAATGCCATGAAAGGCGCGCACCAGTTCGCGAGGGTTGATCATTTCGCCACTGCGAATCACGGCAATCGGGTGAATGTTGAGGTTTACTTGTTCTTTGGCAACACGAATCGCAGCTTTGCGAAGTGGCTCCCCAGGTTGCAGTTCTCCGCCAGGCAAAGTCCATGCATTCTTCAGTTTGGGGGAGCGGCACAGAAGAATCGCGCCTTCTTCGTTCTGAATGGCGATACGGGCGACGGTCTCAATTCGTTTTGGTATTGGATTGGCCATGTGCTTTGTAGTGTATCAGGATGCAGCGACTCTGTCGGGGCGGCGGGATTCGAACCCACGACCTCACGGCCCCCAGCCGTACGCGCTGCCAGACTGCGCCACGCCCCGTAGCTTTAGTATATGGCATATTTCTACTAAAGATTAATTGCTTGGTTAAGAGAAATACTTGACAATGAGGCCTTTTTGTGCAAGGCTCTAGGTAGATTCGAA
>CAYSOT010000014.1:0-12545 GCA_964432765.1 uncultured Candidatus Saccharibacteria bacterium
ATGTAGTGGCGTAGCTCAGGAGGCGCATCGTACTGTTCTCGTGTGGGGGCAGCGTCTGGAGAAAAGTTTTCAAGATCGCTTAGCACCACATCAAGATCTTCGGCGGGTTTGAGTTCAAAGAGTCGCTCCCTTGGAGGTCGATCAGGTTGAGCCTCAATAAACGCATCGCGCGCTTGCTGCCAAGAATCGTAAATCCGCGCCCGTCGTCCACCGCGGACATCTTCCTCAATAACCACAAAGCCCCTGTCTGAGGGGATTACGGGTAGGTTTTCCCCGAAAGACTTCTTCAGCGAGAGCAGATCGAAATGTTGTTCCATGTATTCCCGCACACCGTCAGCTGCGGCGACTGCCTCGGAGCGCGACCCAAATACTTTCGGCATCACGCCTAAAAGCTGGCCTTCTTGATCGGCGCTGATCGCACTCGGAAATAGAACTGAAAACGAACCGTCTGCTTCTTGATGAGGCTCAAAAAGCTGCGACCGTGTTTCAGTTTGTATTTCTGGCGCCGGCACGCCGGTTGGTTCTCTTGCTTCAGGTGTCATAAAAATCTCTATACTATAACACTTTTTTGCAAATGTGTCAATGTTGCGCAAAGATCTTCTGGCTTCACGGATTGACAAAGAGCCTCATAAAGACTATGATTAAGCAATTTTTGGACAAACAAAGGTGATGAGAAGAAGAATCAAGCCGGTCTGGTTAGGAAGTAGGGACACGCGAATCGGAGTGATTATTGGGTGTCTCTTGTGCGCTAGCACGCTACTTCTTGGCAGTGCTTTTTCGCTACGCGCTAAAGCTGTGAAAGTTTTAGATGAATACGGGCCAAACGGTTTTACGATTAAGGTGCCCGCTACTGTCTTGGTTTCTGATAACGTTCCATTCGTAACCGACGCACTGCTCGACGCAAACGGGAAGCCGGTAGAGGGGGTTCCGGTTACGTTTTCTTTGTCGCGACCAGACGAGTCCTCAATCGAGTGGATTCAGAAGACCGACCGAGAAGGTCGAATCCGTGGTTCCATTCTCTCGTCTGCGTTTGCGGGCATGACGGGTTCCTTCGGGGTATCAGCCACAGGTGAAGGGATACCGAATCCCGGTGATCCGTTTTACTTCTATGTCGGAGAACAGTCAGTCTACAAACTAGACCTTCCGGAAGGGCTTTCGTCTAGAAGCGTTCCGTTTCCTGCGGATCGCCGTAACACGAACTACTCTGCCTCATGCAGCGCAAATTACAACACGACTTGCTGGGTAACCAACAAAACGGTCAGTGGGTTTACTGTGAACGTCGGAACGCCAGCCGGAGTTGGCGCGGAAGTTATCTACCGAGTTGAACAGGGTGAGCCGATTCCTCAGTAGTGCTGCGGAGAGGGCGGGATTCGAACCCGCGATACGGTTTCCCGTATACACGCTTTCCAAGCGTGCTCCTTAAGCCACTCGGACACCTCTCCGTGTGGTGACCACCCTAGTATAGCGGGGAGCGAGAGCATAAGAAAAAGCCGCCCTGATCGAATCGTGTTCCACATCATGTGGGATTCGGGGCGGCTTTCTCGCACTCTGCTGGATGGTCGTCATGAGTCACAGCAAAGTGAGGGTGCACCGTTTGGTTATGTTCGGTTGTCGCATGGACGGGAGGAGGCTCATAACCGCGCGGCTCTCACTGCATAGAGATCCTTTCGACGAGGGTTTTGTGCGCGACTGGAATGGAGGTATGTCGGATGTTCGTGCGCACGCTTACGACTACGACTAGGCCGCGATCGGCTCGGGACCGGTGTCAGACGACTGCGCCGCCTCCACCTGGGCCACCAGCGAGGCATCCGGCTGGCAGCCGGCCTGCTCGCAGATCGCGACGTACTCCTTGCGGCGAAGCTCGAGCTGGCGCTCGTTGCACGCGCGGGAACCCCGCTCGAGCATCATCAGGCACGTCCGCAGACGCGCTGCCGCTGTCTCCACCTGCTTCTGGATCGGCACGAGCTGACCACGACGGTCAGGCGGAGTACCGCGCCTCATGGAAGGTCGAAACCCCATCAGACGTTCACCTCCCCCAGGTCGGCGATGCCGCTTCGGCGACCACGCGCGGGGAGACCCCGACGCTCGGACCGCCGCCCGTACGCCGGTCTGCGACCGGTGTACTCGTCATCCATGAACTTGCTGAGCTTGCGCTCCTTGGTGGTCGCCTTCCTGGCGATGATCTGCTTGATGATCGCACGCCGACGCTTCCGACGACGCGCGCGGTTGGACTGATACATCAGCCCCCCTACATCACGCACGCCAGACGGCGCAGATGCCTGCCGCCCGGCGAGTTGGGGGACACCGCGTTGATCTTCTCGACCAGCTCCTGCGGCGGGATGTACCCGACGCTGGCGCTGATCTCCCTGATCAGGCGATCCGTCTCCGGCAGCAGCTCCTCGGTGCTGTCGCCGTCCGGCAGACCGTCGACGTGCATGCACGCGAGGGCCTCGGGGGGAATGCCGCGACCATTGGTCCCGACGATCCGCATGGCGTGGGCCATGGGACCTCCTATCTTCTCGTTGCGGGTTGTCAACGAGCCAGCTCCGATCCCTTTTGGGGAAACCCGGCACTGGTTCTACACGGCGGGATCTCCGCCGAAGGGAATGCTCGGAGTCGAACCAAGCCACCGCTCAGGGCGATGCGCACCTTTTGCGAGTCCCGCTACAGCGTGTCTCTGCGGATCTGCTCACGCTCTTCACGACGCGCCGCATCAGCACGGTTGCCGATCAGAAGCATCAGCACGATCAGCGCAACCATCACCAGAGCGATGAGTGCGACTGCCACCTGGCCAATCATCTTTCCTCGTCTTTCTGAATGGGAACGAACAGTGTTGTTGCAAAAGTATCAGAAAATACCCTCTTGGTAAACAGGAATCTGGGCCCTTCTCGCTTAAAGCGTAATCACTTGAAGGGTGTTGGTCTCGTCAGATTCGTGAGGCTTTGGACCAGATGTAATCACGACATCATCCCCGCGTTTTGCTAGTTTCCGCTGGCGAACAAAGTGCTTCGCGGTCTGAATCATTTGATCAATGCTTCTGGGTCTTGGTGTTTTCGATGCGCGTACACCCCAGGTAAGCGCGAGCTCTCGTGCCGTTTGAAGATTGGGTGTCAGGGCAACAATTGGTCGATAGACTCGGTGCTGCGCAACGGCGCGCGCCGATCTTCCTGATTCAGTTGGCACAATTAGTAGCGCCGCGTCGGCTTCGTTGGCTACATTGCAGGCTGCATACGACACCGCATCGGTCAGATCGCGCGGTTTGTTAGCACGCAGTTCGTGGTTTGCAAAAAACGGTTCAACATTCTTTGCGGTCTGCGCCATTACCTCGACCGCAGCAAATGGAAAATCACCCGAGGCTGTTTCAGCCGAGAGCATTACGGCATCACTTCCATCAAGTATTGCGTTTGCTACGTCACTCACTTCAGCCCGTGTGGGTCTTGAGTTTTGAATCATGGACTCGAGCATCTGAGTCGCCGTTATTACCGGTTTGCGTGCCGTGTTCGCCTTGTGAATGATCTGCTTTTGGATCAGCGGCACTTCGGTTGGGTCGAGTTCTACACCAAGATCTCCGCGGGCAACCATCACGGCATCGGCTGAGGCAATAATGTCGTCGATATTGTGAACCGCCTCGTGTTTTTCCACCTTGGCGACAATCTTTGCGCTACTTCCAGCACGCTGAATCCGTTTTCTAAGATCATCGATCTCGGCAGCTGTTTTCACGAATGAAAGGGCCACAAAATCGACTCCCTGCTTCAATCCAAACGCGAGATCTTGCTTATCTTTTATGGTCAATGCCGGAAGTGCCAGTGAAGCCGAGGGTACATTTATCCCTTTATGAGAGCTAAGTGGACCGCCGTGAATGACTCTGGCCCGTATAGCTTGGCGATTGGTTTTCAAAACCCGAAGTTCGATCAGTCCGTCATTCAGCAAGATCGTGTCGCCACTGCGCACGTCGTTGGGCAGTCCTTTGTATTGCAACGGAATGAGCCGATCCGTGCCTATTAGATTTTCTGCGGTAAGTACCACTTCCGAGCGATCTTTAAGAACCGTTTTTTCCTTCATTTCGCCGACTCTCACCTTCGGCCCTTGAAGGTCCTGCATAATAGCGATTTCTCGACCGTGCTGTTTTGAGTATGCCCGCACAATACGAATAATCCGGCGCATCTCTGCATAGGAACCATGAGAGAAGTTGAGTCGTACGACATCAACTCCGGAACTCAACAGTCTCGGAAGCGTTGCTTTCGTGTCTGATGAAGGTCCAATTGTGGCAACTATTTTCGTTTGACGCATATTACTCCGATGTAGCAAATGGATGGACCGCCGAATACACGCAGTAGGCGGCCGCCAGAATTCCGCGTTCCACATCCGTCATTAAGTGGTTCATATTTGGGCGAGCTGGCTGGATGCTGCAAATGATTCCGACGCAAAATTCATCCACCTCGTCCCGACTCGGGGCTTCTCCCAAATCTGTATCTATCAATTCTCGAACGTGTTTCACTCCGTTGAGATACGCCACAGGGTGGGTCTGGTTGTGCGTATGCCCGTCTAGGGCTGTTGAGAGCAATCTCACTAGTGTTTCTTTTTGCATCGTTTAGTGTCGCGTTTTATGAATCGAAAAATTATAGAACCATACCATGAAATGGCCCCCTCGTCAAGACTCGGGGCTCGTAGCCACGGGGAAACTTTAGAAAATGAAAACGGGGCCAAGTGGCCCCGTCGTCGCTTAGCTAGGCGAAATTACATCATTCCGCCCATACCGCCCATGCCCGCTGCGGCTGCTGCGGCTGCTGCGCCGTCATCCTTTTCAGGAATGTCGGCCACGGCTGCTTCTGTCGTCAGCACGAGTGCGCCGATTGAGGCCGCATTCTGAAGCGCAGAACGCGTTACCTTGGTCGGGTCAACAATGCCTGCCTTGTACATATCGACATACTCAGCCACGGCTGCGTTGTAGCCTCGGGTCTTATTTGTATCCTTTTGAAGTTCTTCGATTACGGTCGCACCCTCGCGGCCAGCATTTGCAACAATCTGCTTTAGCGGCTCATCAATTGCGCGCTTGAGAATATCGAGACCGATTTGTTCATCTGCATTAGTGACCTTAACTGTCTCGAGGGCACTTTTTGCGCGGAACAGCGCGATACCGCCTCCGGGCACAATACCTTCTTCGACCGCGGCCCGGGTAGCTGCTAGCGCATCTTCGATTCGATGCTTCTTTTCTTTCAGCTCAACTTCGGTCGCAGCACCGACACGGATAACCGCGACGCCACCTGCCAATTTGGCGAGACGCTCCTGCAGTTTTTCACGATCATATTCTGAATCAGACTGTTCAATTTGTTGGCGAATCTGCGAGACACGCTCTTCAATCGCAGACTTATTACCCTTACCCTCGACGATCGTGGTGTTGTCTTTGGTAGCAACTACTTTGCCGGCGCGTCCTAGTTGGTCGAGCTCAGCATTCTCAAGTTTCATGCCGACTTCTTCGGAAATTACCTGTCCGCCAGTAAGCGTGGCAATATCGGCGAGCATTTCTTTGCGGCGATCACCAAAGCCCGGCGCCTTCACAGCAAGGGCGTTGAACGTGCCGCGCAGCTTGTTCACAACCAGTGTCGCGAGCGCTTCACCTTCGATATCTTCAGCAATAATGACAAGCTCTTTTCTGCCTGCTTGCGCCACCTTTTCAAGAATTGGCAGAAGTTCGGTCTGCAGTGAAGAGATCTTTTTGTCGGTAATCAGAATAAACGCATCGTCATAGACCGCTTCCATACGATCTGAGTTCGTGATCATGTACGGGCTAACGTAGCCCTTGTCGAACTGCATGCCTTCGGTTACTTCAAGCTCGAGCCCAAAACCCTGACCTTCATCAACCGTTACAACGCCTTCTTTACCAACTTTGTCCATTGCCTCGGCGATAGCCTTGCCAATTTCTTGGTCAGCAGCCGAAATCGTTGCAACCTGGGCAACCTCTTCGGATGTCTTCACGTCTTTGGCGTCGGCCTTCAGCTGGTCGACGACGGCGCTCGTTCCTGCTTCAATCCCTCGACGAATAGCTACAGGATTTGCGCCTGAAACGATGAAGGGAAGTCCTTGCGAAACGATCGACTGGGCAAGTACGGTCGCTGTCGTTGTACCGTCGCCGGCAACGTCGTTTGTCTTGGTGGCAACTTCTTTTACAAGCTGTGCGCCCATATTTTCAAACTGATCTTCGAGTTCGATTTCTTTAGCAATGGTTACACCATCATTGGTGATCGTTGGTGCACCATAGGACTTATCGAGGACGACGTTGCGCCCCTTTGGTCCAAGCGTCACCTTCACAGTATTGGCGAGCTTATCAATGCCGGCCTTAATTTTTGTACGTGCTTCTTCGTTGTGCGCGAGTTGTTTTGCCATGAGTTAACCTCCGTTACTTACTTAAGGATTCCCAAAATGTCTGATTCGCTTCCGATCAGAACTTCTTTTCCATCCACCTTCACTTCGGTCGGGCCGTATTTTGTAAACAATACTGTGTCGCCGACACTCACTTCAGGTTTCACGCGCTCGTTATCGTCACCCAGTTTTCCTGGTCCAACAGCGAGCACTTTACCCTTTTGCGGGCGCTCTTTTGAGGCCGTATCGGGGATCACTATGCCGGAAGCAGACGTTTCGTCTTCTTCGATTGGCTCGATGACGACTCGGTCGCTAAGAGGGGAAATCTTCATATAACCTCCTTATTACTTATCATTATCTAGGTGTCAAAATTGACACGTTTCCGCTCTATATTAGCACTCGCAGTATGAGAGTGCCAACATACAATACTATTTGATGTTTAGCTCTGGGTGTCAACCACACGCTTCTGCTTGACCACCCCTCTGAGCCCCACTAGAGTAGATGTGCAAGGAGGGTTATGGCAAAGAAGTCAGAGACAGATTCAGCGTCCCACTTTTTCGGGGGATCAACCACAGACGATACAACGGCTGACGAGTTCGCTTTCTCAATCGAACCCACAGAAGAGGACACCGCACTAGAGGGCGAGATTGCTGTCGATGTCTACCAAACCGACACCCATGTCGTAGTAGTTTCACCAGTTGCCGGCGTTGATCCTGCAAACCTGGAGATTTCAGCAACTGATGACTCAATCACTATCAGCGGTGAGCGCACAAGCAGCCACACCGAAAACAAGGATGGCCTGGTTCTCCAGGAAATTTATTGGGGCTCGTTCTCCCGCACCGTCACAATGCCAGTGCAGTGTGTTACAGATAAAGCCACGGCCACATTCAAACACGGTATTTTGACAATCAAGGTGCCAAAGGTTGGAAAGACTAAAAAACGCACCATTAAGGTAAAATCTGCTGAATAGTCTTTTAGATTAGGTTATGGGAGCGCCTCTCAGGAGGCGCTTTTCTTTATCTCAAAACCCCACCAGGACGTACACTATGAACATGACACAAGAACCATTCGCTGAACGATTTCGCCCAACTACTTTGAGCGAGTTTGTCGGGCAAGAGCACATTATTGGCAAAGATAAGCCGCTGAGGCGACTTTTGGAAACTGACCAGTTGCGTTCGGTTATCCTCTGGGGGCCTCCCGGTACAGGCAAGACAACTCTTGCCCACCTCATTGCCGGTGAGCTTAATGCTGAGTTCGTTCCATTTTCCGCGGTAACAAGTGGGGTCGCAGAATTGCGAAAAGTTATCGCAGCGGCCCAGCAGAATCAACGGCTTGGCCTAAAGACAATCCTGTTCATCGACGAAATCCATCGCTGGAACAAGTCTCAGCAAGACGCGCTTCTACCGCACGTGGAAGCCGGAACGGTATTGCTAATTGGCGCCACGACAGAAAACCCTAGCTTCGAGGTGGTCAGCGCTCTCCTGTCGCGAGCGTCCGTGTATCGGCTTCACGAACTCGGTGAACAGGAATTGAAGAGCATACTTGGCAGCGCTATGACGGACACAGAGCGTGGACTTGGTGGCTACAAGCTTAAGCTGGATAGCGAAGCAGAAAACTTGCTGCTCGCGATCTCCGCCGGAGATGCGAGAACGCTACTAAACACGCTTGAGCTTGCTGCGTTGTCAAAGCCACGCGGTGGGAAAATAACACGTACCTTGCTAGAAGATGTCGTTGGCCGCAAGAGCGCCCGTTACGACAAGTCTGGCGAGGATCACTACAACGTCATATCTGCGTTTATAAAAAGTATGCGCGGCTCCGATGCCGACGCAGCAATCTATTATTTGGCCAGAATGATCGATGCCGGAGAAGATCCGCGTTTTATTGCGAGGCGCATGGTTGTTTTCGCCTCAGAAGATATTGGGAATGCCGACCCACACGCACTTTTGGTTGCGGTAGCGGCATTTGACGCCGTCAGCTATATTGGCCTGCCAGAATGCCGAATTAATCTTGCCCAAGCAGTCACGTACCTGGCCTCTGCACCAAAAAGTAATGCTTCTTACCGAGCAATAGACAGTGCGCTGGCCGAAGTGCGGACAAGTGGTGCTCTACCGGTCCCACTACATTTACGCAACGCGCCCACGAAGCTCATGAAAAACGAAGGGTACGGACGCGGATATGAGTACGCCCACACGGCCAAAGGTGGGGTGGTTAGTCATGGCCACCTCCCAGAAAAACTACTTGGTCGGAGGTTTTACGAACCTACCGAAGCGGGGCTTGAAGCTAAGATAAAGGCCTCCCAGGCAAAGCACAACAATAAGCGCGAAAAAAACCAGTAGTCAGTCCGTTATATTCGCTAGTGTGTGTTTCACGTGAAACATCTCGATTCAACACACCTTAGCAAACGTCACATGGAGCCTATATGCACATTTTGTGCAGTTGCACATAATGTGCAGCTATTTAAGCTTGTCGCGTAAATACTGTTCGTATTCAACCTTGAGATCGTCCCTAGAGAGCGCAAATTCAGTGATGGCCTTTAGGTAGCCGAGTTTGTCACCAGCGTCATGAAATTCTGCTGACACAGTCGCTGCATAGACGGGCCGCATGCGTGCGATCTCGCGGATGGCATCATTGAGCTGGACTTCGCCGCCTTTTCCTTCCGGCAACTGCTCAATCGTTTCAAATATCTCTGGAAAGAGGATGTAGCGGCCGATGGCGGCCTGTCTGGAAGGTGCTTCCTTGACTGACGGCTTTTCGATCGTGTCAGTCATTCGCCAAAGACCGGGCTTAATTTCTTCGCCAGCGATAATCCCATAAAGATGCACCTGGTCCTCTGGAACTTCTTTCACGCCGTACACCGGTGCTTGAACCTCTTGATAAGCGGCGATGAGGTCGCCTATGGCGGGCTTGTCACCACTGAAGAGATTGTCCGGCAGAATGACCGCAAACGGCTCGTCACCGACGAGATTTCGTGCCTGGAGGATTGCGTGACCGAGACCACGCATTTCCTTTTGTCTGACGTAGGCGAACTGAACCATCTCGGAAATATCGCGCACAATCTTGAGCTGTTCGTGCTTGCCCTTGCTGTCGAGCAAATATTCAAGCTCAAAGTTGCGATCAAAATGATCTTCAATCGCCCGCTTTGCCTGACCCGTAACGAAGATTATTTCCTCAATCCCCGCCGCGACAGCTTCCTCGACGACATACTGCGCAAGCGGTTTGTCGACAACGGGAAACATTTCCTTCGGGGTAGCCTTTGTGGCAGGAAGGAACCTGGTGCCGAATCCGGCGACCGGTATGACAGCTTTACGTACATTCATAAGCGCTCCGTAACGGAGATAGTATAGCCAGAGCTCTCCTTACAAGCAATGCTTCCTCAGGCTGGCTGTTCATGCTATAACGGGAGAGTAAAACAGATATGGATAGACGACGCATAATTATTTTTGGGGTGGTCAGCGCGGTTATTATCGTGCTGCTGCTGATTCTGCTCGGCTGCGTTTCTCGAGGAAAGAACAAGCCGAAAAAAGAAGATGGCGGTCCGATTACGTTGACGTATTGGCGACCGTTTGATGAGAAGGAAGTCTTTGATCCAATCATTGAAGACTTTCAAAAAGAGAATCCGAACATCAAGATAGAGTACAAAAAAATCGCTCCATATAGCGAATATCAGCAAAAACTCGTGGAAGCAATCGCGTCTGGAAGTGGTCCAGATCTATTTGCTATCGGCAATACCTGGATTCCCCAATATCAAAACAAGCTTGCCCCCGCAGACACCAGCCAGGTAAATCCTTCAGATTACGAAAAGGCATTTTATCCGCTGATTAGCAAAGAAAATATTATCGATAACAAAGTGTACGGCATCCCATACTCGATCGATACGCTTGCGCTGTTTTCTAACACGACTCTCCTGCAGCAACAAGAAGTTAGCGAAGCGCCAAAGACCTGGGATGAGCTCGTTGGCCGCTCACCAAACCCGGTTACCCCGAGCGACACTGGTCAGCCAAGCCTGATTAGCAAACTTGTTAAGCGCAGCGGAAACACTATTACCCAGCCGGCGATCGCGCTTGGGACTGCGAATAATGTTCCCCGCGGTGTCGACATTCTTTCACTGATGATGCTCCAGAATCGAACGCAGATGGTGAGCGAAAACAAAGAGACTGCGATTTTCAATCAGCGCCAGAAGGTCGAAGGAGGCAAAGAGCTTTACCTCGGAACGGAGTCAGCCAAGTTCTATAACAGTTTTGCCAATCCATCCTCACCAAACTACACCTGGAATGATCAGCAGGCATTCGCAGTTAATATGTTCGCTGCCGGGAAGCTGCCGTTAATGATTGGATATTCGTATCAGATACCTACTATTGAGCGTTTAAATCCGAACCTGCGATATCAGATTAACCCGATGCTGCAGATTGGTGGCACTGATCCCGTTAACTTCGGAAGCTACTGGACGGAAGTAGTTTCAAAGACCAGTCCTCATCAAAAAGAGGCATGGAAGTTCTTGATTTTTGTCTCTTCGAAAGACCATATACGAGACTACACCGACAAGGTAACCTCTGTGCCGGCTCGTAAAGATGTCGGAAATCTTGGAAAAGTGCAGGTTTTTGCTGAGCAGGCTGCGACCGCTACCAACTGGTACAAAGGCCTCCCAGATAAGTCGGATCAGATTTTCGTTGAGCTTATCAACGCCATGCTCGGAGGTGATGATGCCCAGCGCGCCCTCGACGCGGCGGCGAACAAGCAGACCGGACTCTACTCCGAGCTGAAAAACCAGAAATAGCTTTACAGATTGACATTTGAGGCCTAATGTGGTACTCTTAATCAATTCTTTTAAAGCCTGTAATGAAAAAAAGCATCCTTAGTCTATTGCTCTGCGCTACGTGTCTCTTTGGTATCGGCGTTTCAGTTGCCGCGCCGAGCTTTGCACACGCAGCAACTCCGCCGGCAGCTGGCAATAACAAAGACCCAGTTTCCAATAAGAAGGTGAAAGACACCTCAATCGTTGAATACATCAACGACGCCTATGCCTACCTTGCTTTGGTTGGAGGCCTGCTCGCTGTGATGATGCTTATTTGGGCAGGATATCGGTACACGACGAGCTACGGCGACCCAGAAAAGATATCGGATGCCAAGGATCTACTCCAGCATGTTTTGATTGGGCTGGCAGTACTGATTCTGGCTGCGGTGATATTGAATGCTGTTAATACCCGCACAACTGATCCGTGTACACCTGGAACGGCTGGCTGTGGATCGATAGACTACACCAAACCAAAGGGTTAAATATGCGCAAATTAAACACGTTTCTACTTTTGCTCACAGCCCTTTGGCTACCTGCCTTCGTATCGGCGGCGGGGCCTAGCAAAGTAGAATCTCAAAGCAATATTGGATCGCTCCAAGAGGTCGTTACAGCGATCTTCAATGTTTTGATGGTCTTCTTGCCCTCAATCGCCGTTCTTTACATCGTCGTGGCTGGTTACAGATACGTCGTTTCACAGGGCAACCCCGACATGGCGGAGAAGGCCAAGAAGAGCCTGTCCTATGCGGTATGGGGAATACTCATCGCCATCGCTTCCGTTGTCTTTATCAAGATGGTTGCCAATGCGCTTGGTTACCAAACTGGGTGGATCACGTGAAACGCATACTGCTTATACTTGGCGTTCTTTCGATTGTGGCGGTTCCGGAACTTACTCATGCTGCGATAATCGGGAACTCGAACCCCGACACAAGCCCTAGCGCTTTGCGCGACATCATCAATGTCATCGTGAAGGTGATTGAGTATGGCCTCGCTTTTGCAGCAGCAATCTCCGTCGTATCGATTGTTATCAACGCCTACGGCTATATTACTTCGGGGGGTAATCCTGAGCGCATAGAAAAGGCCAAGTCCGGGCTGTTGTGGTCCATTCTTGGATTCGTGTTGATCGTGTCGTCTTTTGGCATTGTTCAGCTTCTGCAGGAAGTGCTTAAGTCTAAACAGACAGTCAACGGCTTTCGGCCGGGTGATGCGTCGACGAGCGCCCAAAATACAATTTCTCAGATCATTGAGATGTTACTTATTTTTGCAGCCTCGATTGCACTTATCTATCTCATAATGGGTGGCTATCGATACATTACTGCTCAAGGAGACCGCGACACTTCGGAAAAAGCCAAGAAGACGGTGGTCTATGCAGTAATAGGGCTGGTTGTCACGATGG
>CAYSOT010000015.1:0-11140 GCA_964432765.1 uncultured Candidatus Saccharibacteria bacterium
CTTGAAAAAAAGCCGCAATCATGCTACTATTGGCCAATTGGTTCAGAGCAATTAGGCTTCTTCGGCGGCATTCCTGCAGTTGCAAGTAGTCCTACCGAGCTCTAGGCTGAGAGCAAAGAAGGGGGATCATGCCGAAAGAAACACAAAGAAAGAAAATCCTTGTTGTCGAGGATGAGCAACCGCTCGCACATGCGCTCGAGTTGAAGCTTTCGTATGCGGGGTTTGCCGTTGAAACAGCTCCCGATGGCGAGGAGGCTCTCGAAAAGCTGAAGAGGCAAGCGTTTGATCTTGTGCTGCTTGATCTAGTCATGCCGCGTAAAGACGGTTTTGCTGTACTGGAAAAGATCCGCGAGACTGACGACGAGCTTCCAGTGATAATCTCTTCGAACTTAAGTCAGGGAGCGGATAGACAGCGCGCAAAAGAACTTGGTGCCAACGACTATTTCATCAAGGCCGATACTTCAATGAGTGACGTAGTCGACCATATTTATTCCGTATTAGGATCATAGTTTATGGCAACCTGGGGACCACTCAAGGACGATAAGATTAGGCAGATTCTGCTTGATCACCACTATGTCAGCGTTGAAGAAGGCGCCAGGCTTGGAGCAGTGGCAGAACGCGATAATCGCAATTTCGTCGACGTAGCCATTGAGCGGGACCTAGTCACAGCCGATCTCGTAGCTCAGGCAATCGCCGAATACTACGGTGTGCCCTATACCAACCTTGACCGTTCTGCGAGTCAAACCAAGGACGTGAATTTTCCCGAGGGTGTAGCCCGGGAATATAGGGTCGTGATCGTTCGCTCAGACGAGAAAACTGTCACGATTGCCACGAGCAATCCAGAGGATGCAAAGCTCAAGTTCACAGTTGGCGAGTATTTCCCGAAGAAAGACGTTGTCATTACATACGCGCCTGACTCGATGATTGAGCAGGGATTTTCACAGCATCACACTTCGCTCCAATCACGGTTTGCGAAAATCGTTGAGAAAGATAAAAAGATTGCGCCGGAAGTAATCGACCAGATTTTTGATGATGCATATAACGTCCGTGCCTCTGACATTCATCTTGAACCGCAAGTCGATGACGTGATTGTGCGTTTCCGGATTGATGGTGAACTTATTGTTGCCGGCACGCTGCCAAAGAAATACTACGAAGGTATCGTTAATCGGGTGAAGATGCAGGCGAATATGCCGATTGATGAGCACTTCAAGCCCCAGGACGGGGGTTTTCGTATCACCCGGGGAGGCCATGTCGTTGATGTACGTGTATCGGTCGTTCCGATTCTTGAAGGAGAAAAAGTTGTGATGCGGTTCTTGCCAGCATATTTGCGCGATGTTTCGCTCGACCAGCTTGGTCTGAGCGATACTCAGCGAGGCGTTATTGAAAAAGCCGGGAAGCGCCCATATGGAATGATTCTCACCGTCGGGCCGACAGGCTCTGGCAAGACAACGACTTTGTATGCGCTCTTTAAGATAATCAATCGACCGGGAATCAATATCACGACAATCGAAGATCCTGTTGAGTATAAGGTTCCAGGTGTGAATCAAATTCACGTCAACGAAAAACAGGGTCTCACCTTTAGTGAAGGACTGAGAGCAACGGTACGCCAAGACCCTGACGTTATTTTGGTTGGTGAAATCCGTGACCCGGAAACTGCTGATATCGCGGTTAACGCAGCACTCAGTGGGCACCTTTTGCTCTCAACGCTTCATGCGAACGATGCTGCCACAGCAATTCCTAGACTTATCGACATGGGTGTACAGCCATTCCAATTGGCATCAGTGCTCGAAGCCGTAGTGGCACAACGATTGGTGCGTAGGCTATGCCTGTCGTGTCGCCAGAGTTATGTCATGACAAAGCAGCAGTATGATGCGCTGCCGAAGGGCGCCAGCGCTTTCTTTAAGCCAAAGATGACACTCTATGAAGCACCTGGATGCCGCGATTGCGGACACACAGGCTATAAAGGTCGGATAGCCCTCTTTGAAATTCTAGAGGCAACCCCGGAAATTAGAGCCTTGATTCATGAGAAGCCAACCTCCGATGAAATCTGGAAACATGCTCGCAAACAGGGCACGCGTACCCTTTTCGAAGATGGCGTAGATAAAGCTTTGGCTGGAATCACTAGTCTGGAAGAAGTGCTTGGAGTCGCAACCCCACCAGACGACATATCCCGTGCAAAAGGGCGGTGACGTTGGCTCATAAAACCACGTCACCAATAGCTGAAAAACCGGAAGTATCTCAGTTACTTTCATGGATAGATAAGGCCGAAAGCAGCGGACCAACAAGTTCTTCATCGACCCTTCGAAGAATCGAACTTCTTATTTTAGCGATCCTGCTCGTGGTATCGATTGGGCTGTCGCTTCTTCTTATTTATCACGACGACACCTTTGTCCGCAGGGAAGTGACCCTTATAGCTTCGTTTCCCTACCTTTTAGGAGTTCTGCTATACAGCGTGGTACGGATTAACTACAACAGATCTCGAAGCGAGCTGGCGCGTTTTCAACTAGCCGTGGAGTATGCTTCTGATCACATCGTTATCACCGACGTACGCGGTGTTATTCTCTTTGCCAACCAAGCGGTTGAGCGCACAACCGGGTATCAGGCGGAGGAAATTATTGGCCAGAATCCACGTTTGTGGGGTCACCAAATGCCCAGAAGTTTCTATCGAAAGATGTGGTACCGACTTAGCATCCAAAAGCGTCCATTTATTGGTGAGGTCACGAATAAACGTAAGAATGGTGACCTGTATATCGCAGAATGCCGTATCGCCCCAATTCTTGGCAAGGATAACTCCGTCAAATACTACGTGGGTATTGAACGCGACATTACCCGAGCAAAGGGAGTGGACCGAGCAAAGACAGAGTTTGTCTCGCTCGCTTCTCACCAGCTTCGTACACCTCTTTCAACGGTGAGTTGGTATACGGAAATGCTCATAGCGGGCGATGCCGGCAAAGTATCCCAGGAGCAGCTCGCCTATCTTAAAGAAATCTATGTCGCCAACAAGCGAATGACGGCTCTCGTAAATGATCTCCTTAACGTATCGAGACTTGAAATGGGAACCTTGAGTGTTGAGCTTGAAGATGTTGATTCTGCCAAAGTCGCGGACTCAGTGCTTAAAGATTTAGATGAGCTAATCAAGCGGAACAGACAGCGGATTGAGCGCAAGTATTCCGCCACTCTTCGGACGATTCGGTTTGATCGCAAACTACTGGTGATGATCTTTGAGAACCTTCTAACTAATGCGGTGAAATACACTCCGCCTGAAGGGAAGATTAAGGTCGCGTTGAGTTTAAAGCACGAAATGATTGGACGTAAGAAATCGCCTGGACTTTGTTTGTGCATTGAAGTGAGCGATACGGGATATGGCATACCGCTGACCGAACAAAAGCAGATATTTTCAAAGCTCTTTCGAGCCACCAACATTCGCGAACGAGATGCGGAGGGTACCGGACTCGGGTTATACCTTGTGAAGCAAGTCACTGAAGTAGCGGGTGGTACTATCTCATTCAAGTCACGCGAGAAGGTTGGGACGTCGTTCCAAGTAATGATTCCGGTCGATGCTGCGAAGAAGCTACAAAAGAAGTAAAATAGAAACTCAGATGAATTCCGAAACAGTCAATATCAGCAAAGTCGTACTTGTCGTCGAAGACGAGCGGCCTTTGGCACTTGCAATACGTACCAAGCTCGAAAATAACGGGTTCGATGTCGTTACAGCCCGCACGGCCAAGCAAGCACTCGATTATCTAAGCGAAATTCCTCGCGTCGATTTAATATGGCTCGATCATTATCTGCTTGGTAAAGAAACCGGCTTGGATCTGGTTGCTCAGGTAAAACAAGATGGTGACCGACGTAAAATCCCAATCTTTGTCGTTTCGAATACGGCAAGTGCAGAAAAAGTTCAGACGTACCTTCAGTTTGGGGTCGAGCGTTACTACGTGAAGTCAGATCATCGCCTCGACGAAATCATTCAAGACATCCTCGGTACAATCACGAATGGCGACGAAAAGAAGTAAATCAGGTCCGCTCGAGTCGATTGTACTCGGAGGGGGTTGTTTTTGGTGCCTGGAAGCGGTCTACCAGCGCGTTATAGGTGTGGAATCCGCAGTTTCTGGTTATGCGGGAGGATCAAGCGCTAACCCGACATATGATTCGGTCTGCACGGGGACTACCGGTCATGCGGAGGTTGTCGAGGTTCAGTTTGACCCGAAGCAAATCTCGCTCGAGGAAATCCTTCATATCTTTTGGTCGATCCATAATCCAACGACTAAAAATCGGCAGGGAAATGACATCGGTACTCAATATCGATCCATCGTTTTGACCAAGACCGCAGCGCAGCAAAAAGTGGTGAAGAGTTCGATCAAGGATGCGCAGGCTATGTTTGAAGCACCAATTGTTACTGAGGTCGGCAAATTGAAAAAGTTTTATCCGGCCGAGCCCGAGCACAAGGATTTCTATTTGCGAAATACAGAGTCACCATATTGTAGGATTATCATAGATCCGAAATTGCAGGTTCTGATGCAATCGTTTCGCTCTCGCGTCAAGGAAGATTAGCCGGAATTATCGATAACTAGTTTAACGAAGGTCGCCCGTGGAACCAGGTCCCGAGATATCAGCAGAAACACGAAGCCTCGAACCAGTGCTTCAAGCTCTTATGAGCGCACTCGAGTCCGAAGACACGGAGTACGTAAATGAGCTGCTCGATGGTCAGACGGCTCTGGGTCAACGAGAGTTGTGCGAACAGCTGTTTAACGCGGCTGACACAAGCACCACGGAAGAAGAGCGGAATCGTTGGTATTGGCTCATGCTTATGCAGCAATCCAGGGTTGATCTAACCAAATACCGCGGCGAAGACGAAAAAACGATGCGCATGCTTTGCAAAAGGGCTGAAGAGGCCCTGTTTGAGACGAGTCAGTGAGTCTCATTTATGTTTGCTTTTTTAGGGGCCTGCTCGGATGATTAAGGCGGAGCCTCTATGCCAAACGGTCACAGTAGCACGAATCCCGCCACCCTCTATCCTTCAGCGACGCGTCGTAGTGTTGGCCCCTTAGCGATCCGCATCCTCGGGGTCGGGGCGCTCATCGAAGCGTCGTATGTATTGCTACGGCTAGTTACACAAGAGATTGTTCCCGGAACCCAAAGTAGTTCGCTTCGCGTATTCCTGCTTTTTGCTTTGGCGCAGCTCGCCTCGATTTTTTACTTCTGGCTCCAGTGGAGCTTTGAAACCTATGTTCTTGGGAAGAATAATCTCATCCATCAGCGGGGAATAGTCTTTCGTCGGGAAGACGAATACCCCTACAATAATATTCAGTCGATTACAGTTAGACAGGGTCCAATTGGTCGCGCGCTTCATTTTGGCGAAGTAACGCTCTACATACCAACACTCGGTAAAGCGCTTGTCTTCTCAGAGATTCCTCATCCGCACCATTTCGTTGAGCGCATCAAGCAGGCAATGCCTTTCCCAGACAAATCAAAACTCATAATTCCATCAAATGATCACGATCCAAACCTCTAGCTTAACGAAGCGTTACGGTAAACAGCGCGGTATCGATGATTTATCCATCGAGGTGCGAGAGGGTGAAACCTTTGGCTTTCTTGGCCCGAACGGTGCCGGGAAGTCGACGACTATCAACGTTTTGATGGGGTTTAGAAACCCAACATCGGGATCCGCAAAGGTGCTTGGCCATGATGTTGTGAGCGAACGTGAAGCGATTCATCGAGAAGTAGGGTTTGTACCGGGAGAGCTGGCGCTCTACGAGAATCTTACTGGCGGAGAGCTTCTTGAGTATTTTGGCAACCTGCGCGGTGGTTTAGATGAGAAGTACGCCCGCGAACTGGCCGAACGCTTCTCATGTGAGCTTGATCGGCCAATCGGCACACTTTCAAAAGGTAATAAGCAGAAGGTGGGACTTCTGCAAGCTCTTGTTCACCGACCAAAATTGTTGATACTTGATGAGCCGACATCTGGTCTTGATCCGCTCAATCAGCGCGAGTTTTATTCGGTAATCAAGGAAGCAAAAAAGACCGGCACGACAGTCTTTCTCTCATCTCATGTTATGAGTGAGGTCGAGCATGTCTGCGATCGTGTAGCGATTATTCGAAATGGCAAACTTGTATCAGTCGAGAAACTAGCAAAACTTCACGAGCAGGCGCTTCGGCATGTTGAAATCGAATTCGTGAAGAAAGCTCCTGCGGGTATTTTCAAGACGATTGACTCTGTTACCGATGTGAAGCGTGATGGACATCATCTCCACTGCAACGTCCGCGGTTCAATGGACCAAGTGATCAAGGAGCTTGCAGGCTACGAGGTGAAGAACATTATTTCTGAGCACGCCAGTCTCGAAGAACTTTTCTACACGCTGTATGGAGACGATGATGCTACTACGTAACGTCTTTCTAAAAACTATTCGTGACGCCAGGCTTAGCCTTTTCTGGTGGTCAGTTGGACTTACTGCAATGACGCTTGTAAACGTACTCTACTATCCAAGCGTGAAGGAGCTTTCTGACTTTAATAAACTGCTCGAAAATAATGACGCAATCAAAGCGTTCACTGGAAACATTACAAGTTTCACCTCCCCTGAAGGGTTTCTTGATAGCCAAATATTCTTCCTGCTAGGCCCACTGCTCTTTATTGTTTATGCAATTACTGTTGGGTCGGCTTTAATTGCGGGCGAGGAGGGACGCAAGACTCTTCCACTGCTCATAAGCCATCCCAAATCGCGTAGTCGATTGGTCATTGAAAAGTACGCTGCGATGCTCGCAACAACCACTATTCTATTCTTGGTGTTCTTCGCAGTTACCTGGTGTGGAATCTTATCGGTGAATATGCAGATTTCCTTTTCAAAGGTGCTTGGGGCTAGTGCTGCTATGGCGTTGCTCGGCATCTTCTTTGGCTCGCTCGCATTTCTACTCGGCGCAGCTACAGGCAAGCGCGGCCTAGCGGTGGGCGTTTCCAGTGCCTTGGCTGTCGGAGCTTATTTGCTTAATGCCCTTGCGCCGCTTGTTAAGAGCCTTAAGGACTACCAGGGTTTCTCGCCATTCGACTGGTATATTGGCAACGATCCAATTGTTAATGGAGTAAGGCTCTCCGACGTCGCTTTGTTGGTTGGCGGATCAGTACTCTTTCTTGTGCTTGCAGTAATCTTCTTCCGTCGGCGCGATATCGCCACCTAATTGACCTCACAGCGTAGGCGGACTATCCTTCCTTGTTGAGGTATTTATGGATGCTGAAAAACCACAAGAAGCACAGCGAGAAGCATATCTAAAGGTCCTCGAAGACTCTCTTCGAACGGGTGATAACGAATTTGCGACGTCGCTTCTGCTTGATAGCAGGCCATTTGCCACTCAGCGAGACTTAGTTGAAACACTAGTTGCCAAGGCTCGGGACATCGAAGACCCATCTCAGAAGGCACTATGGTATGGGGGGATTGAGCTTTTATATGATCAGACTGAAATCGACGCGCTGTCTTCCGATGTGGCAGAAACACTCTGCGCTGCTCACGCTGAGGCACGTCAACATCTCGACGTTTTCTACCGAATTGGCCATGCCGACGACTCCCCAGATGAGGCCCTTACTGAAATTAGTGAACTTGGGCATGATTCCGGAGACCCATTTGCCGGGATGGTAGAGGCGGATGACACGAAGTACCAAGCTGACGCGGCTGACGCAGCTTTCGACCCAGAGGGGTGGGCAGACGACAATTTTGAACCAAATTCTCAAGAAGAGGACTACGCACATTTTCCGGTACTTACTGCGGCGATACAAAAGGCAGAAAGCACCAAGGACCTGGGGGCCGCCGTGGCCTTGATTACCGAAGAAGTCGGGAGTGGACTCGCCGCGCTTTTTCGAGAAGTCCTCGATAAGTATGTCTATAAATATGCCGAGAGCATGATTTCGGATCGTCACAACGTTGAAGCGGCGGTTGAAATGATTGAAAGGTATGCCTCTTCTCCTGAAACTGCTTTCAGGATGCGACTTTCGCTTGATAAGTTGATCATCAAAGAGGCGAGTAATATGTTGGAAACCTTCAGTTCACCCGGCTTCGCCCGCAGGATGATTGATGATCATGCCTCATCGTCAGATCGACGTGAGGCGATGCTCGCACACCTGGGTTTAGCAGAAGGCTCGGCGTAGAGTAGCCTTTTCCGCTACACTTTGATTAATGAAACAAAAAATTCTTTTTGTCGAACTTGAACCCTGGGAAATTGCTTGGCTCGAGCCACGATTGCAAAATCACGACGTTACACTTTCTGAGGAAAAACTCGAAAACTGCATGGATCTCGCGAAAGATGTATCCATTCTTTCAAATTTTATCTACTCCCCAGTCTCAAGAGCAGAACTTGAGCAAATGCCAAGCCTTTCGTTAATCGCCACCAGATCGACAGGGTTTGATCATATCGATGTGGCTGCGGCAAAAGAACACGGCGTTGTTGTAACGAACGTACCCGATTACGGGAATCACACCGTTGCAGAACACACGTTTGCATTGCTTCTAGCGCTTTCAAGGCGCCTTCCCGAGAGCATCGAACGAACCAGGCAGGCTCGATTTTCGCCAGACGGTCTCCGTGGATGGGATTTAGCTGGCAAGACGCTGGGCTTGATCGGGGTTGGCGGAATTGGCCGTCATGTGGCGAAGATTGCCAAAGGATTTGATATGAATGTCCTGGCCTATCAACGCACACCTGATGACGTGCTCTCGAGGGAGCTTGGTTTTAGCTATGTCTCGATTGATGAGCTTTACACGAAGTCGGACGTCGTTAGTTTGCACGCGCCGGAAAATGAGTCGACGCACCATCTTCTAGACTCGGAGGCGTTTGGCAAAATGAAAGACGGCGTAGTGATCCTAAACACGTCACGTGGCGGCTTGATTGATACACGCGCACTTCTTGGAGCGCTCGAGTCTGGAAAAGTGAAGGCCGCAGGGCTCGATGTTTTGGAAGAAGAGGGACTGATTAAAGAAGAGCGTCAACTTCTATCTCGAGACTACGACAAAGCACACCTGCAGAGTGCTCTAGAAGGTCACATCCTCTTAAGCCATCCAAATGTTATTGTTACGCCACACTCGGCCTTTAATTCGCAAGAGGCACTAGAGCGCATTTTAAAAACGACACTCGAAAATATTGAAGCGTTTGCTAAGGGTAGTCCCAGTAATCAAGTGAATTAGTCGCTCTTGGTAAGCGATTTTTGTAGGAGTGCCTGGAGTTGCCGTTGTTCAGTTTCCGAGAGTTTGGCGACAGATTCCGGGGCGCGGTAAAGATCTGAAAGGACTTCTTCGCGGGTAGTGAGTCCACGCTTTGTTAATGAAAGCATTTTTACCCTTCCGTCGTCCGGGTGGTCGACTCGTTTCACGAGATCGCGTTGCTCCATTCGGTCTATAATTCCCGTCACATTCGAGGCGTCGCAAGCGAGCTTTTCAGCAATTCTGTGCATTGGTTGTGGAGCGTTAGGATCCAACAGGCTCAGGACATGAACTTGGACAGGCGAAAGATCATGCTGGTGCGCAACCGCGGGAATGCGAGGCCGTTGTGCAAGATAGCACTCTAGTAACAGCCGCCATGTTTCGTCAGCGCTTGAAAGATTCATACTCCTAGAATACCAGCCCAGCTTACGTAGAGTGGTATGTGATAGCGTGAATGTATGCGTATCGTTGTTTTTGGGGCCACCGGCGGAACGGGGAAAGCGATTGTTGAACAAGCGCTGGAACGCGGCGACGAAGTGACGGCGTTTGTGCGCAATGAAGGAAAAGCAGACTTTTCGGATTCGGTGAGGATGGTTGTAGGGGATGCGATTGACCCGGTTGCGGTAGACCGAGCCGTTCATGGTGCAGATGCCGTGCTGGTAGCTCTCGGCGTGATTCCCTGGAACGCTGGGACGACCCTTTCGGATGTGACAAAGAACATAGTTGCCGCCATGCATGACCACAAGGTCAAACGACTAGTCGTTCTAACTGGAGCACACTTTGGAGATACCAAAAAACCTTTGTTGTGGAGGCTTTCGAGCTCTATCCTTCCGATGCGAGGAATGTTCAATGATAAGTCGAAACAAGAATCAGTAGTCACCCAAAGTGGTCTTCAGTGGACCCTGGTTAGGCCAACCAATCTCACAAATGGGCCCCTTACGAAAAACTTCCTTACAGGAGAACACGTAACGCTCCACACGCTTAGCAGAATCAGTCGGGCAGATGTAGCATATGCGATGCTGGAAGCTGCCCACACTGACACCTACATTGAAAAAGCTATCATTGTCACCGACACTTGACGCCCTAGCTAGTATGAAAGTATGACGGAGCAGCTAGGTAAAGTCGCATTTGGCGCGACTCTTCATTGTTTGACTGGATGTGCGCTTGGTGAAGTTTCCGGTGTCGTGATCGGTACGGCCCTTGGCTGGGGAAATGTGGCTACGCTAGCAGCGGGGATTTTGCTCGCCTTCGTATTTGGCTACTCTTTGACCGTGCGTTCTCTGCTCCGCGCTGGGGTGGCATTGGGTACAGCTACCAGGCTAGCTTTCGCTTCAGACACCCTGTCAATCGCCACTATGGAGCTTGTTGATACGGCCGTTCTAGTTGTGTGGCCCGCGGCGATGGAAGCTACTCTATTGACACCGCTCTTTTGGGGGAGTCTAATGATTTCACTATTCGTGGCTTTCTGGGCTGCCTACCCCGTCAACCGGTACCTACTGGCGCGCGGCAAAGGACACGCCCTGGTTCATCACCATCATGTCCACCACTAGTCCCATAGGCGTAATTGACTCCGGAATCGGTGGGCTCACGATTGCGCGTGAAATTCAGCGAATGAACCCGTCGGAGCAAATTTTATATTTTGCTGACACGGCCAACGCCCCCTACGGCACCAAGCCCCAGGAGGAGATTTACGATGCCGTGTTCCGGATTATGGAGTGGATGGTTGAGCAAGATACCAAACTGGTCGTGCTTGCGTGTAACTCTGCAACCATTGCGGTGCTGAACCCATTGCGGGACGCATACCCAAGCGTGCAGATTGTCGGTGTTGTGCCTATGGTTAAGCCAGCTGCTGAGCTCAGCCAGTCTCGAAAAATCGCCGTTTTCGCCACAGAGGCTACGCTGCAAAGCGAATATTATGCGACACTCAAGGCCGAGTTCGCCACAGAGGTGGATGTCTTGGATTT
>CAYSOT010000016.1:0-1147 GCA_964432765.1 uncultured Candidatus Saccharibacteria bacterium
GGAACATCGTGAGATGCAAGCACGTCTTTAAGCCACGGAGATACGCCCCGCCAGGGCGTAGTGTCTGAGTGATACAAACTGTCCCAATACTCTTGTGCCGAGTTACTCATGGCACATTGATCATACAAGAGACCGCGTGCCAGCCGCCTCGCGCACATTTCTGCTAAACTGTGAATACAACCAGGTATCAAGAGTAGTGGTGAGGGAACTAGCCCGTTTGAACCACTCGGCAACCGGCCACGCGCAACGGTGCCACAGCTAGCCCGAGAGGGGAACGATAGTATAAACACCGTCCGCTCAGAAGCGGACGTTTTTGAAAGGAGACTATGTCACACCAGAACACACCCCCACACAACACTATGCAGCAGCGCGGTTTGCGCACTGCTGAGCACGTTTTTCCAGGTCACCCAGACAAGGTCTGTGACCAAATTTCAGACGCCGTGCTCGATGCGTGCGTCACGGCAGATCCTGAGAGCCGTACTGCCGTTGAGGTGCTAGGCAGCCATGGATCGCTGATGGTCGGAGGAGAAGTCACAACTCAGGCAGCGCTTGATATAGCAGGCATTGCGAAGCGAATATACGAGAGCATTGGCTACACTGATTCGCTCGATATCTTTGAGAAGGTCGTAAAGCAATCACCAGAGATTGCTAATGGAGTCGACACTGGCGGAGCCGGTGATCAAGGAATTATGGTGGGGTATGCGACCAGCGAAACGCCGGAAATGATGCCGCTAGAAGTGGTGCTCGCGCGTCGTTTAGCAGAGGCGCTGCGGCAGAAGGGCTACGGCCCAGATGGCAAAACCCAGGTCACGCTCGATGGCGACACGGTCGTGAGCGTCGTTGCCTCGGTGCAGCACGCAGAGAAACCGCTTAAGCAGGTTCGCCTGGATGCAGAGCAGGTTGTCGACGAGGTGATAGGCAATGCCGGCGCTATTCACATTAATCCGGCAGGGCCATTTACGATCGGTGGGTTCGAAGCGGATGCCGGCCTAACTGGGCGAAAGATTATCATCGATCAATACGGTCCGCAGATCCCGGCTGGGGGCGGAGCCTTTTCTGGTAAAGATGGCACAAAAGTCGATCGATCGGCGGCCTACATGGCGCGCAAAATTGCCTGTGATTTCGTGCGAGGTGGGGCAAACAAGGC
>CAYSOT010000016.1:1247-7929 GCA_964432765.1 uncultured Candidatus Saccharibacteria bacterium
AAAAAGTCCCCCCGGACCGGAAATGATCCGAGGGGACAGGGCTGATTCGTTCTGCGATTATTCGCCGATGAATCCGCCGGTTTGGTGCTCCCAGAGTTCACGGTATGGACCGCGGCGCTTCAGGAGCTGTTTGTGCGTACCGCGTTCAACGATCTTGCCGTGGTCCATCACCAGAATCAGATCGAGGTCGCGGATAGTGCTGAGACGGTGGGCAATCACGATGGTAGTGCGCTGGTGCATCAGCCTCTTTAGCGCATCCGTGATCAGGGCCTCGCTTTCCGAATCCAGTGAACTGGTGGCCTCATCGAGGACCAGTACCGGAGCGTCAGATAGCATTGCCCGGGCGATCGCCACCCGTTGCTTCTCTCCGCCGGAGAGTTTGATACCTCGTTCACCGACCAAGGTGTCATACCCGTCCGGTAGCGCATCGATGAACTCGTCAGCATGGGCCAGCTTGGCGACTCGTCGCACTTCTTCCATCGAAGCGCTCGGTTTGGCATAGCGGATATTGTCGGCCAGTGATCGATGAAACAGGATCGGCTCTTGCGCGACATAGGCAATCCGGGATCGTAGATCGTCTTGTCTGATTTTCCGGATGTCTTGACCGTCAATCGTGATGGTGCCTTGCTGCACGTCGACGAACCGAAGTAGCAGCTTCACCAGCGTACTCTTGCCGCTGCCGGAGTGGCCGACCAAGCCAATCCGTTGTCCGGACTCGATTTCCAGCGTTAGCTGATCGAAGACCGGCTTCCGTCGCCCGTAGGCGAATCGGATACCGTCGAACCGTACTCGGCCGTCGACAATCCTGATCTTCTCTGGTCGTTCTGGGTCTGTCACCTCGAGTGGATATTCGAGGATCTGGGTCATCTCTGCCGCATCCCCGAACAGGTTACTGAGTCCTTTCAGGATGTTCTGGAGGTCGGATAAGTCCCCAGTCAGGCGGATCGCATAGAACTGCGCGAGCAGCACCATTGCCACTGCGGCACCGCCAGCGACGGCTTGGATCGACAGCCAGAGTACGACGATCGTCACGATTACGCCCATGATGTGCGTATAGGTCCAGATTGCCTCGTGCCGCACCCAGGCTTCTCGTCGGATTCGGTACTTCCGCTGGTTGAGTTCGCGGTATGATTGCCGCTCCTCGCGCCGTCGCCCGAAGGACTTCAGGTTGAGGATGTTAGCGATCACATCGGCCAGCCGCCCGGTCGTCCAGGAATCGGTATCCGAAGCTTTCCGGGCATACGGTTGCTGACTGATTGCCATCCAGGTAGTGGTGACAATGAACAGCACTGACCAGACCGTCAGGGCCAGGCCGATGCTCGGGATTACGATCAGCAGCACCGTGAGTGAGGCCACCAGCCGAATCAGGAGTGGCAACGATTGATAGAAGACTGTATCTTCCAGCATTTCGTAGCTGCGGATGTAGCGGTTGGCTTGGGTGACGAGTGACCCACCGAATCGGTCGGCGAAGAACGCGTAACTATGCAGCGTCAGTCTATCGAAAACGTGACGCTCCAGGTCTCGCAGTTCTTTCGGCTGCCTGAGCACGTTCCAGAATCCGACGATCCGCCACGCGACGAGGCCGATCAGCGAGACGCCGACTGCTGCCCAGAACGGCTGGGTGGCCGCATCGAGGTTGGCCGATCCGTTGGCCACCATTGCCAGGGCATCCAACACCTCGGCGACCAGGTATGGCACGGCGATGTCGGCTGCTACAATCGCGATCACCAGCAATACCAGAATGGTAACGCCGGAGGCGCGATATGGTTTCAGGATGGAAAGGTACTGACGAACGGTCTGTCCGGCGGTGCCCCATCGCTGGTTCCTTCGTGATGCTCTCGTTGTCTTACTCATACGATTCCTTAGTGTTGTGTAGTCAATAGTACGAAAAAACCCGACGGGTCCCGCCGGGTTAGATCATCCTTTGATGGCGTGATCAGCCAAGCGGCAGCGAGGAGTCAGTTGCTCCGCGCATGAAAACCTGGTTAGTGATCAATTCAATCATGCATCGATAATATCGGCAAAGTACCTTGGTTGTCAAATAAATACTGCATCGTCCTAGAAGTTGTGCATAGAAAGACACCTATTTATATGTCCTGAGTGTCGCGTATCCTAAGCAGGAGGAATGATGATCATCTATCAAAAGCCCAATGCTGAACTCGTCATAACCCTGCTAGCTGCGGCAGTCGGCATGGTAGTAACTGGCCCTCTCGCAGTCTGTGCACGCGTCGTTTTTTACGTCGCCGGCGCCATATGGGCATTTCGTGAAATAGTCGACGGGGCGAATTGGTTTCGCCGTGGTCTCGGCACTGTGTTTGCGCTGTATCTACTAGTAAGCCTGATTCGACTTTACTGATATAGAAGTTTGGAAGATATGCCAGTGTGTGGGTCGAGTAGTCCGTTAGACTGGCCGGGTATTTAAAAAAGAGGAGCTTGATGGCTATTGCGCTACACCCATATATTTTCTTTGCCGGCACCTGCGAGGAGGCGATGGAATTCTACCAGGAGATCTTCGGTGGGGAACTTCACGCGGTTCCGTTTGGTGATGAATCGCCGGACATGGCCGGACTACTAATGCACGCACGCCTCGACGGCGAAGTGAGTCTGCTTGCCAGCGACAGCACCCTTGCCGACGTGCATGGGCATGGCAAAATACATTTATCGCTCAGTGGGCCAGACGAGGAAAAGCTTCGGCGCTGGTTCGACCTGCTTTCTGAAGGTGGAGAAGTGAGAAGTCCTTTGAAGAAAGAGTCGTGGGGTGATGTCTACGGTAATTTGGTAGATAAATTTGGTGTTAATTGGATGGTTAATATAGGTTCAAGCATGGAGGCAAGCACATGAATGAGAAAGTAATTCCATATTTATGGTTTAGGCAGAACGCGAAAGAAGCCGTTGATTTGTATGTCTCCGTGTTTCGCGACTCGAAAATTTTAAGCACTACCCAGCTCGAAAATGTGCCTGGTCCGGAAGGGGAAACTTATACGATTACTTTCACCGTAAAGGACCTCAAATTCGTCGCGCTCAACGGTGGGCCGGCAGAGGGGTATGATACTTTTTCCGGCGCAACGTCGTTTATGGTGGAATGTGCCGACCAGGCTGAAGTAGATGAATATTGGGATAAGCTTTCCGAAGAAGGTACTCCCGGCCCGTGTGGCTGGATTGCCGATAAATATGGTCTCAGTTGGCAGATTGTTCCAAAGCTCTTAGGCGAGTTGATCGGTAATTCCGACAGAGAAGCGGCTAATCGGGCAGTCCAAGCAATGCTTAAGATGGGCAAGATTGATTGCCAGCAACTCCAGAGAGCATTCGACGGTTCGTAGCCGCATACGTATTGAAAATACTTGATAACCATGGTATTATCGATCGATGTCGTTAGATGTTGAGCGAGAGCCCACTGAGCAAAGCCCTGACTCTGGAGCAGAACAGGAGCGGAGGCGCGTAGAAGCGTTCTTGACCCATATGGTCGGAAGGCAACCAGAAGCAGTTGAAGAAACTGTTAAAGGCATAGCTGCTGAACTAAGCGAGCAAACCGGTAGCCCGATTGATCATGTAGCGCTGCTTGGCGATCTTGAGCGGAGTATGGGCACTGGTCTAGAGCGTGTAGACGATGAAGCCAGTAGGCGAGCGGCGAGCCTGATTGAGGGCGAAGAGCTTAATCCTGATTCACAGCTTTGGCGCGAAAATCCGAACGCCCAGTCGATGCTTGGTGAAGCGGCACGGGAGCATCGCGAAGCATTGCAGGCGGTACTCTGCGAAGTGCTAGCTGCCGAGCAAGCACAGAAGTAAGAACGCCCAGAGCCTATTAAACCGTGCTAAGTGCGCAGTTTTTGCGTAGACTTAAGCTTATGCGCCAAGCTGCATCAATTCGAAACATTGCGATCATTGCCCACGTCGACCACGGCAAGACGACGCTGGTGGACGGACTTTTAAAGCAGTCGAAAACATTTCGGGAAAACCAGGCCGAAATGGGGGCAAATTTAATTCTCGACAGTGGGGATCTGGAACGTGAGCGGGGAATAACGATTTCTGCCAAAACGGCGGCGGTCGAGTATGAAGGAACGAAGATCAACATAATCGATACGCCTGGTCACGCCGACTTCTCCGGCGAAGTGGAGCGCACACTCGGAATGGCCGACGGGGTCATCCTGCTGGTCGATGCGCAAGAAGGTCCGATGCCTCAGACGACATTTGTGCTGAAGCGCGCCCTGTCGCTTGGACTGACGCCGATCGTGGTACTCAACAAGATCGACAAACGAGACGCGCGCATAGACGAGGCAAAAGATGAAATCGAACATCTCTTCTTAGATCTTGCGGCGTCGCACGATCAACTCGACTTTCCGACGTACTACGCCATTGGGCGAGCAGGAAAAGCGTGGAGTGAACCACCTGCAAGTACAGACGAAGAAGCCACACTTAAGCCACTCTTTGACGCGATCATCAACCACGTTCCGCCACCAGCAGGGAAGGACACAGAGCCGTTTCAAATGCTTGTGTCGGCGCTTGCATGGGATTCATTTCAAGGAAAATACGCAATCGGTCGGATCAAGCGAGGAACGCTGAAGCAAAACGATACGATTGCACGAATCGCCGCAGATGGAGCGGTTTCAGAGGGAAAAGTTTCAAAGATATTCAGTTCACAAGGGCTTGGTAGGGTCGAAGAGACTGTCGCGGGTCCGGGGGAGATTGTCCAGCTGGTTGGGCTTGATGAGGTAATGATTGGTGAGACGCTCACAAGCCCTGATCAGCACGAAGCGTTGCCGGTTATGGAAATCGAGGCGCCGACGCTGAAAATTTCACTAGGTCCGAATACGTCGCCGTTTGCCGGAACCGAAGGCAAGTTTTCAACGTCTCGCCAGATTGGCGCACGCTTGAAACAGGAACTCGAAACCAATGTTGCGCTGAAGGTCGAGGATCTTGGTACGACCTTCATGGTGTCTGGTCGCGGTGAACTGCACCTTTCCATCCTCATTGAAACGCTGCGCCGCGAAGGATTCGAGCTGGAAGTCGGCAGACCAGAGGTGGTAACCAAAGAGGAAAATGGCAAAACGCTTGAGCCGGTCGAGGATGTAGTAATCGAAGTTCCAGAAGAGCATACCGGCGCCGTTACAACGGCGCTTGGAAAACGCAAAGCGGATCTGGTTGAAATGCAGCCGACGACGAAAGATGTAACGCGATTTACGTATCGTATTCCAACGCGTGCGCTGCTTGGTCTGCGCAGTGCGCTGCTGACCGCCACGAAGGGGACGGTGGTGATGAATAGTCTCCTTGCTGGCTATGAACCACTCGGTGCGCCGCTTGAAAAAATGCGCAACGGCGTACTGATATCTGCACAGACAGGGACAGCTGTGACGTACGGATTACTGGTAGTTGAGGAGCGTGGTACAGCCTTCATTGGGCCAGGTACGAAAGTGTATGAAGGAATGATCATTGGACTGAATCGTCGTAGTGAAGATATGGAGATTAATGCCTGCAAAGAAAAGAAGCTTACGAACGTACGCGCTTCATCGACGGACATGACAACTCAGCTGACACCGTATACTGAGCTAAGTCTTGAGGAGGCACTCGACTTTATTGAGTCGGATGAGTTGCTCGAAGTAACGCCCGAATCTTTGCGGATGCGCAAACGACACCTCACCGAACTTGAGCGCCGCCGCAACCGTACATAAGTTCGCTGCGGTAGAATGCGAAGTGTCTAGAATATGAATGCTGTAGAAATAGTTTCGACTCTCTTAGAGCTGAATATCCCAGCTGATTCGTATGTTGTATTCGGCAGTGGGCCACTTGCACGCGCTGGCCTTCGAGAAACCGGCGATATAGATTTATTTGTGAGCGAATCACTGCTTGCCGAACTCGAAGAGCGGGGATGGGAGCCAATTACACATGCTGACGGCACCATTTCATTGCAGCACGGAGAAATTGAAGCGTACTCTGCGTGGCGATTCGGTGACTATTTGCCGCATGTAGACGAGCTTCGCAAAAGGGCGGACGTGTATGAAGGAATACCGTTTGCCTCACTTGGTGACGTACGGGAATGGAAGCAGGCGCGCGGTTCAAAGATAGATCTGCAAGATATCATGCTGATAGATGAGCATCTTTCCGCGATTGACTAAGTCTTGAAAAAGTGGCTCTATTATGGTATAAATAACTACTATTTGTAGTTATTTTTAGAATGTGTAGTCGTGATCATTTATGCCTGACCAAGACCAGCCAAAACCAGTAGACTTTAGTGACTTTACGGCTGATGTGGCAGCGCGGACTGGATCAAGCTTTGGTGAGCTGAGTAGGCGCCCTGAATTGTCTCAAGACGAATTGTTGGCTGCGGTCCCTGATGTGAATCAGGAGCTCCCACCAGACACTGTTCCAGAAGGGCAGAATTTTGCTATTTCAAAAGCGATTAAGCAGGCGCATGAGTGGTTCCTTCCCGTTCTTGATGCTTGGCTAAAACGTGATGGCGCACTACCTGGAGGGCAGCCAACACCGCCGGAATTCAGAGCCGCGGATGGAAGTCTATATGTTGCTCCGTCTGAGAGGCGTGTTGCTGACTGGGTCGACCGTGACTATGAGTTCTACGGCAAAAAAGTTGCTGAGGGGTTCAATGAATTCTTACTTGTACCACATCTGCCACTTGATGAAGCGCTTGCGGCATACTCGGAACTTGTCCGAGACCATATACGGCGGGGGA
>CAYSOT010000017.1:0-7489 GCA_964432765.1 uncultured Candidatus Saccharibacteria bacterium
GTGTGTATTTGCATCGGCAGTGGCAGCCGGAAAATTGCTCAATAATACCTTAACTGAGATAATTTGTCAATGGTTAAAAGCTTTTACCATGTGGAGCAGAAAGCGTGGTATAGTGCCCAGTCATGCATAAGACCCCAGCAGAGAACGAGCCCCAACCTAGAGACTCAGGAGTACCGCTTAGGCTACGCGATTACGCTACTGAGCATCCTGAGATACTCCCGTCGTATCGACCCTTCGCGCACGACATTATTGATCTTGTAGACAGGCTCGCCCCTCGTGAATTTATCGCCCTGACTGGCCCTCACGGTATTGGCAAATCTGGATTACTTGCGCCGTCTCTTTTTGAAGCAGCCACGGCACGCGGATATGAAAGCAATGTCTTGGTTGGTGGCGTCCATACAAACCATGGATATGAACTTCAACTAGACCCTCACGCCTGGTACGGCGACAAAGATAACCCATCGCGCCTCGATTTAGACGAACTCAGAAAGGTAGCGTTTGCAGGATGGGAGCGCCCGGAGCTAGATCGGTTCAAACAGGCCATTTCGAGACGTTTTTCTGAGAGTAATGGACAAGGAATTTGTTTCTTTGACGAATTTTATGGCTTCTCGTCATTTTACCCGGAGCTTAGTCGAACTATAGCGGATATCGCACAGCAGAATCGTGTCACCCTGGTAACGACTACTCCACTGGTGGATACGTTTGGAGCACACGAGACTTCGCGTGAACGAATTACATGGGAAACAGACCTGGTGATGAGGCGCCAAGCTGAAGTTCTTGATGGAACAATGATTAAAGTTGGAATTTGCGAACAGCAAGTTCCCCTTGAAGGAATCCGGGCACTGCTCGAGGTATACGACGTGGCGCCAGAAGGTATTAGTGTTTTTGAAAGATCCCCTGTGCTTCGTCGGCTGCAAGTGTTTGACCGCCTTATTGTTCAACTGCTTGGTGTACTTCGCAATGACCATCCAGAGATTGGTGCTATCACCATTCAACAACTCGGCCACATGCTATCGGCTGATGTTGACTTGGATCTCGCAATCACAGCCGCAGGGCTTACGCCAGAGGGGTATAAGAAAATGATTCTGGATATGCGTTGCTAACAATTTAAACTGCCCGTAGTGCTATTATCCAGGCAACCATCAACTTTGACTAGGTCGACACTCTGAATTAGTGCTTAGAAACAACTACTTTAGGCAATTCTGAATCTTTTTGTTTCGCCCTAAAGGTAGCGCTCCTTATCCATTCGGTATATATGCGTAGACGTAAAGTGCTCGATTGAAGATATAGCGGTATATGTTTTCTCTTGAACAACATCCCATAAGCAAAGACACCGATGCCCAACAACAGACCGACAACGGTCATGGTCAAATATGGCTGCGGGTCGAATTCGCCACTCCTTAGCGAATAAAGAGCAACTAACGCGGGCACAGCCACAGAGATTAGTAGTTTCCCTAAGTCTAGAATTTTATCCACATAACTATCAACGAGGTTCAGTACGTGTTGTTCTTCTTCTCGAACTGCCCTCTCTATTTCAAGCGTGTCCCTTGCAAGCTCTGAAAGGATTGCTGTCACATGCTCAGTTTTATCAGACTGATTCAATGACTCCAGTTTGGACTTAGTAGACATATTCACCTCTTTGGGATTCAGTTTGGCAGGGGTGGAGGGATTCGAACCCATTAGCACAGCACTGCCTAATATGACTCACGCTGCAGTCCACGCAGAAACTGCTCTGAAAAGCCATATCTTTTTACAAGTTCATCAGACTGGGATTGCGGTTGGCCGAAGTCCAATCCTATACCTTTACCCTCGCCCACGATAACCCATGTCCCATTGACCTTTTTTAGCGCTGAAGTATAAGTATCTGAAGATACATTATTTCCAGCCAAGACTGTTACAACAGCGTAATTACCCTGCAACCCGTTTATTTTTGTTGACTGGATTGTATATGGTGGAATGGGAGCAAGTGTAATAGCTTTCGCGATTGCCACAATAGTATCTTCGTCTGAATTAGACGCGGTATTTTGTGCTGACGCAGTTGGTGTTGCAGATACTAAAGTCTGCGGGGAAGCACTCCCCTGCGCGGCCACCTTTTCCTTTCGCCCCGTATTTGAATTACCTTCAGCACCTGAATCTTTGTCGGCAGAAAGGGTGTAGACAGAAGCGGTACCCGCAATCCCGACAATAAAGGCACCTATCACAAATCCGATTATTTTTTTGTTTGTCATGCTGCTCCTCTATATTTCTTGAGCTCAGGATATCAGAATGGGAGTCTATTTGGCAGGGGTGGAGGGATTCGAACCCCCGACACCAGGTTTTGGAGACCTGTGCTCTAACCGGACTGAGCTACACCCCTAATTCGAACGGAGCTTCACAAGCGCCATCGCACCAAAGCCGACGCCAAGGCCGAGCAACACTCCGACGTCGGGTCGGCCAAAAGCCAAGCCGCCGGCAAGACCAATAAACAATGCCGCTACGAATGCAAGGCCGGCAAGATCGCTTTGTTGTGACTTTGTCATGAATGCTCCCCCACTACTATATCGCCCGAGCGGATAGCTGACTACTTTGTCTCGCGGTGCAGCGTGTGTTTTCGTTCGCGCTTACAGAACTTCATCAACTCTAAACGATCTGTCGTGGTGCGACGATTCTTCGTCGTGACATAGTTGTGCTCTTTGCAGCTGGTGCATTCGAGCGTCAATACTGGTCGGATGTCTTTAGCCATCTGATATCTATACTAGCTGAGCCGAGAACGGGATTCGAACCCGTGACCTCATCCTTACCATGGATGCGCTCTACCGACTGAGCTATCTCGGCACGGTTTGCACGCGAAGTGCGCCTGGTCTGGATGACGCGGTGGGAGGATACTCATGTATCTCTCGGCATTCCGCACTCGCTCTACTATACTACACAACGGAGCGGGTTTCCCGCGCATGCCGCCTTAGCTCAGTTGGCCAGAGCAACAGTTTTGTAAACTGTGGGTCGTCGGTTCGAATCCGACAGGCGGCTCCACGCAGTGTAAATATGATTTATACTAAGCAGCGTGCCTGGGTAGGTACCGAAGCGGTCAAACGGGGCAGACTGTAAATCTGCTGGCTTATGCCTTCGGGGGTTCGAATCCCTCCCTGCCCACAACTAACCCACGTCCGAGGCCTGCACGTGGGTTTTTATTAACTCACTACTGTGTTATCGAGGTTGGAATAGCGAAGCGCGTAACCGTCTCGGCTGGTGGTGCTCCTTGACCATCAAAGACAACTAACCAGTATCCGTTCGCCTTTTTTAGAATCATCGTCGTACCAACGCCCGCTGCACTTGCAGGACCTGCTACACGAGCAAACGTTCCGTCATTCTTTAAGACATTCAGCTCGACGGTTTCGGCACTGCCCGACGCCACAGCAAACGCCCGAGCAACGCGCACGATAACATCTTGCTCTGCGGTGGAGGCGCTTCCACCATTTACCAAAATACTCACTGTTGCGCTCGGACTTGGTGTCGGCTTGGGCTTAACCGCTGTCGGGGTCGCGGTTTCTTCTGGCAACGGATGGTAGTTTCCAGTACCGACAAAAATCGCTGTAGTAATTCCCGCACCCACGACTGCTGATCCAAGGAGCGAGAGTATGAGTTTTGCACCTGCCATGGTATCTCCTATTTCTTTTTGGTTACCTTTTTGCCACCCTTATCGGCGAGCTGTCGTTCGACTTCGGTCAACCGATTGAGTACAAAGAAGTTTTTTGGATCGAGCGATTTAGCGGCTTCGAAGGCCTCTTTAGCATCTTCGAGATTACCCATTTCCTGGTAAATCTGGCCGATGCGTGTCATGTACTTGTGGTTTTTTGGTTGCTGCATAAGAATCTTCAAACAGGCTTGCTCCGCCTTTTCGTATTCTCGATCTCGGTATGCTTGATCTGCGATCCGGGATAGCTCATCAAAATCGTCACTTAGGCCGTGTGTGGCATCAACGTAGGCGGGCTCTGACGGCACCGCTGGATCGCCGGTAACATGTTTGCCCGGTGTGTCTGAGGCCGCCTCTTGAGGCATTTCGGGAGTAGCTTCCGGGTGTGCCTCTCTAGGCGGTGCTTGATCTGCAGCTTCAGTTTTAGCCGGCTCCTCGTCTATCGGTGGTGGGCCTACTTCAGGCTCGTCCTCTGACTCTTTTGGCTCACTTCCAGCGTTCACGCTGGCAGAGTCTTCGCTTTGCGCAGCGACCGGCTCTTCTGGAGCAGCTGCGACAGGTGTAGCTTCTGACTGCACAGCTGTCTGCGTTTGGCTGCTCTTCATAACGCTTGGATCGACATCTGGCTCCGTAGAGAGCTCCCGGCGATGCATCACCCCGCCGGCAATCGGTTCAGCCGGTTTTTCGGTTGCTTTTGTTACCGGCGGCGTTGCTCCCTCACTTGAAGCGGATGGTCTCTGCGTAGTTTCAGCACGCTTTGAGGGCGGCTTAGAATGACCAAAGAGTTTCGTCTCAATTTCTTGCCAACGCCTCGAAGCCACCACAATGGCGGCAACCAGAATCATCAGAATAATAGCTGTAAACATCAATCGCCTAACTTCAGAAGGGCGTTCTCAATCACGAGTTGAACATTCGAATTGTAGTCTAGTGCCTGGCGTGCGGCAAGCAGCACTTCTGCATTGCCGGCATCTTTGGCTGAGGCACCACCGGCAACACGGCGTCGCAGTAGGCTAATCCAGGTTTCCAGAACACTCTTTGGATCTTCCTCCGCAATTTGACGCGCAAGCAGCATGCGACGACTCAGCTGAGCAGATTCAGCCTCCGCAAGCCAGCTCGCGTATTGTTTTAAGCGTTCTGTTTCAGATGGATTTTGCAGGAGCTCAACAACCCGACCTGGACTACCCCCCACCAATTCTAGTAACTCGGGTGTGACACCTTCCACCGAAGCAAGCACTTCACTGTCCGTTGGAGGTTGCAAAGAAATCACCTGACAACGAGACACAGTCGTAGGGAGCAGTGCCGCTGTTCCGGGTACGGTCAGTATGAGTACAGTGTTTCCCGGAGGCTCTTCGAGTAATTTCAGCAACGCGTTCTGTGCCGGCACAGCCAAGCGTTCAGCGGATGGAATAATAATCACTCGCAAGCGTGCTGAGTGAGGCCGCATCGCTGCTTGGTCACGTAGTGCTCGAATAGCTTTGATTGACAGCGTCCCTTCTTGCGGCAACTCGATACTATCTGGATGATTCCCCGCACCAAGCAGAACACACTCGTGGCACTTCCCGCACGGCGGATTATCTGAGCCGCACAGTAAAATCTTCGTGATTTCGCGAGCCGCCGTCATCTTGCCAATGCCCTGTTCGCCGACCAAAAGATAGGCATGACCAAGCTGATCTGCCTTTTTGAGGCGCTTAAAGCGTTCGATAATGTCCGCGTGTCCAATCACACTGTGTAGTCTACACCTTGTTTTATTATGCTTGGTTAACAGCTTTATTATTGATAATCTATTCAAACTCTGCTAAACTAAAGCACCATGATAGCAGAGAAAGACATTCAGCAAATCTGTCAGAAATGCGGTAAAGAGTTCACTTTTACCGCACAAGAAGCGCGTCTCTTTAACGAAAAGGGATTAACCAACATTCCTAAAAAGTGCTTGGACTGCAGGGCATCAGAGCGGGCAAAAAAAGCAAATAAGACGAAAGTCGACGTAGAGTGCGCTGTTTGTAAGGCACCATTTTCGGTGGCCTTTAATCCCCCGCGGAATGCAGATGGTTCACTCGTTCGGCCGCTCTATTGTATTGAGCACTTTGAGGCTGACGCAAAACAGTCTGTCTAAGCCTTAAGCGCAGTCTCTATCTGAGCAACCACTTGATCAACTGGGGTGGTGCTAGTGTCGATCACAAGATCAAACGGAGACAGATCATCCAGGTCGATGTTGTAAAGCTTTTTGAACCGATCAGTATCTAGTTCGTCCCGATAGCGCATTTTCTTTTTAACATCGTCAGTAGCGTCACGTTGGTGAATTCTCCGAACTCTTTCGGCGATATCACACGTTAGCCAGATTCGAAAGGCCGGAACATCGTCTGGCAAGATCCAACCGAGAACACGGCTTTCAATAATCACGTTCCCCTCTCGCGCTCGATCAATCAAACCATCATCGATGGAACGTTCTCGGTCTGGGTCGTCGGCAATTGCCGTGAGAAAGTCTTCAAGTTGTACACCTGCCTCGGCGGCCATTGCGCGAAACATCCCACCAGCATAGACATGTTCTATGCCAAGCTCTTCGGAAAGTACTTTTGAGACGGACGTTGACCCTGTTCCAGGTCGGCCATTGATGATAATTGTTGTGTGTTTCATACCTCTAGCTTAGCAAGATATTGTGAAAGTTCCGAAGGTAATTTGTCTTTTAGCGTCATTCGTTCGCCAGTTTCAGGATGGTTGAATGACAACGAGGCGGCATGTAGAAAGTGCCTGCTGAGCATGGGATCCGTCTTGCCGTAGATTGCATCCCCAATGATCGGGTGACCAAGCGCCGATAGATGCACCCTAATTTGATGGGTTCGGCCAGTCTCTGGATGAACACTCAGAAGGCTCGCCCCAGGATACTCGGTAATGAGCTTGTATCGCGTCACGGCCTGCCGCCCGTCGGGACGAACCGTCATGCGTTTGCGATCTGCGTGATGCCTGGTCACTGGCGCATCTATTACCCCTTCCGGCGAATCGAGATGACCAACTACAAGCGCTTCGTATTCCTTCCAAACTGTTCGGTCGTGGAATTGTGAACTGAGCTTCGCCAGTGATTCGCTTGTTTTAGCGATAAGCACTATGCCAGAGGTTTCCTTGTCTAGGCGGTGCACTAAACCTCCGCGATCAAGCGAGGAGGTCTGTGGCCAACGTTTGGCCAGCTCATCTAGCAGTGTGTTGCCTGTACCGGCACCTGGATGAACAACTAAACCCGCTGGCTTCGATACAGCCACCAGAGCATCGTCTTCGTAGAGAATCTTAAGTGCGCTCATGAGGCTTAAGCAGTCCACGAACTAGGGACACGGCACCGAGCAAAATCATTACATCGGCTAAATTGAAGTGCGTTATATCAGAAATTCCAATCACATCGACCACACCTCCGACCAAGACACGATCCAGCAGGTTTGATGCTGCGCCCGCGAGTAGCAACCAGTAACCTAGTGAACGCTCTGTATTTGATGCGCCGCGTACGAGAAGAATAATCATTGAGGCAATAATCACTGCTCCAAGAATTACTAGTACACTGTTTGCCACCTCAAGCCCAAACAATCCTTGTTGATTTATGACAGCGCCATAAGAAACAGGCCCAACCTCGATCGGACTCAGTAGTTGCCTGGCAAGATACTTTGTCAGCTGATCGCCAGCTACGAGAGCGGCGGCGATTTGCCAATGATCAAACCTTTTCACGTTGCGCCTTTCCGAGTCGCAACTTTGCCAAAGCGACGCACGTAATTAACAACCAGATAAACCATTCAAATCGTACTCCTTGGAGCGTGGCGCTTCCGAGTGGGTCGCGCA
>CAYSOT010000018.1:0-7141 GCA_964432765.1 uncultured Candidatus Saccharibacteria bacterium
CGCTAGTAAACGCGGATCAGCCATGCCGCGTTGAATACGTTCTCGGGTCTTGTACACACCGCCCGTCAAGTCACGAAAGTCGGGAATGCCTGAAGCACTCTTTGCCAACCTTTGGAGGCGGAGTACCACGGCAGATTCGGCGATTGGGACTAAGTCGTAACAAGGTATCCGTACCGGAAGGTGCGGATGGATCACCTCCTTTCTAGGGAGTCATCGGGAAACGCCTCACGCGTTTCAAGTCGCGCAAGCGACACCGACATCCCAGGTCTAACCGTTCAGTGCGTACCCTTCTTGTTGTCAGAGAGTAGCTTGACCCCGCCAAAGGCGGGGTTTATCGTATGTATCACTAGGTCGCAATACGCGCATGGGCATGCGAGCGACCCGGTCGTCGACTCCAACTGGAGGGGGATCGACGAGCCCCGGCGGCGGAGAGGACCCCCGCTTGCGCCGCCGGGGCAGCACCTTCAAAAACCTGAGTGACGAGGTTCGGGGACGACACAACCGAATAAGCAGAAGAAGCATGCTGGAAGTTGCATCATTAACCCGTCACTCTGGCCGGCAAGGTAGGTCACCAGCCCCGTGGTAATCATTTCCTTGTCGGCTCCAAACGTCCCGATTACGCGAACACGATAATCGGACGATCACGTCTCTAAAGGCCGGTCCCGGTCCGGTCGCCGCTGTATCAGGCGGAGTGCCCGCACCGCCTGATGGGCACACAGCAGGAGCACGTGATGGGACGAGAGGTTTCGCGTTGAATACGGCTCCGAGGCCTCGACCGCGCCGCCTCCTCGGCAGCCGTTTCAACTCTCGTCCCCACCACTTCCCCCGGCCTGGGTCGAGCGCTCACAATATTCCGACAATATTGTTCGCAGCGCTCCCCAGGCCTTTTTCTTTGGGTCTGTTCTTCGATACAATAGGGCGGTATCCCGAGGGTGATTAGCTCAGCTGGTTAGAGCGCCACACTGATAATGTGGAGGTCCCAGGTTCAAGTCCTGGATCACCCACCCAGAAAGACTTGCTTACTTGACGACTTACCGTACCCATCGTAGGGTGAGCCTGCGCTGTGCGGGTGTGACGTTGGCAAAGCAATTCACAAAAACGCCGAGCCACGGGTTCGTCACACACCTACCGCACTCTCCTCGCTCGCCCAACCGCCAGTTAGAGGAGACCAAGCCGTCGTCAGATTGCATGCGCAGATCGCCAAGCGACGGCACTTCCCCACGAGCGCCTGGTCGAAGTCGAGATACGGAAGTCATTCCCCCCGACTCCCTCTCATCACTCGACCAGGCGCTCATCTTTTTGTTCTGGTGTACGATAGAAGGGTGAAAATCATCGTCTTTTTGGTAGCAATGGCCTTTGGGCTGCTCTTCATTCTAAAAACCGACACCGTAATCGGCTTTACGGGTCGCAATGCCTGGGCTGAGCGCACCTTTGGCGGTGGTGGCACCTATACATTTTTGAAGCTCCTTGGGGCGTGCATAATCGTGTTTGGTATGGCGTACGCATCAGGCGCGATAGATTCTGCTCTAGGAAGCGTTTCTGGAAGCGTATTCGGTGGTTTGAAACAGTAAGTTAAAAGTATACTTTTAGTATATCTGCGGGGTTGTAGCTCAGTTGGCCAGAGCACCTGCTTTGCAAGCAGGGGGTCGAGGGTTCGAGTCCCTCCAACTCCACCGCGTTTATGAGACACATTGCTCGACTATTGTTACTTCTAGCCGTTCTGCTTCCGGGCATAGCTAGCGCGACTAGTGATGCGCGCACAATAGCGGATCCTGTGTCGGCTTCACAGCCGGTGTTTGGAAGGATTGATGTGCCTGGCGAGGTCGATTTCTATACCTTTACCGCATCCAGGGATATTACGCTGTCTATCGAACTTGCGATACCGGTGCGCCCCACATCTCGGAATTTCCAGCCGATTGTGACGGTTTACCGACCCGGTGTATCTGAAACCTCTGTACCCGTTGGGATTCCGGCTGGCTACAGTGCTGAAGTGATTCCGCCCGATCCCTCTCCATCGACTCTTTATGAGCCAATATCTGCCGAGCGACTCATACATGTTAGTTCGCGTCGCATGTCATTCAGCGCCGGCCAACCCATATATCTCACCGTTTCGGAACCGAGCGGTAGAACGGGGGACTATATTGTTGGTCTTGGCTCGGCCACCGATTTTTCGAACATTTCGATATTTGGGCTCTTTGGGAGAACGCTGGCATTTAAGCTTGGCCTGAGCGAGGGGCGCTCTTTGCCGCTTGGCGATGCGGTCGGTCTTTTTATCGCCGTTGTCGGGACTGTGCTCGCTCTTGGAACGCTCACGCTTGCGAGCCTACTCAGTATCTTTGCGAGAGAATCACGCGCACTGTTTCGGGCCGCCCGATCGTCGACTACCGTCGTGGTGTCATTACTCTGGGGAGGTTTTGCGGTCTACTACGCGGGGCTTTCAATTCTTTATCGCCAAAGTGGCTTCAGTGGACCAGGAACAATCCAAGAAGTGCTCCTTCTATTTATGCTAATTGTGATGATATACACCACTTTCGTGGTGCGGCCTCGGTTGCACGCGCAGGATTCAGCTGGGGCAAGAGAAGCTTCTTCCAAAGGTCTGCGGAGGCGGGTGATCCTCAGTCTAATTAGTTTGCAGGTTTTATGGTGGGGCCAGGTCGGCCTACTGTCTTGGTATGTCATCGCTGTTAGGTAATCAGGCCCTTGGGGCTACGGAGTCCACGGACCTTCGTGATTTCCGCGAAACGGTTTGGGAATTTTATCGCAAACATGGTCGTAGATTCCCCTGGCGTGAAACCAAGGACCCATATGCCATATTGGTTTCAGAGATAATGCTCCAGCAGACCCAGGCAGAGCGCGTTGTGCCAAAATATCTTAGTTTCTTGAGCGCACTGCCGACATTCCAGAGTTTGGCCTCGGCACCGCAGGCAGATGTTATACGCCTCTGGTCGGGGCTTGGATATAACCGACGAGCCCTCGCCTTGAAGCGTTGTGCAGAAGTAGTAGTTACACAACACGGCGCGGTCTTGCCCTGCAGATTTGATGACTTACTGAAGCTTCCGGGCATAGGACCCTATACGGCTAACGCGCTCTTGGCTTTTGTGTTTAATCAGGCAGTGCCGGTTATAGAAACCAATATTCGTAGCGCATTCATCTATCACTTTTTCCCAGAAGGGGACTTAGTCGATGATGCTGAGCTGCTTCCGCTTATTACGCTGGCAATCGACAAGGAAAACCCTGGCATGTGGTACCAGGCGTTGATGGACTACGGTTCATATTTAAAGAAACAAGGCATTAATCCCTCGCGCCGCTCAAAGCACCATACGAAACAGGCGCCTCTCAAGGGCTCACTTCGCGAGGCACGCGGCGTAATTCTAAAACGACTTTCAATATCTGACGCAACGCTTCGGGAGGTTTCAGAGGGCAGTGGCATTGAGCTTGAGAGACTCTCTGCTGCGGCTAGCAATCTGGCTATCGAAGGCTTTATTGCCAAGAAGGGGCAGCGGCTGCATTTGCGATGAGTGAAGCTTCAAAGCGAGCACGGAGATTAAATTCAGAGAAGCTAGTCCCTGGCGATATTGTCTATATCATGAGTCGGGATCAGCGTGTGCAAGATAACTGGGCGCTGCAGTTTGCACTCGAGCAGTCAAGGCAATATGACCGTCGGCTTGTTGTTGTCTTCTGCTATTACGTCGCGAAAGAACACGGTCAGAGGTGGCACCATTCATTCATGTTGGATGGACTAAAAATGGTAAATCACGAACTTGCCAGCCTGGGTATCCCCTTTATTTTTAGTACGCTTTCGCCGAGTGAGTTCGTGGAGTCTCATAGACCGGGACTAGTAGTCTGCGATTTTTCGCCACTGCGCGGGCCCAGAAAATGGCGTGCTTCGATTGCCAAGAATGCACTACCAGTAATTGAGGTTGACGCTCATAATGTTGTACCCGCTTGGGTGGTGACAAACAAGCAGGAGTACAGCGCTGCAACGTTTCGCCCAAAATTGCAGCGACGGCTTGATGAGTACCTCGTTCTGCCACCAAAGCTTCGTCAAATAAGCGAAGCATGCAGTCCTGATCAAGAGTTGCTCAGGTTAGAAACAACTAAGCGTCCACAGGGCACGCCGTCACCTGGCGCTAGCGCAGCGAGGGGGCAACTCGACTTATTTATCAACGAGCGCCTTTCAAAATATGAAGCACTTCGTAACGATCCGAATGCCGATGTTCAGTCGGAGCTTTCTCCCTATCTTCATTTTGGCCAATTATCAGCTGCCAGAGCCGCATTGCAGGTCCTTGATTCACCAGAGGGCGCAACGAAAAGCGTGGAGAGTTTCTTGGATGAACTGCTGGTCCGCCGGGAACTATCAGATAACTACTGTCTATTCCAAGCATCGTACGATTCATACCAAGGCCTGCCTTCGTGGGGGCAAAAGACTCTTGAGGCTCACAAGCATGATCCGAGGGAAAACGTCTATACCTACGAAGAGTGGGAAGCGGCTGTGACGCATGATGAGTTATGGAATAGTACCCAGCAACAGCTCATCCGAACTGGGAGAATACCGGGATATCTTCGAATGTACTGGGCGAAAAAGATCCTTGAATGGTCAGCCTCGCCCGAAGAGGCTGTCGCGACCGCCGTAAGACTCAATGATGCATATGAACTCGATGGTCGTGATCCTAATGGGTATGCCGGAATAGCCTGGTCAATTGGAGGCCTGCACGATCGACCATGGTTTGAGCGTCCTGTGTACGGACTCGTACGCTATATGAATGCAGCTGGAGCAGCCAGGAAGTTTAACGTTCAAAAGTACATAGAAACGTGGTCACCCAAAAATCTACCCTGAAACTTCTTGCAGCGGCGAGGTTACATCCGTATACTCAAGTGGTAGCTGGTCCCCAGCTGCTGATCCTTGGACGCTCTCAGGCAATGTCTGTCCAAGTATGACCTTAACAATTTGGCATCCATATCCAATAAGCCGGATATGGATGATTGATAGGTAATCGGGCTGGCAGTGTCGATACACTGCCGGTTAAGAACGTTCAGCTGAAGCTCTCTCGCTCTGGCTGAACGTAAGAAGAATAATCATGCGAACCAAGGGCACACGGTGGATGCCTTGGTGTGTCAGGCCGATGAAGGACGTGCTAGGCTGCGAAAAGCCTCGGGGAGTTGTCTAGAAACTGTGATCCGGGGGTGTCCGAATGGGGAAACCCGACTAGAGTCATGTCTAGTCACCGCGTTAGGTAACTAACGAGGGAGGTAAGCGCGCGAACTGAAACATCTTAGTAGCGCGAGGAAGAGAAATCAGATGAGAGTCCCTTAGTAGTGGCGAGCGAAACGGGATGAGCCTAAACTGTCTTTATCCTTATTCCCGTACCAGGGTTGGACAAGACAGGGTTGCAAGTTTTATGCCGACTTCTTTTGCATATGTCTGCGGGTATAGTACGCGGGCATATGTAAATGAATGACCGGGCGAGGTACCGCACCGGGTTAAGTAAGAAAATAAGGATATAGTGGAAGGACTTGGAACGGTCCGCCATAGAGGGTGACAGCCCCGTACATTAAATACCCTTGTCTTGATGGCGTTTTACTTAAGTACCACGGAGCACGAGGAACTCTGTGGGAAGCTGGGTCGACCACGATCCAAGGCTAACTACCTGCCACGCCGATAGTGAACAAGTACCGTGAGGGAAAGGTGAAAAGTCCCCCTGTGAGGGGAGTGAAATAGTACCTGAAACCATGTGCCTACAATGAGTCGGAGCCGGCTTGTCCGGTGACGGCGTGCTTTTTGTAGAACGAGCCAACGAGTTAGTGGTCAGCAGCAGGTTAAGGCCGAAGAGGCCGGAGCCATAGTGAAAGCGAGGGTTAATGCCCGTTCGTTGCTGGCCCTAGACCCGAAACCGAGTGATCTATCCATGGACAGGCTGAAGCGCGGGTAACACCGCGTGGAGGGCCGCACCGTCGTACGTTGCAAAGTGCTCGGATGAGCTGTGGATAGTGGTGAAATGCTAATCGAACTCGGAGATAGCTGGTTCTCCTCGAAATATATTTAGGTATAGCCTCCAGTGTTGACCATCCAGGGTAGAGCACTGATTGGGAACGGGCCCGTATGGGTACTTATCCCTGTCAAACTCCGAATTTGGATGGGTAGAGCTGGGGAGTCAGACTGTCGGAGCTAAGTTCGATGGTCGAAAGGGAAACAGCCCAGATCGCCGTCTAAGGTCCCCAAATCACATCTCAGTGGGAGAGGATGTAGTGTTGCTAAGACAGCTAGGATGTTGGCTTAGAAGCAGCCATTCATTTAAAGAGTGCGTAATAGCTCACTAGGTTAGCGATACCGCGCCGAAAATGTAACGGGGCTAAGATGTGTACCGAAGACGCGAACCCGCAAGGGTGGTAGAGGAGCGTTCCATGCAGGAGTGAAGCCGAGCCGTAAGGCCAGGTGGACCGCATGGAAGTGAGAATGTTGGCATAAGTAGCATGAAAGCAGGTGAAAACCCTGCTCACCGTAAGGGTAAGGTTTCCAGGGCAACGTTGATCGTCCCTGGGTTAGTCGGTCCTAAGGCGAGGCCGGATGGCGTAGTCGATGGATAACAGGTTGATATTCCTGTACCACTAGCAGTGCGTTTGCACGTGCGGAGGGACGCAGGACGGTAGTCTGAGCGAGGATTTGGTTATACTCGTTCAAGCAGGTAGCTAGAGGCAGTTGGCAAATCCGCTGCTTTGTTTTAACGCGAGACGCGATGAAAAGGACTCCTCTTCGGAGGAAAGCCAATTCAGACAAGCCGAACTGACGAGAAAAACTTCGTGCGAAGTACTGTTGGTGTCCGTACCGCAAACCGACACAGGTACCCGGGTCGAGTAGACCAAGGTGATCGAGAGAACCCTCCCTAAGGAACTCGGCAAAACAGCAGCCGTAACTTCGGGATAAGGCTTGGTGGTATCCTTCGGGGTGCCACCCGCAGCAAAAGCGTCCAGGCGACTGTTTACCAAAAACACAGGCCTCTGCTAAACCGTAAGGTGATGTATAGGGGCTGACGCCTGCCCAATGCCAGAAGGTTAACGCTGTCCGTGCAAGCGGGTGGCCGAAGCCCTGGTGAATGGCGGCCGTAACTATAACGGTCCTAAGGTAGCGAAATTCCTTGTCGGG
>CAYSOT010000019.1:0-3750 GCA_964432765.1 uncultured Candidatus Saccharibacteria bacterium
TTGGATTCTTTCTTCTTGCGAAGCTTGGTAAGAGCTTTTGCCTCGATTTGGCGAATGCGTTCGCGGGTTACACCAAATTCTGAGCCAACCTCTTCGAGCGTATGTGTCTTGCCGGAATCGATACCAAACCGCATCTTCAGGATTTTTTGCTCGCGTGGAGTCAATGAATCGAGCACTTCTCGAATGTTCTCTTTCATTAGCTGTGAAGCGGCACTTTCTTCGGGGCTTTGCGTGTCTTCATCAAGAATAAAGTCGCCGAGCCTCGAATCTTCTTCTTCACCAACCGGCGCTTCGAGCGATACGGTCTCCTGAGAAATCTTCAGAATATGCTGGACTTTCTCAACTTCAATTCCCATTTCGGCGGCAATTTCTTCTGGAAGCGGCTCGCGACCAAGATCCTGAACCAGCCGACGCTGGGTGCGGACGAGCTTGTTGATTGTCTCGACCATGTGGACCGGAATACGAATTGTCCTTGCCTGGTCGGCAATCGCACGAGTAATAGCCTGGCGAATCCACCACGTTGCGTATGTAGAAAACTTGTAGCCACGTTTGTAGTCAAACTTATCGACTGCTCGCAGCAGGCCGGTGTTTCCTTCCTGGATCAAATCCAGCAGTGGGAGACCTCGTCCGATGTATTTCTTGGCAATACTGACTACCAATCGAAGGTTCGCTTCGGCGAGGGCATCGTGAGCAGTTTTGTCGCCCTTTTCGATACGCTTCGCCAGCTCAACTTCTTGTGCGGCGTTCAAGAGCGGGACTCTACCGATCTCACGAAGATACATTCGAACCGAGTCGTCTTGAATATCAGTGGTCTCTTCTTCTTCTTGCTGACCGATATCAGGCGATGAATCACTTTTCTCGTCATCATCGTCTGAGTCATCTTTATGACCTTGCTGGATCTCGATCTTCAGCGCTTTTACTGCTGAATTCAGTCGCTTGCGCAGCGCATCATCCCCGGCAGCGGCTGTATCAAGGTCTTCAGTCGTAATAAAGCCAGTACTTTGCCCTCGGCGAAGAATGGCGGCAGCTGTCGGGGTAAGCCCCTCGGAAGAAATAAATTCAGCGAAAATCTTCGCGGGATCTTTCGGTTCCGGCGGTGTTTTTGCCTTACCCTTGCCACCCTTAGGCTTTGTAGCTTTTGCTGCCTTAACAGCCTTTGCGGGTTTCGGTGGTTTAGCGCTTGCTACTGCCTTCTTTGGAGCGGGCTTTGCGGCTACTTTCTTAGGAGCGGGTTTTTTCGCGACCACCTTCTTAACAGGCGCCTTCGCTTTCTTCGGAGCTACTTTCGCAGTTTTTTTCACGGTGGTCTTTGCAGCGGCCTTTTTCGGCGCAGCTTTAGATACAGCCTTTGTCTTTACGACAGGCTTCTTGGTTGCAGCTTTCTTGGCTGGCGACTTCTTACTGACAGCTTTTGCTGTCTTGGTCACTTTCTTCGGCGCAGCCTTGGCAGCCTTCTTGGTAGGAGGCGTTTTAGCCATGCGTTATCCTCTTCGTTAAGCTAGTATATTCTTCCATCAAACGATTGCGGCGGTCCGTATCGCCATGCTCCTCTGCGCGCTTGATTGCAGCCAGTAGCTTAGGCTGGTGCTGCCGAATCCAAAGTGACTTGAGTCGCGTGAGCAGGCGATCGAATTCCGCGCTACGTTCCTGGGCTGACAGCGATTCATACTCCGCTGCCGCCAGGTTGCAAACGTCCAGGATGGAACGTTCCTCTGATGAGGCGGTCTTCACAGTATATGCGTTCTGGGCATTTTCTGGAAGCGCCCGGAGGGTTTGCGCCGCGGCCTGGTACATTTCTGGGAAGAGACGTGTATCGACACTTGCGAGCTGCTTGGAAATTTCCGGCGAAATCATCACTAGTCCGAGCATGCGCTGAGAAACCAATTCGGCCGGAGTTGTTTCCTGTACACTGGCAACTTCTTCCTCTTCGTCTGAAGTAACAGGGGTGTCGGGTGCCTGGGTACCAAGCCTGTGTTGAATTGATTGTTTTTCAACTCCAAGCGTCATGGCCAATTGCTCTGTGTAATAGTCCCGATCGATTGGGCTGCGATATTTCAAAACCGGAAGCACCGTTCCTAAAACATCGGCGATAGCCTTCCTGTCAAACGGCCTGCTTCTACCACCCAGGGCGTGGGTTATTAAGTAATCAATCACCGGAAGGGCCTCGCTCGTGGCTTTTTTCCAGGCTTCGGGATTGCGCGTGATCAGCTCGTCTGGGTCCTTTGCATCCCCGAGCTCTACAACCTTTATCTCAATATCTCTATCTCCGACCAGCTCAACACATCGCAGCAAGGCCTTATGCCCGGCATCGTCGGCATCGAGTGCAAAAATAAGATTGTTTGAAAAACGAGTAAGAAGTCGTAGCTGATCTTCTGTCAGTGCCGTACCCGAGACCGCAACGACGTTTTCAGTAGCCGCACCGTGAGCAGCAATGACGTCCATTTGCCCTTCAACCACTACCGCTGCGTCTGCCTCGACGATGGCTTGTTTTGCCAAATCAAGCGCAAAAATAATCTTACCTTTATGGTAGAGGGCCGTTTCCGGAGTATTCACATACTTCGCTTCCTTGGCATCTGGGTCGAGTACTCGGCCGGTAAAGCCGCGGATGTTTCCGGTGACATCGGCGATCGGAATCATTAATCGTCCGCGAAAGCGCGAATACACGCCGCGCTTGCCAGTAATTGCCAGACCACTATCCAGCAGTTCTTTATCTGTAACGTTCTTTTTGCGCAGCGCTGAAATCATCGCCTCATAATCATCCGGTGCATAGCCGATCCTAAAACGCTTCAATGATTCGTTTGATATTCCCCTTGAGGCGACATACTCACGAGCTGCACTACCGGAAGAATGCTCATATGCAGCCTGGAAATACTTCGTAGCCAGCTCTAACACTTCAAAGAGACGCTGTTTCACTTTTGAATCCCCGCCCTGCCTCTTGGTGAGCTGAACTCCAGCGCGCTTGGCTAGCATTTGCAGCGCCTCTGCAAAATCGACTGCTTCTCGTTTCATGACAAAGCTGAAGACGTCGCCTCCCTCGCCACACCCGAAGCAGTGATACGATTGGCGCCCCGGACTGACCATAAACGATGGTGTTTTTTCGGAATGAAATGGGCACAATCCCTTAAAGTTTTGCCCCGCTTTCCGAAGCTGAACAGACTCGCCCACTACCTGGACGATATCTGTGCGACTCTTCACTGTTTCTACGTCGTTCTGCATAATTAGGCACTGCCAAAACACCGCGCTGTTTCGGTGTTACCTTTAGTATACGCTCCAGACTGCGCTTCGCTAGGGCAAAATTTCGCCGCGAAGATAACGAAGTCGCAGGGGCTCGTCAAACCGTTCAATCGCATATCGAAGCGTAGTTCGTGGGAGCTTTGCGTAGTGCTTTTTCAGAAAAGCCTCCTCGACTTCTTGGCCACACTTCTTACCTACTTCACGTAATACCCAACCAACCGCTTTGTGTATCAAATCGTGAGTATCAGGCAGAAGTATTTCCGCGATCGCCAAGGCGTCTTTGGATTCGCGGCGGAAAACGAACGCGAAGGTTGAAATAATTGCGATGCGGCGCTCCCACAGAGAAGGGGATCTTGCCAGTGAATACAAAATACTGCGCTCTTTCTCTATCAGGTGTTCCCCGAGAATACGGGGCGCTGAAAGGTCAACCAGATCCCAGTTATTTATCCATTTCGTATTTGCTAGATACTCCCTGCAGATTTCATCGCGCATCTCAGGATGTTTGTTATATTGCTG
>CAYSOT010000019.1:3850-5319 GCA_964432765.1 uncultured Candidatus Saccharibacteria bacterium
CCTTCGCAGAAGTTCGTCAAAATGAGCGATTCTTTCATATTGCGTTGGATAGTCCGCAAATACTTCCGCGGCTTCATCGCCAAGCCTGGTCCGTAGCAATTCATCCGCTCGATCCATAAATGCTTGGGGCTTGTCGCTCTCGCCGTCTGTATATTCATCAAATCCAAGCATCAAGTTCCGCAGCCGTTGGGATCTGGTGGCGATGTGTTTGAGTTCCAAGCGATCTTCTTTTAGCCTGCGTGGATCAAATTCTGGAAGAATGCCCGGCAGAACCTCGCGCGCCCTGCTACGTACTTCAGGACTTTCTGCGAGCATCGTTCGAAAACTGCTTGCTCCACGCTCGCGCGCAAATAGTACGAGCGCTTCACGCTGCAAACCGGTATCTGCAAAGAGCAGTCCACCACGTTGCAGGTAGCCAATTTGCTCGGTCGCAACATACTTCCGAAGCAATACGCTTCGCTTTTCGGCACTACACCGTGAACCAAGATTCCACACGCGTTCTAGTGTTCGCGTATCTAGCTCACCTTCAGCCGTAGATAGACCCGTCATGACTTTATCGATCACAATTGGCGAGGCAATATCTAGACACTGTAGGCGATCAATCAACGAAAGTGCCCGCTCTGCAAAGTAATGCTGCGCACTAGCCCTGTCTGCCTCCGCCGGCAGGTCGGGTGGAGACGCTATCCGCTCAGCATAAAAATCAAGAATTTGCCGAATTTGCCCTTCGCGATCTGGCGTCTCAGAATCAATCTGCCGCCCGAGAGCATAAACGAGCTTTTCCATTCGAGCATTCGTATAATCTGCGCCGATTTCGTTGTGAGTATCAAGATTTGCGCGCCCCCAGGTGGCATCGACGATTGTGCCGCTTATTTCACCGCCTCGTGAAATCGTAATAAATGAATTCCACGCGTGCCCACCACCCTGCATATGCTTTTTGGAATTTCGATGCTGCGGCATGTAACCATCTACGCCGGCCTCGACTACTGCGTAAGTGTTCGTAAGGCGGCTAAGTCTCGTTTGATTCTCTTTTAATGCCTCAAATACTGCTTTCACAGTCGAAGCAACATTGCGGCAAACTCCATTGCCTTCCCAATTTGGATCGCCACTGTGCTTACGCCCACTTTGAAGAAGCTCAAGGGCAGTAGCCTTGTCTGCCGGATTTTCATTTCCATTGGCGGCAGCGTGATCATATTTGTGCAGTTCCATGCTCAAACCCGTCGCAAGTTTGACTGCTTGTTCTGGGGTAAGAGCATCTAGACGATCAATTCCAAGTGCTGCGATGAAGTGCTGCCCTTCGTTCTGAGTGTAATCATCGACAAAACGAAAGAGCTTTCTTTGCCATTCTTTCTCGTCCACTGTGCGCTGGTATGTTTCACCGTCAGGACCCTGTAGCCAGGCTGAATTACGCCTGCCAATGTAGTGGCGTAGCTCAGGAGGCGCATCGTACTGTTCTCGTGTGGGGGCAGCGT
>CAYSOT010000020.1:0-5191 GCA_964432765.1 uncultured Candidatus Saccharibacteria bacterium
CTTCACTTACTTGGTTATGAAGACACAACTCCCAAGCAGTTAGAGGTGATGGAAGTAAAAACACGGCGTATCCTAAAGAGTAATGGTTAAAGACTTCTCATATCGCAAGATTCCATCCTCGTTCCGCTACGCGGCACGGGGTCTCTGGCATGTTCTGCGAACCGAACAGAACGTTAAGATTCACTTTTTTGTCTCAGCTCTGGTTCTAGCAGCAGCCCTCTGGCTTCAGATTCCTGCGGCGGAGTGCGCAATTCTTCTGCTAGCAATTGGATTGGTTATTACCGCTGAAGTAATAAATACAATCATCGAAGACTTTCTAGATATTTTGCATCCAGCGCACCACGAGGCGGTTCGCCGCATTAAGGATGCGCTTGCTGGTGCTGTTCTTTTATCTGCAGGGGTAGCGGTATTCGTTGGAATTCTGATTATCTTACCGAGGCTTGTTGCGGCACTCTTTGGTTCCGCGGTATAGTGAAAAAAACAAAGAACCACGAGGTAAAAATCATTTATGGCGCGTGATTCAATAATAGTTGGGCTGGACATAGGCACGCAGTTTGTCCGTACAACCATGGTTCAATTGTCGGAGGAAGCAGAGTCACTCGATATTATCGGTGTGGGCGTCGCGCCGTCGGCCGGGATACGCCGCGCGAACGTCGTTGATGTAGACGAAACTGTAAAGGCAATTTCTAGTTCGATTGAAGAAGCAGAGCGCGTCTCTGGGATGCCTGTATCGACGGCCTTTGTGAATGTCTCAGGTAACCACATTGAGTCAGAAAATTCACGAGGTGTCGTTGCTGTTTCAAGGGCCGACTCAGAAATAGGTCGGGAAGACACAAACCGAGCTGTTGAAGCTGCTAAGGCCGTAGCAGTGCCTCCAAATAAAGAAATTATTCACGTTATTCCAAGAGAGTTCATCGTTGATGGGCAAGAGGGGATTAAAGACGCTATTGGTATGAATGGAATTCGGCTCGAGGTAGAAGCGCATGTTATTTCGGCTAGCACCCCAAGTATTAAGAACTTAACGAAATGCGTTTATCAGGCCGGTATCGATGTAGACGAGCTGGTTTACAGTGGTCTGGCAGCTGGATCCGGTGTACTTACAAAGCGACAGCGCGAACTTGGGGCCGTAGTGATTGATATTGGCGCTGGAGTGACAGATGTAGCCGTCTATGAAGAAGGTGACGTGCTTCACTCTGCGGTTATCCCGATTGGTGGCGGCCACATCAGTAACGACATTGCGATTGGTCTTCGGACGGATACGGATATTGCCGAGCGGGTAAAGCTGGAATACGCCCACGCTATTCCCAAGGAAGTGCGCGAAAAGGAAGAGATAGACCTAGCCTCACTCACTCATGGCGAATCGCAAAAGGTATCAAGACGACTCATAGCCGAAATCACGGAAGCGCGGGTTTTGGAAATACTAACGCTTGTTCGTAAAGAACTCCGCAAAATCGACAGGGATGGGAAGCTGCCAGCCGGTGTAGTTTTAACTGGAGGAACCTCGAAGCTCCCAGGTATTGTCGATGCGACTAAAGACTTTCTCGGACTTCCTACGCAAGTAGGCTTCCCGCGTGAGTTTGGTGGGATGGTAGACAAAGTTGACGATCCGTCTTTTGCAACATCAGTAGGGCTTGTAGTCTGGGGAATGGAAAACTCTGAGAGCCATCGAACAAATAGTCTATTCAGTAACTTGCCAGGCGGTCGTTACATTGATAAAGTTAAATCCGTTGTAAAGAATTTCCTGCCGTAGACGGCTGGATTCCATAAAACGGAGGTAGCTTTAATATGGAAGTTAAGCCAGAAATCGAGACTTTTGCTCGTATCAAGGTGGTCGGTGTTGGCGGATCCGGAACGTCAGCGGTCAATCGTATGTTGCGTTCACATTTGCGCGGCATAGAATTCATCGTGATCAACTCGGATGCGCAAGCACTGCACAACTCAGATGCACCGACGAAGATTCATATTGGTAAGGAGACAACGCGCGGACTCGGCGCCGGAGCGGATCCTGAACTAGGCCGCAAGGCTGCTGAAGAGGATCGTGGCGAAATTGCCGAAGCGCTCAGAGGAGCCGACATGATTTTCGTTACATACGGAGCTGGTGGAGGTACTGGAACCGGTGCGGGCCCACTAGTTGCGGATATAGCTCGTGAAGTAGGAGCGCTAACGGTTGGCGTAATCACTAAACCGTTTGCCTTTGAAGGACAGCGTAGGCGCCGTGTCGCCGAAACCGGCGTAGAAGAACTCTCCACGCGAGTGGACACGCTGATTACAATTCCAAACGACCGCTTACTCCAAGTTGTCGATAAAAAAACCTCAATGGTCGACGCGTTCACAGTTGTTGACGACGTCTTACGTCAGGGTGTTCAGGGTATCTCAGACCTTATTACTCAGCACGGTATGATCAACGTTGATTTCGCAGACGTAAAGTCGATCATGGCTAATGCCGGTTCGGCATTGATGGGTATTGGTCACGGCACAGGGGAGAACCGAGCAATTGAGGCTTCTACGTCAGCAATTGATTCACCGCTTCTTGAGCTATCAATCGATGGTGCCAAGGGCGTTCTCTTCAACATTACTGGCGGCAACGACCTTACAATGCATGAGATCGATGAAGCTGCGAAGGTTATTACCGACGCTGCGGATCCAGATGCCAATATCATCTTCGGAGCTGTGATCGACGAAGAGCTAGCTGGTGAAATTAAGATTACCGTCATTGCTACAGGCTTCAGTAGTCAACAGGCCAGCGTTCCTCGACGTGAGCAAACTACAACTCCAGAAACCCCAGTCGACCCAGTAAGGACACCTCTTTCCGATGACAAAGAAGACGATTCCGAGTGGGATGTCCCGGCGTTCATCCGCCGCAAGATGCAGTAGCAGTACATGAAGATGAACTAACGAGGGCACTCTGTGCCCTCGTTTTTGTTCAGAATTGAAACAGATTTTAGAACGATTGTTCAATTAAGCACGAAATAGTGCGGGGGGATTTTGTTCAGTTTGGACAATGAATCTGCACGAAAAAGAAAAATTGCTAAAACCCTTGACAGCCACAACATAGGCTACGCATGATAGTTAGGCACACAACATATTGTGGTTCTGCGCCACAACCGTAAAACACTTATTTTTTTACTTAATAGAGCACAATGAACTGCCCACAATGCCACTCAGATGCACTCAAGGTTATTGACTCGCGCAATGCCGAGACTGAGCCTGCTATTAGGCGTCGCCGTGAATGTGAATCGTGCGGATATCGCTTTACGACATACGAAAGAATCGGAGTCCCTGATATGCGCGTCGTTAAAAAGGACGGCAGGCGTGAGGTGTATGACCGGAGCAAGCTTACGCGCGGTATTTGGCGAGCGGTTGAGAAGCGCCCGGTTCCAGATGCAGAAGTTGAGGCCTTAATAACCCAGGTCGAACATGATCTACGCAATACCGGTGAATCAGAAATTCACAGTGACAGAATTGGCGAAATCGTCATGCAGCGCCTGAAAGAACTCGACGACATCGCATATATCCGTTTTGCAAGTGTGTATCGTTCTTTTGAAGACCTTGGCGAGCTTCAACGTGAAGTGGCCAAGACCATGAAATCGTCTACAACAACTAAAACCTAATAACACAGGAGGCGCATGCCAAAGACAAGCGCGCAACCGCGCAGAACAGTCCCCGACGTGTCAGTCGGAAAGCCAATCTCAGTTAAGGGAGGCACTAAGCTAGAAGGTATCCGGAAGAAGGTTTTCCTCGACCGTTATGCCTGGAAGAATGAAAACGGTCAGGCAATGGAGGATGTTCCTGAGCAAATGTGGGCGCGTGTGGCCAAAGCGCTTTCAAAGATAGAAAAGAAAGATACGCAGGCGCACTGGGAGCAAAAGTTCGCTGAAGCACTCGACAACTTTAAGTTCGTTCCAGCGGGTCGAATTCTTTCTGCTGCCGGTACTGGTCACAAAGTGACGTACTACAACTGTTTCGTCATCCCGTCACCAGAAGATTCACGCGGAGGAATTCTCGACAATCTTAAAGTCATGACCGAAATTATGTGCCGCGCGGGTGGTGTTGGTGTCAACTTAAGCTCACTGAGACCGAAAGGATCCTATATCAAAACCGTGAACGGCACCTCCTCGGGGCCAATTCCATGGGGCGAGCTGTACTCGGTAGCAACTCATCAGGTTATTCAGCAGGGCGGTTCACGTCGTGGTGCGCTGATGCTGATGATTGATGACACGCACCCAGACGTTGAAGAGTTTATTACTGTCAAAACGGACCAGGGTAGACTGCTCGGTGCGAATCTTTCTGTCTGTATCTCAGATAAGTTCATGGAAGCAGTGAAGAATGATGCTGACTGGGAACTTTCCTGGAAAGGCGAGCACTACAAAACGGTTAAGGCCAAGGAGCTTTGGGACAAGATTTGCGAATCAGCATGGGCATCGGCTGAGCCAGGTCTTCATTTCATGGAACGTTCCAACAAGCGAAGCAATACCTGGTACTACGAGAAGTTAATCTCGACTAATCCATGTGGGGAGCAACCACTCGGTGCCTGGGCAGTGTGTAATCTTGGTGCCCTTAATCTTTCCAACTTCGTCGAAGATGGGGAAATGAACTACGACATGCTCGCCGATCACGCTCGAACCGCAGTGCGCATGCTCGATAATGTGGTTGACGCGAATTACTACTTCTTCAAGGAAAACGAAGAGCAGCAGATGGGTACGCGCCGTACCGGACTCGGCACAATGGGACTTGGTGATGCGTTAATCAAAATGAAGGTTCGTTATGGATCAGATGAGTCATTGCCGGTGATTGAACGGATCTACAAAACTATCCGTGACGCCGCCTACGATGAATCCGCAGAGCTTGCCAAGGAAAAGGGACCGTTCCCAATGTGGGATGCAGAGAAGTACTCGCAAGGGTGGTTCATTAAACGCCTACCGAAAGAGACCCAGGCGAAAATTCGTAAGACCGGTATCCGTAATGCCGTCGTGCTAACCCAGGCGCCGACCGGAACCACGTCACTACTTTCTGGCACAAGCTCAGGGATTGAACCTGTTTACGATTTCGCAATGAAGCGAAAAGACCGTACCGGTGAACACATTCTCTATCACGAGCTCTATAAGCAGTGGATTGATGAGCACCCAGGAGAGGAAGTACCTGACTACTTTGTTAGCGCTAACGACCTTACGCCGCTTGAGCACGTCAAGGT
>CAYSOT010000021.1:0-3553 GCA_964432765.1 uncultured Candidatus Saccharibacteria bacterium
GAGCGCAACGGAGTTGATACAGTAATGCTGTCCGTTTGGTGAGCTTGGGTCTTCGAACAGGTGTCCAAGATGGCTGCCGCACTTTCGACATGTTACTTCTGTCCGACGCATGCCAAGGCTCGTGTCTTCTTTCAGCACAACACTCTCGTTTGAGACCACTTCCGAAAATGCGGGCCAGCCGATTAAGCCCGGTGTAGTTGATTCAAATTTTGTACTGCTCTCAAACAACTTCTCTCCGCAAGCGGCACAGTAGTAGTCTCCAGTGGCCGTATTCTTCACGAGCGATCCAGAATTTGGAGCTTCCGTATCTCCCTCTCGCATAACTCGGTACTGCTCAGGTGTCAGCTTCTCTTGCCAAGGGTCAGTATTCATACCCACATCTTACCGTGGGACAGTGGGACTGTATCAAGTGTCGTAATTATATTGCCTCGCAGAATCCTCAGTGATAAACTGGCTCGCTGTACGTTTACATCGATCCAGGAGTAAGCCATGAGACGGCACGCGCCGAAACCGCGCGATGAAAACCTGGGGGATTTCGGTCCAGGAGTGCGATACTCCACCGGGAGACAGATCGCAGAGGCGGCCAAGGAACGGCAAGGTGCGGCGCGTGGTCAGCAGAGTTTCGGCGACAAGGTCGTCTCTGTCTACCTCGTCATTTCCGCCATCACCGCCATCGTCCTCCTCGTCATCCTCCTCACGTACCCCATCTGGTACCCCCTCGTCACGTCGTAGCAGCACCCGGGCGGGAACACTGACCACCACTCACTGTTCCCGCCCACTTTTTTGTGGGCCGGGAATCTGTGGGTGCGGGAGGATTCGAACCTCCAACCAATTGCTTAAGAGGCAACTGCTCTGCCGTTGAGCTACGCACCCGTACCTGAAAGATTATAAAGAAACCATCGCGCTACGGAAACAGCTTATAACCGCGCAAAGAAAAACCACCCGGTACGTTTGTTGTATCGGGTGGTCGTTCTTCGACCGATCGTTGAGGCTGATCGGTGTCAGGCAGGTAGTTGTTCGACGGAGGGCTGCTTGTTCAGATTGCTCCAGGCAAGAGTTGCCAAGGCGAAGAGGAGCAGCGAACCGGCGATGTACCAGGCGTAGGCGCCGAGCGCAGTGCGGTAGATCTCGAACCAGACCGCGTTGGAGAAACTCAGCAGGGCCAGTGCTCGCTTGAGTCCCAGGCCAAGCTTGAGACTGAGCGCCAGAGCGACCCAGAGACCACCAAAGGCTGGCAGTCCCGCTATCGCGGCCAGGCCCACATAAGGACGCGAGCCGGTCGCGAGCTGGTTGACCCAGTCGCGACTACTCGGCCCAAGCAGTCGCCCGAGACGCTGCTCTACCGGCGCGTACCGCTGCAAGCGCTTGGCGAGGCCGAGCACAAACAGCATTTCGATGAGCCCGAAGGCACCGACGATCAGAAACGCCATCAGCATGGCGTAACCCTGGTCCTCGGCGTAACCGATCGCCGGCATGCGGCCAGTGATCAGCAAGACACAAAAGACGAGTACGCTCATGCGCGCCCCCTTGTTGGTTTTGAATGTGCAGGACAGCCGTATCTAGTCCCATCGTGGCATAGGTTAGGTGCGATTGCTAGGCTGTGGTGCGTATTCATTGGGCGTATTTATGTTGAGAGAAATTAGCCAATTCTACGCTCTTTTGAGGTTCCCGTCAATGTTAGAGCGAGCAATCTCTTGCGCATACGCGCTATACTGAACCACGATGAATATCCAACTTCCTCGCCTGCTCGTTGTCGAGCTAATCATTATTGCCACCGGCGTCATTTTTTACTTCGCCGGTAACGTCGTTTCTCGATTCGCGGAAGTAGCCCTAATCTTTGCCTTCGCCGTACTGCTAACATATGCGCTGCTGCCGATCGTCAACTTTCTAGATCGCTGGCGTTATGTACCGCGAGGGTTGGCAGTATTACTTGTCTACCTTCTTCTGTTTGCGACCCTTGCCGGAATAGTCACGCTAGTAAGCGTTCCGCTAGCCAAGGAAGTAGAGCAGCTGGCAAAAGACTATCCGAAGTATGCTGCGCAGTTTCAAGACTCCATCCCGAAGCTTGAGGGCGAACTGCAGCGGAGAGGAATTACCGTCGACGTTCGAGAGCAGGCGAATGAGCTTACCAAGCGGGCCCAAGAAACTGGAACGGACGTCGCTTCGAAAAGCGGATCCATTCTAGCCACAATCTTCGGGACTGTGTCAACAATATTCTTCGTCTTATTCGTAACACTCTACTTCTTGCTCGGTGGAAAACAACTGGCGGACGGAGTAATCGCAGTCTTTCCAAAGAGTCGTCAGCGGATGGTGCGAAAACTCGCATCGGATTACGACCGCATTATTAGCAGTTTTGTGCGGGGCCATTTACTGCTTTCGGTGATTATCGGAACCGTTGTAAGTTTATTCGCCACGATTATCGGACTGCCGTATGCTGTCTTGATCGGTGTGTTTGCAGGTATTACCTCACTCGTTCCGGTCATAGGTGCATTGCTCGGAGTCGCTGCACCGATTTTAGTTGCCGCATTTGTTCACCCGATCCTGATTCCATTTATTATGTTGTTCTACTTCATCCTGAACGAAGTTTCGGATAAGCTGCTCTACCCCCGTATTGTTGGAAAAGCCCTAGAGCTTCACCCACTTCTCGTCCTCTTCGCAGTATTGATCGGCGTGAAGCTGGCCGGAATTGCCGGAGCATTGCTGGCAACCCCACTCCTTGGGATCACTAAGGCAACTATTATTGCTGTCAGGAAATCATCAGGATACGCGAGGGCTTGATGGCAGTAAAACGCGCAATCGTTTTTGATTTCTATGGAGTGCTCGTTGATTCGTGGGAACAGCACGCCGCGGCGTGGCGTGAAGCGCTGGCAGAATTCGGAAGCAGTGTCGATGACGATGCGCTTGTTAGAGTGCTTGGACTCTCAACCATGCAAAGCGCCCAGAGATTAGTTGAAAACTCAGATCCAGCGATTTCGCCAGGGGAGTTGGCGGCGGTGAAAGACGAACGATTCCGCGTTGCAGCAAACGCACTCAAGCCAATGCCAGGAGCCATTGAAGCAGTGAAGCGTCTCAGCGAAGATTTCTCGGTTGGTGTTGTGTCGCAGCACGAAGACGGTATCGTGAGCCAATTCATAGAGCGTGTTGGTCTTACAGAGAACGTTTCCGTTGTCCTTTCCACGGCAGATCTCAATGATGGGGAAACATTCGACGACATGCTCGTGCACGTCGCGGCCGAATTGACGACGCCACCAGAACGAATCGTCTTGATTGAAGATTCGCGAAACGGCGTGATTTCTGGAAAACGAGTCGGTCTCAAGGTGATTGCGTTCGATTCTCACCCTAATTTCAACGTTGACTATTCAATTGCTGACGCCCAGGTTGGGTCGCTTGATGAGTTGATTCCTGAGTTGATTGCTCAGGTTACTGCTGCTTGAGCGGGAGTGGATCACCCCGTAGACTTAGGAGAGCGGACGTCCGCTATTCCGGGATCGTCTAGTGGTAGGACACCAGGTTCTGGCCCTGGCAACCTAGGTTCGAATCCTAGTCCCGGAGC
>CAYSOT010000022.1:0-2594 GCA_964432765.1 uncultured Candidatus Saccharibacteria bacterium
CAGAGAATACTGCCGCCTGGTCGGATAGCAATCTTTCCTGATCATGTCACTACGCTTGATAACAACACGGCAATTTTATGTGCCGAACTAATAGATCAGAAATACAAAGTAACGCTTACTTCGACGGCTTCTAGTTCACGAAAAGTTCAAGAGCGCCTTAAGCAGTCTGGATTTGCACCGCGGTGTGTGCCGATTGGGTTGGAGTCATGATGGCAGGACCCGGCGACAAACCGATTGATCTCAGCGAATTTACAGCTGATGTGGCAGCGCGAACGAGCGAATCAGAAGAAGCGCTGACGAGACGCGCAAGCACCGATCCCTCTGAGGATGCATTGTGGACGGCCGTGCGGCATCGTCCAGAGTATGAACTGCAGGCAGAAAGAGAAGCCCTCGAAGGAATTACCTCGCAGTACCCAGACGAGTTGAAGCGACTTTTTAGATGGTTTGGCGGTAATCAGGATTGGGATCCGGAAGGTGGTGTATTGAATCCCATCGCGGGGGAACGAGAAGGGTTTGCACCTCCGTCTGTAGAAGAGATTCGTGATGCGCTGGCGGAAAACCCGGAGTTATATGCAGAAAAGATCCGCCAAGGATTTACACGTTTACTGATTGTTCCAGAGGGTGGCCACCTGGCGTGGATGCTCGATGCCTATACTCGGACGGTATCTAAATTAGCGCGCGGAGGTGTGCTGGGATCTGAGTATAGCGACGCTGCCGGATATGAGCAGATAAGGTTTTCTCTAGACCACATGGCCCGGGCAGATCTCTGGGGGTATGTTGTTGATGAAAACACAGACGAGCTGCAGACAAAAGAAGAACGAATTCAGACGAAGGGTCGTGATGCGGCGTGGCGGGCGTATCTGGTTCAGGATACTGCCGAAAGAGAGTTGCGAAATCCGCTGGCCACCGAAAAAGCATTGATTATGCCTAGCCAGACCGTGATGGTTGTGACACAGCGTGGCGAAACATATGATTGGTCGATACTCGGCACTGATCTAACCGAAGGAGAAGTGGGACTTACTCCCGAGTCGTACATCGCATTGAGTATGCAATATTTACTTGAGCATGATGATCTGCTTGATACGGATGGAACTACCGCGCTCTTTGGCATAAGGGCACATGACGAAAGTCTTGGAATGCCGTATATGTCGCGGCGTTCTGGTTCCCATAAATTAGGCTTTAGTATTTCGGACGGACACCTACATGCCCCAGGAGACAGACAGTATGTAGTTGACGGAGTTCGCACGGCAGTTCCAATTCGTATGCCACTAAGTGAAGATGGTGGTTCGTAATGAACAGGCCGGATGGTCCAATCGAACTCGGTGATTTTACGGCTGATGTTGCGCAGCGCATTGGCGGTTCTGCGGAAGAACTGACGCGGCGTGGCGGTACTGAAGCTCGTGAAGACGTATTGTTACAAGCAGCAGCGCGAGAGGAGCGAACCGAACTGCGCAGGGAAGAAGTTATCCACGCGCTTGGTGAGCAATACACGCCAGAGCGAATGAGGCTACTGAGTTGGTTTAGTGCCGATCTCGAATGGATTCCCGGGCAGCATGCACTGCGTCCGGTGGCAGGAGACGGTGAACTGTATCCAATTCCCGAGTGGGACGACATTGAAATAGCATTGCGTGAAAATCAGGAATTTTATGCGGCAAAATTTGAGCAAGGGTTTACGCGACTGCTGATTGTTCCTGAGGGTGCAGAATTATCTGCCTTATTGAGCGGAGCGAACGATGAGCTTATGCGACAAGGCAAGAAGAATGCGCTCGATGTTTCGTGTTATGCAAATGGAGGGCTATCTCTTTCAATGGTGGGGGTGGAGAATATGGCACGCATGCAAGATGTCGGCTACGTGGATGAGTTCTCGAAAAAACCTCGATCGAAAAAACAGCGGTTGCGAAGCCAAGGCGCACACCTTGCCTGGCGCGTGTATCTTGTTCAGGATATCGAGGAAGAAAACCGTGAAAACGTACCGCTCGATGAGACAGCAACACTTCATGTTGGCAAAGCGCCAATCATTACGGCGAGGCGCGGGGGAAAGTGGGTCGAATCCGTGCTCGGTCGTGGAAAAATGCGCGGAGAGGTAGGACTAACGCCCGAAGCGTATGTGGCGCTTAGTATGCAATACACGCTCGATACCGGGCGTTTACTTGATATGAAATTCGAAACAACGCTACTTGGTGTGCGGCCAAATGATGAGCGAGACGGGGTTCTTTTTATGACCCGATCGGGACAAAGTAGCGCACTCGACTTCAATATTTCAGACTTGCACTGGGACACAGACGAACGAACTACCGGTACAGTTACCGGAGTACGCACGGCCGTGCCCGTGAGGTTTTCAGAAGAGGCGGCGCGTCGCAGAAGGATAGCAGAATGAGTGCACCTGATCAGCCAATCGACCTTCGTGATTTTACAGCCGATGTTGCCACTCAGACTGGCGCGAGTGCAGAAGAGCTAACAGAACGAAGCGACGGCACGGTTTCACAAGACAGCGACTTGTTTGAACGTTCGGCAGCAGAGCGAGAGCTTGGCGAGCGGATTGCCGAGGTCTTGTGGCAGTACGATGCGGAGCGGAAGCGAGTAGTCGGCTGGCT
>CAYSOT010000023.1:0-1532 GCA_964432765.1 uncultured Candidatus Saccharibacteria bacterium
CCCGACCCATTGTTGCCGTTGAGCGTTGACAAAAGCTGTCGTTCCACGTCGGAGTTCATCGGCGACCGAAGGTCGCCCGACGGAACGGTTTGTTATGCCTTTCGAAGCGGTGGTAGCAAAGAACCATTCCGCAGTTCTTCCTCCCACGTTGAATTTGTGTACTTCGAGTTGTACGTGAGCAATTCGCCTTTGCTCCATTTGTCCATCTCATATCCGTCAGCCTTCAGCAGATTAATCTCTTCTTGCGATAGGAACAGACGATCTGGACCAACGTACGAAAGTATCTGCGATGGCAAGAAGTGCATATACTTGAATGCGAATTGGTTTGCCGCCAACTTAATTATCAGCTTTTTATATTTCTGATCGTTGGTGTACCAGTCAATTATCTGGTCGAATGTCATTATTTGGATCTTGGTCTCGTCAATCAGACCGCGAATGTGCTTTTTTCGCTCCGGGGTGAGATTCTTGTCAACCGATCTTCCGATGATTAGCTGGTAATGAAACTCGACAGGGTTACACCGCATGTTCACTGGCCGAAGGAGCGGTTCCAGGCGCCGCAGTACTTCGTCCTTATTGTCAGCGAGAAAATGCTTCCAGCTTCTTACTTGGTTTAGGGCAGCATTGAACTCAGCGGAAGTTGTCGTCTTTCTCGTGTCGGCAGTAAAAATTGATTTGTCGGGACTTTCGAGCTCGACTAGGGTAATTCGCCATGTATCTGAACTCTTCGTAATATAGAGGTAGTCTGTTGTGAGCTCGGTGCCTAGCGGGAATTTCGATACAACCGACTGAAAGTGAAGATGGTGATTTAATCTATTTGGCGTCGGTATGAGTTCAGTATGCTGTTCGAGATAGTCTTGAACCACCTGTTCCTTTTGCCGTCCGGCCGGTGGAGGGTTATTAAGAACATTCTTAAAGGCCGCGACAAGCGCGGCATCGAAGGCGGTCATAGTAGATCCCTAAATACATGAGTTTGTTTTATGGATGCAGTTTTTCTGCATAACATCGGGGGTCGGATTGTGTGGTCTGCAAATTACTGTTTAAGAACGCGAACTACGCGCATGACAAAATAATACGACACGAAAAGTTGCAGCTGATGACATATTTGAATCCCCCGGCCCAAGTAGCACTTAGCCCGGAGGATGCCGCTTCGTACGGATGGCCGCTATCTGGATCGGGCCGCTCCAGATCCGCGGTTTGGAGGTCCGGAAGCGCCCGGTCGGGTTTCGGCCGAGAATCGAAGCACGACGCTTGCGGGCATCGCAGTCCACAGGTCTGGCCTTGCACCAACACGTCGTGCCACACACGGAGCGCGCCCAGCACCTCGTCGCTGAGGCTACGCTGGCTCCTGGGGCGTGTGAGCCAGGCGTAGAAGCCGCCTCGCGAGACACCGAGCGCCCCCCACATCAGATTGACCGGTCAGGGCCCCCGGTGTTTCGCTACGGCGCCGAACCTCACATCGACTCCTTCGCGAAGTAGGCCGCGACCTATTTTCAAGATGTCGCGCCCCATCTTGAGCTTGGCCACCTCCTCCC